>JAKQKQ010000189.1 GCA_029560585.1 Verrucomicrobiota bacterium | reverse complement strand
CTAGCCCGGATATTTCACAGCCTTGCGGGCTGTGAAATTCCGGGCTCTGGGAAAACCGCGCCATGAGAGCCATTTATTGGGAAAGGTCTGGCAAAGACTGGGATTTTTCGTGGTTGCAGAGTGTGTTTCGCGGATCGGTGGTATCAGACCCTCCAAAATCGCGTTTTTCGGAGCGCGGTTTTCCTTTGAGCCTGCATGTTTCACGCGGAAGCGTGAAATATGCAGGCTAGCATTCCCCGCCAATGATCATCCGAGCCAAGTCATATCCGAGGGCGGGCCTCATAGGCAATCCTTCGGACGGGTACAATGGGAAGACGATCGCGTTCGTTTTCCGGAATTTCTCTGCCGAGGTGGTGCTGTATGAGACCCCGGAGATGGAGATCCTGCCCAACACACGAGATCACTCGAAATTTGAGAGCATCGTGGCGCTCGCCGAGGACGTCGGTAGATTCGGGTACTACGGGGGGATCCGGCTGCTGAAGGCCACCGTGAAGCGGTTCTACGATTACTGCCGGGAGAGCGGGATAGAACTGCACAACGAGAATTTCACGATCCGGTACAACACGAACATCCCGAGCCAGGTCGGTCTGGCGGGTTCGAGCGCGATCATCACCGCGTGCATGCGCGCGCTGATGGGGTTCTATCAGGTCACGATACCGCGGCCCGTGCTGGCGAACCTGATTCTATCGGTCGAGACGAAAGAACTGGGGATTCCCGCTGGGCTGCAGGACCGGGTGGCGCAAGTGTACGAGGGCCTGGTGTACATGGATTTCGACAAGGGGTTGATGGCCAAGCAGGGGTGGGGCCACTATGAGCCGCTGGACCCTGGGCTTCTGCCGCCGCTCTACTTGGCGTACCGCGCGGACCTGGCGGAGGGGACCGAGGTGTTGCACAACGACTTGCGCGAGCGCTTCAACCGCGGCGATCCCGAGGTGCTCGATGCGATCCGGGAATGGGCGGACCTGGCCTTGCAGGTGCGGGACCTGTTGAAACGGGGCGAACGCGGTGCGATAGGACCCGTGCTGGACAGGAATTTCGACATCCGGCGTCGCGTGTGCCTCGTGAGCGAGGGGAACGTTCGGATGGTGGAGACGGCGCGGTCCGTGGGCGCCTCTGCCAAGTTCACGGGGTCCGGGGGCGCGATCGTCGGGACATATTCGGACGAGGGTATGTACCGCGCGCTTGAGGAGAGATTGCAGGCGATCGGGGTTCGGGTTCTGAAGCCATCGATCGCCGTGGAGGGCGAGGGCTGGAAAGGCGGTGCGTCATGATACGGAAAGCCGTGATACCGGCGGCCGGGCTGGGAACGCGATTTCTGCCAGCGTCGAAATCCCAACCCAAGGAGATGCTGCCCATTGTCGACACGCCGACGATCCAGTACGTGGTGGAGGAGGCGGTGGCTGCGGGCATCACGGACATCCTGATGATCATCGGGAAGGGGAAGCGCGCGATCGAAGAGCACTTCGACCGAAACTTCGAGCTGGAGCAAGAGCTGGAAGCCAAGGCGCGGATGGAGGAACTGGCGGCGATGCGTCGGATCTCGAGCATGGCCGAGGTCCATTTCATCTGGCAGAAAAGGGCCAACGGGCTGGGTGATGCGGTCATGTGCGCGCGCCGGCACGTGGGCGACGAGCCGTTCCTGCTGCTGCTGGGAGATTCCCTGATACAGTCACCCGATCCGGTGGCGGGCCGACTGATCGAACTCTACGAGCACTACAGCGAGTCCGTCGTCCTGCTCGAAGAGGTGGAGATGTCGAAGGTCGAGCGCTACGGGGTGGTGGCGGGCAAACCAGTGATGGAGGACCTGTATCTGGTCACGGATCTGGTGGAGAAGCCGCGACGGGAGGAGGCGCCATCCAATCTCACGATCGCGGCGCGATACGTGTTCAGCCCAAGAATATTCGACTATCTCGAGCGGACGCCGCGCGGCAAGAACGACGAGATCCAGCTGACCGACGCGATGAAGCTCATGCTCAAGGATTCCGCCATGTACGGTCTGCTGCTTAAAGGCCGCCGGCACGATATCGGCAACAAGCTGGACTTCCTGAAGACGAACGTGATCTACGGACTGGGGCGGGAGGATATCGGGCCGGAATTCCGCGAGTTCATCGCGGAGGTGGCCCGGGGATTCTGACGCCGCGGGAAAGCGGCAGTGAATTGCCGCAGCAAGTCCAAGGCCAGGCGCCCCATCGGGACCCGAAGGATCTCGCGATGCGTCGTCGGGCGCTGCGTTCCCCCGCCGCGCTGGGAGGGATCAGGGCGGAGGCGCGGTCCCCGTGCAGTTGGTTCCCAACTTCGCCTGCTCAGTCGCTGCGCCTGCCGCCGAGCAGGAGGGGCAGCAGGTAGTACAGCATGTAGAGCAGGGAAGTGATGAACGCCGCGACGTAGGTGAATGCTGCCGCGTCGAGGACCTTGTTGACGGCCACCGCCTCTTGCTCGTTCACGTAGCCGGCCTTCTGGAGAATCATCTTGGCCCGGCGCGAGGCGTCAAATTCGACCGGGAGGGTGATCATGTTGAACAGCATGATCACGCCCCATCCGATCGCGAGTATCAGCATGACCGTGTGCGGCGCCATGCCGATTCCGAGGCCAACGATCGGGAGAAATGTGACGACGGGGTTCACGAAATTCACGAGGCCGACGGCGGCCATGCGCCAATGCAGCGGCGCATAGGCAATCTTGTGTTGGATGGCGTGGCCACACTCGTGGGCGGACACCCCGAGAGCCGCGGGTGAGTCGCCCAGAAAGTTCTCTCTGGAGAGGACCAGGCGCCTGTGCATCGGGTCGTAGTGATCCCCGAGGAACGAATCGGTCGCGACGATATCGACGTCGTCGATGCCGGCGGATTGGAGTATGCGCTGGGCGACCTCAGCCCCGGTGATGCCGGATTGCGTGCGTATTTTACTAAATCGGGCATAGGTGCTCTTGACCCTGGCGGCCGCCCAGAGCGATATGCCCATCGTGATAAGAAAAATTAACCATATCATAAACTGAAGCCTCCCTCTGTACTGGGCGAGATTATAGCGCAGGGCGGGCACGGTGCAACTGGCGGGAACGAGTCACCGTGGGCGCGGGGTCTGGCTTGTGTGGGGCGGTGGGTGCGGCCATAATGCCGGTGGCAGATGGATCCCCCAAAGCCAGAGCGGGTGACGAAGCAGCTGCCGGGTGGCTTTCGACTCAAGCATTTCGAGGTGCTCGAGCTCATTGCGACGGGTGGCATGGGCACGGTGTACCGCGCGATGGACCATTCGGCCCGGCGCACCGTGGCACTGAAGGTGCTGCGGGCCGAGTTTTCGCACCACGACGAATACGTCCGGATGTTCGAGGACGAGGCCTACTCGCTGGCGCGGCTCTGTCACCCGAACATCATTCCAGTCTATTACGCGGGGGAGGAGGCGGACTGGCTGTTTTTTGCGATGCCGCTGATCGAGGGCAAGGACTGCCTTCGCATTCTTGCTGAGACCGGCGCGTGTGAGCCGGGCCGGGTCCAGCGCTGGGCGTTGCAGGCGGTGTCGGCCCTGTCGGCCGCCTGGCGGTGCGGGATCATGCATCGCGACATGAAACCGGCGAATATCATCATCGAGGACGCATCCGGGAACGCGCTGCTGGCAGATTTTGGATTGGCGATGATCCGTGGCGTGGAGTCGTCGCGTTTGGCGGAGGATTGGGGTTCGCCCGGCTATCTGGCGCCGGAGCAGATCTTGAAGGAGGATCTGGACTTCCGGACCGACATGTATTCGTTGGGCGCGAGTCTGTTTCACATCTTGGCGGGAGAGACGCCGTATGCATCAAAGGACTGGCGGAACGAGATCGAGGGGCATGTTGGCAAACCGTTTCCGTTCCATTTGGCGCAGCTGCGAGGTGTTCCGGATGGGTGGGTGGAAGTCCTCGCGCGGATGATGGAGAAGAAGCGTGCGGACAGGTATCCGAGCTACGAGGCGCTGGAGGGGGCCCTGCGTGGGATTGATCGGCCTGTGTCGGAGCGGTCCAAAGGGAGGGAAGGGGTGATGGCGGTGCCCTCGCGGCCAGATTGGCCAAGGGACAGGCTGAACGGGATGGTGAGGCAAGGCGTGGCATTTTGGACGGGGATCGATCCGGGCCAGGTGGTGGCGGTGAGTTCCGGTGGAGCGGTGTCGCCCAAGGAGTGGCCGCCGCTGGTATCCCTGGCGCCGTGGGAGTGGCACATTCGGCAGATCTGCGAGGGGGGAGAGGGCGATCCGGTGCAACTGCGCGAATTCGCGATGATCATGCCGGAGTACGAGGATTTCATCCAGCGCCTGGCCGCGATGGGATGGTATGGCGCGGCCGAGCCGGGCTTCGAAGGGGCGATGGCCCGGGTGGGTTTGGCGCGGTGCCGAGTGCTGGCGGTGGCATGCGTCCTGATCTACGAGAGTTCGAAGATCTCGCAGTATTTCGACTGGCTTCCGCTCTGGCGGCACTCGGTGAGCTGCGGGCTGTTGGCCGAACTGCTGCTGGGATTCTTCGATTTTCCAGAGACGCCACGCGCCATTGCCGCGGGTTTGTTGCATGACGTGGGCAAGGTCATTCTGGGTGATATCGCCGGCATGGGGCTGATGGCGGCCTTTAGGCGCTCGCTGTTGGAAGGGGTGCCGCTGGAGCAATGCGAGAAGGAGTCGTTGCCATGCGGGCATGTCGCGGCCGGCGAGGCGTACGCGAGGCACCTGAAGTTGCCGGAAGACGTGGTTGGTGCGATCGCGCTGCACCATGGCGAAATCCCCAAGCGGGACGGGCAACTCGTTGCGGCGGTGCAGGCGGCCAACGATCTCTGCAAGAGGCACGGCCTCGGCTACAGCGGGGAGGGGGTGCTGACGACCTCCCATATCGAGGATTGCGCGGGGCTGCAGTGGCTTGCGGACAATTCGGGCCGCGAGGACGGGGCAATGGCGGCTTTCCGGAGCCGATTCCTTCCGGTTCTGGGGGAGTTTCCGCTCTTGGCGTCGCAACAGGTCGACCCCCGGAAGGTTGTCATGGGCGAAGAGGAAGTGATCCCATTCTGGAGGATGGAGTGATCTCAGGATCCGGTGGCGCGCTTCGGGGAACGTCCGCGGGAAGAGGTGGTCGAGGCCGGTGAGGCAACGCCGGCGCGGGCAAAACCGTAGTCGAAGAGGATTCGCGAATCGGTCCATTTGTCCGGGCTGTTGAGAAGGGTGAGCCGCAATTCGACACCGCCGCGCTTGGCCGCGGCTGCGAAGGTGTGGCGCGATGCGACCGTCCAGCCGGTTTTTGCGGGACCCATCCCGGGATATTGGCCGAGGAGCCGGTTGTGGTTTCTGACCCACTGTTTGCCGACCTCGGTCGAGAGGCAGAAGCCCTTCATCTCGCAGATGTCGCGCAGGCTGGGAACCGCGAGAACGCTGTCGAAGATCCGCATCAGGTCCCGGCATGTCGTGTGCTGGCCGGACGCCGGCAACCCGTTGGGATTCTTGAAAACCGTTGACGAGCAGCCGAGTTGGCGCACGCGGGTGTTCATGATGTTGACGAATCGGGGGGTGGATCCACCGACGTACCGGGCGAGCGCCATGGCCGTGTCATTGTCCGATCCGATCAAGAGGGACTGGACCATGTCCCGGACGGCCACGGTTTCGCCGGCCCGGAGCGGCACATGGCTGGGTTCCACCTCGGTGTCGGTCTCATCGACGGAGAATGTTCCGCGCAGGCCGACGCGCTCATAGACGAGCAATGCGGTAAGGAGTTTTGTGGTGCTCGCCGGGGGATACTCGGAGTCGGGGTTGCGCGAGAAGACGGTCTCGCCTGTGGTGGCATTGATCAGGAGGCATGCTTTCGCCTGGACCCGAGGGGCAGGATCGGGCGCCGCGACAGTGGATTGCGCGGCGAGGCAGCATACCGCGATCGCTCGAAGCGGGAACTGCATGGCAAAACGGGACACGGACGAGCCCGGCCCAGTGGCGGATCAGTCGTCAGAGGACTGGCCGGCGGTCCGGCGCGCGCGGGCATCGCCCTTGGAGAGGCGGCTGAAGATGTTCGCGAAATCCGGCGCCGGGCGATCGGGCTGCGTGATGGTGATTTTGCCATCCACGATGGCGCCTTCCTCGACGACGATGACGCCAGCCTTGACATCGCCGTAGATCATGGCCTCCGGGCGCAGGTGCACGCGGCCCGAAGTTATGACATCGCCCATGATCTTGCCGGCGATATCGGCGGTCTCGACCTGAACCGTGCCCTTGACAACGGCGGATTCTCCGACGATGAGTTCCCCGCCGGATTCCAGGGTGCCCTCGAAGCGGCCATTGAATTCCAGGCGTCCGGAGAAAGTGATTTCGCCGCGAACCTCAACGTCCTCGGTGATAACGGGGTGGGAGGGATGTGAAGGAGAGGCGTAGGGGGATGGTGTGGAAACTTCCGGTGCCGGAGCCGCATCGCTCGACCCAAAACGGCTACCCACCAAGTTTCCGATTCCGAAGGACTTCGACTCAGCCATGGTCCGAAGTTTACGACAGGGATGGCCCTTGTCCAACGGATTTCGCCATTCGGAGGTAACTTTTGTGTTATGGTGGTGCGCGCGCGGGTCATCCCGGGCGGTGGCCGTCGGGTCACGGATGCGCCATCGCGGCCGCGCGGGCGGTATTGGCCATGAGCATGGCGATGGTCATGGGGCCGACGCCGCCGGGGTTTGGGGTGATCTTGCCCGCCACGGCGCGGACCTTCTCGAAATCGACGTCACCGGTGAGGCGGTAGCCGCGGGGGGAGGCGGGGTCGGCGACGCGGTTGACACCAACGTCGATGACGCAGGCGCCGGGTTTGACCATGTCGGCGGTGACGAAGTGGGCCTTGCCGAGGGCTGCGATCAGGATGTCGGCACGTCGGGTGTGGGCGGGGATGTCGCGGCTGCGGGAATGGAGCAGGGTGATGGTCGCATCGCAGTGGGGCGCCTTTTGCAGGAGGATCGCGGCCATGGGTTTGCCCACGATGTTACCCCGGCCGACGATGGCCACTTCCGCGCCCCGGGTTTCGACGCCGGAGCGGATCATCAGGTGGTGGACGCCCGCGGGGGTGCAGGGGCGGAAGCCAGAGTCGTCGCCGAGCAAGAGTTTGCCGACGTTCACGGGGTGGAAGCCATCGACGTCCTTGTGGGGTGCGACGGTGGCGAATACGGTCTGCTCGCGGATGTGGGAAGGGAGGGGGGCCTGGATGAGGATGCCGTGGATCGCGGGGTCGGCGTTGAGGCGCGCGATGAGGGCGAGCAATTCTGCCTCGGGTGTCTTCTCGTCCAAGACGATGGTATCCGAGCGGATGCCGAGCTCCTCGGCCTTCTTGTGTTTTCGGGAGACGTAGGCCCTGGAGGCGGGATCCTCGCCGACGCGGACGAAGGTCACGGCGGGCTGGATGCCTCGGGCTTTCAGCGCGGTGACTCGGGCGGCGGTCTCCCGGTGAACTTCCTCGGCGATCGCGGTTCCATCGATGATCTCGGCGGGCATGGCAAGGTTGTGGCGAAGGCCGCGGCGCGCGTCACGCGGGAATTTCCCGGAATCCCGTGGCCGATGAGGGGGATCGCGGCTCAGATCCCATGGTTCGTGCGCCCGCGTGACGGCGGACATTCGGGGCACCGCCGGGGAAGGGAATGGGACGTAGGAGCGCGCTGGCGCGCGATTCGAATCGCCTGCAAGCAGGCTCCTACGACCGGGTATCTGAATTTTCGAGTCAGGGCTTGAGGAAGTCGACTTTGGCGCTGGCTTCGGGCGTGAGAAAGCGGTCGGGGTTTTCGATCTGGACCTTGATCTGGAGGGTGCCCTTCTCGCGGCTGGCCTCGGGGGCGATCTCGGCGACGTGGCCCCCGTATGTTTTGTCCGGGTAGGCTTCGGGCGCGATGCGGCAGCGTTGCCCCAGGGAGACCTTGGCGACGTCGCTCTCGTTGAGATCGATTTCAACCTGGAGGTCATTCGGGTCGGCGATGGCGAGCACGGCGGTGCTGGGGCCGCGGTTGCCGCCGAAACTCTGGGGGGTGACCAGCTCGTTTTCATCCACGAGTTTCTCGAGGATGACGCCATCTATGGGGGAGCGGATTATCGTCCACTCGACCTGGGCCTTGGCGTACTCGAGGCTTCCTTGGGCCTCTCGGACGGCGGCGCGGGCGGCTTCGGTGGCGAGGCGGGCGTCGTCACCGGTCTCCGGTGGCACGACCCTGTCAACGAGGAGTTTCTGGACGCGCTGAAGGCGGAGCTCGGCCTGCTCGAGTTCGGCCTTGGTGCGGGCGACGCGACCCTCGGCCTGCGCCAGGAGGGCGCGCTGGTCGGTATCGTCGAGGACTGCGAGCACCTGGCCTTTCTTGATGCGGTCGCCCTTGCGCACACCGATCGACCTGACCGTGCCGACGAATCGTGGCGACAGCTCGATGCGCTCGCGGTTGACGATGTACCCGCTGACCGTGAGGATGACGTCATCGGCAGGATTGGCCGGGGTCGTTTGGGGCGACAGGGCGGGGTTGGCCGAGGCGGCGGGTGCGCTGGTGGGGGTGGGTTGGGCATTTCCGACGATGCGGACGGAGTCGCTCTTGCGCGGCAAAGCGAGGAATGCCGCGATGAGGGTGGCGGTGGCCACGGCACCGTAGATCACCCCCATGGTGCCATTGGAGCGGCGCCGGTCTGCGGGATCTATCTTCAGACGCTTGAGACTATCGTCATTCATCGTGACCTCAGACCGCCTTCACCGCGGCGATGACGGGCAGGCGCGACACGCGGAGCGCGGGCAGGAAGCTGCCGGCGACACCGATCGCGAACGAGAACGCGAGCGCCTGGATGATGAGCCATGGCGTGATATGGAATTTAAACACGATTTCGCTGAACGAGTCGAAGCTGATCGTGCTGGTGGTGACCCAGTTGAAAGGGGCGGCGAGGGCGCAGCCGAGGGCTCCCCCGGCGAGTGCGAGGAGGCCGCCCTCCATGAGGAAACCCAGCATGATGATCCTGCGCGGGTAGCCGAGGATGCGCAGGGTGCCGACCTCGCGCGTGCGTCGCCCCACGATCGCGTACATGGCATTCATCGCCGCGAAGACGGCGCCTACGGAAAGAGTGGCCGCGAGAAAATAGCCGAGGAAACGGATGGGGCCAGCGGATTTCGTGAGCTTCGCGTAGTACTCGGGCTCGGGCAACGCGAGCAGGCGCAATTGCTTATCTGACTCGAGCGATTTCTTCATGGCCTGCTGGTCGGCCGGGGACGGCACTCGGACGATCACGCTGGAGAACTGTTCCCTGTCGAACAGGGACCGGGCCTCGTTGGCATCCAGCCATATTTCGGATTCGAAGGCGGTGCCCACCGCATCGAAGATTCCCACGACCGCGAGGGAATGGGCGCCGCTCTTGAAGCGCTCGTTGAGCCCGAGGCCCTCGAATCGGGGGGCCAGGCGCCTGGAGACGACGACCTCGCGTTTTCCAGGGACAAACCAGCGGCCCTCGGCCAGCCGGACCTGGGGGCGGAGGGCGCGGCCCGCCGGGGATATGCCGCGGAGAGAGACGTTCGCCTCTCCGGCCCCGCCCCTGCGGCGCAAATTGGCCAGGACCACGACCTCGGCGGAGGAGATGGGATCGCCGCGCTCGTCGCGTTGGACTTGGGGCAGGAACTGGATCCGACGTGCCTGGGTGCGGGTGACGATGCTGCTGGATTCGGCCGTGGAGCCTTTTCGGACGATGATGACGTTGGCGGGGTCGCCGGTGGCAGACGTCGAGCTAACGATGCCCTGGGCCATCGCCTGGAGGATGAGGCACACCGCGACAACCAGGGCGATGATGAGCACGGTGGCCGCGGAGGAGCGCCAGCGGACCACCACGTTGCGGGCATTGTATGAGAAGGGGAGGGTCATGGCTAATCCAGGGTCCGGAGGCCGTCCACGACGGTGAGCCGAGCGACCTGTATGGCGGGCGCGAGGCTGGCCACGATGCCGAGGCCGGCCGCGACGATGGCAGCCCTCGCCATGATGCGCGGACTGATTTCGAACACCGGGAAGTAGATGGACATGGCGGAGACGACGGGAGGACTCCGGTAGAAAGCGATGGCGAACCCGATGCCGAGGACGGCGCCGAGGGCGGCCAGCAGGAAGCTTTCGGCGAGGATGAACGCCCAGAGTTCGCGGGTGCGAAAGCCCATGGCCTTGAGGATCGCGAGTTCTGGGAAGCGCTCGCGCACGGCCATGCTCATCGTGCTGGCCGTGACGATCCCGAGCGTGAAGACCACGACAGTACAGATCGCGCCGATGAGGGTGGCGATGTCGCCGAGCATCGACACGAAACTCATGCGGAAAGCGTTCTCGGTCTCCGCGCGGACCTCGGCGGAGGTATTGGCGAAAGCGGCGTTGATGCGGTCGATGATACCTGGGACGGCCTCTGCATTCTCGGCGAGGACCCACCAGGCCCCAACCGTGCCCGTGTTGCCCGTGGCTTCGTCGAGGTACTTGTGATCGAAGAAGAGGGAGGTCGAGTCGATCTCGTAATCGTAAATGCCGGAGACGATCAGCTCGAGGTCGCAGGGCCAGACGGAGCCGCGGAGCGTGATGCGGCTGCCGATCTTGAAGTTCTTCTTCTCGGCGAGGTCCCTCCCGACGATGCAACCGGTGCGGGTGGCGATCCAGTTGGCGAGCTGGTCGGCGGGGAGGCGCATGTCGGGGAACATGGCGGCGAACTTGGCGGGATCGACGGCGAATTGCGCGAAGGGCGTGCCCTCCTCAGTGCCGAATTGGCCGCCGAACCACGAGAACGGCGTGACGGCGGCGACCCCGGGGACCCGGGCGATGATGGGCCCTTGTCGCGCGGGCAATTGGACTGTCAGGGAGACCTTATTGCGGACGGCGATGCGCAGGGATGCGCCGATGTCCTCGGGGGGGACGGTGAGTTCGCGCAGGCAGACCAGCAGCGACACGAACAGGAACAGGCATGCCGCGACGCTCAGCACGCAGAGCAGGGCCCGGCGCGTGTTGCGCAGGGCGTTCTTGAGAATGAATGCGCCCAGGTTCACGCGGGGGTTCCTCCTCCCGGCGGCGTTGCCGACTCGCGAATGAGTTCGCCCTTCTCGAGATGGATTATGCGGGAACCGAAGGAGGCGGCCCTGGGGTCGTGGGTGACCATGACGATGGTTTTCCCGGCGGAACCGTTGAGTGTCTGGAGTGTCTCCATGACGGTCGCGGCTGAGTGGGCATCGAGATTCCCCGTGGGCTCATCGGCAACGAGGATGGGGGGATCGGTGACGATGGCGCGGGCGATGGCGACCCGCTGTTCTTGGCCGCCCGACATCTGGCGCGGCAGGTGGCGGCTCCGGTCGGAGAGGCCGACGATATCGAGGGCGGTCTGGACCAATTCGCGGCGGCGCCTCGGGGCGAGGCCGGTGAGGAGCAGGGGCAATTCGACGTTCTCGAAGGCTGTGAGCACGGGGATCAGATTGAAGGTTTGGAATATGAATCCGATGGTGTGGTTTCGCCATTCCGCGAGCTGGGACTCGTTGAGACGTGATACCTCGATATCCCCGACCCAGCACTCGCCCCGCGTGGGGCGATCGATCCCGGCGACAATGTGCAGCAGCGTGGATTTGCCCGAGCCCGATGGACCCATGAGCGCGACGAATTCGCCGGCCGCGATGTCGAGGTCGATGCCATCGAGGGCCGTGACACGGATTTCCCCCTGCTGGTAGATCTTCGTCAGCTCCTTGAGCCGGATGATCGGATCTGACGATGCCATGGGATATAGTTTAGGGGCGGGCCGGGGAGTCACAATAGCGGGTTTGTGCGAAGTGGCTGGAGGCGTCGGTCCCGATGGGCTATGCGTGAATGGATGGCCGGGATGAGTCTTTCGGGGAAATGGATTTCCGTGGCGATCGCGGTGGCCTGTAGCCACGCGCCGTGTCTTGGACTTCAGGTCGAGGTGGAGTCGACCGAGCCGGCGTCGGGCGATGTGCCGCGATTCGGGAAATGGGAGATCGCGTTCGATGTGTCCGGGACGTGGGAGAATCCGTACGACCCGGAGGAGATCGATGTCACCGCGGAGTTCACCTCGGCATCGGGGAAGGTGGCTGTGGTGCCGGGATTTTTCTATCAGGGATTTCAGAACCGCTACGAGGGCGATGACTCGAAGAGGCCGATATTGGACGAGGTGGGCGCGCCCTGCTGGAAGGCGCGGTTCAGCCCGGTGGAGGTTGGCCCCTATTCATGCGTCGTGCGGGCACGGGCGCCGAAAGCCGGATCGGGTGCCGTGGCGGAATCCGGCCGGCTGACATTCCGGTGCGTCGAATCGGGCGCGCCCGGATTCATTCGCGTTTGCCAGAGGAACAAGCGGTATTTCGAATTCGACGATCAGAGGCCGTTTTTTTCCGTGGGGCAGAATCTGCAGAATGACTGGCCGGTTTACAGGCATTCCCGGCTGTTGGCGGAGGGCGGCGCCAATTGTGTGAGGGCATGGACATTTTGCCACTACACGTGGTTGGAATGGACCCCCGCTTCAGGCGTGAAATGGGCGAAACCGGGCGACTGGATACTCTCGTATGGTGGCGCGGGGAAATACAACCAGCGGATCGCGTGGATCGCCGACCGTTGTCTGGAACAATGGGGGCGCGACGGCATCCGAGTGATGCTTTGCCTGGGCAATGGCACCGGCGGTGGCGAACTGAGCAAGGGCGGGGGATACGGATCTTGGGACGGCCACCCCTACAACGTGGCCAACGGGGGCTTTCTGGATGACCCTAAGAAGTTCTGGACCGACGCGAGCGCGCGCAAGCTCTACAAGCAAAGGCTCCGCTACATCGCCGCGCGCTATGGGTACAGCGCCAACATCTGGGCTTGGGAGTTCTGGAATGAACTGGGAGAGGCGACACCGGAAATCGCGGCCTGGCATCGGGAGATGACCGAGTACCTGCGCGGCGTGGATCCGAACGGCCACCTCATGACCAGCAGCACGTGGCAATGGGTGCCGGGACGATTTGCGGCGGTGTGGGACCTCGATGGGATGGGTTTCACGCAGAGCCACATCTACGCGCCGCTGCCGGCCATGGTGGGGCGGATCGGGGCGCACCTAGCCGCGTGGGCGAAACCACACATCGTCGGTGAAGGGGGCGGTCCGGCGACCGATGCGGTTGGCGGCGAGGATGCCCACAAGGACGCGGCAACGGATCCCGATGGCATCGATTTCCACAACTCCCTCTGGGCGCCGGTGATGCTGGGTGCGGGAGGCACGACCCTGCCGTGGTGGTGGCGCCAGCGCATCGAACCCCGCAATCTATTCCCGCAGTACCGCGCGATCGCGAACTTCGTGCGCGACGTGCCATGGGCGACGCGGGCATTCCACCCGTTTCGAGCGGATTCCATCCAACTGTTGGAACAGAAGGGCCGCGCGAGATATTCCCCGGTTCTTGTGGTGCCGCTCGGCGGGGGTTGGGGTCAGCGTGCGGGACGCGCGAGATTCGAGGTGGGACCGGATGGCTCGGTGTCCGGCATCGATGAGTTCGGGGCAGAACTTTTTGGCGGCGGCCGTCAGGCCTGGCGGAATCCGCCCACCCTTGAGGTCAATTTTCCGCAGGCCGGCCAGTTCATCGTCCACGTGGCCGATGCATCGCACGGGATCTTAGAGATCCGCGTCGATGGCACAGTCTCGCTGCGGGAGACGTCGCTCAACGTCCCGAAGAGGGCGGTGAATCGGTCATTCTCGGTGGACGTTGCGGCGGGCCGACACGAGATCCAGTTGGACAATGCCGGGCCGGACTTCATACGGGTTGGGCATGTCATGCTGACCAACTATCGCGATGCGTCGCACTATCCCGATCTGGAGATCTTTGGCGTCCGGGCCGATGACATGGCACTGCTTTGGGCCCACGACCGCTTGAACGAATGGGCCTTTAAGGCAGCGGGCCTATCGGCCGAGAAACCCGTTGGACCGGCAACGGTGAGGATTGGGGGGCTCAAGGATGGACGCTACCGAGTCGCCTGGTGGGATACGTACCAAGGTGTTGTCACTCGGGAGGAAGACGCGGAGTGCGGGGGAGGGTTTCTGGAACTTCGCCTGCCAGCGATCGGGACCGACGTCGCGTGCAAGATTGCGCGCAAGAAGGCGGAATAGGGGATCTACCGCCTTGCACCGCGGCCGCGAGAACCTCGTCTATCACTACGACGACGACGACATGAAAGAACAGCATTCGTCGAGGGAAAAGACCCCTCCGGCCCCAACGACTTCGGCGACTCCATGAAAATGCACTTCGTCCTCTGGCACATCGTCTCCGCACACTTCTCCGCCCCAAAAGCCGCCGCCTAGCCAGGAGGGTTCGGCCCCCCGCAAACCACCAGGGGAGGGACGCCGGCCCCGGCGTCCGCCGCGAAAGACCCCTGCGCCCCTGCGTCCCTGCGGGAGGATTCCTCCCAGCACCCCGCACCTCGCACCTGCGCGCGGGCGTCGCCCGCGCGGCCTTTGACACGCCCCCTGATGCATGGCTGGAGAGACCTACGATCAATACGGGCGCGACGGCGCCAAGTTTGGCATCCTCAAGAGCGAGGGCGAGGCCATCGAGGCCGCGCTGGGGCTTTCGCCCATCTCCTACAAATGCAAGCCTGGGCTGCCGCTGAACAAGCGCGGCAAGGACTTCCGCGCCCGCAACGTTGCCCGCGCCATCTGAGGCCAGGAAACGAACCACGAAGGGCACGAAGATCACGAAGCACCCGCGGCCCCTTCGTGTCCTTCGTGCCCTTCGTGGTTAAACCCGCGCGAATCCAGTGCCGCTTGACACGGATGAATTAGGTTCTTTCGGAAAAATAGTGGCTTCCGACGGAGCGATGACGAAATGGATGCGGGTGCGCGGCGCGCGACAATGCACGGCATCTCACAGAGATGCCCTACAAAACTTGTAGGCCGCCTGTGCCAGGCGGCTCGGCTCAGAGGTTTTGAGACACGCTCGGGGCCGGCGTCCCTCCCAGACTTGGGCAAAGCCGCCCCGGTCGGTTCTTCCTGCCTTGCTGAGTTCCAGATTGCCTGGGGATGGGGTCGGTCACGGTGGGCAGCGACCGAAATCCGGGGAAAAAAGCTGGTGGCTGGGGCCGGGATCGAACCGGCGACACACGGATTTTCAGTCCGTTGCTCTACCAACTGAGCTACCCAGCCCTCGGCGGGCGCAAACAATTATGATGCACCTATTGGATGAGGTCGCAAGCCGGAACTTTGGATCGGCGCTTGGGGATTCGCGGGCGGGAAGTCTTGGTGTCATTCGTCCCACGCGGCGGCGGGGCGACAAGCGCCCCTCTATCCGGCGAAGAGCTTGAGGAACAGGCGCTCGAGGACGAGGGCCTCTTGAATCGGGCGGGAGAGGTCGCGGTTTGCTTCTTCGATGGCGAGGGCGCTTCGGCGGTCGGAACCGAGGGCCGTGGCGAGGAAGGCGAGCGCGTCGCGGCGTTCGCGGATGTAGTCGGTCTGGGCCTGGGCGGCGAGTTCCTTCTCCAATGCGTCGAGGGCCTCGCCCTCGAGGCCATCGGTGCGGGCCTGGCGGACGTGTTCCTTGGCGCCGCGCTCGAAGCGTTCTTTGGTGATCGCGAGGTAATCGCCGAGCGAGTTGAGGCAGCGGTAGCCGGCGATGGGGTCGGTGCGGTCGGCCGTCGCGAGCATCTCCAGGGTGGGGCGGAGGTCTTCGGGCGGGTCGGGGGCACCGTCGCCCCGGATGCGGATGGTGAGGCAGCGCGAGCGGATGGTGGGAAGCAGGAGGTCTGGGGCGGCGGTGAGGAGGAGGATGACGGTGCGGCGTGCGGGCTCCTCGAGGGTCTTGAGGAATGCGTTCGCGGCCTGTGGGAGGAGGCGGTCGGCCTCGGAGACGATGGCAATTTTCCATCCCCCGAGGCTGCTGGTCTGGTAGAGCGAGGCGAGGAGTTGGCGGATTTGTTCGATCCTGATCTGGCGCAGCTTTGAGAGGGGAGAAACGCGGAAGACATCGGGGTGGCCTTCGGGATCTCGGCCGAGCAGGTCCTTGAGCCAGGGGCGTATGACCGTGGCCTCGGAGCGATTGACGTCGCCGACGATCAGGTAGGCGTGGGCCACGCGCTGGTCGGCGAGGCATCGGCGCATGCGGTCGAGGGCTTCGCCGGGCTCAAAGGACATGGCGGACTTCCTCCCAGATGCGCGCGGCAACCTCATCGGGCGGGCCTTCCGCCGACACGATGCGGACGCGCCGGGGCTCGGCGGCGGCGAGGGCGCGATAACCCTCGGCGACGTTTCGATAGAATTCGGCGGGCTCGGCCTCCATGCGGTCTTCTGGGCCGCCGGCGGGCCTGGGGCGGCGCATCGCGCGCAGCCGAGCCTTTTCCGGGTCCATGTCGAGCACGAGCGTCAGGTTTGGGAGGGTATCCCCGACGGCCAGGGTGTGGACGTGCTGGACGAGTTGGTGCGGCAGGCCCCGGGCGATGCCCTGATACATCGTGGAAGAGTCGAGAAAGCGGTCACAGATGATGAGGGTGCCGGCCGCGAGGGCCGGCCGGATCACGTCGCGGACGAGCTGGGCGCGGCTTGCGGAGAAGAGGAGGAGTTCGGCCTCGGGGCACATGCCCCGGCTGGCGGCATGGAATTTGAGCAGGTGGCGGATTTCCTCGCCTAGCGGGGTGCCTCCTGGTTCCCGGGTTTCGATGACGGGGTGGCCCGCGTCGCGAAGGCGACGGGCGAGGATGGCCGCCTGCGTGCTTTTGCCGCAGCCCTCGGAGCCCTCCAGCGTGATGAATCGGCCGGTCGTCACAAGAAAATGCGTTGCAAAAGCCTCTTTCCAGCGATGTGCGTCGTTTGTTATAAGCCGTTGATGTCCGAAATGCAAAGAACTCTCGCCAAGAGCGCATCGTTGTCCGGTCCGGCCCTTCACACGGGCAATGACGTGACGCTCACGCTATGTCCGGCCGCCGAAAACACCGGGTACGTCTTCCGCCGGACGGACCTGAAAGACGAGCCGACCATCCGGGCGATCGTGGATAACGTGAAGCACGTTGAGCGGGCCACGACGATCGGGGAGGGGAACATCAAGGTGCAGACCGTCGAGCACGTCCTCTCGGCGCTGCGCGGGATGGGGGTGGACAATGCGGTGATCGCGATGGATTCCAACGAGCCGCCGATCTGCGACGGGAGCGCGGCGCCGTACGTCGATCTGATATCCAAGGCTGGCGTGGTGGAGCAGGCGGCGCGCCGGGAGTATTTCGAGGTGCGGGCGCCCGTATGGGTGAAGAGCGAGGATGGCGGCGTGGCGGTGGCGCTTCCCAGTGACGGTTTCGAGGTTTCCTGCACCAACGTGACACACACCGGTTTCCACACGCAGTTCGCGCGGTTCTGGATGAAAGCGGGCGCCTACGAGAAGGAGGTGGCGCCGGCGCGGACCTTCGTGTTCTACGAGGAGGTCAGCCCCCTGTTGGAGAAAGGGCTGATCAAGGGCGGTAGCCTTGAGAATGCCGTGGTCATCCGAGGCGAGGCGATCCTGACCCGGGAGCCGGCGCGATTCCCGAACGAGTTTGCGCGGCACAAGGTGCTGGACATCATGGGGGATCTGGCGCTTTTCCCGAAGCCGCTCAAAGCGCATGTGGTGGCGGTGCGCACGGGCCATGCGCTCAACGTGGAGCTATCGCGCGCGCTGATGCGGGAGCTGAAGCTGCGGGAGGCGCAGAGGTTCCCGGTCGAGCACATACCGAGGGGGGAAATGGGTCTCGATATCAACGAGATCATGCAGATTTTGCCGCACCGCTACCCGTTCCTGCTGGTGGACAGGATCGTGAATTTCGAGGGGAACAGCAAGGCGGTGGGCCTCAAGAACATCACGATCAACGAGCCATTCTTCCAGGGGCATTTCCCGGGGAAACCGGTGATGCCGGGGGTGCTCCAGATCGAGGCGATGGCGCAGGTGGCGAGCCTGCTGCTGCTCCGGAGGAGCGGGGACGCGGGCAAGCTGGGGCTCTTCATGAGCGCGGACAAGGTGAAGTTCAGGAGGCCGATTTTACCTGGCGACACGATCGTGATTCAGGTGGAGCTGACGAAGGCGCGGGGGAGTGTTGGTCGGGCTTACTGCCAGTGTGTGGTCAAGGGCGAGGTGGCCTCCGAGGGTGAACTGACGTTTGGTTTCCAGGAGTTCTGAGAGGGCCATGGCGAATCAGATTCATCCGACAGCCGTGGTGGACCCCGGGGCCGAGCTGGGCGACGGGATCGAGATTGGGCCGTACTGCGTCATCGGGGCCGGGGTGCGCCTCGGGGATGGCTGTCGGCTGGTGGCGCACGTGGTGGTGCAGGGTCCATCAGAGATTGGCCCCGAGAACGAATTTCACCCCTTCGCGTCGATCGGGGGCCGGACGCAGGCCATCCGCTATGGGGGAGAGCCGACGCGGCTGCAGATCGGGCGGGGCAATTGTTTTCGCGAGTCCGTGACGATCAACCGGGGCAACGGGCCCGGCGACGCCACCGTGATCGGGTCGCACAATCATCTGCTGGCCTACGCGCACGTCGGGCACGACTGCCGCGTGGGGGACCACTGCGTTTTCTCGAACTGCGGGACGCTGGGCGGGCACGTGGTGGTGGAGGACAGGGTGACGATCGGCGGCCTGAGCGCGGTGCACCAGTTCTGCCGGCTGGGGCGGTTCGGGTTCATTGGCGGCTGCGCGAAGGTCGAGCAGGATCTGCCCCCGTTCATGCTGGTGGACGGCAATCCGGCCTGCGCGCGCGGCGTGAATTCCGTCGGCATGCAGCGGCAGGGGCTATCCGAGGAGACGATCAAGCGGATGAAGGCGGCCTTCAAGCTCCTCTATCGCAGCGGGCTGAATACCTCTCAGGCGGTGCAACGGATCGAGGGGGAGCTTGGGCCTTGTCCCGAGATCGGCCACCTGCTGGCGTTTATCCGGGCTTCGGAGCGCGGGATCATCCATTAGCCCGGATATTTCACAGCCTTGCGGGCTGTGAAATTCCGGGTTGGGCCGCCGCCTACTCGTGGATGAGGTCGGCCGGGGTGTGCTCTCCGGCGAGGAGCAAGACGAGCACGATGCCAAGGGCGATCCGGTACCACGCGAAGGGTGTGAAGGTGTGGCTCCGGACGAATTTCAGGAGCCATTTGACGACGATGAAGGCGGAAAGCATGGAGATGATGAAGCCGACGACGAGATCGCCGGTGAGGCGCTCGTCGAACTGGCCGGCCTGCTGGGCCTCGAGGGCGGCGTAGGCACTGGCGGCGAACATCGTTGGGATGCTCAGAAGGAACGAGAATTCGGTGGCGGCGGGCCGTGACATCCCGCAGAACATGGCGGCGATGATCGTGGCCCCGGAGCGAGATGTTCCGGGGAAAACGGCCGCGAGAATCTGGGCGACGCCGACCCAGACCGCCGTTGACCACGTGAGTGTCTCGGTGGGCTGGTGGTGCTTGAGCAAGCGCTCGGCGAGGAAGATGAGCAGGGCGCCGATGACCAGGGCTGACACGACGGGCTCGAGCACCTCGGGCAGCTTGATGCCGAGCAACTTTCTGGCGACGAGGCAGCCCACCATGGTCACCGCGAACGCGACGCACAGCTTCAGGACGTAGTCGCGGTTCTCGGGCCGCGTGAAGCTGATGCAGAGGGCGAGCAGGCGGCGCCAGTAGATGGCGACGACGGCCGAGACCGCGCCTGCCTGGATGATGATATTGAATGCGTCGGCCTTGGCCTCGAAGAAGTGCTGTGCGATGAGGAGATGGCCCGTCGAGGAGATGGGGAGGAATTCGGTGACGCCCTCGAGAATGCCGTAGAGTATGGTGAGGAAGCTTTCGGACACGGGTGGTATCTCCTTCGAAACCTAGATCACTGCTGCTGGGAGAGCCGCTCGAGTGCGACCATGGCCTTCTCGTTCCCCTGTTCGGCGGCCTTCTGGTAGTATTCCTTCGCGAGGCTGATATTCGCTTCGACCCCATATCGGCCATGCTCGTGGTAAACGCCGAGGAGATACTGTGATTCGGGGCGGCCGGCGTCGGCGGATTTCTTGATCCGCTGGACGTACGCGGCCACGTCCTCTGCCTTCTGGTGGTCCATGGCGTCTTCGGCCTCACTCTTGGGATCTTTCAGTTTTCCTTCGACGCGCTCGGCCGCGATGACGGCCTGCTCGTGGCCCTGGTCGGCCGCGAGCTTGTAGAAATTGAGGGCGGCCTTGAGGTCCTTGGTGATGCCGCGGGTACCGTACTCGTGGAGGTAGCCCATCCAGTATTGGCCGATCGGATCGCCCTGGCTGGCGCGATCCCTCAGATTATCCGGCGTATCGGGCGGATCGAGAGGGGAGCGATAGCCACCGTTGTGGGCCGTGTCGGATTCGGGCGCGGCGGCGGGCGCGCTTGGGTTGGCCGCGTGGTTCTCGGAGACCGACTCTTTGAGCGGGTCGAGTCGGCTGCACCCGGCCAGTGCGATGGCTAAGGCGAGTGCAGCGGTGGCGGCTGTGGCGGGTGCTTGGGCCCAGATCATGTCGGGAATATTGGGCGACGTGTGGCGGGCGTCAATTCGCAAGCGCGATTGATCTTGCGGCCGTTTGGCCTAAATGGGTTGTTGGAGGGCGACTTTGGGTCTGGCGCATCTGCCGATCGCGGGTTGTCCGGTTCCGGTAAAGTGGGTGGCGCCGGAGACGCCAGGGCGACGGCAATATCTGAGATGTCACGACTTAGGACAAGGGCGACGTGCTTGGCGGGGCTGATTGGCCTCGCGGTGCCCTCGTTTCCGGGCGCCGGGCGGGCGCTGGATGCGGGCGGGGCGTCGCAGGTCGTGCGGGATGCGATGTCGGTGGCGGGGTTGACCGAGGCGGACCTCGGGTTCAAGAAGGACGTTGTTCGCGACGAGAATCTGTCCCCGATGGTGCGTGGGCTGATGTCATCGCCACTGGGGTTATTTGGATTTGCGGAGTTGCTGGAGGCCGAATTTGCGCGGCCGCCGTGGGGACGTGCGGGGGCAGGTCGCACGCGATGCGCCGTGAGGGATTGGGGCCGGGTGCCGGCGGGAATGCGGCCGGCGGTGCAGGGCTTGCTGGACGAGCTTTTGTGGCGCAGGGGGCGCGTGGAATCGATGGTTCGGCGCGTGGGCGCCAGGGAGCGGCTTGAGGGCACGCGGGTGCTGGCGGTGGAGAATTTCCTGTTGGAGCGGAAGCCGGCGTCGTTTGCGCGCTGGGCGGGATTCACGGGTGGGGCAGGGCCCCTCCGGGATCTCATCGCGCGGGCCGGCAACCTCGACGTGGGACCGGCGGAGTGGATCTCTGCCCAGCTCGAGGCGAGCCGCGGCGTAACCTTGGGCGAGTGGCGGGCGGAACTTGAGGGTGTCCTTTCGGCCGTGTGGCGTTTTGTTGGGTCGTTCAGGGAGACGGGGGGCGATTTTGCCGCGTTTGATTTGGAGACGCCGCTGGGCGTGATCCGCATTGGGGGCCGGGGTCCGGACCGCCATCCGTCGGGACGGGCGCTTATAATCGATCTGGGCGGTGACGACGTGTACGAGGGGGCGGGAGAGTCCGACGGTTTGCTGGGGCGGCCTTTGAGCGTGGCGATTGATCTGGGGGGCGATGACCGATACAGGAATGGGGCGCTCGGGCTGTGGGGTGTGGGGGTCATCTGGGACGAGCGGGGTGACGACAACTATACGGGGGGCGATGGTTCGCTGGGATCTGGGATCTTCGGCGCGGGCGCGCTTGTGGACAGGGCCGGGGCCGATCGCTACGCGGGCGACACGATAACGCAAGGCGCGGGCATCTTCGGATGGGGCATGGTGGTGGACGAGTCAGGGGTGGACACCTACGAGGCGGCGTTGCAGGGCCAGGGATTTGCCGGAGTCAACGGGTGTGGCCTGTTGCTGGATCGGGCGGGGTCGGACAGGTACAAGGCTGGGGGGAAATACCCGGATCTGGGTCGGTTTCCCGACAAGACCCAATCCTTGAGCCAGGGGTTCAGCATCGGCTATCGGCCCTTTGCGCCAGGTGGGCTTGGCGTCCTCATGGATGGGGGCGGCGACGACAGGTATGAATGCGAGGTCTACGGGCAGGGTTGCGGGTACTGGTACGCTTGTGGCGCCCTTATCGATGGGGGCGGAAACGACGAGTATTTGGCCCACCAGTATTCTCAGGGCAGCGGCATCCACCTGAGCGCCGGCCTTCTCAGGGACAGGGGCGGAAACGATAAGTACGTCAACCGCGGCGGGCTGTCGCAGGGCGGGAGCCACGATTTTGCGGTCGGGTTGATCTGGGATGGTTCTGGGGACGACAGCTATTCGGCGGACAGCGGATCGCAGGGCTGCGCGATCAACAATGCGGTGGGCATTCTTCTGGATGAGGCGGGCGGCGACCGGTATCGGCTGGGGGAGACGGGGCAGGGCCAAGGCGACGGCGAATTTACGGATCGGCGGGGCGCGGGAAGCGTGGGGATACTCGCGGATCTTGGCGGGGGCGACTCCTACAGCACGGGGCTGGCAGAGGGCCATTATCGCACGCGGAATGACATCGGGGTGGCGGCGGACGCGGCATCCGTCGCGCAGTTGCGCGAATGGAGGAGGCCATGGGCGGACAGCCGGGCTCGGTCGTGGCGTCCCTCTCCAGGCCGCTTCGATCCCGCCTCGGTGGGGACCAAGGACAGGGGGCGCGCCCGGATCCCGGGGCCGCCGGTGTCGATAGCGAATCTGCGTTTTGGCAGCATCGAGTCGACGGAACCGGCAGATCCCCCGGTCGACAGGCAGCGGATCATTGCGATGGGAGGGGGCGCGGAGGTGGAGGAGCTCATGCTGCGCGCCGGTCGGGTCGGCGACGCGCCATGGAAACTGCGCGACAGCCGCGAGGCCATGCACAGGTTGGAGGCCATACCGGCGTCGAAGTACGCGTCGGTGGTGCCGTGGGTTTTGCGCCGGGATGCGGGCAGCCGGGTGCTGGTCGACAATTTGCTGGAGAAACATGGGCGGGAGTGTCTTCCGGTCCTGCGGAGCCTGGCCCGGAGCCCGTGGCCGGACGTGAGGAATCTCTGCATCTACTGGCTTGGGCGCTATGGGGCATCGGCCGATGCCCAGATTGCGGCGGCGTGCCTGCGAGAGGAGAGATCCGCGCCCGCATCGCTCCTTGCCCTGTCGCGCTTGGGCGGCGCCGGCTTCGAAGACCGCGTCGCGCCTTTCCTCGGGAGCGATCGGGGATTGGAGCGCGCGCTCGCCGTGCGAATCCTCGGGCGTGTGCCCGGCGCGGATTTCCGCAGGGTCATTCCGATGTTGGACGATCCGGACTGGAACGTGCGCCGCGCGGCGGTCGAGGCCCTTTCGCGCGGGGGGCGCGCTGCCTCCAGGTCGTTGGCCTCGATGCGGTCCGCCCTGGGGCCGATCGGCAAGTTTTGGGCGGACAAGGTGGGGTCCCGCGAGTGAGCGAGGGCGGCGAGAAGGGCGCCGGGGGTCGGCCCAATGTGGTGCTGATCGGGATGATGGGTTCTGGCAAGAGCGCGGTCGGGCGACGCCTGGCAGACTGGCTGGGCGTCCGGCTGAACGACATCGACGCGACCATCGAATATGAGATGGGGCGGAGCATCGCGAAGATATTCGAGGAATGGGGAGAGGGACATTTTCGCGAGGTGGAGAGGGAGACGATCGCCCGGGCGGTGCGCGACAGGCCCTGTGTCATCGCCACCGGTGGTGGCGCGTTCGCCGACCCCGTGAATCGGGCGACCCTCAAGTCGGATGGCGGGGTCGTGATCTATCTCAGGGCGTCGCCCGAGCGGCTCGCGGCGCGGGTCAGGCACGCGCACAAGAGGCCACTGCTCTTTGACGCGGATCCGCTGCTTCGGATCCGCGAGCTTTTGGCCCAGCGCGAGGCAACCTACCTCGAGGCCGATCACGTCATCGACGCGGACGCACTTTCCCTGGATCAGACCGTCGCCCGTATCCTCGAGTTGCTCAATCCGGGGGGCTGAAGTTTCATCTTCCCCGGCGGTGGGCGGGGGCGTAAGTTCTGAGGCCCTATGGGTGCGAGCTTCTGTGTTTTTGCGGCGGAATCGATATCGGAGAAGGGTCTTGAGATGCTGGGTCGCGGGGGATCGATCGAGGTCGTCCGGGCGGCTGATCTGAAGACGGATGCCGAGAAGGCGGCGGTCTTGGCCCGGATGGATGGCCTGCTGGTCCGGAGTGCGACGAAGGTGACGGCGGACTATTTGTCGAAGGCCCCGCGGCTCAAGGCGGTGGGACGGGCGGGCGTCGGCGTGGACAACGTGGATGTCGAGGCGGCCACCGCGAGGGGCATCCTGGTGATGAACACGCCCGGGGGGAACACGATTTCGACTGCGGAGCACGCCCTGTCGCTGATGTTCGCGATGGCGAGGAACATCCCGCAGGCCGACGCGAGCATCCGCGCGGGGAAGTGGGACAGGAAGCATTTCGAGGGCGTGGAGCTCTATGGCAAGACGCTCGGCATCATCGGCATGGGCCGCATCGGAGGCGAGGTCGCGCGGCGGGCGATCGCCCTGGGGATGCGGGTCCGGGTCTATGATCCTTTTCTGTCGCTGAGCCGCGCGCGCACGCTCCAGGTGGAGATCGCCGAGAAGTTGGAGGACCTGCTGCCCGACGCGGATTTCATCACATTGCATTCGCCGCTGACGGACGAGACGCGGGGCATACTGAACGGCAAGACGCTCGCGAAGTGCAAGAAAGGGGTGAGGATCATCAACTGCGCGCGCGGCGGGCTGGTCAAGGAGGCCGACTTGGCCGAGGCGCTCAAGAGCGGGCAAGTGGCGGCCGCGGCCCTCGATGTTTACGAGAAGGAGCCGCCGCCGGCCGACTGGCCTTTGCGCGCGCTGCCGAACCTCGTGCTGACCCCGCATCTCGGGGCATCGACGCAGGAGGCGCAGGAGAGTGTTGGGGTGGAGGTGTGCGAGCAGATGGAGGACTATCTGCTCAACGGGGTCGTGAGGAACTCGGTCAATCTGCCGAGCGTGGATGCCAAGACGATGGGCATTCTTCGACCGTACCTCGATCTGGGGCAGAAGCTGGGGCGCCTCTTGGCGCAAGTCGGCCCGAAGCGCGCCGAGCACCTGACCATCCGCTACTACGGCCCGATCACGGAGCACTCGACGGCGCCGGTCACTCGGGCGATCCTCCAGGGGTTTTTGAAGGACGCGGCGGGTGGCGAGGTCAACCAGATCAACGTCATCCGGTTTGCGCAGACCCTGGGCCTGGAGTTTCGGGAGACAAAGATCCGCGAGCACTGCGCCTTCTCGGAACTGGTCGAGGTCGTGGCGACCGCCGGGGGGGAAGAGGTATCGGTGGCGGGCACGTTTTTTGCGTCGCATCCGCGGCTCGTCCGGTTCAACGGGCTTTCGGTGGAGGCGAACACGGAGGGCGTGCTGTTTTTCGTCGAGAACCGCGACCGTCCCGGGATCGTTGGTTGGATCGGCACGATCCTGGGTCGCCACCATGTGAACATTGCGAACATGTCGCTGTGCCGCTCGGAGCGAGGGGGGACGGCGCTGACGGTGCTACAGCTCGATAGCGCGCCACCCGAGGGGGCACTGGGCGAAATCCGCAAGGAATCAGATGTCGTGTCCGTGCGCATGGCGCACCTAGGGTAGGGGGCGCGCCGACCCGGGTTCTCCGCGGCCGGACAGGGCCGCCCCCGGCGCGCCGGGGCGGCGCTAGCCAGAGCCGTCCACGCTCCGGATTATTCATGGTGAAACTTCTGGGGGCGGAGCCGAAGCCGATGGCCCCGGCCCGCGCTTCGCGCGCTGACAAAGCGGTGGCGTCGTCCGGCGGTTGCCGGACTCTGCCACCGCAGTCCAAAACCCTCCCGGCCCGGATCCTGGGTCGGGGTACGAGCCGCGCCCGCGAACAGCGCCCGAAGATTCTGGCTAACGGAGCGCCTCTTGGACGGCGCGGTAGCAGGGTTTGGGTGTGTACTCGCGATCGAACAAGAGACCATCGGCACCTCCCTTGACGAATTCGGGCATGTTGAGCCAGCTGTGCCTGTCGGTGACGCCCCACCAGAAGACCCCGGCGCAGCCGCTGATGGCACGCGCGGCCCGCACCATTTCGCCGCAGAGCTTGGACTGGGCGGCCAATTTTTCCGGTGTGACGGGGGGTGGTATGGCGAAGTCGGCCTCCGTGATGAACACCTTCAAGCCGGCGGAGGTGAAACGCCGGGCGTTTTTGCGGAAGTCGTCGAAATCGAACCTCAGGCCTTTGATGTGGAATTGGAAACCCACGGCATCGATGGGGGTGCCGCCGCGCTTGAGCTCGCGGGTCATCTTGAGGATGGCATCCGCCTTGGCGCCGGAATGCTCCGCGCCGTAGTCGTTGTAGACGAGGATGCAATCCCGGTCGGCCTGGCGGGCGAACCGGAACGCCAGATCGATGTAATCGGGGATGCCATCGTGGTTGTCGTCGCCCAGGCTCTTTTTCCAGAAGGAGTCGCGGAATTTCCCGTTGTCGCCCATGGCCTCGTTGACGACATCCCAGAGGGCGATGTCTTCCTTGAAGTGGGCGACGATCGTGGTGACGTGGTTGCTGAGGGCCGAGATGAGTTCGGGGCGGGTCCACGAGGCGCCCTCGAGCCAGTCGGGATTTTGCTGGTGCCAGACGAGGGTGTGGCCATGCACGGCCATCCGGTGTTCTTTTGCGAATGCGACGAAACGGTCGGCGGGTCCGAATTGGAACGTATCGCGCCGTGGCTGAAGGGAGTCGGGCTTCATCTGGTTCTCTGGCGTCAGGGCGTTGAAATGTCCCGATAGAGCGCGGGTGTACTCGGCGGCGTCGGGGGCGGCCCAGAAATTATTCATGGCCGCGGCACCTATGAGCAGTTGTCGGGAACCAGGCAGGGAGCGGAGCGGCGGGTCTGGGTCGGCGGCAAGGCATGGCGATGCGGACAGGGCTAATGCTGCCGCGAGCAGGGTGACCGGGTCTGGCGTTCTCACGCCGTGCAGGCTAGCAGCCTGTCGGACTTAGGAAAGTCCGACAGGCTGCTAGTAGGCAAAACCGTCTAGCACTTAACTGGTTGCGATACATGAGGAACAAGGGAATCGCTCGTTCACCACCCTGAGTTCTGGACCGAACATCTTGTCTAACTCGTTCACCTTCAGATAAACAGGCGGTTTTTTCAGAGGAATCTGTCGGCCTAAGTCCGACAGATTCCTAGGGGGCCGGTCGGGATTTCGCGAGAGTTTCGAAACGAACCGGGAGTGCGATGGCGTCGCGGAGGCGGCGCAGGAATTCGGGCCGCGGGATCGAGATGGCGCCAAGGGCCATGAGCAGTGGCGAAGCAACCTGGGCGTCGATGAGGGTGAAACCCTGGGCGAGCAGCAATTCCGACAGGGAATGAAGGGCGAATTTGGAGGCATCGGGTTCCCGATGGAACATGGACTCCGCGAAGAATGCGCCGCCGATGGCCAGGCCGTACAGGCCACCGGCGAGGTGATCGTTTTGCCAGGCCTCGACGGAATGGGCGTGCCCAAGGCGGTGGAGCCGGCCATAGGCGCGGGCGACCGCGCCAGTGATCCATGTCCCCGATTGGCCTGGCCGAGCGGCCTTTGCGCAGCCGCGGACCACATCGGCGAAGCAGGTATCGATTCGGCACTCGAATCGTTTGGACATGAGGGTGCGGCGGAGGCTGCGATTAACGCGCACCCCGCCGGGCTCGAAGATGCAGCGCTGGGGGGGTGAGTACCATGTCATCGGCTGGCCCTCGCCCCAGGGCCACGGGAAGATCCCGTGCCGATAGGCCTCCAGCAGTCGCGATGTGGACAGGTCGCCGCCCACGGCCAGCAAACCGTCAGATTCTGCCTCCTCGGGATCCGGAAAAGCGACGCTCTTGCCAAGAACGTGAATAGGCACGGCAGGCAGTGTGGGCCCCCCAGAGCCGGGAGTCAAAGGCGAGATCGCGGTTGACACACAAGCTATTGTGGTGTAGCAACAGGGATGAGGGCGCGACCACAACTGGTTGTGTTTGACGAATGAAGTGCCCAAAATGCGGCGTCCTCGATGACAAGGTGGTGGATTCCCGGTTATCGCGGGATGGGGCCAGCATCCGTCGGCGTCGCGAGTGTTTGGCGTGCTCGTTTCGGTTTACGACGTACGAGGGCATCGAATCGCAGGACGTGCGGGTCATCAAGTCGGATGGCCGCTACCAGCCGTTTGACCGGCAGAAGCTGCTCAACGGGATGATGCGCGCCTGCGAGAAACGGCCGGTGAGCAAGGAGCAGATCGAGGCCGCGGCGCTGGAGATCGTCAACGAGCTGGAGCGGGAGTACGACAACGAGATTCCGGCGCGGGTGATCGGGGAGGCGGTGATGCGCAAACTGCGGGAACTGGACGAGGTGGCGTACGTTCGATTCGCATCGGTGTACCGGCGGTTTGAGGACATCGGCGAGTTCGAGCAGGAGATCAAGAGCATGCGGGCGACGAGGGTCCGATGATCGCGAACGAGAACTATCTGCCGATGATCGATCACGGGGGGCGCCGGCTTGTGCCGCTGGATGGCGCATGGCTGGCCGAATCCATCTTCAACGTGGCCAAGGGTCACGGCCATTCGGCCTGGTGGGCCCAGCAGGTCGCCAAGGTCATCATCGACTATCTGGAGAACGACGGTCCGGGAATGGTCATCTCGGCCGATGACATCCGCACGACGGTCTGCCATGTTCTCCGGAAGATTGGGGCCGAGGACGTGGCGGGGTCTTTCGAGACGCTGCCGCCGCGGATACGGATCTCGCTGGCGACGCTCGCGCGGGAGGCGCGGCCGGGATTCGAGCTGGCGTTTTTTGATCGGCTCCGGCGATCGATCGAGCACGGGATGGGCGGCGACGTGAGCTGCCTGGTGTTCACCGGGATGAAATCGGCGGTGAAATACCTTTCGGGGCTTCGCCGCTGGAGGCGCAGGTGCAGGGAGCTCGAGTCCGAGATCCTGTCCCATATCGAGGGTGTCGTGGCCTCGGCGGGCCGGGGCCGAGAAGTGCGCGTCCTCGTCGTGTGACCGGGGCGCGAGGTTGGGGTTTTCTATCGGGGCAAGGAGGCGACCATGGGCGAGGAATCGATTTTTTTGAAGATAGCCAAGGGCGAGATACCGGCGAAGATCGTTCATCAGGATGACGAGGTCGTGGCATTCCGCGACATATCGCCGCAGGCGCCGGTGCACATCCTGGTTATTCCGCGGCGCGTGATCGTGCGGATTGACGCGGCGGGGCCCGGGGATGGCGATTTGCTCGGGAAGTTGCTTTTGGTGGCGCGCGAGGTCGCGCGGAGGGAGGGGATAGACAAGACGGGCTATCGGCTGGTGATCAATAATGGCCCCGACGCGGGCGAGGCGGTGCCGCACCTGCACGTGCACGTGTTGGGTGGCCGGAAGATGGCCTGGCCGCCGGGCTGATCGCTGCGGCGGTCTCCCTTGGGATCGTGCGGGAACCGGTGCTTTTTTTATCATTGCCCGCTGGTGCGGGCGCAACCTGGGTGCGCTGTGGCGGATGGCAACAAGCGGGCGATCCGGACCATGGCGTGATCGGCCGGGTCGCGGTCAGGTGCCGCGGCCGCGGCGTGCCCGCGCCTCCTCGCGGAATGCCGCCGGCGTGGTGCCGAGGAATTGTCGGAAGACGGCGGTCATGTGCTGCACGGTGCGGAAGCCCGATCGGTCCGCCACCTGCTTGATTGGCAGATCCAGGGCGCTCAAGAGGCGTCGGGCGGTCTCGAGCCGGACGCGGCGTATCTCGTCGTGGATTGTTCGGCCGACCGCGTATTTGAACCGCGTCTGGAGGGTCGATCGGGAGATGTCCAACGCGCTCGCGACATCGGCGATCTTGATGCCCTCGCAGGCGTGCGCGCGGACATGGGCGAGGGCCGCCGAGGCGAGATTGTCTTGCACGGCGATGATGTCAGAGGAGCGTCGTTCCGTGATTCCGGCAGGGGGGACGATGCGGACGCCGGGGGGGGGTTGTTCGCCGCGCATCAGTGCGTCGAGCAGGGCGGCCGTGTCGCGGCCGATCTGGCGACCCGACTGATCGATGCTCGAGAGGGTCGGCTGGCAGAGTTCGCACACCAGCGGATCGTCATCGGCGCCGACGATTGCGACATCTTCGGGGACTTTCACGCCCAGGTGGTGGCAGGCTTCGAGCACCTGCCTGGCGCGCCTGTCATTGGCCGCCATCAGGCCCACGGGTCGCGGAAGGATTCGGATCCAGTCGGCCAGCGTGCGATGGATGGTCGGCCAGGGTTCGGCGGCGCCGTTTGGGCTAAACGTCTGGCATGGGACGTTGGCCTCGGCGGCCCGGTGGGCGAAGGCCTCGGCGCGCGGGGCGGACCAGGCCTGGTCCTCTTCGCTGCAGTACCCGCAGAAGGCCATGTGGCGGAAGCCGCGTTGCAGGAAATGGTCGGCGCCCATGCGGCCCACCGCCGCATGATCGGCGGCGACGCAGTGAACGCAGCGGTCACAGGAGGGATTCCCCGTCCAGGTGCCGCCGAATGCCACCAGGGGCACGCCCCAGTGGCCGGTCCCATTTGTCGCCTTGAGAATGTGACATGAACAAATCACCCCATCCGCGGGCCAACCCTCGAAGTCCGGGGGCTGTTTATTGGCGCACTTGCCCTCGTGGAAGAACAATTGCCAGGCGGATTGTGCCCGGGCGAAATCCGCGATGCCCTGGGTGATCTTCATGTCCGAGGCCCGCATCGGGTCGTAGATCAGAATCACTCTCTTGGGCCGTTCTTGGACGTGGGCGCGGGTCCGCGAATCATGGGCTTGGCGCCGGGGCTTCTTTGGCACCTGGCGCCCCTTCTGTGGGGAAGCGACTGTCGCAGCAGGTCGGCGTGTCGGGTGCTCGGCGTTGCCCGGCGTCTGCGGAGACGCGACGGCGCCGACAGCGGGAATGGATTCCGGTTGCTGGGGCGAATCGACCGCGTTCGTGGGACTCGATCCCTGCGATTTCGCGTCCGATTCCGCTCCTGATGCTCTCGAAGTATCCATCACTTTCGGTCGGGCGATCTCTTGCGCCACGCAATTAAGAATCTCAATGTCGGAACGCCGTTGTTCCGCTTGTCCGCTTGTGTCTTGGCGGGGAAGGCCAATGAAGGGCGCATGGGGACAGCGAACAGGCCTGGCAACACCCTTAAAAGATGTCCTGCAAACACTTTGATAATTCCTATATCGATTTTGCAGCCCAGAAAAAGGACAAAATTTCATGTACTTAAGGTTATATGGGGGGGACGGACAAAGGCAGGGGCAGGGCTGTCATTTCATCAAGGAAAAGCGAGTGGGTGCGGTTATTTCCGTGGAACTCAAGGGGATGAAATCTGCCGTGCTGCCCACGGGGCAGGGCCGACCGGGTCGAAGTGCAATCGATCATCTGGACGGATATTTTTGTAAAGGGAAGGGGCACTTTTGTGTATCACCCGATCGGGTGATAGGGGATAGGGCCCTTTGACTGCTCATGAGGCCGCGGATTCTTTCCAGCAGGAGGGTGGGAGGCCAATGAGACGCTGCCCGTCGAAAGACCCACACAACAGCCGCATTGGGTATGGGAGAGACGTCGGCCGACGGCGTCTCAAAACGTTAATGTCCCGTGGGATCAACGGAGATCAGCGCCCAACAAGCAACATCGACACCCTTCGATGGATGCGCCATGCGCGCATCCTGGGCAGGGCCCGCGGCCTCGCGGGCCGGGTTGGCCCGGGCGTTTCGCGGCTGGTGAATCGCGGACGCCGGGGACGGCGTCCCTCCCAACTGATACTGGAACGCCGGCGTGGAGATGATGATCTGGCGTTTCTAGACAGGCTCGGTCCTTGAGGCCGCGGGCCCTCCCGGCGGGATCGGGCCACCCACCCCATCAGGGGGTTTCTCAACGGGCAGATCAGGTGAGTTTGTTGAACAGGGAGGAGGTCGTGTCTCCGTGGTTGGTGCGGAGCAGACCGAGATCGAAGCCGATGGCCACGGCCTCGGCCCGGCTTGCCGCGTGGAGATTCTTGAGGATGGATGCCACGTGAGACTTGACGGTGTGTTCGCTGATATCGAGAGCCTTTCCGATATCTGCATTGTTCAGGCCGCGGCGCATGTGGCGCAGCACGTCGAGTTCGCGTTCGGTGAGGGGGGGGCTGGCAGGCGCGGGAGCCGCGTGATCCTGGGATGGCGCAAAGGGAGAGCAGGTTCCTGTCGTGAAAGCCTGGAGGATTTCGGACAGGAGTTTTTTGCGCCCGATGGTCTTGGTGAGGTAACCGCAGGCGCCGGCCTTGCGCGCGAAGAGAATGTCGGCCTCAAAGGCATCCGTGGCCAGGATGATGACACGGGCGGTGGGGTCGGAGGATCGGATGCCGTTGAGCGTGGCGAAACCGTCGTCACCGGGGAGGCGGATGTCCATCAGGGTGATATCGGGGCGCAGCGAGCGGTAGAGCCGGAGGGCGTCCCGGGCGTTGCCCGCCTGTCCGACAACCCTGATCTGATCATTGGAGTCGAACATCGATACGATGCCCGAACGCACGACCTCATGGTCATCCACGACGAAAACGCGAATCGCCGCCACCCGTCCCTCTTTCTATCAAAATACTCTCTGGATCGGAGTCTTGCAAGGGGGCTTGGGCCTCGAGTGCGGTGGCTGGAATGTGCACGATGATGCGGGCACCGCGGCCGGGCTGACTGTCGATATCGAGGGTGCCGCCGAGCGCGTGAATCCGCTGCAGCATGTTCGTCAGGCCAAAGCGATTCCAGTGGGAGTCGGGGCCATCGGTGGGGGTGAAGCCCGATCCGTCGTCGGAGACCTCCAGCGTCACGCCGCCCTCGTCCCGCCGGTAGAGGAGCGCCACGTGTTTGGCCGAGCCATGACGGACGGCGTTGCACATGGCCTCGCGCGCGGTCAGGGACAGTGCGGTCATCACGGGTGGGGGAAGGGGCGCGTCGATTCCCTCAACCCGGAGGTCGATCTCGGTGTCCGAGCACTGGCGCTGCAGGGCCGCGACGCTGCGGAGGCTGCGCGCGGGATCGGTTTCGGCCGTGCCCATCTGACGCAGTGCCCAGATGCAGGTCCGGAATTCCTCGCTGACCTTGGCGAGGATGCCATGGGCCTTGGCGATGTGCTTGCGGGAATTGTCCGGTGCCCCGTCGGCGGCGCCGATGTGGAACGACACGCCGGCGAGCAACTGCTGGACCCCGTCGTGGAGTTCTGCGGCGATGCGGCTCCGCTCGCGGAGCATCGTCTCTTGCTCAAGTTCGAGCGAGCGATAGTCAAAGGACTTTTGGGCGAGCGCGAGGGTGTGTCGACGGACGCGGCGGGCCAACAGGAGGGTCCAGATGGCGAGGGTGCCGGCGAGTCCCACGGACGCGAGCAGGGCGATGGTGAGGCGTTTCGGTGTCCACCACGGTGCCGCCTTGATGATCCTGACGTCGTCCGCACTGCGAAGCAGGAGCGTCATGGCGGTCGGTCGCGTGAATGTGCCAAGACCGATGGCATGCTCGCAGTCGGGGGCGGCTATGCCCGTAGCCGTGATCTGGCTCCCGGCGCGGAGATGATGAAGTGCGCCACCGTCGTCCGTGTCTAGTTCCGCCATCACGAAGATGTTGCTCGATTCAAGGAGCAGGCGGTGGCCCATTTCCGTTTCTTGGAGATTTGCGAGGCGCGCGTTCAACCGGACGAGGGCCCAGTCCAGATCGGCCCTGGGCTTGCCCGGGGTCGTCTCCCCGCGATCGCCGAAGACATCGGCGACATCGATGTCCACCGGGACAGGGGCTTTACCGCAGCCGATTTTTCGGACGGCGGCGTTCTGCATGCCCACTACGCCATTGCACAGGTGGAAAAATCCCGAGGCCTCCGCCAGGTCGCCGATCTCGAGTGGAATCTGGGAGGTGGTTTCGATCCGGACCGTGCGACCGTCTTTCCGAAGGAAAAGGCAGTGTCCGGGGAAATAACTGGTGACCGTGCCGGTGGTTCGGCCCCTGGCCATCAGGAAACCAGATTCTGAGAACAGATGGAATTCGTTGATCGGGACCTCGGTGGCTTGGAACGGGTCCTGAGAGCAGGTGGCATGAACGGTGATCAAGTCTTCCGGGCGATCGGTGATCAGTGTGAACCCGATGAGTTCCTGCCGGTTATTTCGTATCCCCATGATGGTTCCGCGGACGCAGACCCAGCAGCCGATGAGTTGTTCTGGAGCGATTTTCGGTGACAATTTCACTTGGGCTTTGAATTCGGTCTTGCCGTTGGCGATAGTCAGGGCGGCGGTAGAATGCCCCATGGGCTCGACTCGTTTAATCATCCCGCGCACCTCCAACCGCTGGAAGAGACTGCGGCCCGCCTCTACGAAGAACGGGCTCGGGGGTTTCGGTTCTGGCAGGGGAGAATTGCCAGGCGCTCGGGAGGGCAAAGCCGGGCGAGGGGAGCCATCTCGGAGTGGGCCTGCGAGTTTTGCTTTTGGGAGCGGGGACTCGCCAAGCACGCGGAGATGCGAGGCAGAGAGACGAGGGGCTTCATAGAGAGGGCCGCGGATGATTCCGCTCACCTCCAGCTCGGTGCCCGTTGGGATTCTGGATACCGTCCCTGCCGCCACCGATCCATGCGCCTCGGGAACACGGACGAAGATGCCGCCGGTGCCGTCATCGACCACCAGCTCGCTAGGGTGCTTGGGGCCGGAGGACCAAGTCACCACACCGCGCAGGGTTTGGGTTCCGAGCTTCGCGCGTTTGGTCGGGGGCATGGATCGGAGATCGCCGATTCGGGTGATGTGGGTGGGGGGATCCGGCGACCTGGGTGTCGCAATCCCCTGCCGTGTTGGTTCGGCTGCCGCTCCCAAAGCCACTCCGAGCAAAAACGATACGGCTGGGAGCGAGCGTCGAGCCTTAGACAGTTTCGATGCCATCTCCGTGGGTACCCTTAGCATCGCGGTCACCCACAAACTGTTGCTAGCCATCCACCAGCGGGGCGTCAAGGGTAACATATTGTTAAGGAACGCCTTGGGAAATCATTCGGTTAGACACTTACAAAAATGACTTTCACGTGTGATTGGAGTTTCTTGCGCGATGAGTGCACCGAGGGTTCCGCCGTGGGCATAGTCGCGCTGGCGTCGCCGCGGCGGGGTGGCAGAGTCATTGGCAATGGAATTCTCACTCGAGGCACCCTATGAGCCGAAGGGCGATCAGCCGGGGGCCATCGAGGCTTTGGCGAGGGGCGTGGCGGGGGGCAAGCGGGCGCAGGTGCTGCTGGGCGTGACGGGTTCGGGGAAGACCTTCACGATGGCGAACCTGATCGCGAGGCTGGGGTGCCCGACCCTAGTGCTCTCGCACAACAAGACGCTGGCGGCGCAGCTCTACAGCGAGTTCAAGCAATTCTTCCCGCGGAATGCTGTTGAATATTTCGTGAGCTATTTCGATTACTACCAGCCCGAGGCGTACATCCCGCGGACCGACACGTATATCGAGAAGGACTCGAGCATCAACGACGAGATCGAGCGACTGCGGCTATCGGCGACGGCATCGCTGCTTTCGCGGCGGGACGTGGTGGTGGTCGCGAGCGTGTCGTGCATCTATGGCCTGGGTTCGCCCGAGGATTTTGCGAGCATGCTCCTGCCCCTTGAGGTGGGCGCGAGCATGGCGCGGGACGCGGTCCTCTCGCGGCTGGTGGATATGCAGTACGATCGCAACGACATCGCCCTGGAGCGGGGGCGATTTCGCGTGCGAGGCGACGTGGTGGAGGTATGGCCGGCGGGGGGAGAGGAGGCGGTGCGGCTGGAGTTCTTCGGGGACGAGATCGAACGGATGGCACGTTTCGATCCGCTGACGGGCGATGTGATCGAGCGCCTGGAGCGGCACACGTTCGCGCCGGCCAAGCAGTTCGTCACGCCGCACGACAAGATCCGGCGGGCGCTGGTCACGATCCGCGAGGAACTGGACGCGCGGGTGGCGGACTTGGAGGCCAAGGGAAAGCTGGTGGAGGCGCAGCGGGTCCGGATGCGGACGGAGTACGACCTCGAGATGATCGAGGAGATGGGCTATTGCTCCGGGATCGAGAACTATTCGCGCCATCTGGCGGGGCGGCCGCCCGGGTCTCGTCCCTACACGTTGTTGGATTTCTTTCCGGCGGGTTTCCTGACGATCATCGACGAGTCGCACGCGACGGTGCCGCAGCTTGGCGGCATGTACAACGGGGACATCGCGCGCAAGCGCGTGCTGGTGGAGCACGGCTTCCGGTTGCCGAGCGCGCTCGATAATCGGCCCCTGAATTTCCAGGAATTCCGGGCGCTGGTCGGGCAGGTTCTCTACGTTTCGGCGACGCCCGGGCCCTACGAGCTGGCGGAGGCGGGCGGGGCGTGCGTCGAGCAGATCATCCGTCCGACGGGGCTGGTGGATCCGCCGGTCATCGTGCGGCCGCTCAAGGGCCAGATAGACGATCTCATCGCGCGCGCGAGAGAGCGCGTGGCCCGGGGCGAGCGGGTGCTGGTGACGACGCTGACGAAGCGCACGGCGGAGGATCTCACCGACTATCTCCGGAATCTCGGGATCCGGGTGATGTACCTGCATTCCGAGATCGACGCCATCGAGCGAGTCGAGATCCTGCGCGGGCTGCGCCGGGGCGCCTGCGATGTTCTCGTGGGCATCAACCTGTTGCGCGAGGGGCTCGATCTACCGGAGGTCTCTCTCGTGGCCATTCTGGACGCCGACAAGGAGGGTTTCCTGCGTTCGGCGACATCGCTGATCCAGACCGCGGGGCGCGCCGCGAGGCACATCGGGGGAGAGGTGGTCCTGTACGCGGACACGATGACCGACTCGATCCGGAAGTTGATCGAGACCACGAAGTATCGGCGCGAGGCCCAGACGCGCTATAATGAGGAGAACGGCATAACCCCAGAGAGTGTAAAGAGGGCCGAGCAGGAATCGCTGCACACGGTCGCGGCCGCAAGGCAATTGGAGGAGTCGATCGCCGGAGAACGGGGCGCGGATTTCGATGCGGCGGCTTTCATCGAGGAACTGGAGCGGGAGATGCGCGAGGCATCGGAGAATCTCGAGTACGAGAAGGCCGCGCTGCTGCGCGACCAGATCCGGGAGGTCCGCGGTGCCGACGGTGGGCCGGCGGCCGGCGTGGCGCCAGCCGCGCGGGCGCAGAAATATCGCATGAAACGGAGTGCGGGCCCGGCGGGACGACGGCGGCCGGGAAAACGCTAGCGCGATAATTCCCGTGGCCGAACGCGCGCGCTTGGCCACTTCGACCACGACTTGTGGGTGGTCGGAGGACGGTCTGGCTCGCGGCGCCCTTGGACAAGCTCAGGGCGAACGGATGTGATGTGGCTGGAGTACAGGCTTCAGCCTGCCACGTTCTCCAGGCAGCCTGAAGGCTGAACTCCAGCGGCGTGCCGCACCGCGGAGGCGCTGACTCGAAGATTCAGGCACCGAATCGTGGGAGCCTGCTTGCAGGCGATCCCATGCGCGCATCGCGCGCAAGCGCGCTCCTACGCCCCATTTTCTGCCCCGGAGGTGCCCGCGTCGCGCGGTCATTCCCGGCGTCGTCCTTCGGCGTGCCATTATTGCTCCCCGCGATCCGCGGATAGGGTGAAACCGGTGGTTTGGGCTGGGGGCAACGAGTGGTTGGCGCACGAGTGGAAATGTGAAAAAAACACTTTACAAATTGTGATTTCTGCTAATGGTTATACATGCGCTTTCTGGCTGTGGCCGCGCTGCTTACAGTCGCTGGGGCGTGCCTCGCCGAGACCGGGGGCACGGCGCGCGGGGTTGAACTCGCGAGGCGGGGCGAGTGGTCCGCGGCGCGAGAGGCGCTGTTGAGTGCGCTGCAGGAGAATCCCACAGACCCGGTGGCCGTGAGGGAACTGGCGGAGATCGCGCGATCTATGGGGGACATGACCGGGTGCATCCGCTATTGGGAGCGGCTGGTGGAATTGTTGCCCGAGGATGCCGCGGCGCGATTCGATCTGGCGAATCTCTATTTCTTTTTCCGCGAGGCGACGGCGAAGGTGCGCGGGGTGCCGGAGGGCGCGGTCATCTCGCTGGCGCAGGCACAGTACCGGATGGCGCGGCGGCTGGCGCCGGATGAGTACCGGTTTGCGGCCGCGCTGGCGGAGAGTTTCGTGGCGCTGGAGGAGCCGGAATGGAATCTTGCGGAGGAGGCCTGGCGATACTGCCTGCCGCTGGCGAGCGACAAGTCGGCGGTGTACTGCAAATTGGCACGGGTGTGCATCGAGGCGGGGGCGCTCGATCGGGCCGAGGAGTATCTCAGGAACGCGCGGGGCGTCCGCGCGGCGGAACTCCGGGCTGAATTGGCGCGGCGGCGCGAGGCATCGTCGGTGAGCGTCGCGGCCTCCGGGGGCAGGGACTCCTGAATCGGAAGGGGGGCGTCACGTGCTGGGTATGCTGCGGTTTTTCGGTTGGGTGGTGTTCACGGCGATGATGTCCTTCATTTTTCTCGTGTTGCTGGACTACGGTCCCGCGCGTTTCTCGGAGGGGATTCGGAAGGAGAGCGCGCGAGTGTTGGCGGCGGTGGATCGCCGGGTCGATGCGGTGAAAGCGCAGGCGCAGGCAGGTCAGGGTGACGCCGCGCGCACCCAGGCCCGGTGAGTCGGTCCTTTGGCGAGCGGTATCAATTCTGGCGCATAGGCGGGATCTCGGGCCTGATCCAGGTTGCCTGCAAAGGGGCAGTAGCCCTCGGTGGCGTCGCCCTCGCGCAGCCAGAGAACGACCTGGAGCGATACGGATTGCTCGGAACCCGCGGGAAAGATGATGTCGAGGACCCGGCCGTCGCCGACTTCCGGCGGGGATTCGAGGCGCGCGTCTGGGGGTGGTCCGGACGCGACCTCTATCGTGGGGCCACCGGTGGCGGCTCGCCTCACGACAAGGTGGGTGGCCTCGGGGACTGGACCCGTTGGGATGATCGGCTGATAAAGCAGTTCCCAGCTGGCGTCCGGGGGCGCCGCACCGTAGAGGAGGCGGCAGCGAAGGGCGGATCCCTCGGCGTGGAGCGATACCTCGGCCAGCAAGTCCGAACGATGCGGTGGCCCGTCGATCCGGTGCTGACCCCGTATCCGGAAGCGGCACTGCGGCTGGAGGGGCAGGAGGGGCGCAAAGACGATCTCCATGGGTTGGGACTGTCTTTCATCGGCCATCTCGACGGTCGCGGCGATGCGCGCGCGGACGGGGCGCGAATCGAGAAGGAAGTGTTTTGAGTCGATCTGTGCGGTGTACCGGAGGCGCTCGCCGGGATCGAGTTTGGCGGAGCCCTCCCACACGGGCTTGTCGCGAAAATTGAAAAAGATGGAGCAGTTGGCGCGCCGCTCGTTGGGGTTTTCGATGACGAACGGGAGGGGGATGGTGGTGCCCGGCGCAATGTGCGTGAGCGATTCGACGGGCGCGATGGTGGGGACGGTCTGGGCGCGGGCCGTGGCCACGAGCGCGAGGGCGACGCAGAGGGGGGGCGCCGGACTCGGCCGCGAACGGCGCCGGGCGGTGGGTGGGCGGTTCACGACAAACGCATGCCGCGGCGGGGGCCGCGCGTCGAGCGCAAATGCGGCCCGGCCCTTTGGCCTTGCGTTTTTTTGCGGCCACATATGATGGGGGCATGACACTTTTCACGCCGCGCTTACAGACCCTTTTCGCGTCCCTTTTGTTCGCGGTGGCACCGCTGGCGGCCCGGGCGCAGGACGCGGGCGCCCAGATGCTGAACGACGCGAATAAGAAGATCGGCGAAAGCGATTACGCCGGCGCGATCCAGCTCCTGACGGACATGGTCGCCAAGTACCCCGGTTCCAGGGCGATCTTCACCGCGAGGGTGAATCTCGGCCTCGCGCAGTACCTGCACGGCAGTTTCGACGAGGCGGTCAAGGTCTTGAAGCCGATCCCGGACGACACGTCGTTCCCGGAGGAATTGAGGGAGACGGCCGCGATCTATCTGGCGCAGGCGCTGGCGGGGGTGGCCGCGGCCAAACCGGAGGGGTCGCAGGCGGCGACGTATAAGGAGGCGGCCGAGGCGTACGCGAAATTCCTCAAGGCATACCCGAAGAGCACGTATCGGGAGGACGCGCTGTACGGACAGGGCCTGAGCCTGCTGTTCACCAAGAAGTACGATGACGCGGCCCTGAGCCTGCTGACGGCGCGGCGCGAGTTCCCGACCAGCGCCACCATCCTCCAGACGCTCTACCTCTTGGGCAACGTCTACTCGCAGAAGGCGCAGGACCTTATCCGGCAGGGCAAGAAGGCGGAGTCCGCGGCGCCGCTGCAGGAGGCCCGCAAGGTTTTCGACGAGATCGTCAAGAGCGCCGCCAATCGGCCCGACATCCTCAACGACACCTATTTTCAGGTCGGTGAGGTGCTGCTCAACTCCGAGCAGTACGCCGAGGCGGTTGAGTTCTATCGGAAGGTGCGCCCCTCGGAACAGATCATCGCAATCCTCGAGCAACAAGTGGGCGACATCCGCAAGCGGGTCCAGGCCGAGCCGACGAGATTCCGCGAACTGCAGCGCCAGAAGGAGAAGATCGAGGCGCAGCTCAGCCGCCTCAAGACCAAGGCCAACCCGCTGCTGGACGCCCTCTCCAAGATATCGCTCTGCCTCATCCAGCAGGGCAAGCACGACGAGGCGAGGACCCTCGCCAACCACATCCTCGTGTGGGCGGAAAAGTCGGGTGCCACGCTGACCTCCGAACAAGACAAGTTCTTGCGCTACGTGCGGGTGCTCTCGATGGGGCTACAGGGGCTGCGGGAGGCGACCGAGGCGGAGTTCGCCGCCTTCAAGGAGAAGTATGGGGTGGACGCGCTCGCCGATAACATCGGGCTTATCGTCGGCGGGCTCTATCTTCAGGCGGGGGATGCGGAGAACGCGCTGCGGGTACTTGATCAGGCGCTGACGGATTATCCGGAGGGGCGATACAAGGACGACATTCTCCTGCAGGCGGGCACTGCCCAGCTGCGGCTCGGCCAGTACGACGAGGCCATCAAGCGGTTCAACGACTACATCTCCAAGAACGAGGGCAAGGAGACCGCGGAGATCGCCAAGCTCAACCTCGGCAACGCGATGATCGAGATGAGCCGCTTCGAGGAGGCGGTGGACATCTTCCGGCAACTGGCATCCTCGGCGAAGGTCGAGAACGTGCGGACCGACTCGGCGTTCCGGGTTCCCTTCGCCCTGCAGCGGGCCAAGAAGCTCGAGGAGGCGGCGGCCGAGTACAAGAAGTTTGCGGAGGCCCACGGGGAGAATCCGCTGGTGCCCAATGCGCTGATACAGGCGGCGGATTGCCAGATGAAGCTGGGCCAGGTCGAACCGGCGATCGCGACATTCGGGGAGGTCGTGGCGAGGTTCCCGAAGTCGGAGGCGGCGCCCTTTGCGCAGCAGGGCATCGCGTTCGCGTATCTCAACATGCAGCCGTCGAAAGTGGCGGAGGCGCTGGCGGCATTCGAGAAGCTCGTCCAGCTCTTCCCGGATAGCCCGCTGGCGCCGCGGGCGCTGATATTCGAGGGATCGGCGCTGGCCCAGAACGACAAGGCCGACGATGCCATGGCCAGGTACCAGACTGTCCTGGACAAGTACGCACAGAGCGATGTGGCCGGCGACGCGCAGCTCGCACTGGGTCGCGTGCTGCTCGGGCGCCTCGTGCAACTGGGCAATTACCTGAGCCCGGACGTCGACAAGAAGAAGTGGGACGAGCTGTGCGCCCGCGTCCAGGGGACCTTCCAGGGCATACTGGAGAAGTATCCGGAGAGCGCGTCGGTGCCCGATGCCGTCAACGAGCTGGTCAAACTCCAGCAGAAGAAGGTGGATTTCGAGATCCAGAAGTGGGACCAGGCCAGCAAGTACTTTGCCGATCTGGCGCAGAGACTTTCGACCAACCCGAACGTCAAGTGCCTGCTGCAGTTTGGGCAGGCGGGCGTGGCGTTCCTGGCGGGCAAGCAAGAGGAAGCCGTGAAGATCATGAAGGCGGCCTACGCGGAGAACCCGGGCGTGGTGCTCTCGGCCGAGGAATTCGACCGTTTTGGTCTATCGCTGCTGGAGGCGGGCGATGCGGATACGGCGATTCAGGTGTATGGGCGGCTGCGGGACAGCTATCCGGACGACCCGTACGCGCAGGCGAATGCCGCGTTCGGGCTCGGGACCGCCTACCTCAAGAAGGGCGAAAACGAACAGGCGGAGGCCCAGCTGGCGAGGCTGAGGAAAGACTATCCGTGGTCCGAGAAGATCGTCGTGGCGAACTACAACCTTGCCCGATCGATTCAGGAGAAGGATCGCGACAAGGCCCTGGAACTGCTCAAGGAAGTGATCTCGGCCCGGACGCAAAAGCCGATCCACGATGTCAAGGCGGACGCCACGTGGCGCGCGGGCGAAATATGCCTGGCGAAGGGCGAGGCGGAGCAGGCGGCATATTACTTTCAAAATATCGACGTGCTGATCGGGCCTGCGGCGGGGGACAAGGCCCCGTTGGGCCTGGAGAAAGCGGGCAAGATCTTCGAGCAACTGGGCAACGCCCAGAAAGCCAGGGAGTGCTACGAGTCAATCGTGGCCCTGTACCCGAACCACGCGGTGGCACAGGCCGCGAAGCAACGGTTGGCGGCCCTGCCTCCAGCCCCCCCCGAGAAGAAGAGGTGAGGGGCGTCCTTTTGGCTTGCGCGGCGGCGGATGGATGACAGATTTCACGTCCCGCTGGTGGGCGCGCCCTGCCGGCGGGAAACGCGGGCAGGTGCCGGAGCGGTCAATCGGAGCAGACTGTAAATCTGCCGGCTTAACGCCTACAGTGGTTCGAATCCACTCCTGCCCACTTTTTCAAGAGACGGGGCACTTGCCTTAGCGCGGGGATGCGCTTCATTAGGAAGCGAATATTGAATCGAGGAATTTGCTTATGGAAGGTCGGATGTTATCGCGGGCCGAGTTCTTGAGGTCGGGGCTGCTGGCCACCGGTGGTTTGCTGTTCGGGGGCCGGGCGGCAGGGGAAGCGCCTGGGGTGCCGCAGCGGGGTGACTCTGTCGACAATCTGGTCCTCGACGGGTCGGAGGCGGTGGGGAGCCCATTTCTGATGCGGGGCGCGAGGAATACCAAGCGGGTGGCGCTGACATTTGACGATGGCCCGTCGCCGGGCGTCACCCCTCGCGTCCTCGAAACTCTCAGGAAATATAAGATCCATGCGACGTTCTTCATGATCGGCCAGCGCGTGGTGGAGTCGCCTGGCCTCGCCAAAGAGGTGCGCGATGCCGGTCACGAGCTGGCGAACCACACTTTTACGCACCCCACGCTCGGGAGCATGTCGGCGGAAAGGGTGACCAACGAGATACACCAGTGCCAGGATGCGATCGAGAAGCACGTGGGCGTAAAGCCCTCCTGGTTCCGGCCGCCGTATGGATCATTCAGGAGTTCCCAGGGGCCCATCGCCCGGATGGAGCGGCTGAGCATCGTCATCTGGTCGGTGGATCCGAGGGATTGGTCGCGGCCGGGCGCTCAGGCGATCCAGCAGCGGATCTTGGGAAACACGGCGGGGGGAGACATCATCCTGTGCCATGATCTGCACTCGCAGACGGCGGATGCGGCGCCGGGGATCGTGGAGGGGTTGCTGGAGCGCGGTTTTCAGCCGTGCACGCTCTCCGATCTGATTCTGGGGTGAGCGGGCCCGGGGTCGCGGTCAGGGGGGCGGGGTGGTGCTGAATTCGCCCGAGATGGGCTGCTGCGGGCTGCTGTAGAGCACGCCGGTGAATGTGCCATTCGTTGGGGAGGTGAACGCCAGCACGTGTTCCATGGGGTAGAGGGAATCGTAGAGCATGAGGAGGTCCCCGGAGTAGAGGGAGCGAGCGTACCAGTGGTAGCCATTGGGCATGCCATAGGGGTTGCTTGTCCACAGGTTGCCGGAGTTGGAAGGGGTCGACGCGGATCCTTCGAAGAGATTCCATGCGCCACCCGTGCCCGAGGGCGCGACTTGGATGGCGATGGTGAGGTCGCTGGGGCTGCCTCCGATATTCAAGATGTGGAATCGGAGGGCCCAATTGCCGAGCAGGGCACGGGTGCGCGAGAGGCTGCCGTAGGCCACCCGGGGTACGCGGAAGAAGAAGCGCGGAGCGCCAGCTGGGATGACGGAAGTGATGTCGATCGTCTGAGGCGCAGGCGGGTTAACGTAGGGGCCGAAGGCGCCCGCGTGCGTCCAGTTGCGCAAGTCGCCGGAGCCGAAGAATTGGAGGATGTCGGTGTCGGCCATGTCGGCGGCGATGAGGAATGCCCCTTCGGACAAGCGCAGGCGCGGGTGGGCGTCGTATAGCTTGGGGAGGATTATGGCGGCGTGATCCCATGACTGGGCGGCGGAACCGACCGCGAGGATCTGTATGGATTCTATGACCACGGGGGTGAGGGGCCGATCATTCGCATCCGTGGGCGTGTTGGAGATGGTGGTGACCTGGTCCATGCCTTCGACGACCTGTCCGAACACCGTGTGCACCCCATTCAGGTGGGGCGTGGGGGAGACCGTGACGAAGAACTGACTGCCGTTGGAGTTGGGCCCAGAGTTGGCCATGGACAGGACGCCGGCCGCGTCGTGGGTGAGGTCCGGCCGGAACTCGTCGGGCAGGATGTATCCTGGGCCGTCGTTCCCGAGGCCGTTGGGCGATCCGGCCTGGATCATGAAGTTCGTGATGACGCGGTGGAAAGTCAGTGAATCGTAGAACGGCTGCGCAAACCGGATGTTCCCACTGGTGTAATCCAGCCACGGCTGCTCCCCGCGGGCCAACCGGACGAAATTGGCGACCGTGCGCGGTACCTTGTCATAGTGAAGGCGGCACGTGAATGGGTGCGATTGCCCGTCCTGGCTCACGGAAAACACCGCGTAGAGACCGGGGTCGGTCGGGACGGCGGAGAGTGACGACACCAGGATCAGGTGCGCAGAAACACATCGGAGGAGCGTTTTCATGGAGCGTCTGGATTGGGGCTACGCCGCACCCGCGGCTACAGTTCGGCGAGCAGTTCCTTCTTCTTGGCGGCGTAGTCCTCTGCGCTGATGAGGTCGAGATCGAGCATCTCCTTGAGCTGTTTGAGTCGAAGGACGGGGTCTCCTTTGGCGGGGGGCGGATTCGGTCGAGTTGGTGCCGGAGGACGGTGCTGTTCGACGGCGCGGGCCCGAGGCTGTTCGGCGGGCCGACGGCGGCGTTCCTCGCGCGCCGCCTCATAGAACTGCTGTGCTGTGGAGTAGAGATGCCGGGCCTGGTTCTTGGGGATGAGATCCGCCGAGACAATCTCGCCGCCGATCGTCCTGAAGGCGATGGTGGCGCCCCCGAGTTTCTCCGATAGGCGCAAGTTGGTGACGTCGTACCACTGGAAACCCCGGAATTCCATCCGACCCAGGAGTTTCGGGCGGCAGATGATAAACCGCCGGGAGGTCAGGATCACGCAGCCGGGTTCGATGTTGTCGAGCGGGTTGATGGGATTGTGTTGGACGGCAATGTACTCGATCTCCTCTTCTTCCTTCAGAAAATCGTCGATGCGGTCGAACGCCTTTCGGACGGCTTTTGCCGGTTGGCCATCCGTGAGATAATCGGCAATCGCCTCATCCTCTTCGTCTCCTTCTTCCTCTTGCTCTTCCCCTCCCTCTTCCTCCTCGTCTTGTGGCTTTTGTTTTCGGTCCTGTTCTTGCTCCTCCTCCTGCTCCCCCTCATCAGCGGGTTCGGATTCGGCGCCTGGGGCGTCGGCGGCCTCCTCATCGACGGGCGTTTTTGGCGGGCGGTCGTCTTGATCGCGAGCCTCGGGGACGGTGACCTCCTTCCCGCACTCGGGGCACTTGACCAGCGCGCCCAGGAGTTCGGCGTCGCACTCCAGGGACTTGGCGCAGGCGGGGCAGGCGAATCGGATCACGGCCATCTCGGGTCCTCCTGGGGAGCTTTTTTGGGGCAGGAGCGGCGGGCTAGCAAGCCGGGAGTGGAGAGTCCGAGTGGGCGTTGGACAAGAATAGCTAATTTGGATATTAGAATAAGTTATGCCTCCACCCGGGGGGTGTGCGGAAGATGAGTCGGAATCAATGGCTGGAGGCATAGCGATGAGTGCGGGTCGTATGTCGAGCGTCGTGCTGGTGGGTCTGTCGCTGGCCGCGGGGTCCGTGGCCGCCGAGAGCAAGTACAAGGAAGGGTCGTGCAGCGACATGGCGGCGAAGAAGGGTGAGAAATGCACGCACCCGTGTTGCGTCGCGGCGGAAGAGGCGGGGACGGTCTGCGACAAATGTAACAAAGAGCGACGGTGAAAAGCGTGGCGGGAGCGGGGCGTGATCAGAGGTGGGGCGCCCATGGGTCGCGGTAGGTGCGGCCGAGGAGGCGGTTGGCCTCGGCGTCTCCGGGGAACGTCTCGGACTTCGCGTCGAAGGCGAGTTTTCGGTCGCCGGTTCGCCAGGCGATATCGGCGAGGTGGCAGAGCAGGACTGACTGGTGCCCCTGTTCCGCGTTGGCGATCGGCGTGCCGCGGGACCGGATGCAGGCGATGAAGTTTTCGATGTGTTCGCGGTCGGCCTGTTGGCCTGGCACGGAGCGTGTGATCTTGCCATCGCTGTCAAATGCCTGCCAGCCATCGCCGTGCCTGCCGAAGTACATGAAGCCGCCATCCCCGAAGATTTCGATACGGGTGCCGTTGAAGGGCCAGTTGGGCATGTCGTCGGTGTCGCGGATTTCCGACGGTGTTTTTTTCTGGTAGCCGGTCCAGAGCGCGGCCTCGAAGAGGAGGGTGAAATCGCCGTAGTCGAACGTGGCGATCTGGGTGTCTGGGGTGTCGCGACCGTCGCGCAGGACGCGGATGCCGCCGGAGTGGCCGACGGAGGCGGGGGCCGGGGGATCGCCCATGAGCTGGCGGGCCTGGTCGAGTTGGTGGACCGCGTCTCCGGCGATGGGGCCGCAACTGTATTCCCGGAAATTGAGCCATCGGCGTCCCGGGTTGTAGGGCAGTTTGGCGGCAGGGCCGCACCACAGGTCGTAATCGAGTTCTTTGGGCGGGGCCTCATCAGGGGTGGCCTTCATGGGTCCGTGCAGCATCATGTTGATGACCTTGACGATCTGGATCTTGCCCAGGGCGCCGGAGCGGATGTGCTCGATCGCGGTGCGCACGTAGGAGCAGCTGCGGCTCTGCATGCCGACCTGGATGGCGCGGCCGTATTTCTTGGCGACGTCGATCATGAGTCGGCCCTCGCGGATGTTATGGGCCATGGGTTTTTCGATGTAGGCGTCTTTGCCCGCCTGGCAGGCGAGGATGGCGGAGGGCACGTGCCAGTGGTCTGGGGTGGCGGTGACGATGGCGTGGACGCGTTTGTCCTCGAGGATGCGGCGGAAGTCCTGGACGGTTTTGGCGGGGGCATGTCCGGCGGCCTCGAGGAGCTTGGCGGCCCGCGGGAGCCTGCGGGCATCGACGTCGCAGAGGTAGGCGACCTCGATATCTTTCCGTTCCAGAAATTTTCCGAGCAGGCCGCAGCCCCGGCCGCCGAGGCCCATGAAACCGAGCACGACTTTGTCGGATGGGGCCTGTGCGGGGGCGGTCGAGGCGGCGCAGGCGATGGCGGCGCCGGCCAGATTTCGCACGAATTCTCTTCGGTTTGGGTGTGGGGTCATGATGATGTTCTCCAGTTCAGTCTTGGGCGCTCGCTCCCACCTCGCGCATGACTTGGCGGATGGTTTGGAAGATGGTTTCCTCGATGCTCTCGGCGAAGGGGCCGGGTTGACCGTAGAAGATCATGCTGTCGCAGGGCTCGTATCCGCCCTCGCGCAGTATCCTGACGGTTGGGATATAGCACATGACGTTGTTGCAATATCCGGCGACGACGAGGTTCTCGCCGGGGAATTCCCTTTTGGCGCGGAGCGCGTAATCCACCACCACCTCGCCGCCAAGGCCGACGAGGCAGAGGTCGTCCCCGAAGCGGATGGCCTGAACGGGATAGGCCACGTCGATGACGGGCTGGCCTCGGTCGTATGCGGCGAGCATCATGCGGGCCCGGCGCTGGCGGGCGACATTCTTGTCCTGGAGTTCCTGGACGAACGTCTCGCGCGAGTGGGTGGCGAATGGGAGGCGGATGAGGTGGTGGGCGGACCGGATGGGCGGGCGGACGGGTTTGGAGTCACTCGCGAGGGCGCGCTCCACGGCCGCAGCGAGGGTCTGGCCGTGCTGTTCGGCCAGTTCGATCGTGTTGCGCGGATTGGGGTTCTGGTCGCCCCCGCAGAGCATCATGAAGAGGGCGGTGCAGCCCGGATGGGATAATTCGACCTTACGCTGGGCCGCCCCCGCGTAGTCGCCATCGATGATATTCCATGTGCCGGTCAGGGTGGTGTTGTGGCAGGCGTAGGCGAAAAGGACGGCGCGGAGCCGACCATCCGGCGTATGGACGATCAGGACCGGCACGTCGTGATCGGTGGGTCCGGAGGGATTGACCCCGAGCTTGAATCCTTTTGCCGTTGGCTCGCGGCGGTTGATGGCGAAGTCGGCCGAATCGTGAGCGATGGCCAGTTTTGCGGGAGCGAGATTGGCGATGGCGGCCTCGATGAGGCCCGTCAGGTTGTCAGAGAGACTGCGCGCGTATTGCTCCAGGGGGGCGATCTGTCCGGGGGTGAGATCAAACATGTTTGGAAGGTTGGGCCAAACCATGGGCCCGCTGTGGACGTGGGCTGAGTTGAGGATGATCTGGGATCTGGCGAGGCCATGTCTTTCGATCGCGCGGCCGGCGACGTTCTCGGAGATCTCGCGCGGGAGGCCGATGAGGTCGGTGGTGACGATCACCGCTCGGCGGCCATCGCCATCCTGGAGGGCGATGGCCTTGGCCCAGAGGTCTGTGCGGACCTCTGTGGCGAGATTTGTCCGATTGGAATATCCGGAAAGCTGGAACGGCATCGGGGGAGTGATCTTGATCCTCGCGACGCCGGCCGACATCTCGGCGGCTGGTGCGCCGCCGGCATTGATCAGCGCGAGGGCGATTGCTGCGAGGCACAGCGGTCTCATCACTGGCCAATATCGGGCCTCGGATTTCACGCCGAAGGCATCGCAGCGGGACACGCGGGAATTGAAAGGACATTCAATGCCCGTGGCAAGCGGGATCGGGCTAACCTGCATATCTCGCGCGGAAGCGTGAAATATGCAGGCTCAATGGCGCGGGCCTCCATTTGGCCTGGGGCCCCGGCGCCGACGATATTCGCTTGGGGTGCATCCGAACTCGAGGCGGAAACGGTTGGCGAAGTACTGGCTCGATTGGAAGCCGGCGGCGATGGCGATGCCGGTGATGCTCTGGTGGGGTCGGGCGCACAACAGCCGGGCGGCCGAGCCCAGGCGGCGGCGCAGGAGGAAGTGGGCGGGGGTGAGGTTGGTGATCTCCCCGCAGTGGTGGGCGAATCGGCTGCGGCCCAGGCCACAGCGGGCGGCCATTTCATCGAGGGTCCACTGGTGGTCGAGGCGCTCATCGATCGATTCGAGGAACAACTCCACGGTGCGGCGCGTTGATGTGAGCGTCTCGCGGAGGGGGACGCGGCGGGACCGGAGCAGGTCGAGGACGGACGCGAGCAGCGCGTTCGTGGCGATCTTGATCCGGCTCTCCATGGCGGGCAGATCGCCGGTGTCCAGGGATGCCATGAGCCCGAGGAATGCGTCGCGGACACGCGCGTTCGCCCTCCAGACGGGATGCTCGTTTTGGCGCAGGAGGGTGGTGAGGAGTTCGCGGTCGCGCCGGGAGAGGACGAGCCAAGCGGGCCATCGCCACCGCTCGTTTGGGCGCTGGGCGCCGACGTCAATGAGCAACCATTGGAAGTGGCTGGCGCGGACGGTCGGGTCGCCGATCTTGTGTTTTTGCCAGGGACGGGTGATGACCATGTCCCCGGGCCGGAGGTGGAACATCCTGCCGCCGACCCCGAGGTCGAGGCGCCCGCGCGAGAGGAACGCGAGTTCGACGCCCTCGTGGCGGTGCCAGTCCTCGCCCCAGGATTGGTCGTGGCGGGCGTTCCACCAGCCCAGCGAGGGGATCTCGGGGAGGACACGCGAGGGGAGTTTCCGGCCGGCGTACGAGCGGTGGCCGACCGCGCGGACCTGTAGTTCGCGGCGGGCCGCCGCGGCCTTGAATTTCGCGCAGGTGTCGGCGCGCCGGATTTCCTCCGTGGCGGCGAATATGGGGGGTGGCGGCGCCAGCGATTTCATGCTTTTGGGGTTGTGTAATTTTTACCATTTCCACAAAATCGCAAGACAGAATGCGTGGGGCCTGCTTTAGTGGCGGTATGAGTGCGCGTGTCACCGCGGGCGGGCGGGCGAATGTTAGGCGGGCCTGGTTTTGGGTGTGTGCGGGGATCGCCTGGGGAGGGGCGATGGGGTGGGGTTCGGCAGGAGGGGACGGGGCGGCGGTGACGAATTCCGTGGGGATGCGGCTAGTGCTGGTGCCGGCCGGGGAATTTCGGATGGGGAGCGCGGCTGGCGAGGACGGGCGGCACGAGGATGAGATGCGCCACGTGGTCAGGTTGACGCGGGGATTCAGGATCGGCGCGATGGAGGTTACGCAGCGCCAGTGGGAGGCGGTCATGGGCGTGCAGAGCCCGGGAAAAGTTAAGGGTCTGGACCTTCCGGTGACGGGCGTGGGTTGGGCGGATGCGGTGCGATTCTGCTCGAAGCTCTCGGAGAAGGAGGGGCACCGCTATCGTTTGCCGACGGAGGCGGAATGGGAGATGGCGTGCCGGGCGGGATCGGATGGCGCATTTTCCGGAGGGGCGGCCGATGAGGTGGCCTGGCACGTTGGGAACAGCGGCGAGGCGCCGCATCCCGTGGGCGGGCTGCGGCCAAACGCGTGGGGCCTGCACGATATGCATGGCAACGCGATGGAGTGGTGCGCGGACTGGTATGCGGAGCGGCTGGGCCGCGAGGCAACTGTGGATCCCGCGGGTCCGGCGCAAGGTGAGGCGAGGGTGGCCCGCGGCGGGTCGTTCCGCCACACCGCGCGCGCGGCGCGCTCGGCGGCGAGGCAGGCGATCACTCCATCATACCAGTATGACCACGTCGGGTTCAGGGTCGTGATGGAGTGCGAATAACGAAGGAGATGCGGAGATGAAAGACAATGCGGATGCGGGTGGCGGCGTTTCGGTGGGCCGCCGTGGATTCATATCGGGGGTGGCGGGACTCGCGGCGTTCAACATAATGCGGCCGGCCGTGGCGCTGGGCACCGAGCAAAACTCGAAAATCGAACTGGGGATGATCGGGTGCGGCGGCCGCGGGACGTGGATCGCGTCACTGTTCAACGAAAATGGGCCGTACCAGTTCGTGGCGTGCGCGGACTATTTTCCCGCGAGGGCGGCGAAGTTTGGCGAGAAGTTCTCCATTCCGGAGGATCGGAGGTTTTCTACGATGTCGGGGGCGAAGAGGCTATTGGAGGGGAAACTGGATGCCGTCGTGATCGAGAGCCCGCCATTCCTGCATCCCGAGCACGCGGCCGACAGCGTGGCGGCGGGCAAGCACGTGTTCGTCGCAAAGCCGATCGCCGTGGACGTGCCCGGGTGCCTGGCGTTCGCCGAGGCGGGAAAGCGGGCGACCGAGAAGGGACTTGTGCTGCTGGTGGATTTTCAGGCCCGGGCGAACCCACTGTTTCGTGAGGCGGCGAAGCGCGTGCAGAACGGGGACATCGGGAAGCTTGTCTGCGGCGAGGCATTCAACCACGCGGGGGGAGCGGGCCCTGTCGATGTGGACGACTCCGACCCCGAGTTCCGGCTGCAGCGCTGGGGGCGTTACCGGGCGATGTCCGGAGATTTCATAACGGAGCAGGCGGTCCACGCGCTGGACATGGCCACCTGGTTCGTGGATTGCGAGCCCCTGGAGGCCGAGGGGCGGGGGGGCCGGAAGGCGCGGCTGGGCAAGGGCGACAACTACGATCATTTTTCGGTGCGGTACGTGTTTCCGGACGATGTGCTCCTGACCTTTTCCGGGACTCAGGTGACGCGCGCCATGCCGGGCGGGTACGAGATCGCGGCGAGGTGGTTTGGCTCGCGCGGATTCGTGGACACGCTGTACAATGGGCCCGTGTCGATCCGCGGGGACATGCCGTATCGGGGCGGGGAGACGGGCAACCTGTATACCGAGGGCGCCGTCGCCAACATCCGGGATTTTGCGGACCTGGTCCGGGCACGGGAAGCGTCCAACCCAACCGTGGCGCCCTCTGTGAGGAGCACGCTGGTGACGATCTTGGGGAGGATGGCGGCATACCGCAGGTCGGCGGTCACATGGAAGCAGATGATGGAGGAGAAGGAGAGGCTCGATCCAGGGCTGAAGGGCCTGAAGGCCTGAAACGCGGAGGAACACGATCATGATACATCTGGGATTGCACACGGACAACTGGCGGCCTCTGAGCGTGGGTTTCGAGGGCGCCATCGAGAAAATCGTGGCGACCAAACTGAGGCACATCGAGTTCGCGGTCATTCACGGCCAGAACTTCATTCAGGCGCTGGGGTACGATCCGGGCGTTTCGCTCCAGTCGAACGCGAGGGCGCTCAGCCGATATCTCGGGGACAAGGGGCTAGAGGTGTCGCAGATCGACGGGTCATATCCGATGATGGGGCCGAACGGGTCGGCGTTTGGGGTGCAGTACGTGCAGCAATCCATCCGTTTTGCCGCGGAGATAGGGTGCCCCATGGTGGATACCGTGGACGGGGCATTTGAGACGCCGGGGATGAGCCGCGAGGAGGTCTTCCGCGTCACGTGCGACAACTACGCGCAGGTGCTGCCGTGGGCGGAGGACTATGGCGTGATCGTGAACATCGAGCCGCACGGGCCGTACACCAATGACATCGAATTCATGAAGCGGCTATTCACGCATTTCGATTCCGAATTCCTCAGGTGCAATTTCGACACGGGAAACACGTTTATCGCCGGGCACGATCCACTGGCCTATCTCGAGGCGCTCCGGCCCTACGTGGTGCATTGCCACATCAAGGACGTGAGTCCGGCGCTGGCGGCGGCGGCGCGTGGCGAGGAGACCGGCATTGGCAGTTCGGAGGTCCACGTGGGCGGCGGGGTGAACGCGGAGAATATCCGGAAATGCCTGGCATCGTTGCACGGGGCGGGGTGGGACGGCGTCGTCTCCATAGAGTGCAGCGGGACGGATGAGAACACGCGCAAGAGCGTGGAGTGGATGCGCGGGGTCCTGCGGGAAATCGGGCAGGGCTGAGCGAACGGCGCGGGAGAGGGAGAGCGAGAGGAGGGCGGAAGAAATGGAATCGGGCATCGGTCGTCGAGCGTTCATCGCACGATCTGTGGCGGTTTCGGCAGGCGCGGTGCTTGGCGCGGGTGTTCCATCGGGGCGGGCGGGTGCCGCGCCCGTGGCGGCGACAGGGTGCGAGAGCATGCCGCGGGGGCGTATAAAGGCGATGGAGATCAGTCGCCTGCTGCTGGGGGGCAATCTGCTGACGCATTTCACGCACAGCCGGGATCTGAAATACGTCTACAGTCTGACGCGGCAATACAACACCCCGGAGAAGATCGTGGAGACGCTGGGGGTGGCCGAGAGCCAGGGGATCAATACGGTGGTGATCCATTCCGATGGCGAGAAGAACATCGAGCCGTTGAAGCGCTACCGCAAGGAGGTGGGGGGCAAGATCCAGTGGATCATCTGCCCGACGGCGGATCTGGCGACACCGGACTTTCAGGAACAGGTTTCGAGGCTGTTGGACGCGGGTACGGAAGCGATATATCTGTGGGGCGTGAAGTGCGATAAGGCCGTGAAGGATGGGAGGCCCGAACTGATCGCGGAGGCGGTCGACATTGTCCAGGCGCACGGGGTTCCTTGCGGGGTGGGCGCGCACGACATCGAGGTCGTGCGTTACTGCGAGGCGAAGGCCGTGCCGGCCGATTTCTACATCAAGACCTTCCACCATCACAAGTACCCGACGGCGCCGAGGCCGGACGAGATCACGGGGCCGAACAGCGAGATTCCGGGCTATTGGTGCAAGGATCCCGAGGAACTGGCGGGCTTCATGGCCAAGGTCGAGAAGCCCTGGATCGCGTTCAAGGTGATGGCGGCGGGCGCGATCCCCCCGCCGAGCGCGTTCAAGTATGCGTTCGAGAACGGGGCGGACTTCGTCCTGGCTGGGATGTTTGACTTCGAGGTTGCGCAGGATGCCAGGACGGCGCGTGGAATTGTGGCGGCCGTATCGGGACGGTCCCGACCGTGGCGGGCATGACCGACGGAGGGCTGCTGGCGTGAGGCGCGCGCATGGTGATCGATCATGCTTGGCCGCGCTCGTTCCGCTGCTGGCGCTCGTCGCGGGGGCTGTGACGAGCACATTTGCGGACGGTGTGTCATTGGCCCAGGCCCGGAAGCCAAACGTGCTCATCATCCTGGCGGATGACATGGGATTCTCTGACGCGGGATGCTACGGGGGCGAGATCGCCACGCCGAACATAGACGCGCTGGCGGCGAACGGCCTTCGATTCACCCAATTCTACAACACGGCGAGGTGCTGGCCGACGCGATCGTGCATCGTGACGGGCTATTACGCGCAGCAGATCAACATGGATCCGCCGAGGGGGCGGCTGCCGGTGTGGGCGCGAACCCTGCCGCAATACCTGAAGCCGGCGGGTTATCGCTGCTACCATTCGGGGAAATGGCACGTGATGGGCGCGCCGCTTCCGGTGGCCGATGGCGGCTTCGATCACTCCTATCACGTCACGGACCACGATCGCTACTTTTCCCCACAGAAGGGCATGGAAGACGACCGCGATCTACCGCCCGTCGAGCGCGGCAGCGGCTATTACACGACGACGGCGACGGCCGAGCACATGATCGGATACCTCAAAGAGCACGCGGCGAAGTATGGGGATCGCCCGTTCTTCGCGTATCTGGCGTTCATCGCGCCGCATTTTCCGCTGCAGGCGCCCCAGGAGGACATCGCGCGATATCGGGGGCGATACCGCGGTGGGTGGGACGCGGTCCGCGACGCCCGCTGGAGGCGCGTGCGCGAGCTGGGAATCGTGAGTTGTGGTTTGGCGGAGCGGGAGGCGGATTTTACCCCACGGTATTTCAAGCCGGCGTTCTTGGACCAACTGGGTTCGGGCGAAAGTCTTCATCCGGTGGCGTGGGGCGAACTGACTGAAGCGCAGAGGGAGTTCCAGGCGAGCAAGATGGAGATTCATGCGGCGATGGTGGATCGGATGGACAGGGAGATCGGCAGGGTTCTGGACCAGCTGCGGGCGATGGGGGCTTTCGAGGACACCGTGATTTTCGTTCTGTCGGACAACGGCGCGGATGCGACGATCTTGATCCGGGGCGATGGGCACGATGCGGCGGCGTCGCCGGGTTCTGCGTCGAGCTATCAATGTCTGGGGCCGGGCTGGGCGTGCGCGAGCAACAGCCCATTTCGGAGATACAAGGTCTGGACCTATGAGGCGGGCATCGCCACCCCGCTGATCGTGCATTGGACGAGGGGAATCGAGTCGCGCGGAGAACTCAGGCGCGACATGGGACATGTGATCGATTTTGTGCCGACGGTGTTGGCGCTTGCCGGAATCGATGCCGGCAGAGAATGGAATGGGGTGAAGACGCCGCCCCTGCCGGGGCGGAGCCTGATGCCGACGTTCGCGAGGGACGGAATGGTCAAACGGGATTATCTTTTCTTTCATCATGAGGGGAATCGCGCGATCCGGAAAGGCGATTGGAAACTGGTTTCGGCGCGCGAGGGGGGCGACGCATGGGAGCTCTACGACCTTTCGAAAGACCGGTGCGAGAGGGACGATCTGGCGTCGAAACGACCGGATATCGTGCGCGACTTGTCGGCGCTGTGGCAGCGGTGCGAGACCACCTTTCGGGGGCAGGCGGCGGCGCCGCATGGCAAGGCGGTCCGGTGACCGGGATAAGGGAGAGGGTGCCGGAGAGTGGCTGCGTGCGAGATCTAAAACCCAGATGCTGAATCGTAGGAGGCTGCTTGCGGGCGATCCGAATCGCGCGCAAGCGCGCTCCTACGTCTCATTTTCCCCGGCCGGGCCGTTTTACAGGGCGCAAGAGGGACATGCGCAGTCCGAAGGGGCAGTGCGGGAAGACGCCGAAAGCTTATCGGCCTGACCACTTCGAAAACACATGGGGCCGCGCGAACCAGTCGCCGTCCTTCTTCGATTGCGCGAATTCGACGCGGATGCCACGAGCCCTCAGCTGGCGAAGGAGGGCGTCGTCGCGCTCCTTCGGGACGCCGACCCATGCGTTGTGAAACTCGATGAAGAGGATGTCGATGCGCCCGGCGGCGTCGCCCTTGAGCAGGTGATCCAGGATGGGGTACTCGGCGCCCTCGACGTCGAGTTTCAGAACGACGAAATCATCCGATCGGGCATTATCGTGGAGCCACGCGGCGAAGTCGATGGAGGGGACCTCGACGCGGCGTTTCTCGAATTTGCCCATGCCGGCGTCCCGGAACACCGAACTGCACGTGGTCTCTTGGGTGAGGAAGAACTCGAGGGAGCCGCTGTTGGTCCACATCGCCTGGTTGAGGACCCTGGCGTCCGTGGTCGCTGAAAGGCGAGACGCGAGGTCCGGATTGCACTCGAAGGCGAAGATGTCCCATCTGTGATCTCGGAACATGCGGGTGCGTTTGAAGGATCGGATGCTTTCGCCCTCATGGGCGCCGCCGTCGATGAAGATGTGGCGGGGGGCGTCGGGCACGCCATAGGGGTCTGGGGCAAGGGTCTGCAGGACGAACCACGCGAGGGCAAAGACGGTGCTCCCGGCAATGGCGGCTGTGGCGAGGGTGGTCCGCCAATGCGGGCGAGGGGCCGATTTCATCGGGTCACTAGGAATCTGTCGGACTTTGCCCGACAGATTCCTCTGGCAAAACCGCCTGCTGTCTTGAATATGATGGAGTCACCTGGGATGGCCGACGATGCCGACGAACCCGGTCGTTGAGAAACCAAGCATTCACCTCAATTCTATGACCATTTGATGTCCAGTCGGTTTTGCTTTCTAGCAGGCTGGCGGACTTTCTGAAGTCCGACAGTCTGCTAAGGGAGCGAGAGCGTCGGGCGATCAGGCCTTGAGCTCCCAGCCTTTTCGGTACTCGCGGTGGATCATGCCCTGTAGCTCCGGGGCGTTCTTGATCGTGAGGGTGGTCCCGTCCCATTGGAGATCCTTGCCCGGTGCGCGCTGCGCCACGCAACCGAGCAGGACCATTTCGGTGAATGGTCCGGCGTGGCCAAAATGCGACGCGGCCTGTGGGATCTTGCCATCGATGGCATCGCGCCATTCCTTGTAAGGATTTTGGTCGGTGGCGCGCGGCAGCGACGGCGGTGGCCACGCGAACCCGTCGATGGCGCTGGTGGATTTGACCACCCAGTTATTCTTGCTGCGATTGAAGAAGAGCTTGCCCTTTTCGCCGACAAACATGCAATCGTAGCCATTGGCCTCGGTGATGTCGAAGCCCTCGAGAATAGCCTTGGATGGGAGATTGGGTTCGCCGGGAATAAGTTTCCACGCCGACGCGTCAAACCGGGCACCCTTCTGGCCATCGTACCAGACGAACTTGACGGCCGGGCGATCGCCCCGCGCGGGGAAGACGTAGGTGATGGTGGAGTTGATCGGGGCGGAGATGGGAGTGCCGCCCTCGGCTTCGGCCTTGATGGTCGTGGGCGAACCGAGTTCGAGCGCCCAGAATGCGACATCCATGATATGGCAGGCCATGTCGCCCAGTGCGCCGCATCCAAAATTCCAATAGCCGCGCCAATTGAATGGGGCGATGTGCGAGCTGTAGTCCACGGGTGCCGCGGGGCCAATCCACGCATCCCAGTTCATCCACGGCGGGACGGCTTCGGCATCGGGATAGCGGTCGAAGCCCTGTGGCCAGATCGGGCGATTGGTCCAGGCGTGCACCTGCTTGACCTTGCCGATGATTCCGGCGCGGATGAGTTCGACCACGCGGCGCATGTGGTCATTGGCGTGGGCCTGGTTGCCCATCTGGGTTTTTACGCCCGTCTCGGCCGCGACTTTGGCCATGGCGCGCGCCTCCCATACGGAGTGGGCGAGCGGTTTCTGGGTATACACGTGCTTTCCCGCGCGCATGGCGGCGATCGAGGCGTGCGCGTGGTGGTGGTCGGGGGTCGCGACCGTGACGGCGTCGAAATCCAGAGACTTGTCGGCGAGCATCTCGCGCCAATCCGAATAGAATTTGGCGTCCGGGTACGCCTGTCGCGATTCGGCGATGCCCTTCATGCGGCCGCCCTTGTCGGTCATCTTGGTGGCATCGACGGTGTCGCAGAGGGCGACCACCTGGAATCCGGCACCGACAGCGCCCTTGATATCGCTGGCGCCCTTTCCGCCGGTGCCGATCGCGGCCAGCGCGAGGCGGGAGTTTGCGCCCCAGACGCTGCTGGGGATGAAGCGGAACGAGAACAGGGTCGCCGCGGCACCGCCAGCGGTGCGACAGAATTGGCGGCGCGTGGGATTCGAGCGTCGGGCATTAGGCATGGGTGGCAGTCTGGATTCGTGTGGCGGAAAACGTCAAGCGCGGGAACGCGGGGAGAGAGGCTGCCTGCGAGGGGTTGCATGCGGACGCACGATCCGCCCCGCCAGAACCCATTGTCTTGGCGGGCTCTTGAAAACCCCATCCGCCGCGCCATCGGAACGGGTAGGGGAGGGACGCCGGCCCCGGCGTCCGCGATTCACCGGTCGCGCGTCATCCGGGCCAACGCGGCCCGCGAGGCCGCGGGCCCTCCCCAGGATGCCCGCTGGCAGCGTGGAGCGATGACGTTTTCGGCGGGCTGTTGGTCCGAACTCCGGTCAGCCGAGGAATGAGCAGATGTATTCGCAAAGGCCGCTCACAACCTCGATGTCGAAGCCGGATTTTGCGGGGACCTCGAAGGTGTTGGCGGCGGAGTAGTCGCGGGAATCGGGTGATCCATCGAGTTTAACGCGGCAAGTTCCGGCGACGATATCCATGCGCTCGGCCTTGTCGGTTGCGAAGTGGTAGCGACCGGGGCGGATGAGGCCGAGGGTCTTCCTTGTACCATCATCGAACAGGATGGTGTGGCTGATGACGCCGCCGTCAAAGTAGACGTTGGCCTTCGTGAGGACGGTGACGTTTGGGATTTCGGACGGGATGTTTGGCATAGGGATTTGAGTGCGGCGCGTCACGGCGCGGTGGCGGTGCGCGGGGTCGGCCCGATTGGTTTCGAAGAGGGATTTGGGACGGGGGGCGGGGAGGGAACGACCTGGATGTCGTCGATGCAGCCATCGACCGTTGCCGAGGATATGCTGTGGAGCCAGACGGTGGCGGCATCGGTGCCCTTGGGGGGCACGAACGCAAAGGCGAACGGTTTCCACGCCTGGGTGGGCTGACCGTCGCCGAGGACGCCGATGGGGTGCCTGTCGCTCTCGGTTTTGATCGGGTGGTCTTGCTCGTCGAGGTAACGGACGTAGACCCCGATGCCCTTGCCCGAAAGATTGAGGTAGTGGCCGCGGACCTCGTGACGACCGGGGTTCGACAGGAGGGCCGGTGGCGACGAGGCGCTGGAGCCATCCTTTTTGCTGGTGTCAGTGATGCGAAGCGAGCGCTTCCCCGAAGCTTTGAAGGCCTCTGTGATCGTTGACATCTTGCCGTCGAGTTGCCAACCGGAGGAGGCCTGTTCAAAATCACCATTGGCGGGCTGGGGCCCGAGCGCGGAGCGGGGCAGGGGCGACAGCGTGATCGTTATCGTGGCCTGGGTGACAGGTTGGGTGAACCGGACGGCGATGCGCTGTGGGAGATTGCGCGTGTGCACATCCTCCTTGATCTCCTCGCCGACGACTGCGAATGCCTTCCCCCCGGCGTCGATCTCGGCCCCGAGGGCGGTGCGGGAACCTCGGATGAGCAGCGTCTTGGGCGCGAGTTGTTGCCACGTATCGAGTGTGATGAGGGCGGTCTCGAAGGTGGCGGGTTTCTCTAAAACAACATCGTCGCGGACCGTGAGTCGTCCGTCGCCAGAACGGGAGTAGACGAATGTGCGGACGAGGCGCTTGAGTCCGGGGGTGTCGTAAGCCGAGGTGAGGTCGAGCGCCAATGTGTCTGTGCTATCAGAGAACTTGGACTCGAGGACCTTGGCCTGGGCCTCGCGGCCGGTGCGCTGCAATCGGCCGCCGACAACCGGGACCGGATGGCCGTAGGAGGAGAGGACCTTGCTGGTGTAGCGGTCCTTGCTGAAGGTGCGGGCCGTGTACACCTCGCCGCCGGGGTCGAGGATGATCGCCTCGTGTCCGAGGACCGCGACGTAGCTGCCCAGATCATTGTGATTGTGGTGCTCGGCATTGTTGCCGCCCTTGAGGGCAACGGCCAAGCGCGAGGCCGATCCGGGCATTGGGCGGGCGATGAGGATGCCGGCATCCTTGAACCACGAGCGGATGCCGTCGTTTGGTTTCGGGGGCGGGGCGGGTTTGTTAGATGCGGAGTTGGGGAATCCGAACAGGAGGTTTTCCGGGAGGCCGCCGGTGGCCCCGGCGTCATCGAGGTTATTGTACTGTGGCCAGCCAGCCTGAAAGTACCGGTTGATGAAGTACATGTAGGCCGCGGACGGACGGCTGCCGACGGCGCAGTCCGCGAAGGCGGGATAGACGCCGTCCTGGATATGGATGTTTACTGGGAATCGGGCCGGTTCTTGGGCGCCGGGCATGTCGAGGAGGTTGAGTTTTCCGGAGGTGGCCTGGCTGAGAGTCTCGGCGAGGAGCAGAAAATGTCCGAAGCCGTAGTTCCAGTAGCCCATTCCCTCGCTGCAGTATCCATCGGGGGTGAATCCCGATAGAAAGAATCGCGTGCTGGCCTCGGCCGCGGCGGCAAAGAGCGCCCGGTCTTCGCGCGGCTCGACGAGCGCGAGCGCGGCGCCGGTGACGCCTGCGGTGCAAACGGCATTCCAGTTGTGCGTGGCGCGCATCCATCCCTGTTCTCTGCCTTTGCCGGTGATCCCGTCGCGGGCGGGGTTCAGGACCCAGGCGTCGATGCGGGAGCGGATCAGCGCGCGCACATCGGGCTCGACGCGGTCGCCGAGCAGATAGAGGGCGGTTGCAAATTGCCAGGCGACGTCGGAGGAGGCGAGGTCGATGGAGACCGACTTGGCATAAAAATTTTCCAGCTTCCGATCATGGGCTGGCATCGTCCACGTGCGCTCGGCGCACAGGGAGCGCGCGAGTTCGTGAAACGCCGGGAGGAAGCGGCCCTTGTTCTCGATGCACTCGGCAAGGACCAGCCTCGGGAGGCGCCCGCGGCGTTTTCCGGCGACGCCCTGCCAGCGGGTCCGGTTGCCCGTCTTGGAGAAATCCAGGAAGAGGTCGTCGGTGGTTTCGGGCAGCGGAGTTTTTGAAATGGATTCGGCATATTGGACGATTTCGTCGCGGGCGGTCTGGCTGGCGAAGCTTGCCCATGCGGCGCGGTCGGCGATTGGGCGGCCGGGGCCGGCGGGCTTTTGGGGCAGCGCGGGGCCGATCTGGGCCGCGCGGGCGGGGTCGGCCAGGGGAGGGGTGGCCGCCCGGGGCGATTGCGCGATCGCGATGCTCAGGAGGGCAACGAGTTGAAGCGGGCGCATCAGAACTCCACCAGTTCCACGCGGCGGTTTTTCGTCCGGCCGTCCTCGGCGCGATTGCTGGCCACCGGGCAGAGGTACCCGACACCGGCGGGCACCAGCCTTGCGGGATCGATGCCATGCTGCCCCGAGAGGTTCCGCACCACCGCCTCGGCGCGGCGGCGCGAGAGGTCCATATTGAAATCCATGCCGCCGACGCTGTCGGTGTGTCCCACGACGAGGAGTCTCTGGGTGGGATTGGACCGCAAGAGCTTGGCGACTTCCTCGAGGGTCGGGCCAGATACGGGTTTGATGTCGTCCTTATTGAAATCGAAGTAGATGCCATATAGGGCGATGCGACCCGTGTCGGAGATGGAGCGAGACATCTCCTCGGCCTTCACCAGGACCATCCGTTGCTCCATGGGCTTGGATTCGAGAAAGTCGAGCTGGGCGATCGCGCGGCCGCGGGGGATCTCGACGCGCGAGTCGAATCCGCCCTCGAATTCGGTGACGTACAGTGCGATGTGCTGGTCGCCCTGCGGGGTGGAGCGACGGGCGGCCCAGAACAGTTCCTTGTTTGGGCTGTAGGCGAATATCTGGCCGAGGGATTGGTACGTGTGCGTGCCGAACATTGCGCCGAGGGTCTGGTGGTCACCCTCGAACAGGGTCTCGAAGCCGGCCGACTGGAGCTCTTGCTGGTAGTTTCGCAAGATCTCCAGTGACGAGCGCCCCTCGGGGGCCACATAGCTCAGACGGGTCAAGCGGCCCTCCAGCTTCTTGGAGCTTTCGTAGCGACCGGGTTCCACGGCCTTCCCGAGGGCCAGCGTATACGGCTCGAATTCGGCCTTTGAGTATTTGAATATCACGGAGCCGGCGTAGCGCTTAATTCCGGGAGGATCCGCCGCACCCTCCACGTCGGCTGTCGGGAGTGACGCATGCGTGTGAACTGCACCACCGAGGGCGAGAACCAGGAGCGGCAGGTTGACCGGTTTGGTGAATTTCATGGGGCCTTACCTTTCGGGGACCACTTTGGTCCGCGCGACGATTTGGGAAGGCTATCAAGGCCGAGTGAGTTAGCAATGCCGTTTGAGCGCGCGATCACAGGCGCCCGATACCGTCTCACCCACGGGTGGTCGGAGTTGCGTTCCAGAGCGGAGTGCGGAAGTCCTCTGCAGCCTCTGTGAGCGGGTATTGGGAGATTTGGGCGTTCCTGGGCCCGGTTCTGGAAAGCGGCTCCGCCGGCCGCGGAAAGCGGCGGCGGAGCCGCCGCAAAATAATGCGAGGGGTAGGGTTTTTTGATGCGGCGCGCGAACGCGTCGCTTTCGCCGTTGGTCCGGCACCGGCAAAGCGGTGGCACCGCCCCGATCCGGGACGCTGCCACCGCAAGTCCAAAACCCTCCCGGTCCGGATCCTGGATCGGGGCACGATCCGCGCCCGCGAACAGCGCCCGAAGTTTCTGACTTGGGGGCGGGGAATAAGAGTGGCAAAGAAGTGTCCAAGAGAACGTTGGGCAAAGAAGGCGCGCCTGTCGCTAATCCGTTGATTATCAGAGAGCCGGAGATGGGGATCGAACCCACGACCTACTGATTACGAATCGGGGAAAGCCGCCTCTAGGAAAAAGGAATTTGTTGGAATAGCAGTGACTTACATAGACACGATTGGACTGGTTTGGACATTGACAACCGCGACCATCGTTGCGTGAGGATCCAGGTCAGGAAGACGCACAAGCCCGCACGCCGTACGCGGTCTACGTGCCCAAGGCGCTGTCGGGCGGCAGGGTGGAGAGGCGGTATTTCAAGGCCAGGGCCGACGCGATGGACTTCGCCCGGGAGTGCCAGAGCAAGTTGTCGGGTCTGGGCTCCAACCTCTGGCAGGACCTGACGCCCGAGGAGACTGCGGAAATGGCGGCCCACGCCCAGCGGCTGAGGGAGCAGCGCGGCAGGGAGCCCATGACGGCGCGGAAGGCGCTGGAGGAGTTCTACAGGGCCCAGACGAGCTCGAGGGCGTCCGCGCGATACCTGGAACACATCCGGTACGAGGGCAGAAAGTTCCAGGCCAAGTTCGGGGACCGGAATCTGGCGGGCATAGGCAGGGACGAGATCCTCAAGTGGCTGCACTCGTTCAAGGGCATCTCGGCCACCTCCCGCTTCGTCACGTTCCGAGTCGTGAGCGCGATCTTCGGGTACGCGGTGTAGATGGGGTGGCTTTCGGCCAACCCGTGCGCGAAGCTGGCCAAGCGGGCCATGTGCGAGGCCGCGGGCGTGGCGATACCGCACGACGGCCTGCGCCACTCGTTTGCCACCTACCACTATGCCCTCCATGGCGATGCTGCGCTGACGGCCCGGGAGATGAAGCACTCGACCACCGACATCACTTTCCACCACTACGCCCACCGGGACGTGACAAAGCAAGACGCGGAGGCGTGGTTCGGCGTGCGGGCACAGGAGAGGGCCCGCAACGTCATCCTGATGCGCAAGGCGGGGTGAGGTCGTCAGCGGGAACCGGGATTGCGCCAGCGCTTTGGTGGGCGGTAGTATCACCGGCATGATCCGCCCCGCGAGGCCGGCCCCCCGACCGAGGAAACCTTCCCCCAAGAATCGCCCGCCCGCGCTCCTGTACCGCCTGCGCGTCGAATTGATGGGCGTGGTGCCGCCGGTGTGGCGTTCCCTGCTGGTGGCGGGCGATGCGACGCTGGGCTGGCTGCACGCGGCCCTGCAGGTCGCGACGGGATGGACCAACAGCCATCTGCACCGCTTCGGCACCCCGTCGGGGGATTTCTCCGATCCCTCCTTTGAGCTGGAGTGCGGGGACGAGGGGCGGGTCAGGCTGATGGACGTTGCCCCCGTTGGCGGCACCGAACTGGAGTACGAGTACGACATGGGCGACAGCTGGTCGCACCGCGTGACCGTGGAGTCGATCACCGGGCCGCAAGGCCCCATCGCCCGAGACGCCGAGTGCGTCGATGGCGCGCGGGCCTGTCCTCCCGAGGATTGCGGTGGGCCGGGCGGTTATGAGGATCTGCTGGAGGCCATCGCCGACCCGGGGCACGAGGAGCACGACTCCATGCTGGAGTGGCTGGGGGGAGGTTTTGATCCCGAGGCCTTTGACCGGGCGCACGTCGACGCTTGCCTGAAGCTGCTGCCGTGGCCGCGGGTGACGGTGGGCCAGCTGGCCCGAGTGTTGCGGAAGAGGGACGGGGCCTAGAGGTCGAGATTGACATCCACACCGTGGCCGAGTGGCTGGGTCACAAGGACCACGGCGCCCTGCTGCTGAAGACATACTCGCACGTGCGTGCCGAGCACGAGAGGGAGATGGTGACGAAGGTGAAATTCGGGGCGGGGGACACCCGAACCCGCTCGACCTCGGGTGCCGGACCGCTAGGCGTTATGCATGTTGGAAGATCGCCTGGGACGGGTTTCGCTGGTGAGGGAGCCGGGGGTGGGGTTCTATCCGGCAACCGCGATTATCATGGTGGTGGCCGTGATCGCATCTCTGGCGGCGCCCCAGGCGCTGAGCGCCGGGACGCCGGGGGAACGATGGGGTGGCGCAAGGGCCAATCGTTGGTATGAGGAGCAGCCCTGGCCGTGCGGGTTCAACTACGTGCCCGCCAATAGCATCAGCTACACCGAAATGTGGATGGGTTACGCCTTCGATGCGGCGCTGATCGACAAAGAGCTCGCGCTGGCCCAGGAAATCGGCCTCAACTGCATCCGCGTCGTCCTTCCCTACGTGGTCTGGGAAGGCGAGCCCGAGGCCTTCAAGAAGCGGCTCGACGCCTTCGCCGGTATCTGCTCGAAACGCGGCCTGAAGGTCATGTTCGCGCTCTTCGACGACTGCAGGTTCGGCCCGATCGAAGATCCCGTCTTCGGGCGTCAACCGGAGGTGGTGGCCGGTTGGTACGCCAATGGCTGGACGCCGTCGCCGGGCTGGAAGATGGTGCGCGACAGGGCCGCCTGGCCAAGGCTCGAGAGGTACGTCACCGACATTGTCGGCACCTTCAAGGGCGACCCGCGCGTCTGGGTGTGGGATCTCTACAACGAGCCGACCAACGGCATCGGCGACGTCTCGCTGCCGCTGGTCGAACAGGTCTTCGCGTGGGCGCGCGCCGTCAGCCCAATGCAGCCGCTGACCGTCGGCGTCTGGAACGGGAACGCCAGGCTCAACGAGCTCTGCCTGCGCCTGAGCGATGTGATCACATTCCACAACTACGGCAACGCCGCCGCGCTGGAGAAGCAGATCCTGGACCTCAGGGCGCACGGCAGGCCCGTGATCAACACCGAGTGGATGAACAGGGGGCATCGCTCCACCATCGCCGGGTGCCTGCCGGTCTTTCAGAGGCATGACGTGGGGTGCATGCTGTGGGGGCTGGTGAACGGTAAGACGCAGACCCACCTGAACTGGGGACACCGGCCGGGCCAGCCGGAGCCCGACGTGTGGCAGCACGACATCTTCCACGGAGACTTCAGGCCCTATGACCCGGCAGAAATCCAGGCGCTCAAGCAGGCTCTGCGGGCCAGGTAACGACGGCTCCGTGTGGCCGGGGTAGGTGAGGGCCCGCAACTTCATCCCGATGCGGGGGGCGGGTGACCTCCGTGCGGCTCGACCTCCGCGGGACCATCTGCCACGCTGGTGAAATGCAACCCGTCAGCTTCATCATGAATCTCCTCTGGTTGGTGCTGGGCGGTATCGTCATGGGGCTGGGCTGGTTCCTGGCCGGGGTCATCATGGCTATCACCATCATTGGCCTGCCCTGGGCCCGCTCTTGCTTCGTCATCGCCCGCTTGGCTTTCTGGCCCTTTGGCAAAGTCATCGTGGACCGCCAGCAAGTGCAGGGCCACCACGACGGGGGCACCGGCCTCCTGGGATTGCTGGGCAACGTGATTTGGTTCCTCGTGGCTGGCTGGTGGCTGGCCATCGGGCACATCGGCTCGGCCCTCGCCAACTTCGTCACTATCATCGGAATCCCCTTCGGCATACAGCACTTGAAGCTGGCCGTCATCTCGCTGGCGCCCGTGGGGAAGACCGTTACGGAAAAATAGCCATTCGGGTCTCGGCCAACCCCCGCCCATCATCCCCCGCGACGGGCCGGGCATCCCATGGTACGTTGTCCCCATGGCACGCGCATCTTGCCTCGCCATGATCGCCACACTGTCGCTGCTGTGCGCGCCCTGTTCCTCCCAGTAGCAGTGCTACACCCGGCCGTTCGGCTCCGGCACGATCACGGCGGCGCCGGGCGGGCAGTCGTACTACACGAGGCCCTTCGGGGGCGGGACCATCACGACCGGCCCGGGCGGACAGACCTGGATGACGCGGCCATTTAGGAGTGGGACGCTGACGAGTGGGCCGTAGCGAGACTCAGTCCTCGCTGTGGCGGGCTGCCGCGATGAACGTGCCCGGCGGCCTTCGCCGAGACCCCGGCGGGAATAGCTCCGCGCCCAAAGCGGCGGCTAGCAAGCAGAGCTCTGCGTCGAGATCATCATCGCCAAGAGGATCATCGGCAAAGGCATCCCCGAAGTCGCCGGCACGGCGAAGGAGGCGTGAAATTTGTCGATGCCGCGAAAAAAGGCCTCGGCATCCCCGAGGCCACGCATTTCCACGTCAGCGATGAAGTGAAGGCTTACTTTGCCGATTTGAAGAACAAGCGCGCCGCGATCCACGGCGAGTGGAACAAGGTTTACCTCGCCTGGAGCGCGGCAAATCAGGAACTGGCGAAACAACTCGACGCCGCCCGCAACGGCACGCTCAAGGCCGAGGACTTGCTCAAGGTCGTGCCGGAATATCCTGCCGAAGGCAAGGCCGCCACACGCAACAGCGGTGGTGAGATTTTGAATCACATCGCCAAAGCGGTGCCGCACCTCGTCACCGGCAGCGCCGACCTCTTCGGCTCCACGAAGAACTACCCCACCGGCCTGGGAGACTTCAGCGCCGCGAATCCGACCGGCCGCAACATCTGGTTCGGCATCCGTGAGCACGCGATGGGCGCGATCTGCAACGGCATCGCCTACGACGGCCTTTTCCTCGCCAGCGGCGCGACCTTCCTCGTCTTCGCCGACTACTGCCGCCCGAGCATCCGCATCGCCGCGCTGGCGAAACTGCCCGTCACCTACATCTTCACGCACGATAGCGTCGGCGTCGGTGAAGACGGCCCGACGCATCAGCCGGTGGAAACCGTCAGCGGCCTGCGTGTGATCCCCAATCTCGATGCCATCCGTCCTGGCGATGCCGAGGAAGCGGCCGGAGCCATCGCCGCCGCGTTCAGTCGCAATGACGGCCCGACCCTGCTCGCCCTCAGCCGCCCAACACTCACGAAAAGGAGGCTGGAGACAGCCTCCTTTTCTCTTCGCCTCATCCAAGGCGTCTGTGGCATGATGCATTCATGAAGCGGATCGTTTGCCTGCTGCTGTTTCCGACCATGCTGGGCGCACAAACCATGAGCAAGACCGACGCCCTGACCTTCAGCCGAGATACCTCAGTGCTCTATGAGCATCGGAGCCTGGGCAGACACGTGGATGATTTCCAGCAGGTGTTCCCGGCGGTGAAAATCGACCCGCAGACCATGATTGCGGTGAAGGCGACGGCGGAGTTCAACCTCGACGGGCAGCCGCTGTTGTGGTTCGCGGCGGACAAATCAAAGGCGGTGGTTGATGAACGCGCTTTTGGCGATCTGACCATGGTGAACGTCACCACGCTGGGCGTGGGGAAGACCGTCGTGGTCGGGAAAATCAAAGAACCGGGCCGCAAGCTGGCCCCGAGGGCCGTGGCGTGGTTTTTGATGCGGAGCGACATCCTCCAGACTTTTGTGCATCTCGAATCGACGGTGAAGATCGAGGGGGAAAAAAGCGCCGGAGGCCGTTACGAGGCGGCTTTTTCCGGCAAACACCTCTACTACACGAATCAGCGCCACGAATCGGCCTTCCGCTTCCGGTTCATCATCGAAGAGGATGGCACGCTGCGTGTCGAATCGTGAGCCGAGGTCAAAGGACCACGCTGCGCAGCATTTCGGCGGAGCGCTCGGGGCGCTGGCTGTTTGAGCGTCCTGCCGTGCCCTGACAAGCGTTCTTTCCGCCCAAAATGTCTTTGCCGGTGTGCCGTTAGATGGCACACCTCGGTTCCCATGATCCGGGGGCGTGTGCCAGATCGCCTCCGGGGTGTACCGCCCGCGCCAGCCGCGCGCCTCGCCGCTGTGGCGGTGCGCGCACGGTTGGTTTGGGATCTGAGATCTAAAGGAAGCCCCCGCGCCCTTCCAGGCGCAGGGGCTCTCTCTGCCTCACGACAGCCCGACGACCGCGTCGAAGAGGCCGTGGAGGGCCTCGCCGCGGCGCAGGGCGGTGTGGGGATTGATCTCCCGGTGGACGGCCGTGAAGGCGTTGAACAGCGACCAGGCGTTGCGGGGCGATGAAGTTCTTGAAGGGGAAGGGGGGCGTACAGCATGTGGCGCTGGGCGATGGCGAGCACCGCAATGGCGAGCACCGCTCGACCCCCGGTGGCCCGTCTGCTACGATATCCCCATGATGGGACGGCTTCAGACCCCCAAGAGGGCGGGAGGAGGGCGGGTCCGTTCGGCAGGGCGTCAGAACCAAATTCCGATCGGTTGGTCCGACCCCCGTATTAACGTGCCAGGGAGACAGCCATCACTTTCTTTTTCATGGTGAAATAGAAAGATGAGAACATCGCCTTCGCTCCCGCGCGGTTCGAGAAAGGATGGCCTGCCATCCGTAGCCTGATTTGAAAAGCAAAAAAACTCTGCTCCGTCCATCGGACTACGCAGAGCACCATCCTTCGCTCTCATCCCCCCCGATCCCCCCTCCCTGGGCAAAATAATTGAGGGCACTCCTGGGCATTCCAGGCACAGGGCTCAGAGGGAAACAGGTCGCCGTTTCTGCTTCCGATACTCGGTTCCGTTCCCCCTCGGAAAGCGCTTACCATTGACCTGAACCCCTTTACCCGCTATGCAAACCCCATCCGGCGCCGCACGATTGGACTGAAACCCACCGCACACCGCACGTTTCGATTTAATTTTGCATGGGGCGCTATTCCAACATGTTGTCCCCTTACAAAGGCATGGCGGAAGATCTCAAGATAAGCCTTTTTGTCTGCCGAGCGATGCCGAAATTCGAACCCGTTCGCCGAAACCCTGCTGAAACTGACGAGCTGGTTGAGGACAAGCTCTGGTCGTGAAAGAGCCTCGCGAGAGTGGACCGGTCGACGTCCTTTTGGTCGTTCCTCCGTTCGCATCGACCAAGATTCCGTGCATCGCCGCCAGCACGCTCCGGGCGGCCTGCAGCCAACGGGGCATTAGAACCCACGTTTTTTACGCCAATCTCGTTTTTGGATCCAGGCTCGGCTGGCCGATCTATGAAACCCTTTGCTTCCTGCCGCCCAAGTTGCTTGCTGGCGAGCGGCTTTTCTCGCGCCACGCGTTCGAACATCCCACTGGTGCGGAGGAGTATGGGGCGTTGCTGGAAGCCGCTGGATCGCTGAAGACGGCCAACCGGACGACTCAGATTTCATTCGCCGAGTACAAGGCGGTGGAGAGAATGGTTCCTTCATTCTTGGAAGATGTGGTTGCCCAGGCCGTACGTTTACGTCCGTCCATTGTGGGGTTCAGCATAACCTTCGAGCAGGTCTTGTCGTCGCTGGCACTCTGCCGCTCTCTCAAGGCGGCGTGCCCCTCCATCGTCACGGTTCTTGGCGGATCGGCATGTGTTCTGCCCATGGGAGCAGCTCTGCTTGAAATTACGCCGGATGTCGACTTTGTTTTCTCAGGGGAGGGCGACCTTGAGTTTCCGCAGTTCTGCGATGACGTGCTGCATGGCCGCAGGAAGGCTCGGGGCGTCATGGTCGCGAATCTTGTCCAACACTTGGACTCGATTCCATATCCAAACCACGATGATTACTATGAACAAGCCGCCTCCCTTGGGCTCGACTGCAGCCAGACCCAATTACCGATGGAGTTTTCGCGGGGATGCTGGTGGGGTGAGAACCAGCCGTGTCTCTTCTGCGGATTGAATGGTCCGGACACGACGTTCCGCGCCAAGTCCCCGGAACGGGTTGGGCGCGAACTGGTATGGTTGCAGGAGCGATATCCCATGAGGAGTGTGATGGCTACGGCGACCAGCCTTTCCAAGCAGACGGGGCCGCTCTTCAAACACCTGGCCCAAGCCGGCAACACGGTCAAACTCGACTGTTGTGTCCGAGCGACTCTTTCGTTCGAGGAGTTGTCCCAGTTGCGCAAGGGGGGCTGTTACTCTGTCGGCCCGGGCATCGAAAGCCTCTCGGACGCTCTGTTGCTTCTGCTCAACAAGGGCACCACCGCAGCAGACAACGTTCGGTTCCTGCGGGACTGTGTGACGGTTGGTCTTCGAGCGGGCTGGGGGCTGCTCTACGGCATACCGGGGGAGAAAGCCGAGGATTATGAGCAGATGATACGGATCTTCCCTCTGATTCATCATTTGTGGCCTCCGATGGGTATCGGACGGGTAACCGTTGAGCGATTCAGCCCTCTTTTTGGGTTATCCAAGAGAACCCCCGAGTGTCACCTTCGAGCCTCAAGTTCTTATTCGCATATCTTCCCAGCGCACGCAGACATCGGGCGACTGGCGACTCACTATGAGGCCGATTTCGATCTTCCGTCCACTGAGAACGGGCTGCGATCTGAGCTCACGGAGGCAGTGAACCGTTGGCGCGGGTCCTGGTCCTCGGACCAAGCACCGATTCTCTCCCTTGTGAATCTTCCCGATGGGAGTGCCATCGTCATGGACACCCGGTCGGTCGCGAAGAAAGTCGTTCACTCCCTTTCAGAATCCGAAACCAGCCTGCTGGTGGAGCTGATCCGGCCTGTGCGGCGCAAGACATGGGCGCAACTGGCAGGCGCCATTCGCCTTGAGACGCTTCGCACTTTAGTGGCCCGTCAACTGGTGGCTGTCATTGGCGGCCGACTTGTCAGCCTGGTAACAGGCGTGGATTGCATTGCACCTGCTGCGAGGGCTGCCCGCTGGTAGCTGGCGATGCTACGCCTCAAACCGATGAATTCGGCCCTCCACTCCAGCAAACAAGGACAAACACAGGGTTTCAGGGGAAAACGGCTTGATCAAGCTGCAGAATACTGGTCAAACGGGTCGGACCACAGGATGCAATGCAGTGATAATAAGTTGCGCGCGGAGAACGGCTGATTGAACGATCTTAGCGACGATTTTTGGCGCCTGATTTCTGCTCTAAGGTGGCGGTTGGGGTCGGACGCGGGTCGATGCATGTTGGTCGGGTAGGGGCGACAAGCCCTCGTCGTTGCCGGCGGATGGAAAGTTGGCTTCGACTTCCCGCCTGTCGAGCGGGATTATGAGCCCCGTGGAAATCCCTTGGCTTACGCGAGATGCCACTTAAGGCCATCGCGCACGAACTCGCGCCATCGCGAAGAAATTTTGTCAGCAATTGTCAGCAAAACAATTCGTCGACATCCGGCCAAGCCAAGGTGGCCTATGATGGCCCAGAGTCTCGTTCAGCATGCCGACACCACTTTCTGCCACTACGCTCGCCACGACGTGACCAAGCAGGACGCCGAGGCCTGGTTTGGCATCCGGCCACCGAAGCGCGCGCGCAACGTCATCCCGATGCGGAAGGCGGGGTGACGGAACTCTGTCGCCATGTGGCGACAGGTCCCGGTCAGGTCCCCAAGGCAACGGGATCGCCGCAAGTGTACCGGGGGTCATGCAAAACCCGTGATCCGGCCCCAGTATGAGTATTGCGAAAATCGCCCACGACCTTCGCGATGTGGTCGACTCGTTCAGACACGGGAATCCCACCTTTAAACCTGAACCCGAGATATCGGGAAATGAGATTCCACGGCCTTGGGGTCGATCGCGCCCCATCCGCCAGCGCTACTCGGCCCACTTTGGGGGTCGCATCAATGCCTGTTGATATTCGTACATTTGCTGGCTGACGGGTCGCAGTTCTTCTATGACGCGCATGGAGCGCGGGCCCTGCACAGCTTTGGCCACACTCACCCCTGCGGCGGTGATCCGCCCTGTGCCGGTCACCTTCCTGTCCGTGCCATAATCGAGATCATAGGTCCACGCATCCAAAACGGCGCTCGTGAACGTCACCGTGCCAACGCATGTCGACTTATCGTCCGAGGCATCGTACACCAGCGACCCCGCCCGCCGCGTCAATCGCAAGGTACGCACCTCCGGAGCCATGGAAGGCGAAGGGGCGGGCCGGGTCCACGTCTCGACCACGACACGTCCCCCGTCCGAAATGGTCCGCTTCAGGAGCACGTTCCAATTGTTGTATGGGATTCTTCCGTCGGGCGAAAACGCATCGGACGTGCCGTAGTAGTGCGCTACGTCCTCGCCGTTGGTGGTCTGCGGCGCATGGCCAGCGGTGCTTCCCGCGCCCGACGAAGGCAACGACAACTCGCGCCCGACGCCGGGCGTGGTTCCGGGCTCGAGCCGCATCCACCCGTGAGCGCCCCATAACCGGCCGGAGTCGCCGATCCACTTAATGACACCCCATGGGGTGCGGTAATAGTCTCCAGGCGCGGCCCCTTCCAACCGTTTGCCAGCGAAGGACAGCATGCCAACCGACCCTTCGCTCTTGCTGCCGGGCGACGTGATCATCAGCCGATACTCCCATGGCCCCGATCGGTAGGTGCCCGGCTTCGTGACGTCGATTGTCACGGCGTCGGCTACGCCCTGCGCTGCCGCCGCCCCGGCGCCAACGATCGCTGATGCGATGGCCACCGCACAGGACTTCAATAGGTGCCTTATGGTGTGGGGCATGGATCAGTGTGCCAGCATCGGGGGCCACGCGCTCACGGTCCTCTCGACCACCCAGGCCCCGTCCTTCATTTGCAGCAATACACATTTACCTTCGCTGATGACGTCCTTCGGGAGGGATTCGACCAGTTTCACAATCACCATCGCCCGCTGCCCCTCCGCGTCGATGCCCGGACGTGACAGCTGGCAACTTCTCCCCTTCTCATTCGGAGGAAAGTACGGCTTCCGCCGCACAGCCGAAAATGCGCCATCGGGTATCTTGAGCTGCTTCGCGCTCCTCCTCCTATAATCCGCGACCATGCTCTCGGGTGGGGCGTTCGTTCCCGAGCCCAGAAACACCGCTGGATCCACCGGAGTGCCCAGCAGCGTGCTTTCTCGGATCTCGCACGAGGCGTCGCAGATCTTCGGCACCACGGCCTTGAGCACGGCCAACTCTTCCCCGGAAACCATCTCCTTAGGGACCCCCGCATCAGCGAGGCACGCGCGGGCGCCCAGCAGCCCGGATGCAACCACCAGGAGGCGCAGCGCGCTCCACACCGAGTGCCGCAATCTCACCACGGTTCCTCCTCACAAAAGGGATTCTCGACCTTGACGACAAACCGTGGATCGATCTTCAGGTCCTGCAGTCTGTAGTTTAGGACGATGGGCCCCGGCATAGCCTTGCCCTCGTCTCGCTGGGTTCGAACAATCTTCAGCGTGTACACCCTCCCATTCGGGGCTCGGGAGACGTCGATCCGGAAGGACTTCTCGTTCGTGTAGCCCGTGGTTGCAACGCCGATGCTCACCACGCCGTTGGTAATCTTGAAGAGGTGGATCGGTTCCAGTTCGCCCTCCGGGAGCGGGGAGAGACCCGCAGCCACAGGCGCGGCCCCGCAGGCAAGAAATATCATCAGCACGAACGACCTCATCCATGTCCTTTCAAAGGGACCACGCATCGTCCACCCTCGGCTAGGTGGGATAGCCCCACGACTCCCGTGAGACCACGGCTACCGCAAAGTGGGCAGACGGCCAAAGCGCCGATCACGGGTGCAGGATAGCGGCTCGACAACAGCAATCCACAAGATTCGTTGGCGAAACAGGTTTGCTGGACGCGGAACGCCCATGGCCTGGTCGTCGGGAAACAGGAGGCGGCGTTCGGCACGGTGTCGCTGAGGTCTCGCCAGAAGGGCGACGAGGGCCAGATGTCGCTGGATGCGTTCCTCGATCGGGCTATGGCCGAGTACAAGGAACGGACCCTGACGGTGGCGGTTTAGACAGGCCAATCAGCGTTTCCGAAAATCTATGAATCGCGCGCAAGCGCGCCCGTACGTTCGATTTCCGTCTGGGTGGCGACGCGGTCACGGACCTTGTAGAAAGCGGACGTTGCGAGTTTCTGTTTAGGCTGATAGGATCGTTGCATTATGAGATGTTTCTTCTCCGAGGGATGGAGATCAGTTGCCATTCCCAGGATCATTGCTTGCTGCGCGCTGGTTCTAGTGACCGGCTGCGGTGGTGAGAAACCCGCGCCGGGTGCCGCCAATCCGCCAACCGCTTCCGCCCCGGCTCTGGCGCCCACCAATCAGATTCGCCAGCCCGAGGGGTTTGAGATGGAGTCCAGGCGGCAGATGGATGATGCATCCAGCATGCGGGAGGCCGCCCCTCGTCGGGCGGAACGGCGTCCCGAGTCCCAGAGTGCCGTTCCAGATCCTCTGGAGCTTAACAAGTAGCACATGTCCCCCGAACCCGTCTGCAAGCCACCCGCAGAGTGGAAAGAGGGCGAGTCCGGTCCTCTGCAGGTCTCGGTGCTGTTCATGGACCTGATCAGCTCCAGCGATTTCGCGAGCGTGATGGGGCTCCGGGAATACGCCGAATACGTGCAGGCGTTTCATGACCTGTGCCTGCGGCAGACCCGCTTCTTCTTCGAGACCTTTTCCAAGACGGAGCATCTCGATTACAGCGTCCAGATCGTCGGCGACGAAATGGTGGTGTTTCTCCACACCGACAACCCGCCCAACGACGTCTATCTCCTGATCTGCCTGGCGGTGGCCCTCAAGTGCGGATGGCTTGGTTCGCCCATGAATACGGCCCGTCTCAATTCCGCCCTTTCCAGCACTGGGCTGGCGGCGGGGATCAATTTCGGACAGGTCTGGGCCCGCCGCACCGGCGGTCGATTCGCGTTGTGCGGTTTCGCCCTCAACGTGGGCAAGCGCGTCGAATCCGCTTCGCGCGAGGGGGAGCGCTACCAGGTCTTCGTGTCGGACCCGGCCTTCAAGCAGATCAATCGCCGCATTCGCAACCTGCTCTTCGAACCCCGGCGGATCGTCCCGATGAAAGGCGTCGTGGTTCCCATCGGTGTTCACGAGGTGGCCGAGTGCTTTATGAACATGGGAAAGCGCCTCGAACCTGAGTTGCTGCAAGGCTTCGAGCGCATGGCGCACCAGGCCCTGGCCCGCAATACTTTCGATCTCTGGGTCCACGCCTGCTGGCAGGTTTATCAGGCCGCCCAAGCGAACGACCGGATCACCGATGAGGCACTCCGCCTCTGCGAGCACGTCCTCAACATCGACCCCAAGAATCCCGCCGCCCTCTACCATGCCGGTCAGGCCATGGCCGAGCGGGACCAGAAGGAAATCGCTCTTCTGTACTATGAGGATTTGACGAGGCACTGGCCCATGTTCGCCGACGCATGGCTCGAACTCGCGCGCGTTCACAAGGCCTTGGGACATACCGATCAGGCGAAGACGTCCGCCCTCCAGGCCCGTCGTCGGGGAGTATCCGAGCAAGAGGCTGCCTGAGTCCTGAAACGAACCGGCGAGGGGTCCGAACGACATGGGCGTGGCGCATTCTCTTTACGCTTGCCTCCCTTGCCTGGTCCCAGCAGCCTCTTTGTCGGCAGTATGCGCCTGGTGACGGCTCGACCGGCACGGGTTCGTGCCATCGGAAAAGTGATTCCTTTTAGAGAATCTCATCAAGCGCAGAATATCGAGAAAAGGAGCCTGAATTATGCCCAGTAAGAGTTTGGAACAAGCGTTGGATTGGATCATGAAAGGCGACAACGCCAAGGCGTTTCGCAAGGACTTTGATGTTGTGCTCAAGCACGTCAAGGGCCTGTCGGAAGCGGACATCAAGATCTTGAAGAAGGTCCACCAGAAGGGGATGACAGAGGCGGAGAAACTCATTGATATCGAGGTTAGCGGCCAGCGCAGCTACGGATGGGAGAATAAGTGATCCGGACAGCCTGCTCGAGTCTCCGGGATGGGGCGGTTCCGCGACTGGTCCTTTGAGCGCCCAACACGCCCAAGCGCTTGCGAATCTCATCAAGCGCAGAGTACGGATGGGGAGAAAACTGATCCGGACAGCCTGTTCAAGTGCCCGGGATGGGACGGTTCCGCGACTGGTCCTTTGTGCGCCCAACACGCCCAAGCGCCCGGGTAATCTCAACCGGCTCTACACCCTCGCCCTGCTCTATCTCAAAAACGCCGCCCGTCAGGCCGGGTGGGAATGCGATCTGGTCGACGCCTATTTCAACGGTCTGCCCCGTCAGGAGACCGTCGCCCGGATCCTCGCCCGGGGCGCGCCGCGCCTCCTGGGCTTCTGCCTTCATTCTCCCAGCATGTTGGAAGAGGCGCTCGGCATCATTCAGATCCTGGAGCGCCAGCTGGGACGGAAGGTCCCGGTGGTGGTCGGGGGTCACTACGCAACCCATCAGGCGCGGGAGCTTCTCGAGGCTCACGATCGCATCCACTACGTGATCGAAGGCGAGGGGGAAGGCGCCCTCCGGGCCCTGTTGATAGCCCTGGGCGAGGGCCACATCAGGCATTCGATCCCCGGCCTGCGGTGGCGGGAAGAGAATGGCCAGATCTGCGGGGATCAACCCCGTTCCCTGGCGACGGACCTTGACGGGCTGGGAAATATCGACTTCGACTGGATCGACGAGGACATCGGCCCGGCGGACTGGAGCTTGGTGGCGAGCCGGGGCTGCAGCGGCCGCTGCTCCTTTTGCGCGGTGGGACCGCTGTGGGGCGCGTCCGGCCGTTGGCGCGGCCATTCACCGGAGTGGTTCGTAGCCCGGGTGGAAGAGCTGGTCCGCAACCACCGAGCCACCCGGATCATCGTGGTGGACGACAACTTCCTGGGCGGACCCGCGCCGGACGAGCGCGCCGCCGCCATCGCCGATCTCATGCGCCGGAAAGAGATCCATGTCCCCTTCAGCGTGATGGTCCGGGCCGACACAGTCTGCGCCTATCCCCAAGCCTTCGGCGAACTGCAGGAGGTGGGCCTTCACCACGTCCTGCTGGGGTTGGAGTCGGGCGACGACGCGATCCTCGCGAAGCTCAACAAGGGCGCCACCCGCCGGCAGGGCGAGGAGGCCACGGCCATCCTCGACAGGCTGGGCATCACCGTCACCGCCGGAACCATCATCTTCCATCCCTGGATGACCCGGGAGAGCATTCGCACGGATCTCGAATTTCTGAAACGGCTCATGGAAAAGAACCTGCGCTGCTATTTTCTGGGCCTCAACGAACTCGATATCTTATCCGGGACGCCCATCGCCTCTGGATACGCCGGCAACACGTGGCGACGCGAGTGGAAGGCCGCCGATCCCGCCGTGCAGGAGATCTATGACCGGTGGCGCCTGATCCAAGGCGCGGTTCTCTTTCCCGCCATGCGCCTGGCGCCGCCGGAGGCCAGTTTGGGACGGCGGCGCGCCTATGCGTTCTGGCAACTGGAGAGTCTGGGCCTGGCCCTCGAGGGAGGCGCAACGATGGCGAGGGAAGACTTGTTCTCAGCAACACAAGCCTCCATGTGCAAGTTCTTGCTGGCGCAGGCCGACAGGGAAACTCTTGAGAGGTTCCTCGAAATCGGGACCTCGCCACGGAAGATGGTTGACCGCATCGACGCGCATGAGCGTTGCTTCCTTTAGAACGAAAACACGATGGTTCAGAAGACACATCGACGCCCGGGTCCGCGGCCGCTCGCCTTCTGGAAGATCCGGTCGGATCCGAGCCTCGATCCCACCGACGAATCCCGGGAGCGAAGGGACTCCCGCGCCCCCATCCGCGGGCGCGATTACGTCAAGAGTTCGTGGAACGAAATCCTGGATCTGGATCTCACTCGGGCCGCCCTGATCATCGACGCCTCCTATTCGTGCAACTACCACTGCGTCTACTGCAACCTGGCGGGGACCAACAAGCGCCCTGTCAACTGGCCCCAGGTCCGGGTCCTGGTGAAAGCACTCGCCCTGGCCGGCCTGCGCCGCGCCGTCCTCAGCGGCGGCGAGCCGGGCATATTCAAGGAATCCCCGCGCATCCTTGCTGACCTCGCCGCCCTGGATATCAAGACCACGGTTCTCACCAACGGCATCTGGGCGAAGGACGAGCGGCGACTGGAGAAGATCGTCCGCGCCGGAGCCTCCGGTTTTTTGGTGAGCGTGAAAGCCTTTGACGAAAAATCCATCGAGCGGATCACGGGCCGGAGGACACCGGACCCGGCCTGGCGGAAGGTCCTCCTCAACTTTTCCCGCCAGAAGGAGCTGGGAACGATCGAATACTTCGGGGTCAACCACGTCCTGACCTCGGCCACTCTGGAAAGTCTGGCCGGGGCCTCCTGGCTCGAGGCTTTGCCCGTTCGACCGCAGGTGATCCTGTCGCTGGTCGAGCCTTACACTCCGGAGATGGCAGCCCTGGTACCAGACCCCCGGGAGTTGGAATCGCGCCTGCCCTCGTTGTTCGACGTGTGGGACCGGTTGGGGATCGACTACCGGGCGGAAGGGATGCCCCTGTGCCTGCTCGGCCAGCGATGGCCCCGGAGCAAAGATCGACAGCGGCTCACCGACCATGCCCCCCGCGTTTTCATCCAGCCGGGGCAGGATCGCGACCACGTCATGGCCTTCACGGGCTACCAACGGCTCCTCCAATTTTGCAGGTGGCCGGTCTGCGCTGGCTGCGCCCGTCGCGATGAATGTCCGGGAGTTCACAAGCGCGTCCGTCATCTGTACGACGAGATGGTGCTGAGGCCGTTTCAGGGTTAGCGGTAACGGAATCGCCGAGAGATTTGTCGTGCTCCCTTGCGCAGTTCGATGGAAACTCGGGTCCAGGACCAGATGACACTGACCCATTTCACCCGCAAGCACATCCTCCCGGACCTGAAGCAGATCCGCGGCTACCTCGTTATTTCCCTGGTGCTTCTTTTCGTCACGACCTTCTCGCAGATCGCCTCCATCGAGGCCGCCCGGGCCTTGATCCAGACGCTCCAAATCCGTCTGGCCGGGGCTGAGGCCTCCGGATTTGCGGCCTGGCTGGGCGCACGGTTCCGTCTCGGCGGCGACCCCCTGTTCGTCACCTGCGCGATCGTGGCCCTGGCGCTCCCGGCCATCACCTACGTCCTCATGTACGCTCGCGACATCATCTTCGAACTGGTCTCCATTAAGCTCACCAAGATGTTTCAGGACCGGGTTTACGCGAAGGTGGTGACGCTGCCCTACCCGGCATTCAAGGAGTTCCGGGTGGCGGCGCTGGTCAAGCGCATTCATCACGATTCCGCCCAGATCCGGCGGCTGGTGCTGGACGTTTGCCTGTTCCGGGTCGCCGACCTCGTCATCTTCAGCGGCGTGATCATTTATCTGGCCGCCCTGGAACCGCGCCTGACCCTCGTCTCGCTCCTGGTGCTGGTCCTCTACGTCGTCCTCGCCTGGTTTTCCGCCCGTGTCGCCGCCCAGCGCATCCACGCCGTCGACCGCAGCCGCGAGGAGGTCTCGGGCTTCGCCCAGGAGTCCTTCGAGCGTTTCCTCGACATCCGCGCCAACGCCCGCGAAGCCTTTGAGACCGGGCGCTTCGCCGACATCACCGAGAATGCCGCCCGGAGAAAACGGTGGCACGCCTATGTGCTGCTCTTCGACAAATGCATGACCGAGCTCCTCAGCGCCATCGGGCCGGTGGCGGTGATGGTGATCGGCGGATATCTGGTCATGAAGGGAATCACACCCTTGGAAACGCTCATGGCCTTCGTCGCTGCGACCAGCATGCTCTACGGCCCGGTGGACCGGCTATCCGCCATCCCCATGGCGCTCAAGGAGCTGGAGGTCAGCGTCAACAACCTGGAGGAGATTTTCCATCACCCGTCGGAGACCGAGCGCGCATCCACCGGGGACGATCATGCGGAACCGTCGTCGTCCCCGGCGGCCTTCCTCGCGATCCGGGACATGGAGTTCGAGTTCCCCGGCGCCAGGCGACGATTCCGTTTCTCGCGGCTTGAGATTCTTGAGGGAGAGCGGGTGGCGCTGGTCGGGCCGAGCGGCGCCGGCAAGACCACCTTGCTGCTGCTCCTGTTCCGGATATTCAGCGAGTACCGGGGCGGGATTTACCTGAAGGGAAAGGAACTGCGCTCGATTCCGCTGGGTGAATTGCGCGGACGCATGGGCCTGATGTTGCAGGACAACTACATCTTCGCCGACACGGTGGCGCGCAACGTCGCGTATGGAGCACCCGCGGGCCAGGCCGTCGGCGAGGAGGAGACATTGCAGGCGCTGGCTAAGGCCCGCCTCGACCGGGAGATCCTCCGCATGCCCCAGGGCCTGCAGACGGTGCTCGAGCACATGGGATCGAATATCTCCGGCGGCCAGCGTAGGCGCCTGATCCTGAGCCGCGCGATCGTCAAACGCCCGGAACTTCTGCTCCTGGACGAACCCCTCACCGGGGTTCCACCCATGGAGGTGCAGGCCATCATCGATGCCCTCACGCAGGAGAATCTGGGAACCACCCTGATCATCAGCACGCACCAGGCCGAGATTCTCAAGGCCATGGACCGGGTCATCGTGCTGGGAGTGTCTTCGGGCGCAGACGGCCACGTGGACACCGTGATCGAGGCCGTGGGAACGCATGAGCAGCTCATGGGATCCTGCACCTTCTACCGGGAACAGTTCGGTAAACCGGGCCACTAACCGGTGACAGGGTTGCGGCCCCATGATCAAACACCGGATCGCCACGCTGTTCGTTTCCACCACCGATCGGTGCAACCTGGCCTGCCGCTATTGCAGCGCCGCCGCGGGCCCCGGCCGGAAAGCCGCGCTCGCGCCCGAAATCGCGGAACGCGCGGTCCGTCAATGGCTGTCCGACCTGGAAGGAAACCGGGCCACCCTGGTCATGACCGGGGGCGAGCCCATCCTTTGGGGGCTGGAAAACCTGGAGCGTGTCTGCCGGGTTGCGACGACCGAGGCCGGCCGCCGAAGCATCGACCTCACCATCGGGATTCAGTCGAACGGCGTGCTGGTCGATGACGATTTCATCAATCTCCTCCAAAGATGGCGGATCGAGCCCGGCTTCAGTCTTGACGGCCCGCCCCACGTCCATGACGTCCGTCGGGGAAATGGCGCGGCCACCCTTGCGGTGCTGAAGCGGTTGCAGGCGCGCGCCGTCCGGTTCGCCATCGTCAGTTGCCTGACCCCGGAGCTCGCCAACGAAATCGAGGACGCGCTGGAATGGTTCCGACGCCAGGGCTTCCTCAAGATCCGAGTGAACCCAATTGGGGAGGCGACGCGCGTCCGTCGTTTGGAGCGGCTTTCTCCCGACACCTTGTTCAACGTTAAGAAAGCCATCTACGAGCATATGCAACGGCACCAGGAGGGTGCGGTCCACGAGCGCAACGTCGACCGGCAGGTGAAGGAATTCGACCAGGCCTTCCGCGGACGGACGGTCGTGAAGGAGCATTGCGAACAACTGAAGTGCGGCGCAGGACTTCACCTGGCCTGTCTGGACCCGGACGGATCCTTCAACCTATGCGTGGAGAAAAGCATGCGCGGGGGGCTGGGCCGGGCCGCGTCCCTGGACCGGCTTCCGCGCGCGCGACAGGAATTCTGGCGGAACAAGCAGCGGTGGTCCCATTGCTCCTCGTGCCCGGCCAATGCCATCTGCGATCATGGATGCGCAGCCTACCATCAAATGGATTTCTGCAAGTTTGAGCACGAGTGCGCGGCCAACCGGATGTTCTGGAAATACCTGGTTGCGGAACGAGCACCGAGCCTCACCCGCACTCATGGATGATGGCATGAAAGCTCCCCATCTGAATGAAATGAACGGCTGGCTTCTTTCCCCCCGTTGGAAAATCAAGAGGGCGCCCGAACCGTCGCTGATCGGCCCGGATGGCGCGGCGGTGCCGCTCTCGCCGGCGCAATACGAGGCCCTCCGCGATGGCAGTTTCCGGTATTCGCCCTGGGTCGAGTCTGACGACCTCATCCCCATGTTGGAGTGGATGAGAAAGTTGATCGCGGCACGCGCCCTGGTTCCATCTGATCTCGTGGATTCGTTAGGGACGGGCGAAAGCGCCGGGGATTTCTTCCTGCAGGTCTTCCAGGTGGTCTGCCATCGGTTGGATGCCGACGCGCTTTGGCCGCGCGTGCGCGACGGCATCGCCGCCTGGTCCGGAACCGTTCTTCGCCAACCTCTCTGCATGCCGAGGGAATATCTGCCCAGCCGGCCAGCGCTGTGCCTCGACATGGTTGGCGGCACGACCGGCAGCGTGAGGATCGCGCTGGATTGCCGCGATCCGCTGCTCACGCCGTGGGAAAATGTCCGCCTGGCGCGGGATGCTTTCCGTCGAGGCCTGCGCCATGGGCGCGAGCTTTTCGAGCGGATCTGCGGGTTGATGCTGGCGGACCCGTCCCGCTTCATCAGCCCCTACGTCAAGTACCTGCACCCGGCCATCGACTATTCTCCCGAGGGCGAAACTGTCTCGGCTTATTGGAACCTGGGCTGGGCCGCAGACCGCGAGCTGCGCTGGGAGCGTGCCATTCAGGTCCTGGTCGCCCTGAATCTCCCGAGCGAACGGCTGAAGCGCTGGCGCGACCGGTTTGGCACGGTGGCGCAGACCGAGCTGCTCGGATGCAACTTCAACGACCAGCCGCCCTTACTCAAGGTCTACGCGATGTTCGACGGATTCGATCGGCGCGGCCTTCAGGAGGCCATGGCCCTGGAGCATTTCGAGGAGGCCGGCCAACCCGTGCTCCAAGCCTTGGAAAGGCTTCTGTGCCACGGCGTTGACCCGAGCCGGAACGTGGGCATCGTCAGCATTTACCACGCCCCGGACGGGTCCGCGCAAGGCGGCATCAAGGTCCACCTCAATCTCCGTGATGGATTCCCCGGCAGGCTGACGATGGACGAGGTCGGCGCCATCGTCAGCGAAGGACTGGGTCTGCCCCAGGCTTCGCTCCGTTCGCTGCCCGATACCCTCACCGTGGAAAGCGGAAGGCGGATCACGCTCATCCCGCACACGCTTTCCTACCGGCTTTGCCCTGACCGCGGCCTGGGTCGAGTCACCCTGTACGTCAATTTTGTTCCGCTCGAGGACGAGAGATCAGGTGGATGTCCATTCCATTGATTTGCGCTTGGCTCCCATCACCCGCATTGGGCATAAGAGGCGGAACAGGCCCCGGAAAAAGAAAGCAGCGATGACCAAAGCAAACTCGGTATTGGAAATTCACCTCGGAATATCGTCCCGTGGCCGGGAACCGGAAGTCCTGCGCCTGCTCATCGAATTGGGTGCGCAATTCGTCGGCGCCGAGGAAGGGTCGCTTCTGGTTTATGACGAAGCGAAGAAGGCGCTCGTCTTCGCCATGACGACCGGTAGCAAGTCCTCCGAGAAAGCGTTGCTCGGGCAGGCCGTCCCGGTAGGGAAGGGCATCACCGGTCTCGCTGCGCAGACGCGGGAGGTTCAGATCGGCGCGCCGGTCTTCAAGACCCGCCAGGCCCGGCCGAACAAAGGTCCCGAGGCCGTCCTGGCGGCCCCGATGCTGATCGAGGACCGCCTGGTCGGGGTGCTGACGGCGGTGAGCTTCCGTTCAGGCAAGGAGTTCACGGGCGAGGATGCCGTGCTTTACGGTCGCATCGCGGCCGTGGCGGGCGTAGTGGTGGACCAGGCGCGGCGGCTCTCGGATCTGCAGGCCCCCCGGCGTGGCGGGCGTTCCCAAAGGAGGGCCGGAGCCGACGGACGCACGGAATTTGAAATCGCGAACTCGGTACTGGAACTGACGCGAAACAAGCCGCACGCCAAGGCCCGGATCGCCCGGCTCCTTGCGGACATCGCGGCGCTCGCCGCCGAATAGGCCTCAACCATGGAATTGCGCAGCGCACTCGAGACCCGACCGGAACGGCTGCGGCTGCGGAAGCTGAAGCCCGTCACCGTGGCCGTCGTCGACAGCGGCGTGGACGCCACGCATCCCCAGTTGAAGGGGCGGGTCGTGCGCGCGGTCTGCGTGGAGCCGACGCGCAAGGGGCACCGGGTGGTCGAGGGGAAAGGGCGCCGCAACGCGGATGTCTATGGCCATGGCACCGCCGTGGCCAGCATCATCGCCCGGATTGCGCCGAACGCGCGCATCCTGGACGTGCGCGTCCTGGACGAGAAGAACGTCTGCACTGGCGAGACGCTCATGGAAGGGTTCCGGGTCGCAGTCGAGTCGAAGGCGCGTATCATCAACATGAGCCTGGCAGCGAGCGCCAGGTTTGCCGAGCCCCTTCAGGCGCTCTGCCAAACCGCCTATCGCCAGAACCAGGTCGTGGTGGCGTCCCGCCGCAACATGCCCCTGACGGACGAGGGCTTTCCGGCCGAGGTGGCTACCGTCATCGGCGTCGACAACACGAAGCTGCAATCGCAGTTTCATCTCCTTTTCCGGGACGACCGAATCATCGAGTTCTCGGGCCACGGCGACCGGGTAATGGCGGCTGCGCCGGGCGGCGGACGGACCAGCGTCACGGGGACGAGCTTTGCCACGCCGGCCATAAGCGGCGTCTGCGCGCTACTGGTGGGCGCCTACCCGGGCCTTCGCCCGTTCGATGTCAAAAGCCTGCTCCGCGCATTTGCGGGCTGACGGAGTATTTCGACAGGATGAACAAGATGCTGAAACGGAGACCGATTGAACCACGGGGTTCACGGAGACACGGCGCATGGAGCCATTATCGTGCCGCGCTGCGAGGCGGAGCGGAGGCTGCAGAGAAGAGCGCCGATCACGCGAGCGGCGCGTGGGCCGCCTTCAGTTTTTGAACAATCTGCAGGTGTGCCGGGCACACGCGTTCGCAGAGACCGCACTCCGTGCATGCCGGCGCGGGCGCAGAAATTGGCCGAGTGCAACAGCCAAGGGTGCACTCCGTCCCCAGGTCGTGGGCAGTCGCAAAGTCGGCTCAGTGTGGCGCAAGGAGATCGTCGTCCGACAGTGGCTTTGGATTCCGACGGGCCGACCGCTTCGCGGTGGCGGGCGTTTTCGTCTTCGGACCTTTCTTGGCCATGTAGACCTCCTCGACGATAGTCGTCGCACGGATATTGCCGTCTCGGGACTCATTATCACCGGGCCAGTGGGAAGGGAATCAGGATCCGCGTTGGTCGTCGTAGCCCAGAGTGGGACCACGCCGTGAAGCCGACTAGAAGGTAGAGGGCATGTCGCACTCAAATATGGGGAGCGATCACCTCATATTCGAATGAGGGGACAGAGCACCTAAAAACCAGTGCGACATTAGTGCGACAAAAATTTGAGCATGTCAGCAGCCCATCGCTAACTCGTTGATTATCAGAGAGCCGGAGATGGGGATCGAACCCACGACCTACTGATTACGAATTTGTATCTTACCTTGACCCGACGTGACCTTTTCTGATCCGAACTGCTTGCATTATCAGCCTGTTAAAGCGATATTTGCGACGTGAGGCATCGGGTCATTGGAGATCAGATTAGGGCAGGGGTGAGCATGAAAAGTGTCCAAGAAGTGTCCAAGAGTCCGAGGCCCTTTTCAAGGACGGATCAGCGGTATTGGGCGGAGAAGGTGTACCGGCTCGGGTACCGATGGAAGGGCAAGGAGCGGCGGACGCCAGACTGGGCCGTGAAGATCCAGCACGGGGGCCGGCGTGAATTGTTCCCGCTCAAGACACCCAACCGGGCCGCCGCCGCGGCGAGGGCGCGGGAGATCTATCTGAGCATCGAGGCCGCTGGTTGGGACGAGACCTTGGCCAAGTTCAAGGCAGGTGCGGTCACCCAGAAACGGGAGGGTGGGCCGACCGTGGGGGATCTCTTGGGCGAGATCGGGGCCAAAGCGGGAATTCGGACCCATACTCTTGCTGAATATGCCCGGTCGCTGCGGAAGATCGTCGCGGAGATCGAGGGCATCGATGGTGGCAGGGCGAAGTTCGACTACCGCGCGGGGGGCAACAAGGCGTGGGTGGAACAGATCCATGCTGTCCCGATGGCCGAGATCACGCCCGAAAAGGTCCAGAAGTGGAAACTGGATTTCATCAAGGCCGCCGGCGCCAACCCCGTGAAGCAACGGGCGGCACGGCGGTCTGCAAACACCTTTTTGAGGAATGCCAAGAGCCTGTTCAGCCCGAGGCACCTCCGATTCGTAACGTTGGATCTGCCGAAGCCCAATCCATTCGACGGTGTGCAATTCGAACCTCGGGGATCTATGAGGTACAGGAGCGAGATCGATGCCGAGGCACTGATTCGGGACGCCCAGGCGGAATTGCGCGAGTCGTCGCCGGAGCAGTTCAAGATCTTCGTGCTGTCCCTGTTCGCCGGGCTGCGCCGGAACGAGATCGACAAGCTGGAGTGGGCTGCCGTGGATCAGGATCGGGGGCTGATCCGCATCCAGGCTACCGAGTTTTTCCATCCGAAGACGGAGGAGGCTGCCGGGGATGTGGAGGTCGATCTGGAGGTGATGCAGTTACTTCAGGGCCTTCGGTCAGTGGCCAAGGGGCGATTCTTGGTGGAATCGGAATCGGTGCCGCGCCCAGAGGGCGGCTCCCACCATTACAGATGCCAGCGGCATTTCGAGGGGCTCACACTTTGGCTGCGGCATAAAGGGATCAAAGCGAAATCCCCGATTCACGCACTCAGGAAAGAGTTTGGCTCGCTCATTTGCGATCAGAGAGGAATCTATGCCGCCAGTCGCGCCCTGCGCCACGCGGACATCGGGATTACGGCGGCGCATTACCTCGACGGTAAGCGGAGGGTGACGGTCGGTCTTGGCCCGCTGTTGCACAAGGGGGCTGTCACTATCGGAGTTGAAATTCCAGCTAGCGGGGAGGGCATCCCCCCACGGCGATTCCTCGGCAAGCGGAGAAGGGCAAAATGAAAGAGAGATCGGAACGGACTTTGGTCCACCTCAGGGACTTGCCGATTTGGGATCGAGCGCCATTCGAGAAACTCGGTCGCGAATATCGGTCTCTTCGCGACTACCTAGCAGCAAAAAAATTGTCTGAACCGCAGGCGCACGATGACGCCGCCGTCCGTCTGGTCGCATCGGGAGTGGAGGATGGGCTGGAGCGATTATATGGCATGGCCTTGCAGGGAAACGCGGAGGCGGCGCTTGCGTTGGTGTTGCGCGTGGAGCGGGGTGTGGTTCTCTTGAAAGAGGCCGCCTCCAAGAGGCCCGAGATCTTCCGCGACATCGCTCACGGTCAAAGTTGTTGGCCAATCCTCTATTCTGACCATCCCGAGGAGCGGGAGCAGTTCGCGGCGTTGATCCAGCGGTTGGAGGTCGGGAAAACCGCCGAAATCAACACGATGAAGCCGCCGGGCAAGGACAGCGCACGGACGCGGCGGTGGAGCCAGAAAGAGGATGCGACTCGCGTTGTGGTTCAGTTGATCGGTCAAATCGGATTCATGCAACCATGGGCCGAGCTTCTGAAACCTCTGCTCGATGACGGGGATGGAACGGCGAAAGAAATCCTCGAACACGTTCGGGGGGAATTGCCGGCGTACGCTGGGAAAACGCTGCTCGAATGCGCCGATCTGGGCGATCTGCGTCCTCATTCGATCGGGCGGTATGTCGAGGTGATCTGGAAGATGCTGTGTCATGCATGCGCTGGCCATCCCGAGCGGGTGGTGGAATTCAGGAAACTCGCTGTTCGTGGGGCGCAACGCAACTGGCACAGCTTTGATCTCTATAGAGTGCGGAACAACATGAAGACCACTGCAGAAGTTCTGGCGCGCCTCCGTGTTGCAGTCGGCGGTGGTAACGGGCCGACACTGGAGAGGGCAATACGCACCGAACTGAAAAAAATCATCAGAATCCGTTTGGAATCAATGGTTAACCCTGCGCAAAGCTAAGGTGCCTTAGCTAGGCACCCACGCCCCCGGGCTCATGCGGTATCAAGATGCCGTATGAAGAACCTTGTTCCGACAACTGATGTCGAGCGCCTCTTGTCGCGCCGCGAACTCGCGGCTCGATGGGATTGCTCGGTGGAAACCATAAAACGTCGGCAGCGTGCCGGGATACTCAAGGCCATTCAGTTCAGTTCCCGGCTGCTGCGATACAGGCTGAGCGATATCCTCCAGATAGAGAACGATGGGAGGGCATCGTGAAGCCCCTTCAAACCGTCTCGGTGGGCCAGTTTGGCGATCCCAAACAGGCGAAGAGGATGCAGTGGGTGTCGGAGTGCGCCCCCGGCAAGGCCAGCCTCTTCCGGCGGGTTTTTCTGGGCAGGGCAAGCCCCCGCGAAGCCATCAAGGCGCAATGCCTCGATTGCGTTGGCATGGATGAGGCTGCCATCCGAGAATGTCCCTCGACGGCATGTCCGCTGTGGGGGTTTCGGCCCTACACTCGCCCAGAGGCTGGAAGCGCGAAAGTCGGTGGACCTTGAACCGCCAGACCCTTTTCCCCTTATCGGGGCCGGTCTCGCCCTTTGTCCTCCGCCGGGCCAGGCGGCAGCGGGAGAGATTTCTTGGGGAGGTCTGGCGCTGTCGCCAAGTTGGGTTGGCCGCGGGGCAGGTCGAGGCACGGCTGGATTCGCTGGAACGCTGGATGGTCGCCGCTACGCGACGCGAGAGGCGGTGGCGGCGATGAGCATCAAGGTGATGGGACACGTCTGGAAGCAGAGCAGGGCCAAGGGCACGGATCGGCTCTTGCTCCTATGCATCGCGGATTATGCGGATGATTACGGGGTCGCTTGGCCATCCGTACCGAAGTTGGCGGAGAGATGCCTAACTGGAGAGCGCAATGTCAGGGTTCGATTGAGGCGCCTGGCCGAATCAGGGGAATTGATAGTTGAGCGGCAGGCGGGGCGGAAGGGCACGAATCGATACAGGATACCCGTGAACCCCAATGCAGGGGTGAACTCCAGTTCAGGGGTGAACCGGAATTCCGTCCCCCCTGAACCCCAGTTCATCGAACCCCTGAACTCCAGTTCAGCCGAACCATCAAGGAACCACCAGGAATCGTCAGATACGAGTGCGGCGTCCATAGGCACCGATCACCGGGCGCGAATGGTTTCTAGTACCAGGCCCCCGACATCGGAGACCTCGATCCAAGCGGAGGCGATCTATCAGGCATACCCGAAGCACGTCGGCAAGACTGCGGCACTGAAAGCGATCACGAAGGTCATGCGGAAAGTTCCGCATGAAATCCTGCTGGCAAGGGTCAGGCAGTATGCCGCATCCCGGCAGGGGCAAGACCCGCAATTTACGCCGCACCCGGCGACGTGGTTCAACCATGGTCGTTATGAGGATGATCCGCAGGCATGGGTGGCATCGGCCCAGCGCAACGGGGCATCATCACCACCGGCCCGGCCCGAACCCAAGCGGCGGGAGTTGTAAGTATGACCGTCGTCGAATACCTAGACGTGGAGAGGAAGGCCCTCGGCTGCCTGCTCTTGGCCCCGGCCCTGATCGGGCGGGAGGACATCCGGCCCGAGTGGTTCACGATGCCAGAGCACAGGCGGCTCGTTGATGGCCTTTTGGGGTTGCCCGAGGCCCCAACCATGGATCCCGCCACGCTGGCGGAAATGCTTGTGCTGCGAGGGGCCGCGCCACCAGATCGCGTCCTGTTAGCAGAGTTGAGCGTCTGCGGGGCGATCCCGCCAGCCTGGAGACATTACAAGGCGTTGCTGATCGAGGCCCATGCTACGAGGACGCTGCGGGAAGCGATGAGGCGAGGCATCGAAGCCCTCGATGGCGGCGACGATGTCGGAGAAGTGGGAGAGCAGCTTGCCGCGTCACTGGCCCAGGTCGCGTCCCCGGTGGAGTACTCGGCATCCGTGGGCGATGAGGTTGACGCCGTTGTCGCGGCATACCGCCGCCGATGGGAGAACCCAGATCAACTTGACGGGCTGGGCACCGGATTCAGCAAGCTCGACCGCCGCCTTGGAGGATTGCGATCGGGGCAACTGGTTGTGGTGGGAGCGCGGCCTGGTGTTGGCAAATCGGCCTTTCTGCTGAACGTCAGCAGGCACGTTGCCAGGGCCGGCGAGCCGGTGCTTTTCGTGTCATTGGAGATGTCCGCCGAGGAACTCACGGCCCGGTTGATTGCCGACCTTAGCAGCGTGTCCCTCGGTTCCCCCCACTCAGCCTTTCGGGAAAAGGCGCTCACGGAGGCCGCCGAGGTCGTCAGGGCGATGCCCCTGCACATGGTCACCGGAGTCTCGCGCCTGGGCGCCGTAGTTGCCGCCATTCGACGCGACGTTGCCCGGTACGGCGCCAAACTGGTTTGCATCGACTACTGCCAGTTGATCGAGGCCGATGGCGACACCCGTGCGGAGGCCGTTGGGCGGATTACGCGGGCATTGAAGCTGCTGGCGGTCGAATTGCGCCTGCCCGTCATTGCCGCCTCGCAATTGAACCGCGACGCCTGCGGCAATCGCCCGGCCCTGCGGCATCTCAGGGAATCGGGGAGCATCGAACAGGATTGCGACATTGCCCTGTTGCTGCACCGCCCCGAGGAGGCCGATTATGAGGAAGCGGACTTCTGCGAGATCGAGCTAGATCTCGCTAAGCACCGCAATGGCCCGACCGGCGTCGCGAAGCTGACATTTAACCGACCCTTGTGCCGGTTCATGGAGCCGCAATCCTCCGAGAATCCGTGACTCTTGGCGAAGGAGTTGAAATGAACAGTGAACGGCGAAACATACCCACCAAGTGGCCATGAGCTCGTTGCCCTACCTCCGTCTGATCCAGGCCGCCCGCGCCATCGGCGTGAGCCATTCCAGCATCCAGTGCGCAGTCAGCGCGGGCCGTCTCCGAGCGGAGTTTCTCGAAGATGGCACCCCAGTGTTCTCCCTCGAAGCACTGGCTGATTTCCATGCCAAGCTGCGGCCTTTGGCCGCCAGGCGCCGACATGGTAGACGGCGTCCCCAACCCGCGGCGGAGCCGATTCCGCCGACTGGCGAAAAAGGCAGCCCTTCGCCCCCATCCGAATGAGCGCCGATTTCGCCGCGGGACAGCCCGACGCGAGCGGCCACGGGCGGCCCAGATCCGGCCCAGCGGCCCGCAGCCAGCGGGGGGCACCGATCCCTCGGGGCCGAAGGCCCCGCTAGCTCGGGGGCCCTGAACCAGCGCGCAAGCGCGCTGCTCGATCCTCGCGGTGCGCGCGCGGGGGAGCGGAGCCTTGCGTGTGAGCGGAGCCCCGCGGGCCTCGCAGGGCATTCCGCTCGGGGGTCACGTCCCCCCAGAAGCCGAGAAGTCGGCGCGCTACGCCATGGCATGAGAAGCGTCGGCGAAAATCGTCTCTTCCCGGCGAGGCCACGTCCCGTTTGGGGGGCCCCATCGGGCATGGGGTGGGGGGGGGTGGAAAAATTTTCTCGCGGGTTGGACACGTCGATCCACGCCACCACCGGTTCCGCCGCCATCACCAGCGCGCGATCGGGTCTGCTCACCGGAGTGGGGCCGAGGCGATGGCGGATCGCCCTGATTTGTCTTTCTCCCCCATGAGTGTTGCTGCTACGCTAGGCCCCGCTCTGGGGAAAGTCCTGATGACGAGGTCGCTGATTGGCTATGCGTTGATGCTGGCGATGCCAGTCGTCGCGTCGGCCCTCACGATGGAGATGGTGACGGTGGGAGATCCGGGAAATCCGCCCGACCCGCTTAACACGAACGCAGTGCCTGACATCGGAAGCGTCCCGTACATCTTCCAGATCGGCAAGTTCGAGGTGTACAACAGTCAATACGTTGAGTTCCTCAACTCGGTGGCGATGACCGACGCGCATGGGCTGTACAACACACAGATGTCCTCCGACGCCCGCGGAGGAATCATCCGCGCGGGCTCCAGCGGCAGCTACAATTATTCGGTGAAATCTGGGTATGGGAACGTGCCGGTGGTGTTCGTGGACTTTTATGACACCGCTCGGTTTGTGAACTGGTTGGAGAACGGCCAGCCGGCACCGACAAATCAGGTTCCTGGTACCACCGAGACGGGCAGCTACACGCTGTTCACCGACGGTGGCACCACGACGAACGTCAGCGCCCGCGCGGCGAACGCGACCTGGGTGATCCCGACAGAGAACGAGTGGTACAAGGCGGCGCACCACCAACCGTCGGATGCGGGTGGGCCGAGTGACGGCTATTGGTTTTACCCGACGCAGAGCGACTCGGTTCCCAACAGCCGCCCTCCCAATGGCATCGATACAAACAGCGCAAACTTCTACCGTGACGTCGGTCCGCCGTATAACTTCCTCAACGACGGATTCGCGAAGACGGGAAGCAGCAGCTACTCCAGCGGCGAGAACTACCTGACCCCCGCGGGTGGCTACAGCGTGGCGGACAGCTATTATGGGACCTTTGACCAGGCGGGAAACGCCCGGGAGTGGAACGAAAGCAACGCGACTGTCGGATCCCAGCCGTATCGGGGCCTGCGGGGCGGAAGCTGGAGCAATGTCACGGCGTTCATCGGGTCGTCGGTGGGAGGCGTCCATGTTTCTTCGGCTGAGCTGGATGACATCGGTTTTCGTGTCGCAGCGATTTTCAAGGTGCCCGCGCTCGTCGCGGCCAGGCTGACGAATGGCGCTGTGCGCCTCGACTTGGAAGGGAGCGTCGGCTTCCGGCACTGGATCGAGGTCTCCGACGACCTCACCAACTGGCAGCCGTGGGTCAGGGTGGCGCTCCCGCCGCACGGATGGTGCACCAACGTCCCCGTGGAGCCGGACACCGTGCACCGATTCTGGCGCGCCCGTTTGGGGTCGGCGCTACCGAGCTATGTCCTGATTCCGGCTGGCGAGTTCCAGATGGGCAATGCGTTCGATCCAAGCGAGGGATGGGCAGACGAGCTTCCCCGGCACACAGTCTACGTGAGCGCGTTCTACATGCAGGCGACGGAGACATCTAAGGCGCAGTGGGAGGACGTACGGGCGTGGGCCTCGACAAATGGTTATTATGATCTACCGCCGGGGGGCGGTAAAGCGGCAAACCACCCTGTTCATGGCGTGAACTGGTATGATGCGGTGAAGTGGTGCAACGCCCGCAGCGAGAAGGAGGGGTTAACGCCGTGCTATCACACCGATGGCGCACAGACGAACGTGTACCGGGGCGAACAGTTGGAGATCGACAGCGGCTCAGTGGACTGGAATGCAAATGGCTATCGGCTGCCGACGGAAGCGGAGTGGGAGAAGGCGGCGCGTGGTGGGACTGGCGGACGCCGCTTCCCCTGGAGCGATGCGGACACGATCACGCACACTCGGGCCAATTACTATTCGTCCGCGTCGGACGCTTATGACGTGAGTCCGACGCAGGCCAATCACCCGGATTTCGACCACGGGGACCTCCCGCTCACGAGCCCCGTGGGGTATTTCGCGGCCAACGGCTACGGGCTCTACGACATGGCTGGCAATGTGTGGGAGTGGTGCTGGGATACCTGGGGATACACCTATTATTCAAGTTCACCGCCGAGCGATCCAACGGGCCCAACGTCGTTCGGCATCGATTCCCGCGTCGGGCGCGGCGGCGATTGGGACAACTCAGCGTATTGGTGCCGCGTTGGATGCCGGATCATGTGTTACCCGTCAAACGGCCCACTCAACGCCGGCTTCCGCCCCGTCCGCAGGTAGGAGTCATTGACGCAGACCGCACGCGGGAGAAGGGCTGCTGGCAGATGATGCCCTCCTCCCGAACCCCGCTACTTGCACATCGCTCGCGGGGGGCACGTCCCGCTGCGGGCCGAGAAGCCGTCGCGTTACGCCCGGTTGAATGAAGCCTTGCCAAACTCGTCTCTCCCATCTGGGAGTCCTAGTCGCGGCGACCCCCGTCGGGGGTCAATTTTTTTTGACGTGGGCCGGGCACGTCGACATCTAAGGCCCCATGGGCACCGCAGGCGACCGGGCGACATTTTTTGGCACTTCAGGGCCTCAGCTTCCGGCACGGGATGAGCTCGCGCGACCGCCAGACCTAACCCGCGGGGAGCACCGGCAACCGCCCATGGAACCGCCACGGCATACGGTCACACCATGATCTCGACCACGCTGACCGCCTGGATGCCTGGGGCGTCGGTGTCTTCGACGTAGCACGCCAGCGCATCTTCGACCTTCGGGCTCTTGAACCCGAACAACCCCATGATCAACTGCACCGCGTCGTCCGACGGCACCTCGCCCTTGCGCCCGATGCTCACCGACAGATGGCGGCACAGGCCCTGTGGCTGCGATTCCTCGGTGTAGACACACCGGTAGCAGGTGGGGATGTGCACCACGCGGCGCGGATCATCCCCAGGCGCGACGTAGCCCTCGTCGTGCATGGCGCCGAGCAGGCGGGCCATGGGCAGGCGGTTCTCGCGGGCGTAGGCGACGACCGCGGCCACGTTCTCGCGCACGGTGCTGTCGATCACCAGCGGCATCGCGTCATCGGCCATGCAGGCCCCCTTGCGCATCGTCTCGCGTAGTCTCATGACCGAGGACTTTACCCCAGCGTGGCGACCCTCCGCAAAGACCTTAATCGAGATGACCACCGTAAAGCCGGTTGCCCCGCGCGCGGTTCGGGCACGCTGGACTTTCTGGGTGGTGGCGGTACGTAACATTCTCGTCATGGGCAAGGGTGTCAAAGGGCAAGGTGCCGGAAAGGGGCGTTCGCGAACGCGCAGCACACAATCTTCTTCGTCCTCCAATATGTTGACGCCCGAGGAACTCGCTTGGCTGGATCGGAGCGTGACGGAGGGCGTGGCCCAGGTGCGGGCATTCCTGGCGGCGCGCAAGAAGGGAACAACCGGCTCGCAGTCGCAGGAACCCCCGTCCGATTCGGACGATCAGATCCCGCAGTTGCCGCCCGCGCCGCTACTGCCCAAGGGGGCCGTCCGCGCCTATCTGGAGAGTGGGTATCGGCAGGAGCTAAAGCGGCTGCAAGAATTGTGTAGGCGGAACTCGCAGTCCTCCTAGCGGGCCGGATCCCGGAACAGGAACACATTGTGGTCAACGGCGCGGTCACATGGCGGGATGACCATAATGGGCCCGACGTGTCAGCCCTCGTCGTTCGCGGAGCCTGAGTACAGGATCTCTCCGGTTGCCTTCGAGACGCTGACGATCTCGCTGCTCCGAAGGAGATACGGCGGCTCCGTCGGGATGCGCACCACCCAGGAGTCCCGATAGCGCGCATTGTTTGCCTCGTAGATGGGGCGGGGGCACCCGGCGTCCCCAAATCCCCAGACGCGCATCTTCCGCCTGATTCGCTCAACCAGGGCCTCGGTTACGATATCGATGGCCTGTCGGCGACTGACTGCGTCCATACACCCTCCACACTATGGAACATTCTATGTGGAGGGTGGTGGCTGGGGAACAGAAACACGAGACGCGCGCAGGCGAAGGAGTTGCGAGATCATACCAAAGGGACGCGTTCTCGAATGGCCAAAGAGGTCGTGCGGAGTGGCCCAATCATGGGATATGCGACAAAAACAGACTATATACGCCGCCTTTTCAGCATCGCCCCTACGCTCGCGAACAAACCGAACACCCATGATGACAAGAACCTTGAACAAACCACGCTGCCGCCCTACGGTTTAAACTATGACTAAAGATTCTGGGGCCACTCATTTTGGGTCGCGCGAAAGCATCGTAGCTTTCTTGGATATCCTCGGGTACAGGGAGTTCTTAAACACAAACGAACCGGAGACCGCGGCAGAGATAAGTGACTCCGTTATCCGGCAAACCCCACGCGCGATTAAGAAATCTATAATGGAGGATTTCAACGAGGATCCAAGCAAATGGGCCGAGGCTCGCGAGGCGTTAGACACTATGCGGATAATACAGTTCTCCGACACCATCCTAATCATGCTCCCGATTTCCAATGCAAATATTTCGGTGCCCGTCTTGTTTTGGTTATTTGGGTACATTCAAATGCTATGTTACAGTTTTATGATGGATGGGCTCCCGATACGTGGGGGTATTGCCTTCGGTGATGTGGTTTTCAATAACGACATCTTTGCAGGAAAAACTATTATCGAAGCACATGATTTCACGACAAAACTAGATTTAGCGGCTGTCGCTATCAGCAAAACATTAGCCGAAAAACTTGACGCAAAAGAACTGCTGAAGCCTTGCATCGATTATGGTTTTGTCGTCGAATATCGCACGCCTTTGAAAAGCGAGAAAGAAGAAGACACATATTTGGTGAGCCCGGTCTTTCCTGGAGAGTTGCCTGCGGATTTGTGTCAGTGGATCGTTAGATCGTTTTCGGCACACAACAAAAAACTGGGCTTGTCGGTTGATAGAAAAATACGCAATACGGAGATTTTTATGAGGTATTCGATGTCGCGGCGTGAACCACCTAAGGAGCAGATAGACAGGGGACCCTTAGCTGAGGAAGCGACGAACAATAAATAGAGCGTTCACTCCGATGGCGTTCTGGGCTGATTGAAGGTTCTGCGGACAGGCGAGGGTTTGCCGATCCGGGTAGTGTCCAGAATCTTTCGCACATTCTCGGTTGGGTCATCGGTTGAGTGGTTCGTTGGTATTGGTTCGTTCTAACAAGGAAGGGTTGTTCTGGGGGCGTCAACCCGCAGCGGCCAAGCCGGGCCCCCGAAGGCCCGGCTGGCAGGGGCCGCGAGGATTGTGGCCAACCCGCCAGGGTTGTCCAAGCCGCCGGAAACAACCCGCCCGCGTGTCGAGCCGCTCCGCGCTGCGCTCGTACCGGCCCGCCCTGCAGAGCCGATCGGCCTCCGCGTCCAGAAGCCCGTTGAGCGTCTGCTCCACGGTCTCGAGCACCATCTTGTCCAGATGGCCACGGATCCGCCCCTCGTCGATGTTGATCACCTTGCCCAGCCCGGATCCCCCGGCAGGCACCTGCCCGTCGCACTGCTTCTCTCCTGTCTCCATTGTCGCTGTCCCGGTTGTATCAACCCAGACCAGCCCCATCAAATGTGCGAAAAACAGCGTACGTTATCCGACCCCGGCCTCCACCAAATAAAGATACTGATTTATAACATCAGGCGGAAGAAATAATCACTGGAAAAGTCAGTTAATTCTCTTTTGGGTTTGCTATGTATTTTTGCCATCAAAGCAACTGCCAATGGAGCTAACACAAGAAGCGCGCTTGGTTCTGGTATTCCGGATAGCATGTTCGGCTGATACGCTTGCTCTCCGTGCATTTGCATTCCTGGATTCATTATAACTGCAACTCCACCATCATAATAAGCTATTCCCCTTACAGTTGTTGAATTATTCCAATCAACTAATGCTTCATTTCCTGCGCCGTGCAGTATATTACCATTTAAATCTTGTCTGTTGAACAATTCCGCGTTTCCTTGAGCCATATTATAATTTACAGTATATACTCCATCTTTAAACACAAGAATGTCAAGTGATTGCCCTCCACCAGGATCTATCACTGTAGTAGACAAATCATCATTAACCAATCTAATATCATCTGCTGTCGATATCCAATATTTGTTATTCGCAAAGTCAATGTCGGTTATAGCCAGAACATCCAAAGGCAATAATGTGGTCTGCGTCCAGGTATTCCCTGAAACATTGCCTACATAAATGTTGCCTCCTCCGCTTAATGCATAATTATTATTACCAAGATAAGCCACTCCAGACAGGTCAGGGACTCCAGTGTTGACTGTCTTCACCGGTATTGCGTTTGTGCCGTTATAAAAGTGTAAATAACCCAAATCAGTAGATGCCACCCAAATAGGGTCAGAGACATCTCCGTCGCCGCCAGTTAAGTTTCCATAACTTGCTGGTTTTAAAATAACTGGGGGAATAAATGTAGAATCATGAACATCATCCAAAGGCATCAAGGAAGCGCCTGCTTCACTAGTTAGTCCCGCAATCAGAGCACCATACATCATAGCCTTTCTTGCTATTCCTGCACAGCTAACACTGTCTAGAAGCATGCCAAGAAAACTTGGTTTAGGTACATCTTGCCTTTTCATAATGTTAGTTAATCTAGACTTATTTATAAAGTTTATGTTCTTATCGCTAGTCAATTGTTAAAAATATGACTTTATTCTAGCTGTAATTACGGATAGGAAACTGGTTTTGCCCGCTCCGTGGGCGCGACCGCCCCCCCGTCGCCCTCCGGGGGGCTGCCAGCCCCGTCTGAAGCCGTCCCACGATACGGATAGCGTAGCGGACGGGGCGCCGGAGGTCGAGCGGGAATGCCGACGGCTCCGGCCCCCGGCTGGGCGGCGGGTCCCAGAGACCCATGCCACGAGCAGGCTGGAGACTGGAGGCCGCAGGCTGCAGGGAACTACGGTTTGCGCAGCGCGCGGAGCAGCCCGCTGAGGACTTTGGATATCTCCGCCGACAGGTCGTGCAATGGCCCGAAGATGCGTTCCGCCGGGATGGCTGCGCATTTCCGCGGTTTCAGAGCCGCGGCCCCATTGAAGCGTCCAGTATTTCGGGATCACCGCCGGTGTGACGCCGATTTCCGCGGCCTCAGAGCCGCGGCCCCATTGAAGCAGCATAATCTGGTTGGTCGAGATGGCGATGCCGATGTTTCCGCGGCCTCACAGCCGCGGCCCCATTTGATTGGGTCAAGGTGTCTCGAGGACTCGCTCCAGCGCAGCGTGGTCGGAGAATAGAAGACGGGCCGCGCGGGTGGGTTTTGGGATAGGGGAAAGAACGGCCCGCGCGGCCCTGGCGCATGGGATGGCAGGACCGTAACCGGCCTCACGCGAACGATCCCAAGCGTTGGACCAATGATGAGGGGAGCAGGCCGGGGAGGGCAAGGGGATTTGCCCGCAGTGTGGCACTACCCATGTCCCATGCCCGCGCATAGATTGTTCCATGCCCGCATTCCTCATCGAGAAGCTGGTCTCTGGGGGCCAGACAGGCGCCGACCGCGCCGCGCTGGACGCCGCCATAGCTTTGGGCCTTTCCCATGGCGGCTGGTGCCCGAAGGGCCGCAGGGCCGAGGATGGAACGATACCAGATCGCTACGCGCTCACCGAGACTCCAGGTGCCAGCTACCTCCAGCGCACCGAGTGGAACGTGCGCGACTCGGACGGCACGGTCGTCTTCACGCTGGGCAAGGCGGCCAGCGGGGGTAGCCGCAAGACCATCGCTATTGCGCGGGTGCTGGGCAAGCCGTGCCTGCACATCGCCAGGGACGCAAGGGGCGACGCCGCCGCGCTGCTGCGGGACTTCATCGGCAGGCACCGCGTCGCGGTGCTCAACGTCGCCGGTTCGCGGGAGAGCAAGGAACCAGGCATCGGAGAGTGGGTGGGGGCGGTGCTGACGGCCACGCTATCGGCAGTGGGGTAGGGTGGCGGCATGGGCCACGCGGCCTGGGCAATTTTGATGGTGGGCCAGGGGAAGGGAGCGTGTGGCCCAGTCACTGCATGAGGCGGGCCACGATCATCTCAGCCGTGGGCCAGCGGCTAGCGAGGTAGTCAGAAGGAATCACCGCAACACAGGAAGGGTCAGCAGACGAATGGTGGGGGAGTGGGCCAGAAAAGTGTCCAAGAAGTGTCCAAGAGATACTTGGGCGACGATTCGACTTCCGTCGCAAGTGGTTGATTATCAGAGAGCCGGAGATGGGGATCGAACCCACGACCTACTGATTACGAATCAGTTGCTCTACCGCTGAGCTACTCCGGCTGGAAAGGGAACGGGCGGTATGCTGGCAGGGCTGCGGGGAAAATCAATAGGGAAGGAGAGGGTGCGATGCCGGGATTCAGCCGCAGCGGGCGGGGGAGGTTTCAGGGTCATGGCCCTGAAGCAGGAGCAGGGCTTTGTCGTAGCTGCGGTTTCGGAGGTAGTGGCGGAGATCGGAGGGCAGGGAGGAGCCGGCGAGGCGAGCGATCTCGTCGAGTCGGGCGAGGTGATCGCGGCAATCGAGCCTTTCGCTGGCGGCGGTCTTGATGGCTCGGAGGGCGGTCTCAAGAGTGGCAAGGGTGGGGTTTTGCACGCGGGAAGGTGGCGCGGGATGTACGCTTTGCAAGTGGCTCGCAAGGGCGGGCAGGTTTTCGGGTTTGAGGCGTGGGCTGAGATGGCAGAGAATAAGCGAAAGAGACATAATGCCATTCGCGCTCGTATTCCTGACGTCGGTGATCGTGGTCGAGGTGGTGGGCCTCGGGTGGGTTCTGATTCTCCGGGACGAGTACCAGCGGCACGAGCGGCGGGCGTACGGGTATCCGGATTTCAGGCTTCCGCTTTGGGCCAAGGCGTACTGGACGGCGATCCTGACGCTGCTTTTTTTGGCGTTGGCCGACGTGTCGCGGGGTCACGCCCCGCTGCCGGCGGCGATCTTCTGCGCGTGGTTTGCCCTGACCATGGTGGTGAAGATCGTCATCTATGCGTGGTTTCCGCGTCTGCGGGAGAAGTGGGTGACCATGCGTTGGCCGAGGATCGCGATCAGCAAGGCGCTGCTGGCCGCGATCGCGTTCGTGGTCTTGGTCTATTCGCTGTGAGGGAAGAGGGGGGCAGACATGAAAGGCGCTAAGTTAAATTTGTCGCGATAGTGGCACGGCCATCCTGGTCGTGGGGCTGGCCATGGGCATCTTGCCCATGGCCCCCCCCGAAGGGCGCAAGCCCTTCGCTACCCCTTCGTTAGGCCATATTTTCGGGCTATCGGCGGCGGCGTCCGAATTTAGGGCGGACGGCGCTCTTGGGGATCGGGTGATCCTCGAGCATGGTGGTGTAGTGGTAGGGGAAGTTTTCGAGTTTCTGGCGGGGGATGCGTTTGCCGACGGCGTGCTCGATGGCGTGGATGGCGCGGACGTCGTCGGCGGTGATGAGGGTGAGTGCGTCGCCCTCGGCCTCGGCGCGGCCGGTTCGGCCGATGCGGTGGATGTAGTCATCGGGGCTTTCGGGGACGTCGTAATTGATGACGTGGGAGATGCCCACGACGTCGAGACCGCGGGACGCGAGGTCGGTGGCGACCATGACCTCGTATTTTCCTGATTTGAAACCGGCGAGTGCCTGGGTGCGCTCGGCCTGTGAGCGGTCGGAGTGGAGGACCGCGACGCGGTGCTCATGGGCGATGAGGCGGTCGGAGATGCGGTCGGCGGCCATTTTGGTGCGGGTGAAAATGAGGACGCTCTCGTAGTGGAGGGCTTCGAGGATCGCGAGCAGGAGGTCGAACTTCTGATCCATGGCCACGGGGTAGAAGAAGTGCCGGACGGTTTCGGCGGGCGAGCGGCGGAGGCCGATCTCGATCGTGGCAGGATCGCGGAGGGTCCATGCGGCCAGGCGTTCGATCTCGGGGGGTAGCGTGGCGGTGAAGAGAAGGACCTGCTTTTTCGAGGGGCAAAAGCCGGCGATGCGGCGCACGTCGGGGAGGAAACCCATGTCGAGCATGCGGTCGACCTCATCGAGCACGAGGAATTCGACGGACTTGAGATGGAAAGTGCCCTGGTCGAGATAATCGAGGAGGCGGCCGGGGGTGGCGATGATGATGTCGGCGCCGGCCGCGAGGGCCTGGCGCTGGGGGCCATAGCCGACCCCGCCGTGGAGGAGGCAGATGCTCAGATCGGTGTGTTTGGCGTAGTCGCGGAAGGCGGCGTCCACCTGTCCTGCGAGTTCGCGGGTGGGCTCGAGGACCAGGCAGCGGAATGGCCCGTGGCTTTTGAGCAGGCTGAGAATGGGCAGGCCGAAGGCGGCGGTCTTGCCGGTGCCGGTCTGCGCGGAGCCGATGACATCGCGCCCCGCCAGGACGAGCGGTATGGCCTGCTCCTGGATGGGGGTTGGATCCACGTAACCCATTTCGCCGATGGCTCGGAGCACGGGTTCGGCAAGTCCTAGGGAATCAAATGGCATCGGCAAGCAATAGGGGTTTTCGGATGAAGGGCAAGGGGAGGTTCGGGGTTCGGGACTCTGGCCCCGGCGTCCGCATCCCACCGGATGCGCGATTCCTGGGCCAACCCGGCCCGCGAGGCGAGAGTGTCTCAAAACCTCTGAACAGCGCCGCCTGACACAGGCGGCCTACAAATTTTGTAGGGCGTCTCTGTGAGACGCGGTCCTTTGTCGCACGCGGCACGCCATTGGACGTCCCCTCTATCATCAGATGGGCGTTGATTGTTGGATGTTCCGTGTTGGGCGTTTGAGTTTTGAGACAGCCTCAGACCCTCCCGAAGCATGTGTCAGGACCAAACGACACACTGCACTGGGACCCAACACCCAGGGCCCCGAACCCACTCGCCTCACTCGTCGGTGGGCGTGACGGGAAAGATGCGGATATCGCGGACCGCGCCGGTGGTGCGCCACGTGGCGATGCCGAGGGGCCGGGAGGGTTCGACCTCGAAACGGATGCCGATGCGGCGGTTTGTGGTTTCGACATCGATGACTTGCTCGCCGTCGATCCAGGCCTCGATGGCCGACCGGGTGACGCGGACGCGGACCTGGTACCAGCGCTTGTCCTCGAAGCGCATCGTCATGCCGGTTTCGTTGTTCGCGGCGTCCTCGTAGTCGATGCAGGAGAGGCCGACGAGGGAACCGCCCCAGCCGCCGAGGACGAGGGTGCAGGGGTTTTCGCCGACGGGGAAGGTGAGGCCGCAGAAGAAATCGGAGCCATCGAGGCGGCGAGCCTCGAGGCAGATCTCATAGTTCATGCGGGTGACGGGTCCGCCCCAGGTGATGCCGGTCATGTCGTTGCCTTTTTCCATGACGATGCTGCCCTCGTCGAGGCGGACGGTCGCCTCCTGTCCGCGGAAATCGCCCTTCAGCCATTGGCCCATCGACTTGCCATCGAAGAGGCTGAGGCCCGCGGGCGGGAGCGCCTTGGAATCGATGGTCTCGAGCCAGTGGAGGCTGAAGCGCGAGAATACGATCCGCTCATTCGGGTTGGAGTCGCCGCACTCGAACAGGCAGCCGATGTTGTTGGACGGGAGCGTGGCAAGGCACGAGTAGGCCGAAGGGCCGGCCCACAGGGGTTTGGCCACGGGCCAGGTCTTGCCGCCGTCATAGCTGAGCCGAAGGGTGAGCGCCTCGCGCTTTTCGGGGCTTGCGGGATTGGTGAAGAGCAGGAGGTGGCGCTTTAGGCGATCTTTGCCATCGAAGCGGATGAGCGAAGCCTGGCAGCAGGGGTCTGGGAGCGCCTCCTCGAGACGGAAGTCTTGCCAGGTTTCGCCGCCGTCGTGGCTGATGGCGCGGGCGCGTTTTCCCTTGGCGGATGGGTCGCCGCCATCGCGGGCCAGGAATTGTCGCATGCTGAGCAGGAGCGAGCCATCGGGGAGTTCCGCCAGCTGGCATTCGTCGGTGTGTTGGGGCGCGGAACCGCCGAGTTTCCATGTGGCGCCGTGGTCGTCCGAGTAGAAGACGTGCGAGCGCTTCACCGGCTTGCCATCGGCGGATTCCCGGTGATCGCAGGGGATGATGATGCGGCCCTGGTGGGAACCGTTGGTGATCTGGATGCCGGCGCCGGGGCCGGTGGCGTACCAGGTCCAGTCGGGCTTCTTGACGTCGGCGGTGATATCCCGCGGGGCCGCCCAAGTCTGCCCGGCATCATCGCTGTGGGTCACGAGCACGTCTTTGTTGTCGCGGGTGAACGTCAGCCATATGCGGTCGGTCTGGCGTTCAAGGAGGGCGCAGGGATTGCCGATGGTGATCGGTTCGGTGCCGCCCTGTTCGTGCAGGACGCGCAGCGGGGACCAGTTTGTGCCCGCATCCGTGCTCCGTCGGGACACCAGGTCGATGTCGCCGTGGTCCTTGGCGTCGGTCTTGCGGCCCTCGCAGATGGCGACGAGGGTGCCATTCGTCGTGACGATGAGAGATGGGATCCGGAACGTGTGATAGCCGTCGTCGCCAGCGCGGAAGAGGACATTGGTGCTCGGGGCCAAGAGCGGATCGCGATCAAAGTCGAAGGCGGGGCACGGGAGGGCCAACCCGAAGGCCAGGAGGGGAAGCAAGCGTTTCATGAGAAAGGCATCGTAGGATATGGCTGGGTTGGCTTCAACGTCCAACAACCAACGCCCAAGGTCCTAGGGATCCAACCTCTGCGCCTCCGCGTCTCTGCGGGAGTTTCTGCGATGGCGCAGGCAGGGCGCCGGGCGGACGACGGAGGGTCTCCCGCGGAGGCGCAGGGCCGCAGGGGCTTAGGGAATGGACCTTTTCGTGACTGGGGACCCCGGTTCTTCCAAAGGCTGGAATCGGATACCAGAAATCCACACGAATGATCACAAACGCCAGAAGATGGTGGTAGACCCGTTGGAAAAGGACCGGTTTTGGGGTTGGGGGGCGCGCGGCCCACGGGTGGATCGCCTAGCAATAAGGTGTGCCAGACGTGCGTGGTCCTCAGGGTGCAATTCCGTCAGAGGTTTAGCGGAATCGGGCGAAAAAATGTTCTTTAAAGAGCGGGGTGAAGTGCCAGTCGGACGATGAAATCGCTTGTGATCAAACTTTTCACCTGATTAAGTCCTTGCTAAGCGGAAGTGCATGTCTATCGAGCGAGGAGCAGCGCCGCAGGGCCATGGGTCGGGTCCGCGTTATGCGAGGCCGGGGAAGGTCGGCAGAGCTTGGGTCATAGCCGCTGCGGCAGCGTTAGTGGTCGGCGCTATCGCGCTTGGATGCTGGAAGTTGGGGGAAGGGAAACGCCAATCATTCCGCGCCCTCGCGCATTTGGAGCAGTGCCTCGTTGCGCCTGGTGCCGCCGGCGCACTGGACAAGGCGGTGCTGGTGCCGCTGGGCCGAACGGAGCAGACAGTATGGGAGCGGGAGGATTTCCTGCGCAAGGCGCTGAGAGATGAGATTTCGTCCGAGGGGATTGCAGCCATCAAGCGGGAGGGGACCTTCGGGCCGTTGAGGGAGATCTTCCCCGCCGAGGCCGAGAAATGGGGGGCGCTGTTCGGCGTTAAGCCCGAGGATTGCTTCGCGATGCGCATGGAGCGCAAGGGCCTGCGGGCGGAGGTCGTGGTGCTGGCCGAGGGCGGCGTATATCGCGTGCTCCGGTGCAACAACGTGAAGCAGATGGCGGACGAAGGGTAACCACGAATGGACACGAACGGACACGAATGGCCTCCGCTCCGCGATGGGTTTTCTTTCGGGTCGGCTGGGCTTCGTGCCCGCGCGAGCAAGGTCTCCGTTACCTCTGTTCCCTCCTGTTCAAAGCCCCTCGTGACAGGTGGGACGGATTTTCCACAGGAGGCAACTGAGGTAACGGAGGATTCACCGCGAGGAGATGCCAGATCCCAGAAGCCTCATCCCCGGAACCCGGCTCATCCCGTCAAGAATCCCGCCGCGCGTTTTCTCTTGGCCGCAGCCCTCCTCGCCGCGCCACACGTACAGGCCGCGACGTTCGGCGGGAGCGCGCGTGTGGAGATCACCGATTCCACGGGCGCCTTGTCGCCCACGAACATTTACACGGTGTCCTGTTGGATGAAGATCTCGTTGCCCACGGGCGCGTCTTTTTCCGAGGACATGACGATCCTCGTCGATCGGACGACGGGCAACGATACCACACCCTATTGCTATTGGATCCGATTTAGCCGGACCTCTGGCAACGTGGAGTTCCTGACGAAGGGCACCAGCGGCACGTTCTTTAAGACATTGATCCGGCTTCCGCACTTGGAACGATGGTATCATTTGGCCGTCGTACGGAGCGGCGAATCGGTGGCCGGGTACGTGGATGGGAGGGAGATGTTCAACACGGGGGGCACGATCGGCAATTCGGCGCACGTGAACAACGTCTCCATCGGTTCGTGGCCGTCGATGGGGAGCGGACAGTATTTCCGCGGGGAGGTCCAGGAGCTGGCCATCTATCAGGGCACGCTGAGCAAGGAGTTGATCAGCGACCTCATGTTTCAAGACCAAAGCGCCATCCCCAATCTGGTCGGCTACTACAAACTGGCGGCGTCGGACAACACGGCGGATCACCTCAAGAACTTTGCCCCATCGCCGCCGTCGGGCACCGATCCGGCGATGGAGAGGGGATCGGGCCTCGCCTTCGAGGCGACGAACGAGGCGGGCGAGCAGTCGGCATTCGACTCCAAAAAGAACGGCGGCCGGGACGCCATTGCGCCGCTGTCCGGTGCGTTCACATGGGACCGCAGTATCTTCATGCGCCCGACGCCGGGGGTGCCGTTCAATTTCCGCATAGGTTATAGCAGCGCGAATTCCGTCGGCCGATCGACGCTGGGTGGTTTCGACCCCTTCGAGTCCGGGCCTATGGGCAAGGGCTGGAGGCACTCGTTTGAGACGAGGGTTCTGCCCAGCCAGTACTTTTCGCCGAAGAGCGACACCGATGTCCTCGGGCTCATGACATGGAACGGCGCGATCGAGACGTGGGATTTGACCAACGGCGTCTACCGGACGCGCCATAAGGGATATCGGGGCGAACTGACCCTTGATGGGTCGGGATGCGAATGGAAGACACCGGACCGGATGATCCTCCGGTTCCGGCACCCCAACAGCGGCGCGGCCGTGATGCGCGGCCGCCTCGTGGAGATCCGGGATCTCAACAGCAACGCGGTCCGGTTCGGGTGGAACGAGACGCTTGGCCTCATGACTCAGGCGGTTGATACTGCCGGCGGGCGCTGCGATTTCTACTACGACGCGCAGAACCGGATCACGGGCACGGCGTACCTGGGCTGGTCGGCGCAATTCCAGTACGACGCGGATGGCTATCTGACAAATTCCTTCGTCACCGGCCCAAGCCAGTACGCGAGCCTGAATACGGCGTGGTCCTGCACCTACTCCAACGGGCTGATCCGGGCGCTGATCGACCCGAGGGGGAACACCAATGCCATCGTTCGATTCGATGACTACGGCCGGTTGATCGAGACCAAGGACGCGCTGGGACGCGCCAGCACGACGGCGTACATGACGCCTGGATTGCGTCAGATCACCCGCACGGATGCCGGGGGCTACCCGTGGATCGAGACCCACGACCGGCAGGGGCGGGTGATCGCGACGCGCAATCCGCTCGGGCAGACCACCACGTTCGCCTACGACGAGGCCGGGAACCGGACCAGCACCACCGAACCGCTGGGTTGGACGACCTACACAGCCTACGACGCGCAGGCGAACCGGATCTCGGAGACCAACGCCCTCGGGGAGGTCCGCAACTGGACCTACGATCTCGCCCTCAACAAGCCCCTCACCGAGACCGATCCATTGGGCTGGGTGACGCATTTCCAATACGATTCGGCGGGGAACCTGATCCGGCACTACGACGACATCGGGAATCTGTCGCAGTTCACCTACTATCCCAACGGTCAAATTGAGACCGCCGCCGACGCGAATGGCCACGCCACGCGCTCGGAGTACGATGCCAGCGGATTCCTGATCGCACGGACTGCCCCAGGTAACAACACGTGGCAGTACACGCCCAACGAGTTCGGCTGGGTGACATCAGAGACCGATCCGCTCGGCCAGGTGACCACGTATTCGCACGACATCAACGGGCGCGTCGTGCACACAGTTGACCCGTTGTTTCGGGAGTATCGGTCGGGTTACGATGCGAATGGGAACCTGACCGAGGCCTACGACGCGAAGGGACAGGTGACCCGGAACGTCTTCGATGCGGCAAACCAGAAGATCCAGATGACCGACCGCGCGAACGGGGTCTGGAAGTACACCTACACATCGCGGGGCAAGGCCCAGTTTGCCATCGACGCGCTGTCGGTCACCAATTCGTTCGGCTACGATGAGGCGAACCGACCGACGGGCGGGACCGACCCCTACGGGTTTTCTGTTGAGACAACGTATGATGCTAACGGCAACGCCGTAGCGACGAAGGACAAGCTCGGGCGGCGGTGGCGGAAGACCTACGACCGCCTGAACCGCGTGATCGAGGAGTCCGACCCCTTCGGCCACACCAAGAGCACGACATTTGACGCCGCCGGAAGGGCGAGGACCGTCACTGCCCCAAATGGCTACGTCTCGACATACGCGTACGACGGGCGGGGGCGCATGACGACCTGGGTCGATGCCGAGAGTTACGTCTGGAAATACACCTATGACGGGGTGGGCAATATCCTCGACGTGGAGGACGCCCTCGGCGGGCACTACGTGATGGAATATGGCGACCGCAACGAGCGCATCATGGAGCGAAACCAGGACCTCAAGGAGTGGCACTACCGCTACGACGCCCTGCTCCGCCCCGACCAGCAGACCGACCCCAATCGCACCGTCCGCACCGTGACCTACGACGCCGGGGGCCGTATCGATTACGTCAGCCTGAGCACCGGACGGGTGGACGACTACGGCTACGACGAGAACAACAACATCGTCCTCCTGTCGCGCTCCCGCCCCGGCGATCCGCCCACCTCGACGATGTTCGCTTACGATATTTTGGATCGCGTCACCGAGGTGACGGATACCTTCTCGAAGCGGGTCCGCTACGGGTACGATAAGGTGGGCCGCGTCACCTCACTCACCTACCCCGACAACAAGGTCCTGACGCAGGGCTTCGACAAATTGGGGCGCCTCACCAGCCAAACCTACGAGAGCACCTTCAACACCGCCTATGCCTATGACGCGGCCGACCGGATGGTCTTCCGCAGCTACCCGAACGGCATCGTCCAGTCCAACAGCTTCGACGAGGCCGGGCGCCTTTTTGACCTGCGATACGTTCAGTCCGGTGGGGCCGTTCTCAGCGCTTGGTCTCAAGGCTACGACAAAAACGGCAACCGGACCGATTCCACCGCCCTCGGCACGTTGGATTGGCCCGACCCCTCCTCCATCGACGAGACCGCCCGCTACACCGCCAGCGGGCGCCTGATCGACCGCGTCGATGCCGCCAAAACCAACCAGAATACGTGGGTTTACCACTACGACGAGAGCGGGAACATGACCAATTGCGTCGGCGGAGGTGAGAGCTTCGGCTTCACCTATGACGAGGATAACCGCGTCACGGTGTTGGACTACGATGGCGGGACGAGCGCGGCACTCATCCGCAATCGGTACGACGCCCTGGGCCGAAGGATTGCGAGGACGAAAGACGGTTCGGAGACCCGCTACGCCCTCGACCTCCAGGGATCCATGGAGCGCATCCTGTGCGACATGACCCCCGCCGGGCAGATCACGGCGCACTACGTCCACGGGCCGGACCTATGCTACAAGGTGGAGACGAATGGAGCTCTGGTCTGCTATCACGCCGATGCGCAGGCGAACATCGTATCCTTAACCGATGCGGGGGCCACAAATGTGGCGCAGTATGCGTACACAGCGTTTGGCCGATCCCTTGAGGATACGAATAGTCGGGCGACGGAAGTCCAGCCATACCGATTCGTCGGGGTGCTGGGCGCGCAGGAGGACCTGGGAGACGTATATTTCATGCGAGCGCGATATTATAGCCCTAGTGCAGGAAGCTTTTTTTCCCCAGACCCAGTCAGAAAAATCAAATCTGGGTGGAAATCTTGTGCCTATGCCTATTGTGGGAATAATCCTCTCGCAAATGTGGATCCAAACGGAAGCGAGTACACTATATACGAATATGATCTCTTTGTGGGTGCGCCGCTTGTTGAGAAAGTCTTTGGGAACGTTTTCGGATTACCTGGGTTCATGGACGCGGCTAAGGAGAACGACCTGGGACTTGTACATCAGCACGCAAAGAACAACGAAACTGGTGACACGTTCGGATTTGGAGATGATGAGTGGGAAGCGCATAACTGGCTTACAGATATTTTGCTCAGAAAAAGGGCAATTGCCACAGTGTCAGACGAGGCTGTTCAATATACAGAAGCTACGCATGAAGACTGGACCTTTTCATATCTTTATAATAATTGTCAGATGCTTATGAACGAGCTGATGCTTAACAATAACAACATGGTAAATGTGGAAGTAATCGATGGCGCCCCCGAGCGACTTTCGGGAGAGACATTGGCCGCCACCGAAGAAGCCGAGCAACAGAACGCTGCGAACGAGGAGGCCGCGCGGCAGAACCGTAATCGCTCCTACCGCGCGACGGCGAAGATGTACTTTAGGATGTCGGCCCAGTGCGCTGGGATCGCGGCGGAGAACGCCTCCACGAGCGCGTACTACATGGGGCTGTACCGGCGGGACATGGACCTGTCGCAGGCAGGCGAGGAGGACCGGTACAACTACATGGACCGGGCGGGGGGGTTCAGGGCGCGGGGCGACGAGTTCCAGCAGGTCGCGGATTACTATAGCGATATGGCGAGAATGTACCGCAAGGAGGCGCGGTCGTGGCAGCGGCAGATCCAGTGAGGCGGGCGCTGGGGGCGTGTGCGGTGGCCGCTGCCCTGGCCGTGTCGTGGTCCGGAGCCGCCACGATCTCGGGCACGGTGTCGTATTTCGGTTCCTCGTCTGGGCAGGTGTACGTTTCGGCGAGTGGGACGAACGGGGTTCTGGCGTGCAATGGGGCGGGGATGGAGGTGGGGTCGACGGCCCTGTTGTCGCCGACGCGAACGATGACGGTGGAACTGCGGATGAAGTTCACGCAGGCGATCGGTGGTGGGATGGGGTTGATACGGAAATACTACGATGGTCCAAGTTATTTGAGCTCAAGTTATATGAACTGGCTTGGGGGCGATCAGACATTGACCCATCTGGCGACGATAACGAAGGATGGTTCTGGGAGTGAAGACAGTTATAAGTCGAACGTGATGCATTTGGGACAGTGGTATCACGTGGCGGCGACGGTGGACCGGAATGCGGGGCTGATGAAGTCGTTTATCAACGGTGCGCTTTACCACTCGGTGACGATTCGGACGGGCGACACCGTGATGTCCGGGGGCCCATGGCAGGTGGGGCACTCGATGGACTTGAGCTCGTCGAACCTGACATGGAGGTTTTATGGTGAGTTGGACGAGGTCCGCATCTGGAACCGGGTGCGCAGCCAGTCCGAGATCCAGGCGGACATGGGCCACCCGCTGTCGGGGGGCCAGGCGGGCCTGGTGGGGTACTGGAATTTCGACGATGGCACGGCCCGGGATGTGACCGGGAATGGGCAGAATGGTGCCCTTCTCTCCGGCGCACAGATCGTGGCGGCGAGTGGTAGCGTGCCGTTCAACGCGGGGGTGTGGATCGCGGCGCCCGGTGGATATGCGATATCGAATGTGCCGCCGGGGTTCGCGAACGTGTCCGCGTATATGGACCGGCTTGGCGATTTGGTGAAGGGAGGCGAGGATCCGTCGGGCGCCTATGGGGGGAATCCGTTTCTGGTGACTAACGATGTGGGGGGCGTCGACTTCTTGTTGTCGCTCGCCGGGGATGATGATGGGGATGGCATCCTCGATGTCTGGGAAATTCAATACTTTGGCAACCCGGGCGCCTGCCAGCCAGGTTCTGATGCGGATGGGGATGGGTTGACAAACCTCGAGGAGTTCGAGGGGGGGACGAACCCAGTCGACGACGACACGGACCACGATGGCATGCCCGATGACTGGGAGCTTGCGCACGGTCTGGATCCCCTAGATCCGGTGAACGGAAGAGCTGGCGAGGAGGAGTGGTACAGTGACGCGAGCGACGGGCTATTGGCTGTCGCGAACGGCGGCACGAACTACACGGACGGCGTTCGGGCCAATATCGTCGGGACGAATGGGGCGGGCGGTACTGTCTTGCGCGTGAGCGCGACGGTTGGCTTTGGCGTGAGCGACCTCGTGCTGATGGCGGTGATGCAGGATCCCGCGACAAACCTAGGACAGAACGTGGCGGGCACGTATGAGTTTGGGCGGGTCGCGGTGGTGGAGAGCAATTTTCTGAGCCTGTCCGTGCCGCTCAGCAACGCCTTCACGGTGGCAGGTGGCAGGGTGATGCAGGTCTTGAAGGTTCCGGAGTATTCTTCGGTGAGCGTCGATGGGTTCCTGACGTGCCGCCCTTGGGATGGCACGAATGGGGGAATCGTGGCGTTTCGTGCCCAGTCGGTGACAATTGGAAGTGCAGGTGTGATCGGAGCGTCAGCCAGAGGTTTCCGGGGAGGGCCGGATTACGCACTGCGAGATGCGGATGGCTACCAGGGCGAGTCGTTTGGCACCAATTGGTTGGCTCGGTTGAACACGAACAATTTCGGTGGGGGCGGCGGCGGTGGTCGCACCTATAATAATCAGGGCAACGGAGGTGGTGGGGGCGGCCACGGAACTGCGGGCGCCCCTGGCGTGACGATCACGGGTGGCCCGGTGGGTGCCGGCGGGATGGCGTATGGGACAACGAACCTCGCGGGTCTGTTCGTGGGCAGCGGCGGAGGGTCAGGGGGTCAGGATGGGGACAACCCAGGTGACGCAAATTTGAACGGCGGTAAAGGGGGCGCGGGGGGAGGGATCGTGTTCATCCACGCCGCCTCGCTCACGAACTCAAGCGCTGGAGCCGGCGGTAGGATCGAAGCGAACGGGATGGCTGGAGGGTCCGCCGGAGAGGAGAGAGGGTATGGGGGGGGCGGCGCCGGGGGCTCGGTATGGCTCGGGGTGAAGACCGGGGGCGGAATCTCTGTCTTCGCCACAGGCGGGCTCGGAGGGTCGGGCGCGCCGAATGGCGGCGGGCCGGGTGGAAATGGGGGCGACGGGCGAGTGCGGATCAGCCAATGGATGGGGAATCAAGGTATTGGGTCGCAGCCTCAGGCCAACCGGACCGCAGCATACGATGTGCCGCGGGGCCTGTTCCCGCCGCCGGACGCGGATGAAGACGGCTTGCCGGATCTTGGCGAATACCAGAGGGCGACTGACCCCCGGAATCCGGATTCTGATGGCGACGCGATGCCCGATGGGTGGGAGGTCGATAATGAAACCAATCCATTGCTTGCGGATCCATTGGGAGATGGTGACGGGGACGGGCTCGGGAACGGGTTGGAGTACAAGCTCGGTTCCAAAGGAAATGCGCCGAACAGCGATGGCGACAACTTGCGCGATGGCGTCGAGTACTCCGTGCATGGCACGAGCCCAGTTTCGAATGACTCCGACAACGACGGCATCTGGGACGACTGGGAGGTGGACAACGGGCTAAACCCGACGCTGAACGATGCGGCGGAGGATCGGGATCTGGACGGGTTGACGAACTTGGAGGAGTGGGATCTGCGGTTTCAGGACTATCGGGCGAACAACGCCGATTCCAATGCCGACGGGAAAAGCGACTACGAGAACCGGTGGGGGAGGAAGGCGGAGAAGTATTACTACGACAAGATCGATCGGTTGGTCGGGGCCGAGTACAACCACGGGTCCAACGGGTTGTCCATCGCGTACGTCTACGACGGCAACGGGAACATCAAACGGCAGATTTACCTGAGGCGGGACGGGGACCGGGACGGGATTCCGGACATCCGCGAGTTCCTGGATGGAGTCTCAACCTCGAATGCGAACGCGTACGCGGATAGCGACGGGGACGGGTGGTCGAACTGGCAGGAGTTGAAGGGCGGAAGCAACGCGGGGGATTCCAACAGCGTGCCCAATGTCCTCGGGGTGTTGGGGACGAATCTGCTGACGTTTGACCCGGGGTTCACGCCCTCGAATTTCGTCATGGGGGTCGGTCAGCTGGATGGGATCGGTGGGGAAGAGATCATCATCGGGGCGGACGGGAATCCGGGAGGGGTGACGAATGCGCTTCTGGTATTGTCGCAGGCGACGGGGGGTTGGTCCACGCAGCGGGTGGAGGTTGGGCCGGTAGGGGTGACCTCGATCGTGGTGGGTCGGGCCGTAACGAACGGGGCGCCGGCGATTTATATTGGGACGCGCGATGTGGGTGGCACTGGTGCTGTGGTGCAGGTGCAGTGGGTGAGCAATGCGTGGATGAAGACACCGTTGCCGACGGCGAATACGAACGATGCGGCCACACTGATTTGCTTGGCTGCTGAAACGCACCTGATGGCGCAACTTTCGATCACCAATGTGCCGCATGACGCGTTGTTTGGCCTGAGGCAGTCGAACGATGTTTGGATGGCGACCCTGAGCGATTCGAATTCGGCCAGCCGTGGACTGGGCACGGCTATGCCTGAAATCCCGGGTTTGATGGGACTAAGGTTGACCGACGGGGGGACGATTCAGGTGATTCAGAATGCGTCTCGGGTCAGTCTACCGCCGGGTGCGATAAATCGCCCCAGATCGGCGTCTTGGTACTTTACCACGCCGGGGCCGATAAACTGGACGAATGCCGAAAACATTTCGCAACAGTATGGCTGCCATCTTGTGACGGTCGAGGACGAAGAGGAAAATAGTTGGATACGCGCAAATTTTACAGGTGAGTTGTGGCTTGGGTTGCATTCATCGAATGCGTTTTCGGGGCCCGTTAGTGGTTGGGTTTGGTCCAGCGGTTCAACATCGACGTATAGAAACTGGGCTTCGGGTCAACCGGACGCAGGTGAGTTCTGGGTGGTAATGACCGCGGGCGCGACGACATGGAACAACATAAGCCTGAACGGCGGTGCTTCGGGTCTTGCGGAGGGCACGGTGGATTCTGAAATCAGACCGGTTGCTAACGAGATCAGCCTACCCGAGCCAACGGTGAGCGCGCGCATGCTTTGGCGGGGACTATCGCTGGATGCGGGGACGCTGCGAAACACGAACGGCTGGTCGCTCTGTTACACGTGTTTGGATGACAGGAACGCAAACGAAACAGTCGATTCGGGCGACGAGTTCATTTTGGAGGAGTTCGTGGTCCTGGGAACCAACTATTCCGTGTGCACAAGCAATCGCGTGGTTATGCAAGGGGGACAATTAAGTCATTCGTATGCGCTGGCCTTTGCGAATTTCTTGAGTAGGAGTAACGAGGTGTTCTTCACGGGCGAGCCGGACGGTCGCGTTTACTCATGGCAAGCGCTCCATTCGACGAACGCCCTACAACGATGGCTATTCAGTGGCCATTATGAAGGCAAGGCTTGGCACCACCTGGCGGCGCGGGCCGAAGCCAACGCGGGCGAGGGATTGGCGGGCCTCTGGGTGGATCCGACCAATGCGTCAGTGTGCCACGTTGCGTACTTTGCGCCGCAGCGTGAGCTTTGGACGCCGCCGGTCATCCCGCAGACCGTGCCGCAGACCTCGGTGATGGTGTCGTCGAACTCGCATGGTGGGAGTGCGGCGGTGGACGTGCGGATCTGGGATGCGGAGGGCAATCCGAGCGCGGTGGCGGTTCAGTTCTCGACGAATGGGGGGGCGTCGTGGGGACCGGCGACCATCCTGACGCTGGACGGGCAGGCGTATAGTCCTTCGGCATTTTTCGAGGCGCAGCCGGGCGGGACGACGCATGGTGCGGTGTGGAATGCGCGCGGGGACGTGGGGTCGGGGTATCAGGGCACGGTCCTCCTGCGGGCGCAGGCACGGGACATGAGCGGCTCGGGAACGTGGTCGGTGGCGGTGCCGTATGCGATGACCATCGACATCGCGGATTTGGAACTTTCGATGGGCGATGAACCCGATCCGGTCGTGCAGGGTCAGGAGCTGACGTATTCGCTGGGGGTGTTGAACAAGGGTCCGACGGAGGCGCCGGGGGCGGTGGTGGATGTGACCTTGCCGAGCGGGGTGACGTTTGTCTCTGCGGAGGCCTCGCAGGGGACGTGCACGCCGTCGGGCGGTTCGGTGCAATGCGACCTGGGGTTGTTGGGCAACGGTGCGACCGCGACGATCACGATCAAGGTGCGCCCGAACGCGGCGGGTGAGATCGAGGCCTCGGCCGTGGCGAGCCACGCGGGGAGCGATCCGGTGTCGGACAACAACACGGCGAGTGCAACGACGACGGTGAATGGGTCGGATCAACTCGTGGTCACGCCGGATCCGGTGTTAGACATCGGCGGGGTGATGTTGGGCGCCCACCGAGACGGCACATTCACCCTCAGCAATAAGGGCCCGTCATCGGTGAGCGGGACGGCCTCGGTGCCGGCGGGGGTGTTCGAGATCGTGTCGGGCAGCCCGTACGATCTGGCCGGCTTTGCGGGGGGCGCGGTCGTGGTGCGGTTCACGCCATCGGGGAATGGGTCGTTTGGCGAGGACGTGATCTTCGAGAGCAATGGGGGGACGCGGACCAACCGGGTGGTGGCCATCGGGGCGGATCTGCCCGCGCCAGATTTCACGGCATGGCCGACGAGTGGGGCCGCGCCGCTGGCGGTGCTGTTCACGGACCTGACCGAGGCGATGGTGACGAACCGGGTGTGGGCATTCGGGGACGGCGGATCGCTGGCTACGGCCGAAAGCAACATCGTCTACACCTACGCGCTGCCGGGGACGAACACGGTGACGTTGACGGTGCAGGGCCCGGCCGGGTCCAGCTCGGTGACGAAGTCCAACCTGATCGTGGTGGTGATGTATCCGCCGGGCGACGTGAATGGCGATGGGCGGGTGACGGGCGCCGATTCCCTCCTGATCAATCAGGCGCTGGTGCCCCCGGGCCTGCGGCAGACCAATGACGCGGTTTTCGCCAAGGCGGGCTTCCGGAATGGTGACGTGAACGGGGACGGGCAGGTGACCGGGGCCGATTCGCTGCGGATTAATCAGGTGCTGGTGCAGCTGCGGTCGTTCGTGGTGACGAAGGCGATGCCCTCGTGGCGGAGCAACTCGGCGCCGACGGCGGTGGCGGTGTACGGGATCGGCTTCCCGACGCAGGCGGTGAGCGGGGTGACGATCGGTCCGCCGGTGAGCCTGAGCCTGTCGAACGTGACAGCGGTGAGCCGGGAGGAGATCCGCGGCGTGGTGCCCGCCGGCGGCGGGACCGGCACCGGGGCGGTCAGCGTCATCGCCTTCCCGAGTAATAGCGTGATATCGACGGGAACCTTCGAGATTAGATGAAAATGAACCACAGAGAACACGAAGGGCACGAAGAAGAAAAGCGAGGGTCATCAACCTTCGCGTGCTTCGTGGCCTTCGTGGTTAAACTGCTCCGTCCAAGCGTCCCTGCGTTGGCCTTGCTGTTCTCCCCTGCGTCGGGAGCGACGATCTCGCTGCCGACGACGAATGTCCCCGGGGGCACGACATTCGAGATGCCGCTGGTGGTGGACTGCGGGACGGCGCCGCTGGGCCGGTATGACGCGATCATCGGGTATCCCACCTCGGTGGTGCGGCTGGTTTCCATCGCGGGTGGTGCGGGTGAGTTCGGTTCGCCCTTGTTCAACACGAATACCCCAGGTGCCGTAGCCCTGAGCGACGAGAACCTCACCAGCCTGACCTCGCCGACGGGGACATTCCGGGTGGCCGTGTTGACCTTCGAGTCCGTGGGCGCGCCGGGCAGTGCGGGTCCGGTGGGGTTTGCGTTGGCGAGCCTGCTGGATGTGGATGGCAATGACCTGCCGGTGGCGCGGGTGGATGGATCGGTGGCCATCGCCGATCCGGCGGTCGTGCGCGTGGGATCGACCAACGTGCCTGGCGAGACGAGCTTCGAGGTGCCCATCGTGGTCGATAGCCGCAACTACCCGCTGGGGCGGTACGAGGTGGAGATCGCCTTTGACACCAACGTCGTGCGGCTCATGGACGTTTTGGCCGCAGGGGGGGCATTCGGCTCGGTCATCCTCAACACCAACACGCCGGGGCGCGTGATGTTCTCCGGGGAGAATATGACGAGTCTGGATTCGCCCACGGGCGAGGTCGCGGTGGCCAAGATGGTCCTTCAGGCGGTGGGCGGCTTGAATAGCGGGTCGCTCCTGACGATAGGGGGGGCCGCGGTTTTGGATACGGGCGCGTCGGCCCTCCAGGTGGTCGAGGTGGCCGGGCAGGTCTACGTCGACATAGACGGCGATACCGACAGCATGCCCGATTGGTGGGAGGAGTTGTATTTCGGCATGACCAATGCCCCAGGGGGTTTTGCGGGGCTGGATTTCGATCGTGATGGCTGGAGCAACCTCAAGGAGTACCTCGCCAGGACGATCCCCACGGATCGCAATAGCGCCCTTAGGATCACCAGAATTGAGAAGCTGGGGAGCGACATCCGGCTCTGGTTCACCACCTCCAGCGGCCGACGGTACGTGACGGAGTGGAGCGATTCGCCGGCCGGGCCATGGAACGGGATGCCACCCAACGTGGACGGTACCGGTTCCGAGGAAGGGAAGATCGACGGGAGTGCCGCGGGGATACCCAAGCGGTTTTACCGAGTTCGTTTGATCCCGTAGTGTTGCGTCCCTGTGTCTCTGCGGGAGGAAGAGTCGTTGGGAATTGGATGGTGGGGTCAGACATGATACCCGACAGTGCGGGCGCGACTAGGGATGAAGATGGATCGGAGGAGCGCGCTTGCGCGCGATTGATGTGTGAAATCGCCCGCAAGCGGGCTCCTACGTTTCGCTAGTGAAGTTATCCGTCCTTGCGGACGCGGGGCGGATGCGCCAATTTGGCGCTATTGAAAGCTGCGGTACTGGACAAGGTTCTGGATCGGCTGGGCCAGCTAGACGCTGGTGAGGTGCAGGGGTATCTGGAGCGTTTGGCGCGGGAGCAGGGGGTGTTGGGGGCGATTTTCGGCGCGATCCGCGAGGGGATACTGGTGATCGATGAAGGGGGCATCATCCGTTATCACAATCCTGCGGCGGCGACCATGTTGGGTTTTGGTCCGGGCGGGGCAGTTGGGCAGGGGATTGGGCGGCACGTGCGGGAATTGGACTGGCAGGGGCTGGTGCGGGAGGGCGCATCGGCATCGCGCGATCTGGAGATCACGTATCCGGAGCGGCGATTTCTTAGTGTCTACGCGATTCCATTAGCGGAGGGTGGGCACGAGGGGATCGGGGTGGCGCTGGTGTTGCACGATGCGACGGCGAGCCGGCTCGCGATGGATGAGCGCGCCGAGAGCGAGCGCGTGCAGGCCGTGATGACGCTGGCGGCGAGCGTGGCGCACGAATTGGGGAATCCGCTGAACAGTTTTGATATACACCTCCAACTGATGGAGCGAGAGATCCGCAAGCTGCGCGAGGGCGAGGGGGTGCGAATGCGCGAGGCGGTGCGCGTGGCGCGGCAGGAGGTGCGCCGCCTGGATGGGATCATAAAGAATTTTCTGCGGGCGATCCGGCCGGCGCCGCTGGACCTGCGGCTGGTGGCATTGAACCGGATCGTGCGCGACGCGGTGGAGTTCCTTCGGCCAGAGATCGAGGGGCGGGATCTGATAGTGGAGATGGATCTGGCCGACCGCCTGCCGCGACTGATGTTGGATGCGGACCAGATCCGGCAGGTGTTTCTCAATTTGATCAAGAACGCGATGCAGGCGATGCGGACGGGCGGGATACTTCGGATCCGCACGGAGCTGGATGAGGATTGGGTGGCGGTTGTTTTTCGGGATACGGGCGGCGGATTTGACGCGCGGGCGCTCGGTCGGCGCGGCGAGGCGTTCCTCTCGACGAAACCCGGAGGCACGGGTCTCGGGCTGATGGTGGTGAGCCGGATCGTCGGGGCGCACGGGGGGCAGCTGGAGATCAAGAGCCTGCCGGGCGTGGGAGCGGAGATGCGCGTCAGGTTGCCCAGGCCCGGCTCCCGGGTGAAACTGTTGCCGGCGCCCCTTGAGCGACGAGCGCCGAGCGGCGAGCGATGAACGACGAACTACTGCAACTCCCAATAACCAACATTCAACACTCAATGACATCAATAACTATGGCAGGTGAACGTTGGTTGTTGGATGTTGGCTGTTGAGAGTTGCCAAGATTCTTTCTCCATGAAGCCGAACATACTCATAGTGGATGACGAGAAGAACGCGTGGGAGGGGTTGCGCGCGGCGCTGGAGGACAAGTACGAAGTGTACGTGGCGGCGGATTCGGCGCAGGCGTTGAACATCCTGGAGTCCGAGCGGATCGACCTGATGCTGACGGACATGAAGATGCCGGGCGAGGAGGGCCTGGATCTGATCGAGCGCGCGCTGGCGCTCCCGCACAAGCCGGTGTGTCTGCTGATGACGGCATATGGCAGCGTCGAGACGGCGGTCGAGGCCATGAAGAAGGGGGCGACGGATTATCTCGCCAAGCCGCTGAACCTGGACGAGGTGGAGCTGATCGTGGCGCACCATCTGAAGGCGCGACGCCTCGAGAGCGAGAATCTGGAGCTGCGGCAGAAGGTGGCCGAGCGCGAGGGGATGGAGGAGATCATCGGGCGATCGTCGCCCATGGTGGAGGTGTTGGACGTCGTCAAGCAGGTGGCCCCGTCGAGGGCCACTGTTCTCATCCAGGGCGAGAGCGGCACGGGCAAGGAGCTGGTGGCCCGGGCGATCCACAGGCTGAGCCCAAGGCGCGAGGGCCCGATGGTGACGGTGCATTGCGCGGCGCTGTCGCCTCAGCTTCTGGAGAGCGAGCTGTTCGGGCACGAGAAGGGGTCATTCACGGGCGCGGTGGAGCGGCGGATCGGGCGTTTCGAGGCGGCGGAGGGGGGCACGATATTCCTCGACGAGATCGGGGAGATAGATCCGGGGACCCAGGTCAAGGTGTTGCGGGTGCTTGGGGAACGGAGTTTCGAGCGGGTGGGGAGCACCAAGACGCTGCACGTCGATGTGCGGCTGGTGGCCGCGACAAACAAGGACCTCCGCAAACTGGTGGACGAGGGGAAGTTTCGCGACGACCTCTTCTTTCGGCTGAACGTCGTGCCGATACAGATGCCGCCATTGCGGGAGCGGCCGGAGGACATCCCGCTGCTGGTGCGAGCGTTCCTGGCGGAGTTCAACCGCGAGAACGGGGCGAATGTCAAAGGGTTTAGCCGGGAGGCGATGGAGAGGCTACTGGCGTATCATTGGCCGGGGAACGTGCGGGAGCTGCGGACGGCGGTGGAGCACGCGGTGGTGCTGTGTCGCGGCGAAGAGGCGGGCCTGCGGGAACTGCCTTCGGCCGTGCGCGGGGCGGAAACGGGGGCGCCGGGGGGGGGCGCTCGGGGGGGCGAAGAATTGAGTTGGGAAGACTCCGAAAAGCGGCTAATCATCAAAGCCCTTGAGCAGACGGGCGGCAACCGCGCCGAAGCGGCCCGCCGCATGGGCATGAGTCGGCGGACGTTGCACCGGAAGCTGAACCAGTATGGGCTGGTGCAGGTGGGAAGGCCGCGTCGCCGCGAGGGGAGGAATTGATCGGATGCCGGTACAGGACGCAATATTCTCGTTGGAGACGGGACGCGGCAAACGCGCGATGCAGTGGGTGGCGGTGGGCATCGCCATCACGGCGCTGGTCCTCGTCGAACTGGCGGGCCAGTTTCGGGGCCTGCGGCACGAGCGCGCGATGGATCAGGCGCAACTGGCCCGGAACATCGCCCGGGGCGAGGGCTTCGTGACGTCGGTGCTGCGGCCCCTGGAGTTGGCGGAGGCGCTGAAGCGGCAGAACGGCGGCACCTTGAGAGTCGGCGCGATCGCGCCGGACAAGATGGCGGAGACGCGCCAGGCGCCGCTATATCCGCTCGTGCTGGCGGGGATATTCAAGCTGACGTTTCAGGATTTCACATATGATCTGACAAAGGGCGACAGCGCCGGGGTGCAGCAGTATTTTCCGGAGCGCATCATCGCGGGTTTCGGGCTGCTCTGCCTTCTTGGGGCGGCCGGTTTCACGTACGCCGTTGGGCGGGCGATGTTCGATGGCAAGGCCGCGGCTCTTGGGGTCTTGCTGTTCCTGGGGGCGGACTCCGTGTGGCAGGTGTCGCTGGGGGGATTGGATACCAGTTTCATGATGCTGCTGGTGAGCGCATCGGTCTGGGCGTGGCACCGGGCGCTGCTGGCGGAGGAGGATCCCGAAGGGAGGAGTCCCCTCGGCTGGATCGCGCTTGGCTCGGGGCTGATGGCGCTGATGTCGCTGGGGCGGTACGGGTGGTGGTGGGTGGTATTGCCAACGGCGCTGGTGGCCTTCTTCGCGTTCCGGAATCGAGGCGCGGCGCTGGGCGTGGTGGTGGCGGTGTGGCTGCTGGTGCCGGCGGCCTGGTTCATCCGAAACACGATCGTGGCCGGCAACCCGCTGGGCACGGCCATCTGGGTTCCGCTGGAGGGGACCGAACTCTTTGCGTCGGACTCTCTCTGGACGCATTTTCGGGCTGACGGGAGCCGTGCGACGCTCAAGAAACTCGTGGGCCGGGTGCTGACGAATTCGAGAAGCTGGCTCGAGGTGTATCCCGTGGTGAGCGGCAGCCTGGTGGGGGCGTGCTTTTTCATGGTGGCGCTGCTGCATCGTTTTCGTCGGCCTCGGGCGGAGGCGATGAAGTGGTGGACGCTGGGCGCGGCGATTGCCGCGGTAGCCGGGGGCTCGCTGGGGAACGTGAGGGACTTTGCCGTCGAGGATCCGGCGAACATGCTGGTGATCTTCGCCCCCGTCCTGGCGCTCTACGGTGCGGCGATGCTGCTGGTGGTGGTGGACCGGGCGCAGTTTGAGATCGTGGAATTGCGGCGCGGCCTGCTGGTGGTCGCCGTGTGCCTGAACGCCGTGCCGATGGTCCTGCGGATTCTGCCGCCGCAGGAGCCTCCGGTCTGCTGGCCCCCGTTCCTGGGGCAGGTGATCAAGCTTGCGGGGTCGTTTTTCGAGAAGAACGAGGTGGTGGCCAGCGACATTCCCGAGGCCCTCGCGTGGTATTCGGATCGCAGGGCGCTGCTGCTGCCGCGAAGCGTCAAGGATTTCAATGAGATCAACGATTTCGTGCTCTCGGGGGCAACCAAGGGGTTGCTGTTTTCCCCGAAGACCCTAGATGGGAAGCTGTTCACCGAGGTCCTGAGCGGGTCGGGGCGCGAGTGGGCCGTGATGTTCTTGCAGCGGCGGGTGCCCGACCTGTTCCCGCTGAGGGCGATGACGGCGCTGCCGCCCAGGCTCGGCGAGATGTTTGGTTATCTGCTGATCGCCGACAGGGCACGGTGGCAACGGCCGGAGACGGCCCCCGCGCAGGGGACGCCGCCGGGGCAGTGACAGGACAGGATGGAGGCATGGTCAGGATGAGCGAAGGCATGGCGGACCTCAGGATCTTCGGTGGGACGGCGCACCCCGAGCTTGCGGAACGGATCGCGAAGGCGGTGGGCACGCCGCTGGGCGACCTGACGGTCAAGTCATTTCCCGATGGGGAGACCTTCGTCAAGATCAACGAGAACATCCGGGGGCGCGACGTGTTCATCGTGCAGCCGACATGTCCGCCGACGAACGAGAACCTGATGGAGCTGCTGATCATCATCGACGCCGCGCGCAGGGCGAGCGCGGCGCGGATCACCGCGGTGCTGCCGTTCTACGGATATTCGAGGCAGGATCGGAAGGACCAGCCGCGGGTGCCGATCACGGCCAAGCTCGTGGCGAACCTCCTGGTGGCGGCCGGCACCAACCGCGTCCTGACGCTCGACCTGCACGCGCAGCAGATCCAGGGTTTTTTCGACATCCCGGTGGACCATCTTTACGCGCTGCCGGTTTTCTACGAGCATCTGAAGGGGCGCGGGCTGGAGAATCTCGTGGTCGTGAGCCCGGACATGGGCGCGCTGAAGATGGCGTCGGCGTACGCTCAGGCGCTGGGGGCCGACGTGGCGATCGTGGGCAAGCGGCGCAAGTCGGCGACGGAGGTTGAGCACGGGCATCTGATAGGGGACGTGCAGGGTCGCAATGTCCTGATGATGGACGACATCACCGAGACGGCGGGCACGATCTGCAGCGCGGCGCAGGTTCTCAAGGAGAATGGGGCGAGACAGATCCTGGCGGGGGTCTCGCACGCATTATTGAACCCGATGGCGCAGGAGCGGCTACGGGACTCCTGCATCGACGAGATGATCACGACCAACAGCACGCCACAGAAGCCGGGCGCGGGGTTCAAGCTGACGGTGCTGTGCATCGCGGGGCTGCTCGCGGAGGCGATCAAGAGGATCCACTGCGGTGAATCGGTGACCTCGCTGTTCCGGATTGGCGGGGCGGCGGAGCCGTGAGCGGGGCCATTCCGCCGGCGACGGAGGACGTGGCATGAGGGGTTGGCTACTGGTGCTGGCGGCGGTCGTGGCCGCGTCCCTTGCGCTGGCCTATCTGGTGACGGACGACGCGTTCCGCGGGCTGTGGTTTCCGAAGCTTGCGGAGGCGGCCGGGGTGGAGGCGAGCGCGGCGGAGGCGACGTGGGATCCGCTTTCGGGCTTCACGGCGAAGGGGGTGAAGTTTTCCGGCGCCGGGGGTCTTTCTGGCGAAGTGGACGAGATCCAGGCGTCGTGGAATGCCGCGGAAATCCTGCGCGCGACGGTGGCGCTGAACTCGCTTTCGGTGACGGGTGCCCGGGTTGTATGGCGCACGGGCAAGAAGGCCGGTGTTGGCGGGGGCGGGCGGGGGAAAGAGGACTCCAGGAGGATGGGGGGTCCTACGGTTTTGGGATTTGCGGTGGAGTGTGGGCCGGTGGCGTTGCGCAACATCGATGTGGTGGTGCGGTCGGCACACGGCGGCACGTGCATGACCAACCGGATCGAGGCGATCGAGCTTTCGGGCTGGCGGGCCGGCGCGGACGTGCGGGCGAAGGGACGCGTTGGTCTGGCGGGGAGTCTCTGGCAGGGTCTGGAGCTTGAGAAGGCGATGCTGTCGTGCGACCTGAAGCTGACGCTCAGCTCCAAGCTGGAGGTGAACGGGGCCGACGGATGGGTTAAGTTTGGCGAATGTAGCGGGCGCAGCGGTGACATGCGGCTGGATGGCCTCGAGATCGAGCACACCATCCTGCTCACGCCGTTCTGGCTGCGGAGCGCGGTATTGACCGCCACGATGAAGGGTCGGCCGCTGGGCCGATGCGCGGCGAACGGGCAGGTGGATTTCAACCTGAAGACATGTGACGTGGTCCTGCTGGTGGAGGACATCGATCCGGAACTTGTCAGCGCGTTCACGGCGTCGAGGGGGCTGTGGATGACGACGGGGCGACTGCGGCTGACGGGGCAGTATCAGGTTCGCAAGGCGTCGCGGCGGCTGCAGGGCGAGGGGGAGATGCGCGGCGCGTGTTTTGACAACAAGGCGGGGCCCTCGGCGTTCCCGCCGATCGAGGGCCGCTGCGCGTTTGCGGCGGAGCATTTTCCCGAGGCTGAGCAACTGGTGATAGAGCGCGCGCAGGTTTCTCTGGTGGAGGGCGACAGCGTGCTGGCGGCGGCGGGGCTGGATCGTCCGATGAAGCTCTCGTGGGGGGAGAAATCCAAGGGCGGGGAGGCGGCGGAACTGGCGCTGAGAATACCGGAGACGGACATGCGCAGGGTGGCGCATTTCGTGGAGGCGGCGTGCGGCGCCCGGGTGGCGGGGGGCACGGTGGGCGGCAGGGGTCGGCTCGTGGCGACGTCCGGGGGCCGGGCGCTCTCGTGGGAGGGATCCGTGACGGCGCGGGATCTCACGGGGGAATGGCGCGGCCAATCGCTGGAGGGCATGGCCGTGAGCGCGGCATCGGCGGGACGATGGCGGGGCGGCGCGATGCTGGAGGTTTCCAACGCGATGGTCCGGGCCGAGGGCCCACCGGAGAAATCGGCATCGGTAAGCGTCTCGGGGGGGCGGACGGACAAGGGCGAGTCGTGGAAGTTCTCGGCGTCACTGGGCAGGGACTGGCTGCGGGGCTGGGGGATGACGCGATTTGCGGTGACGGAGGGAACGGCCGAGGGCACGGCCGAGATGGCGCGGTCGCCGGATGGGACTGGGGTTCTGGAGTGGAAGGCAGTGGCGGAGGATCTGACGGGCGAAGGGGGAGCGTTGCGTTTTGAGAAGGCGCGCCTGGAGGGGGGCGGGGAGGTCAGATTCACTGGCGGGGACCAGCGGGTGATCCGTGCGGTTGGCGTCGTTCGGCCCGAGGGTGATTCGCCTGCCGGAGAGATCCTGGCCGAGGGCCCTTGGCGGGATGCGTCGGGCGGGGGACGGCTTGAGGTGAAGCTACGCGGGTGGAGCGACAGGAACCTTAGGCACGTGTTGGCGCCGCCATATTACGGGTCGAGCGTGGCCTCGGCCGGCGATCTCGAGGGGCTGGCGGTATTCGAGAGGCGCTCTGGACGATGGACGGCCGATGCGATGGCGGCGCTTCACGGGGCGCGTTTCTTGACGGGATCTCCAGAGGCCCAGGCGGCCAGGGATCTGGTGCTGGTGTTGAAGGGTCGTTTTGGAGCGGACCGCTTTGACATAGCGGAAGGGTCGGTGTCACTGGGCAAGGTGGGCGAGGTTGACAACAGGCTTTCGGTGACGGGCGGGTTCGACCTGGCGGGCCCGGGGATCGACTTGCAGATCAAGGGCGGCGTCTTCGATCCATCGGTCATTCTGCCGCTGATCGTGCACGGATCGGCATCGCCGGGCTTGTCGCAGTCGGATGCGCGGGAAGGGGCGGGACCCGGGGATGCCGAACCCGGTCTGGCGGCAGAAGGGAGGAAGGGTGATGCGGGACAAGGGGCCGGGGATCTTCGAGGCCGGATTGGTTTCGAGATCGGGCGATGCGTTCTCGGCGGCGTCGAGACGAAATTGACCGGCGACCTGACGAAGGCGGGGTCGAGATGGCGCGAGGGGAACCTGAAACTGGTGTCGGAGTCCGGGCACCTGAAGTGCCGATTGAGTTGGCCGCGAAAGGGTGCGTGGGGCATCGATGCAAACGCCAAAGATTTTCCGATGGTCGCGGTGACGCCTTTTCTGTCGGGATCGCGGGAGTACTTGACGGGTGCAATTTCGGGTGAGGCAAGCTGTGCGGGCGATGGCGGATGGCGCCCGGAGACGCTCCATGGCAAAGGGCAGTTCACATGGTCTGGCGCGAGCGCGGAGAAGTTCCCAACGATCCGGTCGTTCCTGAAGTCGGCGGCTAAGCGCGTGACGCCGGAACTGGCGGACTGCCATGTCTCTGGAATGGCTGGCAGTTTTGAGGTGGCCGGGGGCGACTGGCACTCGAAGGACCTGTCGTTCTCTGGCGACATGATGAAACTCTGGTTTGTGGGCGGCGTGGATCACAAAGGGCGGATCGAGGGCGAGGCCCGGTTTGCCGGCAAAACGGACGTGATGCAGCGCGCGCGCGTGCGATTGGGCGGCGTGGAGGTGGGCGGCGCCACGTTTGTCTCATTCGGAAAGGCCGATGGCGAATTCACGATATTGCCCGGCTCATTGCCGGTCCGCGGGAACGTCGATGGCGCACTGGAGGCGGATTGGGATGGGTGGCTCCGGTCGGTGGGGCTCGGGGCCTTGTCCGGCCTGATCGAGAACCTCGGTGGTCGCAAGGGCGGCCGACGCGAGGGCAAGGATGAGCGCTGATTTTTGCGATGGGCTCGGCGCGATTCGGATTTGACGGACGCGCGATTCGGCTCAAGCATTGAGTTCCCTTAATCATGTCATCCGGCAAACTCCGAGCGGCGGTGGTGGGTGCTTCGGGATACACCGGAGAGAAACTGGTCAAGATCCTCTGCGGTCACCCCAGGATCGAGTTGGCGTACGCGACTTCGCGCCAGCATGCGGGGCGGGCGTTGTCGGAAGTGTTTCCGGAATTGGGGGGGCGGGTGTCGTTGCGATTCGCCGAACCGGATCCCTCGCGGATTGCCGCGGCTGCGGACGTCGCCTTTTTGGCCCTGCCTCATGGGGAGTCGGGGAAGCTTGCGGGGCCGCTGCTGCAGGCGGGGCTCGCGGTGCTTGATTTGAGCGCGGATCTTCGGCTGAAGGATCGGGCGGTCTACCGCGAGTACTACGGAGTCGATGCCCCTGAGCAAGGGCTGATTGACCTGGCCCCATACGGGAGCCCCGAGACCAATCGCGAGGCGATCGCGGGGGCGCGATTGATCGCGGTGCCGGGGTGCTATCCCACTTCGGTGTTGTTGGCGCTGGCGCCCGCGATGTCGGCGCGCCTGTTGGATCCGAACTCGATCATCGTGGCTTCGGCGAGTTCGCCGACGGGCGCGGGTCGCAAAGTAGATCCCGCATACCTGTTTGCGGAATGCCACGAGAACGTGCGGGCGTACGGGGTGCTGCGTCATCGCCACACGCCGGAGATGGAGCAGGAGCTTTCGCGCGTGGGCGGCGAGCGGGTCACCGTGCAATTCATTCCGCATCTGGTGCCGCTGAACGCGGGGATTCACACGACCGTGATCGCGTCGTGCCGCGGGGAGCTTCCTGGCCAGGCGGGTCTTGACGAGATGTATCGGGGCTATTATGCGCGGGCGCCGTTTGTCCGGGTGTGCGTCGGGGGCCTGCCCGAGGTGCGGCGGGTGGCGGGGACCAACGTGTGCGAAGTCGCGGCGCGCGTGGATGAGCGGACGGGCCGGCTGCTATTTTTTTCTGCCGAGGACAATCTGGTCAAGGGTGCCGCGGGTCAGGCGGTGCAGTGCCTGAACGTCATGAGAGGGTGGCCCGAAGAAGAAGGGTTGGCGTTATGAGGAAAATGTCGTTTCGCGTGGTGAAAGGTGGGGGCGTCACGTCGCCGAAGGGGTTTCTCGCGTCCGGGGTTCGTTGTGGGATCAAGCGGGCGCGGCGCACCGATTTTGCGATGATCGCGAGCGAGACCACGGCGGTGGCGTGCGGGGTTTTCACGACCAACCAGATCAAGGCGGCCCCGGTGCGCGTGTCGATGGGGCACATCCGGCAACAGAAGGCGCGCGCGATCGTGGCCAACAGTGGCAATGCCAACGCATGCACTGGGGTGGCCGGGATTGCGGACGCCAAGGAGACCGCGGCCCTCGCGGCACGGGTGCTCGGGTGTCCGCCCTCGCAGTTGCTCGTATGCTCGACGGGCAGGATCGGGCGCCGGCTCCCGATGGACAAGGTCCGCGCGGGGATCTTGCGGGGTTTCCACGCCCTTTCTCGCAAGGGGGGCGCAAGGGCGGCGGGCGCCATCATGACATCGGACACGATGCGCAAGGAGATCGCGGTCAGTTTTTCTGTGGGTGGTCGCCGCGTCACGATAGGGGCGTGCGCGAAGGGCGCAGGCATGATCGACCCGAACATGGCGACGATGCTCTGTTTTGTGACGACCGATGCGGTCATTGACGGGCGAACGTTGAATCGCTGCCTGCGCGAGGCGGTGGACGATTCCTTCAACCGGATCACGGTGGACGGCGACATGAGCACCAACGACACCGTGCTTATGCTCGCCAACGGCCATGCGGGAAACCCCGCCCTGAGGGGGTATCACCCGCAGTTGCCCCGATTCCAGCAGGCACTGGATTTTGTACTCAAGGAGCTCGCGCAGAAGATAGTCTCCGATGGTGAAGGTGTGACGCGCGTGGTCGAAGTGGCCGTGGTCGGTGCGGCGTCGATGCTCGACGCCAGGCGCGCCGCGGACGCCGTGGCGAATTCGGCGCTGGTGAAGACGGCGTGGGCTGGAGGTGACCCGAATTGGGGGCGGCTGATGGCGGCGCTGGGCTATTCCGGCGCGCGGGTTCGTGAGGAGCTGGTGGACATCTGTTTCGATGGTGTTTCGGCGGTTCGGGGCGGACAGATCGGCCGTTGCCCGGAGGCGCGCCTCAAGGCCAGCGTGCGGAAGCCGCGTTTTAAGGTGATGATCAACCTGCACCTGGGCGAGGGAGAGTATACCGTCTATACGACGGACCTGACGGTTAGCTACGTCCGGTTCAACATGGGCGAATGACCTGCGGCGCGGCGCTCAGGACACGTCGGCGATCAGGAAACAGGCGTCGGTGGTACCGGTGACACCGATATGAGGAAGGCCTTCGGCCGCAAAGCCGTCTCCGGTGGAAAGTTCTTGTGCCGCGACGCGGATTGTCCCCGAGATGACATGGATCCAGATGCCGCGGTCGACTCGGGTGTCGTGCGTGACGGATGACCCGGGCCCGACGTGGCCGAGGAGCAACCAAGCGTCTTGGCGGAGGGGCAGCGGTGCTATCTGCGGGCCGGCCAATGGAAGGAGCGCGTTTACCGTGGGGCGCGGGAAGAGATGCGCGTATGCGGGTTCTCCGCCTTTCTCCCTGGGCCTTATGGAGATCTGAAGGATGTGCAACGGCTTGGACTCCGAGGCGTTGAATTCGCTGTGCATCACGCCTGATCCGGCGCTGATCGACTGGACCTCGCCGGCGCGGAGGAGTCGGCAATTGCCGAGGCTGTCGGCGTAGGCGAGGGTGCCGGCGACGATAAGGGTAATGAGTTCGACGTCGCGGTGCGGTCTATCGGCAAAACCCGACCCCGGGGCGAGCCGGTGTTCGGCGATGGCCAAGAGCGACCGAAAGCCCGGGGGGTCCGATCCGCGGTCTGGGTGGACCGGAAATGAGTGGAAGCTCTCGAGCCAATCGGTTCGGGTGACCTCGCGCTCCGCGGCAGGCCGCTTGCGGGCGCGCGCTGTGATGCAGTCGTCCACGCATGCTCCTGACAAGATTTGATCGGGAGAGTGCATTTTTTCTCGCCCGCGGGCCAAACCCTGACTCATAATACCCAAGATAATCCCGCCATCAACTGAAACTACAGGCGATTTCTAATGAGCTCATCGGGAATGGACAAGGTTGCGGTGCTGCAACCTGCGGAGGCGACGCTGAGGTTCCTCCGGGGACTGCTGGCCGATGAGAGGGTTGAGATTCTGGTGGAGTCGCGTGGCGACCGGCTGATGAAGTCGGTGGAGGAGTGGCGGCCGGACCTGGTCGTGCTTGAGCTGGGGCCGGACACGAGCGAAGGGCTGATTTTATTGCAGAGCGTGCGGGGCTGGAACGCGCAGATGCCCGTGCTCGTGGTGGCGGACACGAAAGATCCGGAGGTGACGATCGAGGTGATGAAACTGGGGGCGTATGACATCATGCATGCGCCCTTCGACCCGAACCAGGCGAGGTTCATCGTCCGCGATGTGCTGAACACCGTGCGGAGCATCAAATCATTTCGGGCGGGCGTGAACCCGAGCACGGTGTTCGTGCCGGAGACGATCATTGGCAGCACTCCGGCGATGCAGGCGATCTTCAAGTTGATCGGCCAGGTGGCACCCACGAACGCGACGGTGCTGGTGACGGGGGAGAGTGGGGTGGGGAAGGAGCTGATCGCGCGGGCGATCTATCGGCACAGCCTTCGCAAAGGGCAGCCTTTCATGGCGGTGAATTGCGCGGCGATACCCGAAAGCCTGTTGGAGAGCGAGCTTTTCGGGCACGAGAAAGGTTCGTTCACGGGTGCCGCGGGGACCCGCAAGGGCAAGTTCGAGTACTGCGACGAGGGGACGATTTTTCTCGATGAGGTTGGGGACTTGCCGATTGGCACGCAGGCCAAGCTGCTGCGCGTGCTGCAGGACGGCGAGTTCACGCGCGTGGGCAGCAACGTGCCGATCCGGGTCAACGTGCGGTTGATTGCGGCGACGAACAAGGACCTCGAGGCGGAGATCGCCGCCAAGCGGTTCCGCGAAGATCTTTTCTATCGGCTGAACGTCGTCCGGGTCGAGGTTCCCTCGCTCAGGGAGCGGAAGGAGGACGTGCCGGCGATCAGCATGTCGATCCTGAAGAAGATTGCCGCGCAGGAGGATCTCGGCGTCGTTTCGATTTCTCAGGAGGCGATGCAGATACTGCAGGGGTATTCATGGCCGGGGAACGTCAGGGAGCTTGAGAACTGCATCCATCGCGCCGCGGTGCTGGCGTCCGGGGACGCGATTCTGCCGCATCATCTGCCTCAGTCGATCCTGAGCGCGGGGCGCTCGCTGGGCCGGGGTAACCGGCGCGGCGGCGGGCTGGACGAGGCGATGGAGCTGATCCTGAGGCACTCGCTGGAACACCCGGAGAGGCCGATCCTCGACCTTGTAGAACACGAGCTGCTGCTGCGGGTGCTGCGGGAGACGAATGGCAATCAGGTGCAGGCATCCAGACGGCTGGGCATGGCGCGGGCGACACTGCGCAAACGCATCGAGCAACTCGGATTGCAGAGGGAGTTCGGGCACGGTTAACAGCCCGTTGGGAGTTTTCTGCTCGGCTTGGGTGAAAACCCGCCTAAGTTTTTTGCCAATCGCAATGGACCCGCGTGTCATATTGTTTATCTGCGTCGCGGTGGGTGCGGGATCGTGCCGCGCGGTGGGGGCGGGGCCTGCTGACTCATGGGGGGCGCGAGCGTCTTCCGAGCATGCTGGTGAGTTCATTGCCGAGAACGCGATAGACGGATCGGCAAAGACTCGCTGGGCAAGTTCGTCGGGTGGCGCGCAGCAGTTGGATATCGATTTTGGATCAGCGGTGAGCCACGGCAGGATCCGCATCCGTTGGGAGCGGGCGCACGCCGTGGACTATTCGATCCAGATTTCGTGCGACGGGCGACAGTGGAAGACCGCCGTTCAGCGGCGGGGTTCTGGTGGGGGCAACGAGGTTGTGGAGTGTGGCGGTGTTTCGGGACGTTTTCTGAGGATCGCGTGCGAGCATCCGGCGCAGTACGGCATCTATTCGATTTGGGAGGTGGAGCCGCTCGAGCCGGCGGCGGGGGCGGCGCTGAAGGCACGAAAGGAGGCGGTGCGGGCCGAGCGGGCGGACCGGGCGCGGGCAAAGGTGCGAGAGGCGATGGCGCGCATGGGCGCGCGGGAGATCGTGTTCGCGATGCGCAAGCCGATCCCGGATGGGCACTGGTATGCCAATTTCGGTTACTACGCGGAATGCGAGAAGGGCGATGGGGTCAGGGTGGCGTCGCAACTGGGCGGGAAAGCGGTCGCCTATCGACCCGGCGGGCGATTGTGCAAGTGGGATGTCGAGAGCGGGCGGGTGACGGTATTGCTGGATGACCCCGGGGGAGGCGTGCGCGATCCATTCGTGGATCACAACGGTCGAACGATCCTGTTCTCCTATCGAAAGGGGGATCGGGAACACTATCACCTGCACACGATCGGCGCGGATGGCACTGGCCTGCGGCGCCTGACAGACGGTGATTACGACGACATCGAGCCATGTCGGCTGCCGGGCGGGGACATCCTGTTTGTGTCGAGCCGCTGCAAGCGGTGGGTGAACTGCTGGGCGACGCAGGTGGCGGTCCTGCACCGCTGCGATGCGAATGGCAACGGCATCCGCACGATCTCCTCCAATAACGAGCACGACAATACTCCCTGGCTGCTGCCGGATGGGCGCGCGATCTACACCCGCTGGGAGTACATCGACCGATCGCAGGTGGATTATCACCATCTTTGGACGACCAACCCCGACGGCACTGGGCAGATGGTGCATTTCGGCAATCAGCGCCCCGGGCTCCTTATGATCGATGCCAAGCCAGTTCCCGGGTCGGACAGGGTCGTGACGATATTCTCGCCGGGGCACGGCAGGCGAGACCATGCGGGTGCGGTGGCACTCATTGATTCTCGCTCCGGGCCGGACGACGCCGGACGGGCGCGGGTGCTGAACGCCGACGAGACGTTTCGTGATCCCTGGGCGTTTGGGGAGGACTGCTTCATCGCCGCCCGCGATGCCGGGATCACGGCGCTTGATGGGGAGGGCGGGGCGATAGAGATATTCGCGCTTTCGCAGGCGGATCGGGACGCCGGCTACTTGTTGCACGAACCGCGCCCAGTCTATTCGCGGATGCCGGAGAGGCGGATACCGGAGCGCACCAATCCCGCGAGTGCGACGGGGACACTGATAGTGGCAGATGTCTATCGCGGGCGGAACATGGGGGGAGTCGCGCGCGGTGATATCAAACAACTGCTCGTGCTGGAGTCGTTGCCCAAGCCGATCAATTACACCGGCGGGATGGAGCCCTTGACGTACGGTGGGTCATTCACTTTGGAGCGAGTCGTGGGGACCGTGCCCGTGGAGGCGGACGGGTCTGCGAATTTCGAGGTGCCGGCCCTGAGGAGCCTGATCCTCGTCGCGCTGGATGGCGCCGGTTTGGCGGTCAAGCGCATGCAGAGCTTCTTGACCGTCCAGCCGGGTGAAACAACCTCGTGCGTCGGGTGCCACGAGCAGAGGACGCAGACGATTGCGCCGGTGGGAGGGTTGCTCGCGCTGGGACGTGGACCCGATCGAATAGCGCCGATAGCGGATTGTCCGGACGTGTTCGATTATCCCCGAGACATTCAGCCGATATTGGACCACCTGTGCGTGGATTGCCACGGTTACGAGAAAACCGCCCGCGGTGGGCCGCGCTCGGGCGGGGTCATCCTGTCGGGAGATCGTGGTCCCATATATTCTCACAGCTATTTCACGATGACCACGCGGGCGCTGTTCTCGGATGGGAGGAATCGGCCGAAGAGCAATTATGGGCCGCGCGAGCTGGGTTCGGGTGCGAGCAGGATATTGAAGATGGTCGATGGGTCGCATCAGGGCGTTAGGGCGAGCGCCCACGAGGCGAAGATGCTCAGGCTCTGGATCGACTCCGGGGCGCCCTACATCGGAACGTACGCCGCGCTGGGAACGGGCATGATCGGGGGATATGCGCTCAATCAGCCGACGGACACGGATTTCGACTGGCCCGTGACCGTCGCGGCAACGGAGGTGTTCGACGGGCGGTGCGCCACATGCCACCTGCCGAATGGTGAAATGGCGCTCCCGCGGGCGCTTTCGGACGAGAGGAAGATGTCGTTTTGGAGATTTGAGCAGACGGATCCGAAACACCGCGGAAGCCGGCACATCGTGTTTGATCTTTCGCGGCCGGAAAAATCGCTGGCGCTGCTTGCCCCTCTCGCACCAGAGGCGGGTGGGCTCGGGATCTGCAAAGGGGCCGACGGTGAATCGGCGCGCGTGTTCTCTAGCCCCGCAGATCCCGGGTATTTGAGGATCTTGGCCATGGTGGCGGAGGGCAAGAGGTATCTGGAGCAGATCACTCGGTTTGACATGGCAAACTTCAGGCCCAGGCCAGAGTACCGACGCGAGATGACGCGGTATGGTATTTTGCCGGCGAGTTCGGACGCCGCCGTGTCACGGGACGATGCCTACCAGATCGATCGAAAGTATTGGGAGTCGCTCTGGTATCAGCCGACGCGGTGAGCCGGTCGTCTCGGGTTGGTCGCCACGTGGCCGAGTTCGGTTTTCGCCAACCATCTGGACAGCGCCGCGGGAGGGGCCCAACGTGGTGCGCATGAAGCGACGGTCGTGGCTGAGCGGGATGGCGGTCCTAGTTGGGATTCTGGGTTGCGATGGCAAGGCGCGCGCCGCGGATCCGCGGGATGGGGATCTGCGGACGCTCTATGGGTATTTTCCGTTTCAGGCCGTGGGATCCCCCGAGGCGTGGCGGGACAGGTCGGCGGAGATACGCCTGCGGGTAAAGGTGGCTGCGGGGTTGTGGCCAGAGCCGGCGAAGTGCCCGCTGAACGCGGTGGTTCATGGGTGCACAGACATGGGTGACTACACCATCGAAAAGGTATTTTTTGAGTCGATGCCGGGACATTTCGTGACTGGGAATCTCTATCGGCCAAAGAGTGACGCGGGCGGTGGCCGTCGGCCCGCGGTGCTGGTCGCACATGGACACTGGATCAACGGGCGGTTTATGGACGCGGCCGCAGAGAAGGGCGGGCCGAAGAGCATTCGGGAGTGGATGGCTGGGGGGGAGGAGCGATTCGAGGGGGGCGCGAGATCGAAGTTTCAGGCCACATGCGTGCAATTGGCGAGGATGGGCTGTGTCGCGTTCGTGTACGACATGCTTGGGAATGCGGATTCCATACAGTTTCCGGTGCATCGGCGGGCGGCGCCGCCCGACGCCGATGTGAAGGGGACCCAGGGCTGGTTGCTCGGGGGCGCGGTGGCATCCGGCTGGCTCCAGTCGCGCCTGGGCATTCAAACGTGGAGCAGCGTGCGCGCTCTGGATTTCCTGCTGGGGCTTCCCGATGTTGATCCGGATCGTATCGCGATGACGGGCGGGAGCGGGGGAGCAACGCAGACCATGATGCTGACCGCGGTTGACGGGCGTGCGCGAGCGGCGTTTCCGGCGGTGATGGTCTCGACCGCCATGCAGGGGGGATGCGCCTGCGAGAACGCCATCTATCTTCGGATCAATCAGGGGAATATCGATATCGGGGCGCTTGCCGCGCCGCGTCCCCTGGGGCTGACGGCGGCTGACGACTGGACCAAAGAACTCGAGACCAAGGGGCATCCAGATCTTCTCGCGCTCTACAAGATGCTTGGGGCCGGCGGCAATTACGAGGCCCACTTCAACACGCAGTTCAAGCACAACTACAATCAAGTTTCCCGGAGCCAGTTCTTCAGTTTCATCAACCGTCATTTCAAGCTGGGATTTGAGGATCCGGTGGTGGAGAGGGATTTCGAGTTTCAGCCGAGCGCACAGCTGACCGTGTGGGACGCGCAACATCCGGCACCGACTGGGGGGCACGTAGGGGATGCGCACGAGCGCTCCGTCTGCAAGTGGTGGGCCGACGATGCGGCCGCGCAGGTGGGACCACTGCTTGCGCCCAAGGACGCGGCCGCACTGGCTGGCGCGCGCGAGGTGATCGGTGGCGCGCTGTCGGTGATGATTGGGCGCCGTGCGCCCACGGCGGCGCAGGTCGAGTTCCAGGTTCTGGAAGAGAGGACGATTGGCGGATGCACCGTCTCATCCGGTACGTTGCTGCAGAAGTCGAGCGGCGAGGAAGTTCGGATCGCGCTGCTCAAGCCACCAGCCGCGAAGGGCAAAGGGGATGCCGCGTTGAGGGGGGCCATCGTGTGGTTGGACCCCGGGGGGGCGGACGGATTGGTGGACTCCGCTGGCGCTCCGACCGCGGAGGTGGGCGCCGCGTTGGCGGGCGGATGGGCAGTGGCCGGGGTCGACGTGCATCGGCTTGGGGCGAAGTGGAATCGGCGGGTCTACGAGCCCAAGACCAAGCCCGAGGACCCGTGGCAACGCGATCCGATCCTCACCTATGGCTACAATGCGCCGCTCTTTGTGCAACGCGTGCATGACGTGATGACCGCCGTGGCATGGTTGCGCGGTGGCGGCGCGGTGAAGGGGGGCCGCGTTCGGCTCATGGCGGCCCGTGGGGCGGGGCACTGGGCAGCGGCGGCGGCCGCGGTGATGGGCGATGCGCTCGAAAGGTCCGCTATCGATGTGGGGGATTTCCGGTTCGCTGCGCTGACATCGCCATGGCACGCGGATTTCCTGCCAGGGGCGGCCAAGTACGGAGATGTGGGAGGAATGCTCGTGTTGGTGGCCCCAGGACGCCTGTGGCTGACCGGCGTGGGCGCGGACGTGGCCGACGGCGTTCAAAAGGCGTATGCCGTGGCGGGTGCGACCTCCCACCTGGCATTGGATGCGGCCGGGTCCGACGATGCCCAGTGCCGCGCGGTCGATTGGCTGAAGTCTGAGTGACCGCATGCCCCAAAGTCATTTAATGACATGCTTCGGTCAATGATCGCCATTTCCTGTCGCTGTGCGGGGCAGTAGGCTGTCGGTGTCACTCGCGCGTATCTGGTGGCGGGCGACGGCGGGAAACAGGAGGCACGCAAGGATATGGCAACAAAGAAGCAGGGCGGCAGTTCGAGCCGGACAATCCGAAAGGACGGGCTCATCGTCGTGACGGGCGCCGGTGGATTCATCGGTGGCGCGCTGGTGCGGTATTTTTGGGACAAGGGATTCACGCGGATTCGGGCGGTGGACAAGAAGCCGCTATACGACTGGTACCAGCGGACGCCGGGTGTTGAATGCGTATCGGCAGATCTGAGCGAGAGGGAGAATTGCACGCGGGTGTGCCAGGATGCGTGGGAGATATACAACCTCGCGGCGGACATGGGTGGCATGGGCTTTATCGAGCGCTTCCGCGTGGAGTGCTTGCGCAGCGTTTTGGTCAACACGCACATGACCGAGGCGGCATGGCGCGCCGGAGCAGAGCGTTACTTCTTCTCTTCATCGGCGTGCGCCTACAATACCGAGCTGCAAAAAGACCCGAAGGCGATCGCGCTCAAGGAGAGCGACGCGTATCCGGCAATGGCCGAACGCGGCTATGGCTGGGAGAAGCTCTTTTCCGAAATGGTGTGCCAGGAGTATTGGGCCGAGCGCGGGATGAAGACCTACATCGCCCGGTTCCACAACGTCTATGGGCCCTGGGGGACATGGGACGGCGGGCGCGAGAAGGCGCCGGCGGCCATCTGCCGGAAGGTGATCGAGGCCAAGGAGACCGGCAAGCTTGCGATCGAGATATGGGGAACTGGTGAGCAGACGCGGAGCTTCATGTTCATCGAGGATTGCGTCAAAGGCATCGACATGATCACGCATTGCGAGGAGCTGACCGCGGTGCCGATCAACCTCGGATCGAGCGAACTGCTCTCGATAAATGCGCTCGTGAGCCTCGCCGAGGAGATCGGGGGCGTGAGGTTGAAGCGGAGATACGATCTTGGCGCGCCGCAGGGCGTGGCCGGGCGCAATAGCGACAACACGTTCATCAAGAAGGTGCTGGGCTGGGAGCCATCGACGCCGTTCCGGGCGGGGCTGACAAAGACGTACCGTTGGATCGAGCAACAATACAAGGACCGGAGAGCGGGCAGACGCACGGTCCGGGATACGGTCTAAGCCGGAGGCCCGACCCGAATTGGCGGGAGGGGGCGGGCGAACCGAGGAGGAGTGCTATGTCGGGCCCACGGGTGACCGAGTTGGTTGGTAAGATCCCATATCGTGCGGCGTTGGCCGGGGGCTGGATCGACCAGCCATTTGTTTCGCGACTGAATCCGGAGCCACCGGGTTCAATGGTGGTCGTGAATTTGGAACCCGATGTGCGGTTCATGGATCGGGCGGGGATGGCGACGGGAACCCGGAAGGTGGCCATGCGAATGTGGGGCGGAGGTGTGCCGCCGGGCGATCCGTGCGCGCTGGTGAGGCGGCTGTACGAGGAGGAGAATCGGGGACTCAAGGAGCCCTCTGGGTCTCAGGACATGATCGGCCTGCTGTACCCGGGCATCAATCGGTTGGATTATGATTTTGGGCACGAGGGCGGATATTTTCCGAAACACGTTGAGACGTGCACGGATGTCGGGGTGGCGAAGTGGCTCGAGAGCGTGCTGAACGTCATCCCGGTGGCGCCGCGGCCGCCAGGCTATGGCCCGCTGGGCGAGAAGCGCCTCGATGCGGAATGGGTGAGGAGACTGGGGCAAAGTGGAAAGGACTGCTACGCGGCGATCCTGTCCAAGGACGCGCGGGCCTTAGGCTCGGCTCTGAATGAATGCATGGTCTGCTGGGAGGCGCTGCTGCCGCACACGGTGCGGCACTCGACCCTGGAGCTGGACATCCTGGCACTGATGCGCCTTTACCAGCGGACTTATGCGGGGGCGATGTATTCGGGGTGCGGGGGGGGGTACCTGTTTGTGATATCGGGGGACGATGTGCCGGGCGCATTCAAAGTGCGGGTGAGGGTAACTCCGGCGCATGAGCTGAGATGAAACCCACCTGCGTCATCGGAGATTTTGACAACATCCGGGCCCCGAGTGTGCGATTCCTGCAGGAGGCGGCGCGGCTTGGGCCGCTGCAGGTCTATCTGTGGGACGACGCCGCCGTGCGGGAGAAGAAGGGCGCGCCGCCAAAATTCCCGTTGATCGAGCGGCGGTATCTTCTCGAATCGCTCCGATTCGTGGAGCGGGTCACGCCGGTGCCGGTGGAACTGACGCGCGGTCTGCCGCCCTGCGCCGACGCCACGGCACGGTGGGTCTATGAGCCCGGAACGATCACGCCGGGCATGCGCGCGGAAAGCGAGGCACGGGGCGTGGAGTGCGTGGAGATCCCGGAATCGGCGTTATCGGGCTTTCCGGACCCCATCGGCCCCAGCCCGCCGCCGAAGGCGAAGCGGGTGATGGTGACGGGCTGCTACGACTGGTTTCATTCGGGGCACGTTCGCTTTTTTGAGGAGGTTTCGGGGCTGGGCGATCTCTACGTCGTGGTGGGCCACGATGCGAATATCCGGCTATTGAAGGGCGAGGGACATCCCATGTTCCCGGAGCAGGAGCGACGCTATCTCGCGGCATGCGTGAGGCACGTGCGGGAGGCCATGATCTCGTCCGGTGATGGCTGGCTCGATGCCGAGCCGGAAATTGCTCGGATCCGACCCCACATCTATGCGGTCAACGGGGATGGGGATCGTCCGGAGAAGCGCGCGTTTTGCGAGGCGAACGGGATCGAGTACGTCGTCCTAGAGCGCGAACCCGCTGCCGGCTTGCCTCGTCGCCAAAGCACGGACCTGAGGGGCTTTTGAACAATCGGAGGAGGCGACAATGCTCAAGAGTGGCATACTGAATCCCGGAATCAACGGCCTGCTTAGCCGCGTGCGACACACCAATACCCTGGTGATCGCGGACCGCGGTTTTCCATTCTGGCCGGAGATTGAGACCATCGACATATCTTTGGTGGACGGGATTCCGACGGTGCTCGACGTCCTGCGCGCGATGCGGCCGAATTTTGTGATAGGCCACGCTTGGATGGCGGAGGAATTCCGGAGGGAGAACGATGTGGCCACGCGGGAAGAGTTTGAGGGGGCGCTTGGGGGTGTGCCGATCGTATTTGAGCCGCATGTCGAGTTCAAGCGGCGGGTCCCGAGAGCGGTCGGCCTGATCCGGACCGGCGACACGATTCAGTACGCCAATATGATCATCGAGTCGGCCTGAGTTCACCTGGCGCGGCGTGCGATGAACTCGCTGGGCGATACGCCGTAGACGGCCTTGAAGGCGCGGGAGAACTGGAAGGGGTCGGCGAAGCCAACGTCGGCGGCCACCTCCTTGACCATGATCCCCGGGACACGGAGGCGCTCCGCGGCAAACTGCATTTTGGCGTGCATCATGAAGACGTGCGGGGTTTGGCGGTCGAAACGACGGAAGAGGCGCGAGAGATAGGCGGGATCGACGTGGCACTCTCTCGCCGCATCCTCGACGCTCCCAAGTCGGAGAAAGTGTGCCTGCATGTGACGGCGGCACCGCTCGTATGTGGCGAACGCGGCCGGCGCGACGGCATCCGTGGGCCTCGCGGTTTCCGCGATGCGGTGGAGCAGGAGTTCGACTAGCAAGGCGCAGATGGGCCTGGCGAAAGCCGAGCCGCTCTGGCCGGTGCGGACGAGATCGTCAAAGATCCCGAGCAGTTGGCTGGGCGCCGAAGTCCGGATCAGCGTTCCCGGCGGCAGCCCGCAGCGTTTGAGCAACGGCAGGGCTTCGCGTCCCGAGAAATCCACGAAGTACTTTACCGGAGGGTCGTTGGGGTCGGCTGTGATGCGCTGGGCGATGCCGGGACCATAGGCGAATGCCGTCCCAGGGGTGAGAGTGTGACTCTTTCGCCCTAACCGGATTGAACCGCGCCCGCGGGCGACAAACTCGACCGACAGGAAGGGGAAAGTCCTCCGGTCTATCCGGTAATCGGGAGCGCAGTGCTCGAGTCCGCCGCAGGCCACCACGAGGCGCTCCCGGGGCCGTGGCGTCAGGTCGAGGTAAAACCGCCTCGCCTCGGCGACCTGTGCCGAAAAGAAGTGGGGCTGGGTCGAGTCTATTCCTTGTTTCTGCATCGGGGGCGTGGCCGTGACGATGGTCGCCGGGAGCCGAGACGATTTCAACGACGGATCTCCCGGCGGTGGACACTGGTGCCCATCGCGGGCGTCAGCGATTTTTCTGGCATCGCCGGGTGCCACGGCAAGATCCGACTCGGCCTTGCTCAAGGCTCGTAGGCGAGGTTGGAAGCCAGCCACCGTTCGACCTCCGCCACCGGCATATTCTTCCTTTGGGCGTAGTCCGTGATCTGGTCGCGGTCGATTCGGCCGACGTTGAAGTACTTGGCCTGTGGGTGGGCGAAGTAGAGGCCGCAGACGGAGGCACCGGGTGACATGGCGAGGTTTTCGGTGAGCGAGATCCCTGTGAGGGCGGTGGCATCGAGAAGGCGGAAGAGCGTGGTCTTCTCGGTGTGGTCAGGGCAGGCGGGATACCCTGGGGCGGGACGGATGCCCCGGTAGCGCTCGCGAATGAGGTCATCGTTGGCCAGATTCTCTTTGGCCCCGAAACCCCAGTAGTCCCGCGCTCGCTTGTGCATGTATTCCGCGAAGGCTTCAGCGAGGCGGTCGGCCAGGGCCTCGGTCATAATCCTGTTGAAGTCATCGTGCTCGGCCTGGAAGCGGAGGCACAGTTCTGCGCAGCCGAGGCCGCCGGTGACGGCAAAACCGCCCAGAAAATCGGGTCGGCCCGCGGAGCGCGGGGCGATGAAATCCGCCAGCGCGAAGTTGGGTTTCCCGTCGGTGCGGTCGGCCTGCTGGCGGAGTGTGTGGAAGGTGGCGAGGGGTTCCGTTCTGCTGGCGTCGCGGAAGGTCAAGATGTCATCGCCTTCGACGTTTGCCGGCCAGAATGCGATGACGCCGCGGGCCTGGAGGGCCCGCTCGTCGATGATGAGGGCGAGCAGGGCCTCCGCGTCGGCGAACAGGCGCCTGGCCTCCTCTCCGGCGCTGGGGTCCTCGAAGATCTGCGGGTATCGGCCGCGGATCTCCCACGTGTGGAAGAAGGGCGACCAGTCGATGAACGATGCGATGTCCGCGAGCGATATGGGTTCGACGGGCACCCCGGCGCGACGGGCGGCGTCCACCAGGGCGGGGCTGTCCGCATCGGTGGCGAGGACGCGGCGGCCGAGGAATGAGGGCTCTGGAATCTCTTGGAGTGCCCAGTCGGGTTCGAATTTTCTGATCCTGGCTTCGGCGATGGGGACGAGGCGTGGCTGGTCTTGGCCGCCGGCATGGCGGGCGCGCAATTCGTCCTGGAGCGCGCGGTTCTCCTCGGCGAGGCGAGCCCGCGCATCGGGCTTGACCAGGGCCGCGGCGGTGGGCACCGCGCGTGAGGCGTCCAAGACATGGATGACGGGGTGGGTATAGGCGGGCGCGATCTTGATGGCGGTGTGCGCGCGGCTGGTTGTTGCGCCGCCGATGAGCAGCGGAATGTCGAAGCCCTGGCGGTCCATCTCACGTGCCACGTGGACCATTTCGTCGAGCGACGGTGTGATGAGGCCGCTGAGCCCCACCATGTCGGCCTTCTCGCGGCGGGCGGTCTCGAGGATCTTCTCGCAGGGGACCATGACGCCGAGATCGATGATCTCAAAATTATTGCACGAGAGGACGACGCCGACGATGTTCTTGCCGATGTCATGCACGTCACCTTTCACGGTGGCGAGAACTATGCGGCCCTGGGTGCTGCGGGTGTGCCCCCCCTTGGCCTTCTCGGCCTCAAGGTATGGCAGAAGGTAGGCGACTGCCTTTTTCATGACGCGGGCGCTTTTGACGACCTGGGGGAGGAACATCTTGCCCGCGCCGAAGAGGTTTCCGACGACATTCATGCCGTCCATGAGTGGGCCCTCGATGACGGCGAGGGGTCGGCCGATCTTTTCGAGTGCCTCGGCGGTGTCGCGCTCGACGTGGGCGTCGATGCCGACCACGAGGGCGTGCGCGAGTCGTTTCTCGACTGGGGCGGAGCGCCATGCCTCCTCGGCGGCGGCGGTGGTGGGACCGGACTGTTTCACATTCTCTGCGAAGGTGACGAGGCGTTCCGTGGCATCGGGTCGGCGGTTGAGAAGGACGTCCTCGACGCGCTCCAGGAGATCGGGTGGCACGTCCTCGTACACCGCGAGCTGGCCCGCGTTGACGATGCCCATGTCGAGGCCCGCCTTGACGGCATGGAAGAGAAACGCGGCGTGCATGGCCTCGCGGACGGCATTGTTGCCCCGGAAGGAGAACGAGACGTTGCTGATGCCGCCGGAGACCTTCGCGTGCGGGAGATTCTCCTTTATCCACTTGCAGGCGCGGATGAAGTCCAGCGCATAGGCGTTGTGCGCGTCAATGCCGGTGGCGACGGTGAGGACGTTGGGGTCGAAGATGACGTCCTCGGGGGGGAAGCCATCGTTGACGAGCAGGCGGTACGCGCGGGAGCAGACCTCCGTGCGGCGTTCGAAGGTGTCAGCTTGACCGGCCTCGTCGAATGCCATGACGACTGCGGCGGCGCCATGGCGGCGGACCAGGCGGGCCTGGGCAAGGAATTTCTCCTCGCCCTCCTTGAGGGAGATGGAATTGACGACGCCCTTGCCCTGGAGGCACTTGAGGCCGGCCTCGATCACGGACCACTTTGAGCTGTCGACCATCACCGGCACGCGCGAGATGTCGCTCTCGGCGCCCAGGAGGTTGAGGAACCGGGTCATGCAGGCTTCGCCATCGAGCATCCCCTCGTCGAAATTGACATCGATGATCTGGGCGCCCGACTCGACCTGCTGGCGGGCGACCTCGACCGCGCCGGAGAAATCGCCGGAGCGGATGAGCTTTGCGAACTTGGGCGATCCGGTGACGTTGGTGCGCTCCCCGATGTTCACGAAGTTGACGCCGGGGTGGACATCGAGGGGGTCCAGTCCGCTGAGCCGGAGCCGGGGCTCGCGCTCGGGCGGCGTGCGCGGGGGAAGATCCTTGACGGCGTCGGCGAAGGCGCGGATGTGCGCGGGGGTGGTGCCGCAACATCCGCCGATGATGTTCAGCCAGCCGTTGATGGCCCACTCCGCCAGTTTGGGGGCCATGGTGGCAGGCGTTTCCGGGAAACCGGTTGGAGAAAGGGGATCGGGGAGGCCGGCGTTCGGGTGGGCGCTGACGGGCACGGGGGCAACCGCGGCCAATTCCTCGATGAGGGGGCGCATCTCGTCGGGGCCCAGCGCGCAGTTCATGCCGACACTGAGCAGAGGGACGTGCGAGATTGAATTCCAGAATGCCTCCACCGTCTGGCCGGTGACACCGCGCCGGCCGCCCGGCTGGATAAAAGTCGCCGACGCCATAAGCGGGAGTCGGAAGCCCAGCTCGTCGAAAAGGGATTCTATCGCGAAGAAGGCGGCCTTGGCGTTGAGGGGATCGAAGATGGTCTCGACCAGGAGGATGTCGGCCCCGCCCTCGATGAGGCCGCGGGCTTGATCGCGGTAGGCAGTGGCGAGATCGTCGAAGGAGACGGCGCGCGCAGCAGGATCATTGACATCGGTCGATATCGAGGCGGTGCGCGTCGTGGGCCCGATGGCACCCGCGACAAAGCGATCCCGCCCAGGGTGGGCGCGCATGGCCGCGTCCGCCGCATCCCGGGCGAGCCGGGCGCCCTCGCGCGCGATTTCAGCGGCGAGGTCCTGCAGGCCATAATCCTCCAGAGAGATCCGTTGCGCGTTGAAGGTGTTGGTGGAAATGATGTCGGCTCCCGCCTGCAGGTATTGGCGGTGGATCGAGGCGATGATGTCGGGGCGGGTCAGGTTCAGGATGTCCCCGAGGCCCTTGAGGTCCCGGCGCCAGTCCCGGAATCGCTCCCCGCGGACCGCGGCCTCGTCCAGCTTCCACGCCTGGATCATGGTGCCCATGGCCCCGTCCAGGATCACGATGCGCTCGCGCAAAAGTGCCGGGAGGCGGTGCCCGGCGCGGTCTCTTTCAGTCATAACGCATCAACCTGTCATGATATGTTGATATGTCAACGAGACTCTGCGGCGGCGTTGACGGGGGGCTTTCGGCTGCCATATAAAGGCATCCCAATGTCGATGCCGGCGGGAACCCCGGGGGTGACTACGGTCACGCGCGAGCGCGTGGGGCACCTCCGTGTCGTGAAGTGGGACGTGGACACCCGGTTGGGGGAGGGGATCCGGCTGGCGCAGGAGAACCTCCTGAGGCTGCAGAGTCCCGAGGGCTACTGGATTGGGGAGCTGACCGTCGACACGACGCTTGTTTCCGACATGGTGCTCTTCATGCACTGGTGCGGGGAGGTGGATTTCGCGAAACAGGCGAAGTGCGTGAAGCACCTGCTGGAGCGACAATTGCCCGATGGCGGGTGGAACATCTACGTGGGTGGGGTCAGCGAGGTCAACGCGAGCGTCAAAGCGTATTTCGCGCTGAAGCTGGCGGGTCTGAGCCCCGAGGATCCGGTGATGCGTCGGGCGCACTCAAACATCTTGCGGCTGGGTGGCATCCCGAAGATGAACACTTACGACAAGCTGTATCTTGCGCTCCTGGGGCAGTTTTCGTGGAAATACCTGCCGATCATTCCACCTGAGATGGTCCTGTTTCCAAAGTGGCTGTTCTTCAACATCTACGAGATGTCCTCGTGGAGCCGGGCGATGCTGATCCCGCTGGCCATCATCAACCATTTCCGCCCGACGAAGCGGCTTCCGCCCGAGAAACAGCTCCACGAGCTGTTCCCGTATGGGACCGAGCACAGCAATTTCTCGCTGCAGCCGGACCCGCAACTCTTCACGTGGCGGAATTTTTTCCTGTTTTGGGATGCGGTGCTGAAGTTCCTGGACCGCTCGCCGTACAAGCCGTTCCGAACGCTTGCTCTGAGGCGATGCGAGGCGTGGCTGGTGGAGCGGATTGGCAAAGGGAGCGATGGGCTGGCGGCAATCTTCCCCGGGATGCTCAACACGATCATCGCGCTAAAGGCCCTTGGCTATTCCGACGAGCATCCGCTCGTCGAGAAGGCGCGGCGGGATTTTCAGGGACTGGAAGTCGATGATGTGGCGAACAACGATTTCCGGATTCAGCCCTGCCTTTCGCCGGTGTGGGATACGGCGATCACGGCCGTGTCGCTGGCGGAGTCGGGATTGCCGGGCGACCATCCGGCGCTGCGCAAGGCGGCGGCCTGGCTCCTCTCCAAGGAGGTGCGGATTCGTGGGGACTGGGCTGTAAAGAACGACCATCCGGAAGCGAGCGGGTGGGCGTTTGAGTTCAACAACGAGTGTTATCCGGACGTTGACGACACGCTGAAGGTGCTGCTGGCGCTCCGGCTTATCGACACCGAAGACGAGTCGGCGAAGCGGCAGGTGATGGATCGGGCGCTGGGCTGGGTCCTGAGTTTCCAGTGCAAGGATGGGGGCTGGGCCGCGTTCGACAAGGACGTGACCAAGCGGTGGCTGGAGGACGTGCCATTCGCGGATCACAATGCGATCCTCGATCCGACGTGCAGCGACATCACGGCGAGATGTTTGGAGCTGTTGGGCAAACTGGGATTTGGCACGACCCACCCGGCGGTCAAGCGGGCGATGAAGATGGTGAGGGCCACGCAGGAACCGGACGGTTCATGGTGGGGTAGGTGGGGGGTGAATTACATCTACGGGACGTGGCAAGTGTTGCGGGGCCTGTCGGCGCTGAGGCTCGATATGAATCAGGACTGGATCGTGCGGGCGCGCGATTGGCTGGAGTCCTGCCAGAATCCGGACGGTGGGTGGGGTGAGACCTGCGCGAGCTATGACGACCCGCATCTGAAGGGACAGGGCCCGAGCACGGCATCGCAGACCGCGTGGGCGCTGATGGGGCTGGTGGCCTGTGGTGATCCCTTCCGCCCCAGCATCCAGCGCGGTGTGGACCATCTGCTCAGGACGCAAAATCCCGATGGGAGCTGGACGGAGGAAGAGGTGACGGGCACGGGCTTTCCCAAGGTGTTTTATCTGAGGTACGACATGTACCGGAACAACTGGCCGCTGCTGGCGCTCGTGGAGTACCGCAGGCTCCGATCCCGATTCCCGTAACGCTTCAACGTATCCGGGCGGGCGGGGTGTTCAGTTGCCGATCTGGAGGGCCCGGATTTCACCCCTGTCTGTGGCGATCACAACCGACGAATTCGTACCGGGCGCGGCGGCACACGTGGGTCGGCCCGGGATGCTGGTCACGCCCGCCAGATGGCCATGAGCGTCGTAGGTCGACACCGTTCCATCCTCGCAGCCGGCCACGAGGAATCGTCCGATGATTTTGAGCAGGACGGGTGCTGTCGGGAGTCGCACCGACCAGAGTCTCTCGCAGCGATGATCGAAAGTGACGAGCAAACCGCTCGAAAGAGCGAGTCCAATCTCCTTCTTTCGGTCGGCGTCCATGTCCCCAATGTCGATGTCACGTATCTCTCGGGCGAATCCTCTAGCGCCGGGTCCAAACTGGACATTGTGGAGGGGTTGGCCCTGCAGGTCCCATACGGTCAGGCGATTCCAGGCACCGGTGATTTCACTGACGACCTCGTTCTGGCCATCTCCATCGAGATCTTCCACGAAGATGTGGTGGCGGGTCTGGTCCATCCAACCGGGCACGCGCGTGTGGCCTGCGGGGACACTGTCGAAGCCGCGGGGCGTCGGATCCAGGGTCCGGTTGTTGATGATCCCCAGGGACGGGCCATCGGTGATCCTGCGCGACGCGAGCAGATTGAGACTGCCGTTGGGGCCGGGCGCGATGGCGAACTTGTAGACGGTGCCCCAGAATTGCGGCAACCGCTTCAGCAGTCTGCCGGTGCCATCGACGATCTCGAGGGTGCACGCGCTGCCGACGAAAGCCTGACTCTTGTCGTCGAGAAAGACGCCGGTGCCAAGGCCGTGGATGCCCCCATGTCCGGGCGCGCTCTTGAACCAATACTGTTTTGCGGCGCGGAAGACGGCCGGGTCCATCTCCGAAACGAATGTCCACTTTCGATTGCCCGCGAGGTCAAAAGCACAGACTTTCTCGTCCTCGCAACCGGCGAGCAAGAGATCGTTTTCGGGCCACCAGTGCAACTGGCGGATATTGCCGTCGGTTTGCATCTGGCGAATCGTCTGACCGCCGGTGTCGATGAGATGGATTGTGGATCCCTCTGCCGCGGCGATCAGCTCACGACCTTGTGGGGCCAGGAGGATAAGGTCCGTGACCGCGCCGCCAACCTGGGCGGAAAATGCGGTTGCGATGCACGGTGCGGGAGCGTGGGCCGGTGCCGCGGGCTGGCGGGGGCTCGTGCGGTTGGCGGTGGCGCGATCGAGCCACGTTCCGAGTTTAGTGGAAAGATCGCGGCGTACCGCATCGGGCGGCCTGATGCCCTCGATGACGGCGTGGCCCTCGGGTAGCAGCAGGATGGTGTTGCCGGTGGTGTTGGCATTGGCGCCGGGTGCGACATTTGCGCCGCGCACCGTCGCGGGGTCGGCGATGGCGGCGGTGACGGACGTCGTGCCGCGCGTAGTGATTTCCATGCGGCCCGTTGCGAAATCCCAATCGGCATCGATTGGCGTTTCGGACATCAGGAGAGGCGGATCTTGCGTGGCGCGGGTCATTCGATGGCCGGAAAGGTGGTCCTCGGCGAGCACCACGAGATCGCCGGTGCCGCCCTCCCAGGTGCCAGCGAACGCAACGGCAGGTTGCGGGAGGGCGAGGGCAGCGGCATTATCCTGCAGCCTCAGGCAACGAAGGTTCGTGGGAGAATTGGTCCCGGCGGCGAGCAGGGTGAAGTAGATGGCGTGCTGGCCTTTCCTGGCCGGCCGGTTCCATTCCTGCGTTGCGATCCCGTCGGCGACCGGCGTCCGATCGAATACGTCGGCGGATAGGATGGCCGCATCGCGCGAGACAAGCGCATTTCGGCCGACGTCGAAATGGAATGGGCGCTGGGAGTTCTCCCACTTGATCTGGATCTCCATATTCTCGGTATCGGTGCGGAACGTGAGGTCATCGACCATCAGGGCATATCGGCCGATGCGCTGCGCGAGGGTGCGCCGCCAGTTGCAGAACGCGGCCTTCGGCACCTCGCCGGTGCAGAGGGCAGTCTGACCGATGACATCCCGGTGGCGGAGCGCCGCATCCATCGCGACCATGGGTTCGACCATGCCATCGGCTTTGGTTAGGACCTGATTTCGGTAGCCCTGGAGGATGGTGTGGCCCGCGATGCGCAGCTCGAGGATTGCGAAGGTGTGGTACGGATTGCGAGAGGCGCCATTGAAGCCGTCCAGGAGGATGAAGTCGCCCGAGGCGTCAGGCGCGTCTCGGAAGCTGGCGTTGTAGAAAGATTCGTCGAGCGGGAGTCCGTTGGCTCGTGCGGACCAGTGGGCCTTTGGGAGCGCGCTGACGGTCCATTTGTCGTCGAGGCCGTCGGGCAATTTCGGCCGAAGGCCTTCCGGTGGCCAGAAAGACTGGCCCAGACGGAAGGGGCGCAGGTCGATGCCCGTGCGGTCGCGATACGTGAGCCAGCGACCATCCTCCGTCAGATATGCGACCTTGTGGAGGTAGTCGAGTGCTGCGGATTGGAGGGCCCAGTCGGGCACGCGGCCGGAGATGAGTACCTCTTGTGCGCGCAGGAGGGTTGCGGCGACGCCGTTTTGCATGGGCCCGCGTTCGCCGCTGAGGAGCATGTACGTGAAGACGGGCGCGATGCCGGTGCAATACCAGAACAGGTTATCACTCTCGCCGTTGATCCATGCGTGCGCTCGCAAGGGGGCGAACGCGTTCTGGGCGCCGAGCACGCACTGGTCCCAGATCGGGTCCGGGTAGTCGCGCTGGAAGTAGCGGCCAAGGCAGTAGAGGGAGACGGCGGACCACTGACCGTGTCGTGAGCCGACAGCCGGCGCCGGCTGCCGGAGCGAGTATACGCCCTCGTTCTTGCGATGCTCGAGCTGGCGGGCAAATGCGTTCGTGACCTTCAGTCGTTCCGCGTCGCTGAATACAGGGCTCTCCTCGATCAGATCCCAGAACAGGATCATCATGTGCGCATTATAGTGGTACGGTCCCGCGAGTGGATCGTCCTTGTTCTCGACCATCTCGCCATCGGTGCGGGTGATTTCCTGGAACGCTTGCTTGTCAGGGAAGGCGAGGCGCAGGGCGTCGCGAGCGTGGGACGGGTCGCCGCTCATGTAGTAGGCGGCCATGCGCTTGCTGATGCTGTTCCAGCCGAAATAACCTGAGGACCGATAGCCGGATGATGCCTCCCATATTTCCATGTCTCGGAGATCACGCGGAACGGCAAGGCCCCGGCCGAGCCTGACATCCATCAGCCAGCCGAGCGACAGGGAACCATTCTTGGCGGCGGCGGCGAGTTTTGCGCCGAAGGTTTCGACCGCCGCATCGATCCCCTTCGTGTCGCTGGCGCCAAGGAGGATGACGTTGTGGCCGCCTCCGAATGGGCTGTGGATCGTGCGCACCTCAAATCCCTCCGGACCCGGATAGCGCAGATCGGTGAGGAGGAAGAAACGATTGTAGAGTTCGGCGATCGTCGCGTTGGTGGATCGGTTGCCGATGACGATCAGTGAACTCTTGATTGGCACGGCGGCGTCGGGTGAGTCATCCGCGGCAATGGGCACCCGGCAGCCCGTAAGTCTTTCAATGGCCGACTGCAATCGCGTCGCCTGCGCTGCGTGCGCACCGGAGGCGGGAGTGACGATGCGGATGAGGGGGCGGCCATCGCGGACCAGATGGGTGGTCGGGTGCATGTCCTTGAGCTTGGCGTACTGTGGGGGCACGGGCGGGGGCAACGGTGGCGGGGGCTTCACCCCTGAGATGAGGCGGACGCCGCCTACGAGGATCTTCGGCGTTGGCGCGCGATGAGTGTAAAGGTAGATTTGTGCGGCCTTGGTGTCGGGGGGCGCCACGCCGCGGACTGCCACCTCATGGAATTCGTCTAGACCGTGCGTTTGGATGGGGGTCTGCGCGATCGTGTTTGATGGCAAGAATCGCAGCTGCACATTGGCGCCGTCATCTGAGGCATTCTTTGCGGCGCGGGCCCGGACGCGCACCTCGTAGCCCAAGTTTGGCTGGATGGGCACGAGCTGTGTCAGGCCGATTTCCGCGTCGGGATCTCCGTCCTCGATAAGGAGCGCTTTCCCACCGCAGCCGTCATCCGTGATGGAGATGCGCTGGGCGTGCCCACGGCCACCGTAGAGTGACCAGCCGACCGGCAGACCGTTGGCGGCGGTGCCCTCGTCGAACCTAGCATTTTTCAGCGGGATTTCGGCCTCGGCGCCGAGGGCCGTGGAAGCAGCAAGGGCCAGGGATGCCGTGGCCGCCATCAGGGACTTGAATTTGAGCGTTTCAGAGGGGCCCTTGGCCGATCCCGGTATTCTGCGTTCCGGTGCGCCGATGTCGTTGTCAACGACCATGGAGTAATCGTGGCCAGAAGTGTGGGCACGGGCAAGATTTCGAATGGCGATGGTCAATTCGGCCCGCGTGCGCTATGGCTATTGGCACGGCCGCAGTCGGTCGACCTCGGAGGTTCCAGCCATGAGAGTGGTCACTTCAGCGATTGGATCTCTTGCCGTGCTCGCGTTCGGTTGCGTGGCGCCTGGGCTGGGGGCGGGGGAGACGTGGAGAGCGGGGTTCGCCCGCGCGAAGATCACACCCGCCGAACCGATGTGGATGGCGGGGTATGGTTCGAGGACTCATCCGGCCGATGGGAAACTTCACGATCTCTGGGTCAAGGCGATGGCCCTCGAAGATGTCGGAGGGCAGCGGGCGGTGGTTTTGACGAGCGATTTATTGGGGTTTCCCGGCGGCATGAGCGACGCTATCTGTGCGGAGCTCAAGACGCGCCACGGCATGGAGCGAGCGCAGGTGATGTTGAGCGCGTCGCACACACATTGCGGGCCGGTGTTGCGCGGGGCTCTCTACGACATCTATCCCTTGGACGATCATCAGCGCGCGCTGATTGACGCCTATTCCGCCAGCCTCGAGAAGACGGTGGTCGGGACGATAGGGAGGGCGATCTCGGACTTGCGACCGGCATCGCTTGCGTTTGGGCAGGGATCGTGCGGATTTGCGGCGAACCGCCGAGAGAACAAAGAGGGGGATGTGTCCGGGCTGCGGGCGGCCGGCCAACCAACGCGTGGCCCCTCCGATCATGCGGTGCCGATCCTATCCGTCCGCGATCCCGGCGGCCGGCTTTTGGCCATCGTGTTCGGTTACGCGTGCCACAACACGACGCTGAACGAGTACTCGTGGTGCGGGGACTACGCGGGTTTTGCACAGATTGGGCTGGAGGAGAAGCATCCGGGCGCGCAGGCGATGTTCGTCGCAGGATGCGGCGCCGACCAGAATCCGATGCCCAGGAGGACCGTCGAACTGTGCCAGGACCATGGCAGGGAGTTGGCCGAGGCCGTGGAGAGGGTTCTCGGGAACGGCATTGAGCCGATCGCACCCCGCCTTCGGACGGCATTCGAGTTCATCACGCTCGATTTCGAAAGGGCGCTGGGCCGGGAGGATTTTGTGGGGGCGATAGCGAAGGGCGGTTATGAGGCGCGGTGGGGCCGGCGCTTGCTGGCCGAGGTGGAGAGTGGACGACCTCTCGCGACATCCAGCCGGTACCCGATTCAGGCATGGAAGCTGGGCGAAGATCGACTCTGGATTGCGCTGGGCGGAGAAGTGGTGGTGGACTACGCGCTCAAGTTCAAGGAACGCTTTGGTCCAAAGACCTGGGTAACCGGCTATGCTAACGACGTGATGGCGTATATCCCTTCCCACCGGGTCTGGGAGGAGGGGCGCTACGAGGCGGGTGCGTTCCCCGTGTATGGCTTGCCTGCGCAGCGATGGTGCCCCGATATCGAAGAGCGGATCAGCGCCACCGTCGTGCGGCTTTCCCGGTGAGACCGGTGGAGTGGCGCCGCAGGCGCGGGCCGATTGGCGTAGCCGTCACGGCTTCCCGCGCAGCCGTTCGGCAAACCCATCCTGGGCACGGTTCAGCTCTTTTATGTTGCGGATGCCGTACCCGGCGGGATCAACGCCCTTAAACATCACGTAGAATCCGGTGGATTCACTGTCATTGGTGACAGGGATGACGGGGTTTTGCGGATCGTACTCGGTCAAAGGTCGGCCCGTCGTTGAATCGAGCAGCATCCATTTTGCGCCCACGTAGGTTTCGACAAACACATGCCCGACGTGGTCCTTGCGCGTCCCGGGCGGCTGGAGCGACCAGTTGATTCCCGTGGCATCCACCATGATCGCCGGATACCGGAAGTGGCGCAGGACCGATGCCAGGAGCATGCCGTGATCGTGGCAGCCGGTCAGTTCATGGCTGGCCAGGATGTCGTTCACCGTGCGGACCCCGACGTACCTGCCGCCGGCGGGGACGTTTCGAAAGGACCGTTTCCACGCGATGATCCTCTGTATCTCTGCAACGGAGTCTGCCTGAATGGCCAGGGCATCAATCGCCGGGAGATAACGCGCGCCGATCGTTGTCTGCGCGCCGTTGGTCACATAGCGTTGCGGCTGGGCGTAGTCGATCCCCGCGCGAGGCTTGGATGTCGACCATTCGAGACGAGGTGTGGATTCGAGGTTAACCTCGTAGAAATCGCATGTCCCGTGGCAGCCCCAGATGCCGACGCGGGAGTTGAAATCCAGTCCAAGATCCTTGAAGAGCAGGGGGTCGGAGGCATCGAGTTGGATCACGGCGGAGTTTCGGGGCTTGCTGAATCGGCACCGCAGGGTGTGCCGCTGGTTTGGCTGGTTCCAGCGGTTCACGCGGACGAGGTGAGCGTAGGTTGTTTCGCCCGTCGCTGGGTCGGTTTCCGCCCGCCAGACCGCCATCGTGTAGGACGCCACGAAGATGACTAACGCGCGGTCGAGTACGTTGCCGGTCACGGCCGGTGCCAGGAACACCCCCGGGGCCGCTCCCTGCTCTTCGCTGAGCGAGAAAACCACCCTGACCTCGCCCTCCTCCCGATGCGTCTCCAGCATCAGAATGACGTTGTCCAGTTTCTTCTTCCTTTCCTCCTCCGTGAAGGGACCCGTCCCGATGCTCGAGTCGCGCTGGGTGAAGTTCAGGGGCTCACTCTGATGGGGCAGCCGCAGCGGTGCCCACGCCGAGCGGTCCCATTGGTCACGGGCAAAGGTGATGCCAAAATCCCCCGTCGGTGGCACACCCTGCCGGGCCACCGCAAAGACGGGCAGCCATGCCGTCAAGAGGCAAAGACTCAAGAGCGGCTTCACGTGCCGCGGCATTCCCAGCCAGACCTGCGCAGAGAGAACCATGACGCAGCCGGTCCGAAGAAAGTGACCGGTCGGAGTGCAGCCTGCTGGGCCATTCCGTTTCAGACAAGCGCGAATTCCTCGGTCTTGCCGCACGCCCCGTGGCTAGGCACCATCCCCCCATGACACATCGATCCATATGCCATGGGCGTGGCGTTTGTCTGGCGTTGGCCCTTCTGGGATTTCTGCAAGCGGGGGCGGTGATGGCCTGGGGTCCGCACCAGACGATCACGCGGGCGGCGCTCGACGTGCTGCCGGAGAGGGAGCGCTGGGAGGGCGTGCTGGGCGCAAAGAACCTGGGAGCGCTGACCAACTACTGTCTTTTACCTGACCTGAGGGGGAAGGATCTGGGAGCGTTCTATGCGGACGATTACCTGCTGATACGGGAAATGCCGATGCACGTGGGGCACACGATGCCCACGGTCGAGACGGCATTCGGGCCGTATTTTCGGCGGGCGCTGCAGGCGCTGCGGACGGAGACACCGGAGAATGCGTGTCGACAGTTGGGGCCGCTGGTGCACTTCGTCGAGGATGTGGGCGCTCCGCCCCATGCAAAGGAGAAGTGCCCGCATCACAAGGAACTGGAGAACTGGGTGCGCGGAGACCAGATCGGGATCAGCGGGTACCGGCCACGGGTGTTAGGTTCGGATGACGACGCGGCACTCGCGGGGCTGCTACGCCGCATCAAGGGGTTGGTCGAGTTCTCCAAGGCACGGGCGGACCGTGCGTTGCCGCTGGTTTCCGTCCCCGAGCCGGACCAAGCGAAGGTGGAGCCGATCCTTCTGGAGTCGGCCAACGAATCTGCGCGCGTGACCGCGGATGTGCTCCTGACGGTGCTGACGCTGGGCTTGGACGGAAGGAGCGGAGGGGCAGGATTGGGGGGCACCGTCACGGCGGCAGAGTTTCCGGGCCGGAACGAACACGGGGCACGCGTCGTGCTTTTGGACACCGATTATGCGACGCTGGCGACGGCCGCCAAGGGAGCGGGATGGCGGGGCCAGTACGAGTTCAGGGATCTGCCGGCCGGCAGCTACCGGGTGTTGGCTTATCGCACCGCATCCCAGTTTCAGATTCTGGGGCCCATCACGTTGGGACAGGGGCGGAGAGTTGAGCTGAATTTTGACCTAAAGCCCACAGAGCCTGCCGGCAACATCATCGAGAATCCTGATGGGTGCCTCTCGTATTTGGATCCGGTCGCACCGGACCGTTGGAAACAGGCGGCGGGTGGGGTGTGGACCAGCACAGCGGCGTGGGTGAAACCCGGGGAGCGATACCGGTGCGGTGCGGCGCTCAAGGACCCTGGGACGCGGGTGAGTTTTCGGTTTGAGGCACGGCCGGCCAAGGATGGGAAGAGCCCGGAGCCGCAGATTTGTCCGCTGACATTGGATGGGGCAGGAAAAGGGGAGGTGATCGTGCAGGCCGGTGACCAGCGCATATCGGTGGCGGTGGTCGTTGAGTCGACGCAGTCGCTGACGAGTGTCATCGATCGGGTCTGGGTAGTGCCAGCGACGGGGGGACCCCCGGTTGGGCTCTGACGGCCGGGCGCCTGCACCCGGATAGCGCGGGGTTCCCGGCCGCGCTGGTTGGTCACTTGTCCCGCGGCGCCGGTTCGACGGCGACGATGCAGCCGACCCCCAGCGGTTCAAGGGTGGTGGAGAGGATGTCGTGATCGCCGTCGGGCGCGGGGACGATCGTGCGATCATTCCACGCATCGCGATAGCGCGCGCCCGGGACGCGCGGGACACGAAGGACTTTGCCTTCGAACGTGCGGTGGCGTGAGTTGTAGAGGGTGAAAACGTGTTTCCCGTTTGCCCCGAACGAGTTTGCAAAGACTCCGCCAGCCTCGGTCGGGACCAGTGGCTCGGGCGCGTCGCTGGAAAAGGAGTCCCTGTGCTCGCGAAGCATCGCGTGGCACTTGCGGATGGTGGCAAGGGTCTCTGGTGCGAACCATTCGTCGGGCACGCCTTCGAGCCAGATGCCCTCGCCGTTGAAGAAGACCCATTTCACGCCGGTGGCCCACGTGCCGGTGGGCTTGTCGCACACGAGAATTTCAAATGTTTTGAAGGTGGGAATAGCGAAACGCATCAGATTGAGCGGAACGAGCGTGGTGGCGCGCGCGGCGGCCGACATGGCATACGTGAAGCTGCCGTCCTGGTTCGCCGAATTTACATCGCACGGTGACTCTTCCCCATACAGCGCGACGCCGCGCTTGACGTTGTCCACGCTATCGCGGATCTGCCGCATGCAATCGCGTTCCCCGACGACGGCGTATCCGGGCACTCGGTGGCCGTGCGCGGGACTGAAGCAGTCTTTGCCGGAGTTCTCGAAGCCAAACTGGTCCACGTACATGCCATCCACGTTCAATTCGTGAACGCGCGCGGAATAGGTGTTCGCCTGTGTATCGCGCCATGCGGGAACCCACGGGCACATGAACATTTCGGTGCTCTTGGGCCAGTACGCGCGTTCGCCGTTCGCGTGAATCAGCTGCCATGCCTTGGCGGCCGCGCCGAGTTTTCCGCGCTCCTCAAGCAAATAGCCTTCGATGTAGAGGCCCACGCGAATGCCGCGCGCCTGCACGACGCTGATGGCCTTCCGGAACCCGTCTCTTCCACCGGGTATATAATCGTAGGGCGAGTAGTCGCCCCTTCGGCCATAGATCCGGCCAAACTTGCCGCAATAGCCCCAATCGAATAGGTGGAGGTATTCGATGCCGCCGAACTTTTCTTGGTCCTCTTGGAGGGCGCGTTCCAAGCGGAGTTCGCCGATTTTGCGGTCGCAGAGCGGATCGTGGCTCCACAGGAACTTCTGGCGGAAGTTGAACACCTCGCGGAACCATCGTTGCCTGGCCGCGACCGGGCGGTACCACGTCTGCAACCAGCGCCGGTATGCATCGAAGCCCACTCGCCAGTCGCCACCGCCGATTCCGACGATGGTTCGGGCGGCGTGGCGCGTCGAGCCGGGTGCCAACACCTCCCCAGGATACTCCAAACCGAGGCGGACCCCTTCATCGGTTTTGCAGAAGGAATATGAGCGCCAGATACCGGTCGTGTCCTCCGTGCGCAGGTAGAGGCTCTCGCCATCGCCGGGGTTAGCGACGGACATGAACTGAAGGGGCATGTCGTGGCCGCAATAACGTTCTCGATAGTTTGCCGACGCGTTGTGCAAGATCGCGCCACGCTTGGGAAGAAGGTAGTAGTTGTCTTCGATGTCACGGCCGAGGCAGGCTGGACCGATGCACGGGCCAGCAAACGCCAGCGTGGACGGGCGCGCGCTTGCGTTCTTCAGCCTGATGTCAAATTGGACCTCGGGGGTGTCCGATAAGACCATGCCGATCTCCGCCTCTACGCAGGGGGCTGATGAGATTCCGTAGCGCATCTGGGCCGTGGCCTCGTACGGCTTGCTGCTTATGGTGGGTTGAAGCGCGAGCGTCAATTTGGCGCCCGGGATCGCTAGGAGGGGGTCGGCGTGGCGGCCGGCGATGCAATCGCGGCCTGTGGCACGGTTGACGAGGCCGACGATCCTGGGAGACGGCGCGTATTCCACGACCGCCACGAGATGGGCGTTCGAAAGCGTCAGGCGGCTGCCGGAATCGGAGATGGCGGGGTCGCAGGTTGAACTGATTCCGCTAGCGGCGATGCGCAAGGGCGGCGTTTCCTCGGCCCACCTGGGGAAGAGCCGATCTTGGGCGGTTCGGCACGTGACGGCGGCGACGCCGAAGGCGCATTGCCTCGTCCGATCACGCAGGGTGATTTGACGCAGCTCTTTGGAGGGATCGGAATAAACGCAAAGAACTTGGGGGCCCTCTGTGACCTCGAAACGGTGCGAGGCGATGTTCAAGGGCATGCATTCACCGCGCGAATCGTCGACATACTCCAACTCGATGCGAAACCGATCCACGTCGGCAATGCGGCGCAGCCGGCCTCTTCCCCGAGACGGCTCTTCCCCGCCCGTGAGGACGGCCCACGCAAGCAAGTAGATCTCAGAGGCCCTCGTTCTCACGGGCAGGCGCAGGCATTCCTCACCGATGAGAGTCGAGCAATAGAGATCCGGGGCCTTTTCTGAGAATTGGAACGGGATGCCTTCGAGGGTCTGGGTGCGCGTCTGCGGGGGTCTGGTGATCGCCAATCGTCGGCAGATTCTGGCCGAATCCTCATTAAACAGATGCGAGATGTCGGTGGGCGAAAAACCCAGGAAGGGGAGATCGGGCGAGACAGCCACAAACTCACCGATATCTCTTGGCGGAGTTTGGGCGGTAAAAGCGATGCGGCCCACGCGCAATTCGGCGGGTGCTTTTGCCGCAGCTCGAACCTGAATGGCGATTCCGGTGATGGTGGCCAGGCGTGCGGCGGCGGGTCCGAGGTCGGCCCCGAGCGCATGCCATCGACCGTCGGGGATGATTTGGTCGCTGGCGACGATGGGGACGTAAGCGCCGGCGCCGTCGGGCGACGTGCCGATCGCGCACACGGCGTAATCACCGATGGGCTGGTAGTTCGTGGCGCTGTAATGAAGCGTCAGATAGCGGTGGCCCGTGGGCTTGACGAAATCCGCGAGGCTCCATGACCACTTCATCCCGCGGCCAGGGTCGCTGACGCGCCAGATGGTGATGTCACCATCCTGGATGACCTCCGGGCGGGCACACGCGTCGCTCAACCAACTTGGCTGTGCTGTCCAGGTCGCCTTGTCCAGCGGTGCGTTCCAGTCGGGCGCGGTTGGCGGCTGCGGCAAGGAGCGAAGTTCGGTGGCGCCTTCGGGCACACGGTCAGCAAACATGAGCCAATCGATCCAGAGCCTTCCTTGGCCTGAAGGGCCCGCCTGCACCTGGAGGGCAATCGAGCCGATTTCGGGATTCGCGGCAAGGCGCCGGGCATTGACGGCGGCCACGTGCCACTGGTCGTCACTGATGATGTCACCGAGGCGAAGCGCATGGCATTGGCGGGGTCCGCCATCATCGAGATACACGAGGTAGTCGTCACCTTGGGCGCGGACGTTCTTGGCCCGGTAGCGAACGATCAAATACGGCATATCGTCGAGCGATACTTCGGGCGTGACGCGCGACCATTTCATGCCCCGGTCGGGTTCCGGGACGCAGAAGCAGGCAACGCCGGCATCCACGGTGATGTTCGCCGATTGGGAGGCAGCGGATAACCAGTTCGGCTGCGCATGCCATGGCTGGATCGAATTGAAGTCGTCGCGAAGCGCCACCTCCTCGAGGCATGCGGTCAGGGCGATGCCGGGATCGGAAGACCGCGCAAACGTGGGAACAAAGCCCGTGGAGAGTGCGGTCGACAAAATCAGCAGGATAGTGTGCAAAAGTCGCATTTTGCAGCGCAGACTATGACAGTCTGGAGCGCCCGCGTTCAATGGCGAAAACTCGCTGGGGCGCCCAGGGCGAAGTTTCAACGCGCGGCGCCCAAAGCCGGGCGATGAACGCCCAACAAGAAAGAGGGACGGGCAAGGTGGCGACCGACGCCCGTGTGATTGATGGCGCTGCGGTTCAGCGCAGGGCGGCATCGACGGCCGGGGGGAGGACGTCTGCGACATCGCCCTCGAGGCGGAGGCTGAGGCGTGGGTGGTCGTCGTGTTCGGTTTTCCCGCGGTTGATGATGACGTAGGGGGCGCCCCGCTCGGCGGCGGCGAGGGGGAAGTGGGCGGCAGGATAGACGGATAGGGTGGAACCGAGCGCGAGGACGAGATCGGCATTTTCGGTGGCGGAGGCGGCTCGGCGGAGATCGTCTTCGCGGAGGCACTGTCCGAAACTGATGGTGGCGGGTTTCAGGAGGCCGCCGCAGTGGCAGAGGGGAGGCTTGCGGGTTTTTCGGAAGGCCTCGAAATGGGGTTCTGGGTCAGACAGTTCCCCGCAAGTCTGGCAGGCGACCCAGCGGTCAGTGCCGTGAATCTCGACGAGTTTGGCGCGAGAGGTACCCGCGATCTCGTGGAGTCCGTCGATGTTCTGTGTGAGGACGGCTTCGACTCGGCCGGCGGACTCGAGGCGAGCGATGGCGTCATGGGCAGCGTTTGGGCGGGCCATGCGGTAGAGATCCCATGTCTCCAATTTGAAATCCCAGTACTCGATGCGCGCCGTTTCCGATGACATGAAATCGTCGTAGTAAACGGGCTGTCGGGTTTTCCAGACGCCCTGGGGGCCTCGGAAGTCAGGGATGCCGCTGTTGGTAGAGATGCCCGCGCCGGTGAAGACGAGGATGCGCCGGGCGGATTTCAAGAGGGCGACGAGGCGGGCATCGGGGTCCGATGGCATGGGGAAGGCTAGGATGCTCGGGGTTGCGGATGGAAGGTGGAAGATGGGAGGGGGCAAATCTCTGCGTCTCCGCGTCTCTGCGGGAGTTTTTGCGATGGTTCACGTTGGGCGCCTGGCGGATGGAGGGGGGGGGTCCGCGGAGGCGCAGGGACGCGGGGACGGGCCAACGTTCAACGCCCAACCAGCAACATCGACAATGGGGGGCTTCACGGAAGGGGGCAGTGGCGCTATGATATTGGCATGTGGATCGTACATGTATTTGTTCGGGTGAAACCGGAGTGTGTCGACGCGTTCAAGGCGGCGACGATGGAGAACGCGCGAAACAGCGTGAAGGAGGCGGGGATCGCGCGGTTTGATGTCGTGCAAGAGAGGGATGACCCGACCCGGTTTGTCCTGGTCGAAGTCTATCGGACGGCGGAGGATCCGGCGCGGCACAAGGAGACGGCCCATTACAAGACTTGGCGGGATGCGGTGGAGGTCATGATGGCCGAACCACGTCGGGGCGTGAAGTTCGCGAATGTTTTTCCAGTGGATGGGGGCTGGGGCTGATGGCGACATTTGATTTTTCGACGGTTGGGGAGATCTGGTTTGGGCGTGGTCGGGTGGCCGATCTTGGGGCCCGGGTGACGGCGCTGGGGCGACGGGCGCTGGTGGTGACGGGTTCCCGGGCAGATCGCGCGCGGCCTGCGGTGGAGAGCCTGACGGATGCGGGGGTTTGGGGATCGGTGTTTTGTGTCTCGGGTGAGCCGACGGTCGGACTGGTCGCCGGGGGCGCGGCGATGGCGCGCGCGGAGGAATGTGATTTTGTTGTGGCGATAGGCGGCGGCAGCGTGATCGACGCGGGCAAGGCGATATCGGCGCTGATGACGAACGGGGGTGAGGTGCTGGATTATCTGGAGGTGATCGGCGGTGCGAGGCCGTTGCGGGTGCGGCCGGCGCCGTGCGTGGCGATTCCGACGACGGCGGGTACGGGCGCGGAGGTGACGCGGAACGCGGTGCTGGAGTCGGAGGAGCACGGGGTGAAGGTGAGCATGCGACATCGGTGGATGCTGCCGGTTCTGGCCGTCGTGGATCCGGCTTTGACCGACGGTCTTCCGCGCGATGTGACAGCGTACACGGGACTCGATGCGTTGACGCAGTTGATCGAGCCATTCGTGTCGAGGGCGGCAAACCCGCTGACGGACGCGGTGTGCCGGGAGGGCATATCGCGCCTGGCGGCGGCATTGCCGAGGGCTGTCGCGGACGGATTGGATCGCGAGGCGCGTGACGAGATGTCGCTGGCGAGTCTTTTTGGGGGGTTGGCACTGGCGAACGCAAAGCTCGGGGCAGTGCATGGATTTGCGGGGCCACTGGGCGGGATGTTCCACGGTGCGCCGCACGGTGCCATCTGCGCGGCCCTGCTGCCCCACGTGATGCGGGCGAACCTGCGCGCGATGCGCGAGCGGGGGACGAAGGAGTCTCGGATGGCAAAGTTTCGCGAGGTTGGGCCGTTGCTGGCGGGTCGCGGAGATGCGGGGGCCGACGAGGCGGTGGCAGCGGTGGAGGAGCTATGTCGGAATCTGGGTGTGAAGGGGCTTGCCGCGCTGGGTGTGGATTTCGGGCGGCGGGATGAGATCATCGCCAAGGCGCAGGCGGCCAGCAGCATGAAAGGGAATCCGATCGATCTGACGGAGGAGGAGCTGGGCGCCATCCTGGATGCGGCGAGGTGAATATGGATTGGTTGGCTTGGGGCATCCTGCTGGTGTGTCTGGTGGTGGGGTTGGCTGGGGCGGTGGTCCCAATGCTGCCAGGACTGGTTTTGATCCTGATAGGGGTGATAGCGCACAAGCTGATGGTGCCCGGGGGACTGTCATGGTGGACGGTGGTGATCGTGGGCGTGCTTTTCATCATTTCGGTGGTGTCGGATTCGCTGGCGTCGGTGGCGACGGCGCGATTGTCGGGGGCGGGGAAGTGGGGGCTGTGGGGGGCGTTGGCCGGGGGTTTCGTGGGGCTGTTCTTCGCGCCGGTGGGCCTTATCGTCGGACCGTTGGTGGGGGCCTTTGCCGGCGAACTCTTGCTGGGATGTCGGGAGCTGGTGAAGGCCATGAAGGCCGGGGCGGGGGCCGGTGTCGGCGTGGCCCTGGCGATGCTGGTACGGGTCGTCCTTGGGCTGGTGATGGTGATCGCCGTCGCGATCGACTTGCTGCGGCGTTGAGATCCGCATCGGCCGCGGGATGCGGGGTGATCGGCGCCAGCAAGCCCGTTGAAAATGGTCATCGGACGCCCCTGCCGGTCCGTGTCGCGAGTCTGCGGCGGGAGGGCCCGCGGCCTCGCGGGCCGCGTTGGCCCGGGCGTTGCGCGGCTGGTGAACCGCGGACGCCGGGGCCGGCGTCCCTCCCAACTGATACAGAGACGCCAGCGTGGATATGATGATCTGGCGTTTTGAGACAGGCTCGGGCCGGCGTCACGCCCGCGCCCATCGCGTGGGCTTGGGGGGCGGGTTTTTCACCCGGTTGCCAGGGGCAGAACCTACGGCTTCTGGGGTTCGAGGCGTTCCCTTTCGGGATACGAGAGGTCGGCGGCGTAGAAGCTGGCGACGATGGGGCGGTGGTCCGAGGCGCTGTCCCAGCGAAGCTCGGGCGGGCTGTCGGGAGACTCTCGGTAGACGTAGGAATGCGATGGGCTGTATTCGTTGAAAAGGCCCTGGCTGGCGATGGCGTAGTCGAACAGGGAGTACTCGCGCTCGGGACGGTAGGCGTGTGTCCAGGCGTCTCGCAGGTAGTCACTGAGCCAGAGCGGATACATGCGCACTGGGTCCGTCTTTCTGCCTGATAGGATCTGGAGGGCTGAGCTGCCCATGGTGTCGTTCATGTCGCCAAGGACGAGAATGTTTGCCTCGGGGTTATCGCGGATTCGGGATTCGATATGCCTGCGGAGGATTTCGGCCTCATGGCGGCGAATGATCTCTTGGCCGGACTCATCGGGGCCGTCGTATTCGGGAACGTCCCGCTTGGATTTGAGATGGGCCACGAAGACTTCGAGACGATACGAGGAACCGACATCAATAGTGGCGCGGATGAAACCGCGCTCGACCCGTCGGTTGATCCGTTCGACGCGGGCGTCTTCGCCAGTGCCTCGGTGCAGGGTGAACTGGTATCGGTCCTGGTTGAGGGCGATGCGCTCCCGGATCGGGAATCGGCTGAAGAGGGCGATCTGGATGCGCTCGTCGTAACCATGGATCGCGAAAGACTCAGGATACTCGAGACCGCCGTCGCGAAGCGCGGTCTTCAGGTCATCGAGAAACCGGTCATGGGCATCGCGGATAACCTCTTGGACCGCGAGGATGTCGGGTTTGATACGCCTTAGGATGGCGATGGCGGCCCGACGCTCCGCCTCCGGTTTTGGGGCATTCTCGAGATGTTTTCCATGGGACCAGCGGTCGCTTTGGCCCCAATTGGCGAGATTGAAGGAAGCGGCGGTGAAGAGTCCGGGTGCCGCTGTCCTGGCGGGTGGCGAGGCGGGGCACTGGAGCGCGCCCCACAGGAGTATGTTGCAGAGCAGCGTCGGCGCACGACGCCGAAGCCTAGTCACTTGATCTCTTTGTGGACCGTGTGGCGCCGCAGAAAGGGATTGTATTTCTTCTTTTCGACGCGCTCCGTCGAGGTCTTCTTGTTCCGCGTGCTCATGTACCGGGAAGGGGGCTTGCCTTCTTTGCGGGCTTCGGTGCACTCCAGAATGATGATTTCCCTCGCCATGCGGACTCCTGTTCGTGATTTGGGAGGGGGGAATCTGCCAGTGCGATGGCGTGTCGTCAACAGCGAATGCCGCGTTTTCTATTCCGGGCCAAACGGTTACGGGTTTGCCACCCGAGACAGAAATCAGGAGGAGGGCGAGGCAAATGCATAACATTCTGGAAGGGAATATGTTACACGCAAGACGATAGCCTGAGCAACCGGCTCCGCCCTGTCCACCCGTGGATGCGATGAAGTCGGCTGATATCGAATCGAATTCGATTCTGCAGGTTCGGGTTTCAGGCGGCGTGGAATTCCGCAGTCTGACGGCTGTGAAATGCCCTGGGTGGTGGTATCATGGTAGGCATGATCAGGGGCAAGATGTCGTGGGTTTCTGCAGGGATGGCGGGTTTCATGTTCTGTGCGGGCATGGGGCGTGGGGCGTCGCTGGAGACCGCAGTGTTCGTGGATATGGACGGCAAGGTGTGGGTGATAGAGAAAGATCGGCCGATTAGGCGTGCTGCCTTGAGATCGCGGGTTGTTGGGGGGTCATCGGTCAAGACGGGTGATCGGTCGCGGGCGGAGATGGAATTCCAGGATCGGTCGCTGGTGCGGCTTGGTGCGAATGCGGTGTTTGCCGTGCGACCGGGGACCCGCGATTTGACGCTAGAGGAGGGGGCGCTTCTCCTCCAGATACCGAAGGGCGTCGGTGGGACGACGACGATTCACACGGCCGGTGCGACGGCGGCGATCACGGGAACGACGGTGATCGTTTCGGCGACGAAGGGCGGAGGATTCAGGATGATTGTGTTGGAGGGCGTGGCGGATGTGCGTTACGCGAACGGGCGACGCGTGCGCTGTCGGGCAGGTGATATGACAGTCAAGAAAGCGGGGGCATCCGAACCGGAGGGACCCACGCAGATCGATGTGAAGGGACTCGTGGGTTCCTCCCTGCTCGTGAAAGGGTTCGACCGGCAGCTGCCGTCGTGGGCGCTGATCGAGGCGGTCATCCGGATTCAGTCGGAACAGCTCGCCACGGGCGAAATCCGCGACACGGGCGGGTATTTTGGGACGACGTCGATGGGGGACCGCGACAGGATCCGGTCGTTCAGCAGGAACCTGAAGATCGATGACGTTCGGGACAAGAAACCGAGAAACATAACGCCGGGTCCCGGGGGCTAAGCCAGAGACTTCAGGCGCTGTTCGCGCGCGCGGCTCGTGCCGCGACCCAGGGCCCGGGCCTGGAGGGTTTTGGACTGCGGTGGCAGAGTCCGGCAACCGCCGGACGGCGCCACCGCTTTGGCAGCGTGCGAAGCGCGAGCCGGGACCATCGGCTTCGGCTCCGCCGGAGGCAAAAGCGGTGTCGCCGCTTCGCTCTGCCCCCGCAGTCCAAAACGGCCCCGCCCCCAGAAGTTTCGACCTGAGTAATCCGGCGCGTGGACGACTTTGGCCGGCGCCGCCCCGGCGCGCCGGGGGCGGCGCTGACTCGAAGACTCAGATGCCGGGCAGTAGGAGCCTGCTTGCAGGCGATCCCGTGCGCGAATCGCGCGCAAGCGCGCTCCTACGTCTCATCTCCACCCCTGGTGGTGTCCCGGCGCGCGGGGCATGGGATCTGGTTCGAGAATTGCGTGTGCTCGCAAAATCGGCCAGGGGACCGTCCGCACCAAAGGCCTGCGGCCGGTATCCCAGGACAGTGTTGGCGCCCCCTGGCGATGCCCGAATGCAGGCATAGCCAAGCGAGGTCACCGCGCCATCAGGTTCGCGGATTCGGATTCACGGGGCGGCGCATTCAGGAGCGATTTCAGGGAAGTCACGTCGACGCTATCGGCGTGATAGGATGACCGGACGAGCGGGCCGGAGGCGACGGAGCGGAAGCCGAGGTCGGAGGCGAGGCGGCCCCACCGGTTGAACTGTTCGGGTTCGATCCAGGAGACGACGGGCAAGTGTTTCGGGGAGGGCTGGAGGTACTGGCCGATTGTAACGATATCGCAGCCGACGGCGCGGAGATCGCGGAGCGAGGTCTCAATTTCCTCGCCTGTTTCGCCGAGGCCGAGCATGAGGCCGGATTTCGTGATCATGCGTGGCGCGTATTCGCGGGCGAGGCGGAGGACCTCGAGCGATCGGCGGTAGGTGGCGCGGGATCGGACGGAAGGGGTGAGGCGTTCGACGGTCTCGATGTTGTGGTTGAAGATGTCGGGGGTGGCGTCGAGGACGAGGTGGATGCTCTCGGGGCTGCCATTGAAATCGGACGTTAGCACCTCCACGATGATGTCTGGATTCTGCTGTCTGACGGCGCGGATGGTCTGGGCGACGTGGTTGGCGGCGCCGTCCCGGAGATCATCGCGGGCGACCATCGTGATGACAACGTGGCGCAGGCCGAGCCGGCGGCACGCTTCGGCCACACGCGCGGGCTCGTCGGCCTCCAGCGGCAGCGGCTTGGCGGTATTCACGGCGCAGAAGCCGCAGGCGCGCGTGCAGCGGTTTCCCGCGATCATGAATGTGGCGGTGGAGCGGCTCCAGCATTCCCATCGGTTGGGGCAGTGGGCACTTTCGCAAACGGTGTGGAGGCGCAGGTCGTGGACCAGTGCCGTGGTGCCCGCAAACTCGGGGGAGGTTGGGAGCTTGAGGCGGAACCAGGCGGGCTTGCGGGGCCGGGCAGCCACGCCGATGCCGGGGCGTTCCATGGGCCCGCACTCGCTGGCAGAAGCGGAAGAGGAGGGATGGCGGGTCGGTGAGTTCATTCGATGCCGAGTTTCTCGCGTCCCTCTGGGGAGATCATGGACGGGTGCCAGCGTGGGTCCCAGACGATCTCGACATTGGCCTCCGTGATCCCGGGTACGGCGACCAGTTTCCGCTGGGCATCGGCGGCGATGCTGGGCCCCATGCCGCAGCCCGCAGCGGTGAGCGTCATCTTGATATCGACACGGCTGCCGTTCTTCGGGCCCGGGGAAAGGCGCATGTCGTAGATGAGGCCGAGATCGACGATATTGACGGGAATCTCGGGGTCGAAACAGGTCCTGAGGGTCTCCCAGACGGCGGACTCGGTGACGGGGCCGACGGAAGGTGGCGCCGGGGCGTCGGCGGGAGGCTCGAGGCCCAGGAGAGGGGCATGGCGACCATCGATGCGGAAGAGTCCCGCGGGGGCCATGACGGTGAAGCTGCCCCCTAGCGTTTGCATTATGGTGAGGGTTATGCCCTTGGGCAGTGTGACCTCGTGGCCTGCGGGTATGGCGAGGGCCGGGCAATCGCCACTCAAGGTTATGGGCTCTTTCGGCATGTCCGGCATCGGGGAAATGTAGGGGGATTGCGGGTGGATGCAATCGGGACGTGGGCGCGGGGGTTTCCAGGGCCCGATGGCCTACACCCAACACCCAACAACCAACAACCAACAACCAACAACCAACTTTCAAGGGTGGGGATTGGATGGCAGAGTTCCTGCATGGCTGAGGAGGTTCTTGATGTGGTGGACGAGATGGATCGGGTGGTGGGGTCGGCACCGCGGCGGGATATCCATGCGCGTGGCCTGCGGCACCGGGCCGTCCACATTCTGGTTTTTAACGGGGCGGGGGATGTGTTTTTGCAGAAGCGCTCGATGGCGAAGGACATGCATCCAGGAAAGTGGGACTCGTCGGCCAGCGGGCACGTCGATGGGGGGGAGGAATACGCGGCCGCGGCGGCGAGGGAACTGCGAGAGGAGCTGGGGGTTGAAGCTGATCCAGGGGAGCTTTCGGAGCTGGGGCGGATCGAGGCCTGTGCGGAGACGGAGCGGGAGTTTGTGAGGGTGTATCGGGTGGTCAGGGAGGGCCCGTTCCAGATCAACCAGGCGGAGATTTCCGAGGGGCGATTCGAGTCACCCTCGAGGGTGGGGGCGTGGATTTCAGAGGCGCCTTCGGATTTCGCGCGGGCGTTCTTGGAGGTGTGGAAGCGTTTTGGATGTGCGGGCGCTGTGCCGGCGTGAGGAGGGATCCGAGGGGGCAGGCGTCGCAGCGCGGGGCGCGTGGTCGGCAGAAGTCTTTGCCGATTGCCACGAAGAGGGCGTGGAACTCGTTATAGAGGCTTGGGTCGCGATCGGGCAGCGCGCGGTGGAAGATATCCTGCAGGGCATGGTAATCGGCGTCTGGAGAGCACAGGCCGTGGCGGTGGAGGATGCGGCGCGTGTAGGCATCGCACACGAAGAAGGGTATCCCGGCGGCATAGAGGAGGATGCTGTCGGCGGTCTCGGGGCCGACGCCGTTGACGGAGAGGAGCATTTTTCGGGCCTCGTCGGGGGGGATGTCACGGATGCGCTGGATTTGGCCCCCGAGGCGGCTCAGGAGGAATCCGATAAAGGATCTGAGGCGGTGAGCCTTGACGTTGAAGTAACCGGCGGGGCGGATGAGGTGGGCGAGGCGGCGGAGGGGCATTCGGTGGATGGCGTGGGGGTCGAGGGCGCGCGCGGCCCTGAGGTTGGCTATGGCGCGCTCGACATTGGTCCACGCAGTATTCTGGGTGAGGATGGCGCCGACGCATACCTCGAAGGGCGTTTCTCCCGGCCACCAGTGCTGTGGGCCGAGGGCCCGGAAGGCCAGCGCAAACATGCGGCGGATGACTGTGGGAATGCGCGCCGTTCGGGCGGGTGCCAGGGGCGGGGTCATGGGCTTGGGGCGGGTCTTGCCGGAGCAGTGCGGAAACAGAGGGCGACCGCGGCGGTCCCGAGCGAGCCGAAGAGGATTCGCCATGGGAACTCGAGGCGCGGCAGCCAATCAGGTTGTGGGTAGAGTGTGGTCCCGAAGATGGCGGCGATGTCGTTTGGCAGACCGCTCATGAGGGCGACGATGGCGAAGCCGGCGACCATGGCGATGAGGTTGCCGAAATCGTTGCCGCGGGTGCGGGTGAGCATGCCGACCAGGAAAACGCCCAGCAGAGAGCCATAGGTGTAGCCGAAGATGCCGAGGGCGATGGGGATGATGCGGGATTTGGGATTGATGATGACGAAAGCGGCGGTGCCCGAGGCGACGATGATCATGAGCAATGCAAAAACGGCGGTGGCGATCTTTGCGGCGCGGAGGGAGTCGGTCTCGGTGGCACCGGGTCGGATGAACTGGTGATACCAATCACGGGTAAAGCTCGTGGCAAGGGCATTCAGGGCGGCGCTGAGCGAACCCATGGCTGTGGCGAAGATACCCGCTGTCAGCAACCCCCGGACCCCGACGGGCATTCCGGTGAGGATATAGTAGCAGAAGATCTCGTTGGTCTTTGCGGGAAGCCGCGGGTCCGGGCTGGTCTGGAAGTGAACCCAGAGGAGTATGCCGATCGTGAGGAACACGAGCACGATGGGGATGTCGGCGAGACCGGAGAGGACGAGGGAGAGTCGACTGCGCCGGACGTCCTTGGCGGTGAGCATGCGCTGCACCATGTCTTGGTCGGTGCCATGAGTGGCCATGGTGGTGAAGGTGGATCCCAGGATGCCGGCCCAGATGGTGTACTCCGACCCGAGGATGGCCTTGGCGTTATCCCACCACGAGAGGGCCGGGGCGATGCCGGCGTCGAGGAAGCGGAGGTCGCCGGGGGAGGCGAGGCGCCGTCCGATCTCAGCCCAGCCGCCGGGGATGCCGGCAAACAGGAGCGCGATTGCGACGATGGCGCTGCCCATCATGACGGTGGCCTGGATCATGTCCGTCCAGATGACCGCCTTGATGCCGCCGAGGGTGGTGTAGATCGCGGTGAGCAGCGTGACGGCGGTGATGGCACCGACGTAGATGAGGAGTTCCTGGGTGCGGTCGGGCCGCGCGCCCATGAGCAGTTCGCAGGCCAAGACAAGGATGACGGCCGCGATATAGAGGCGTGTCCCCGAGGCGAGCACGCGTGTGACCAGGAAGACCGCGGAGGCGGCATTTCGGGACTGCGGTCCGAATCGGGCCTTCAGGAACTCGTAGATCGAGTAAACGTTATAATCGTAGTAGGGCTTGAGGAAGGTGAAGGCGATGACGATGCGGGCGATGATCGTCCCCAGGGCAAGCTGGAGATACGTGAAATTCCGGTGGGCATAGCCTTCTCCGGGCGTGCCGATGAATGTGCCGGCGCTTGTTTCTGCGGCGACGATGGACGCGAGCACGGCCCACCAAGGGATGCGCCGACCGCCGAGGGCGAAATCGCTAAGGCTATCTTCCTTTCGGCCCATGTAGAGGCCGACGCCGAGTATCAGGGCGAAATAGGCCCCGATGATCACAAGGTCTAGAATCCATCCTGCCATTCCCGTGAGGTCTCCGGTGGGCGAACAAGCGCACCGGAGGAGACGGTAACGGGATTTACGGGCAAGCCGAGGGGAAAACGACACGGCGGTCCGGCATGGTGCGGGGCGGAAGGGCGGCAAAAGCGGTGTTGCGCTTTTGCACGGGGGCACGCCCCTCGGGTTCCTCAGGCGCAGCCGAACGTGTCCGCGGCGTTCTGGGTTTCAGGTCACATCGATCAGTCGACGCTGGGCGACCTTTCGCTGCTCGTAGAGTTCCTCGAGCTTTGCTTGCAGGGCCATTTTGTCGTGGCCGTGCGTGCTGGCGACCTTGGTCTGGATGCCCGCTATTTTGGCTTCGATGTCCTGGAGCTTCTCGGTCATGTCCTTGACGATGACTTCGTTGGCCATGGCATAATATGCCACGGGCGGGGCGGCGATCAAACCTGTGGGGCCACCGGCGGCTGCCGCGGGGCGCGCCTCAGCGCCTCTGCGATTTCATGAGCGTGAGATTGATGCGCACGACATCCTTGCCGGTGGCATCGATGAGTTTCACGCCGGATGGCAGCTCGAGTTTTGCCGCGAAGGTGAAGTCACCTTCCGTGGGTTCGGGTTGGGTGGGCGGGGGCAGGTGTGGAGGTGCGTTGGTGGCGGTGGGCACCTGGGGATTTGCTACGGCGTTGGTGGTGGCGGCGGGGGGCGACGGCTGCTGCAGGGTGAGGCTCGAGATGTCGATTTTCTCGGTGCGCAGTTTTCGGTCTGGGGTCCAGAACAGATCGCGGATTTCGAGGCGGACGGTGGGCGGGATGACGGTGACGGTCTTGATCTTCAATCCCTTCGGGGGGGGTGAGAACTGGGGTTCGATGCTGGCCTCGAGCTGTTTGATGGGACCGAGCACGAGCTGGATACGATTGGGGTCAAAGCTCTCAACCTGCCAGTCGAGGGGGAGTTGGCCAAGCATCTGTGGCTGCAGGACCAGTTCCTTGGCGCCTGCCCCTTCGCCGGAGAGATCGATGGTGAGCTTGAGCTGGTCGAGGTTGGGTTTCCGGCGAAAGAGAGCGAGGTCGGCGAGCGGTGCGTGGGCGGCTTCTGGAAGGCGCATTCTGACGGCCGCCTCCTTGTGGCTTTGCTGTGCGAGGAAAAGGGTGTTGGTGAGGCCGGTCAGCTCGATCTGGGCGGTGGCCGAGACGATGACCGGGGGCCGAGGATAGAGGCGGTTGCGGAGACCCTCGACACCCAGCGAACCCGATGCGCCGATGATCACCGCGAGGCCCCAGAGCAAGATCGAGGACGGGAGGCGTTTCTTTCCGCGGGTGTGATCGAGGTCGATCTCAAGGGCGCCGGCGACCGTGCGGCGGCCGGCCTGCTCATCGGCGAAGTCGACACGCTCGAGTCGGCCATTCTTGCCGAAGGAGACGGTGCCGCGTTCCTCGGACACCACGATCACCTCGGCATCGCTGGCCTGGCACAGGCCGAGGGCGGCGAGATGGCGGGTGCCCCAGGACGGATCCACGCCCTCGGCTGGAGCGAGGGGCAGCACGGCACCGATGCGGGTGATGCGATCCCCGTCGATGATAATGGCGCCGTCATGGCGGGGGGATTCGGTGTTCAGGATGGAGAGCAGCAGGCTCTTGTTGGCACGCGCATCGACCTGCTCTCCTCCCTGGCAGAATTGGTTGATGTCGTCGCGCTTTGGAAAGACGAGGATGGCGCCGCAGCGGTTTTCGGAGAGCTGGCGGACGGTATCGATAATGGTGGCGACCATCTCTTCCTCGCGCGAGCGCCGGACGGCAAAGATCCTGCCCACGCTGGCCGATTCGTAGATGCGGCGGAACTCGGGCACGATGCTGAGCATGAGCAACACGAGGAGCGGGATGATGAGGATAAGGCCAAGGACCTGGGCGAGGGGGAGGTTGAGCTGGCTGACGATCCATCCCATGCCGATGAGGGCAACGAACAGGAGGAGGAACTGCACAAGGCGCCTGTACGTCACGAGCCAGCCCAGTGTGACGCGGAGGATGAGGACGGAGACGGCGATGTCGATGGCGTGCCTCCAGAAGGGGTTGAGGGGTCCTAGCTGTGGCAGGTTTGGCATGCGCGCGTCAGTCGTCCAAATATTGAATTAAGCCCCCTTTCGTTGGAAACTCCAGCGTCCGATGGGGTGGCGGAGGACTTTTTTGGGCCTATTCGGGCGGGGTGTGACGGGGCCAGGGCTTTTGGTTCGCTCGACCGAAGCCGTTGGAGTCCAGGCTCGAGCCTGTTTCGTGCCCGATTCAGCCTATCGGCTGGACTCCAACAGGTTGCCGTCGAACAGCCCAATGCCATGGTGACCGCGCGCCAGCGCGTGATTTTGGCTTTTCAGCGGCGGGCACCTGCGTAGGGTGAAGCGCTTCTTATGGAGACGACCGTGATTTTGCTTAAGCCGGACTGCGTTGGGCGAAGACTGGTGGGGGAGGTGATCCGGCGGTTTGAGGCGGCGGGTTTCACGATCAAGGGGGCCAAGATGATGGCCATGACGCGGGAACTATTGCGGGAGCACTACGCGCACCTTGTGGCGGAGCCGTTCTATCCGCTGCTGGAAGCCTTCATGATGTCATCGCCGGTGATCGCGCTCGCGGTGGGGGGGGATGGCGTGATCGAACGGGCCCGGACGCTGGTGGGTCCGACGGATTCGAGGAAGGCGGCGGCGGGGACGATCCGGGGGGACCTTGGGACGGACAATCGGCGAAATATCCTGCACGCGTCGGATTCTCCGGAGGCTGCCGCGAAAGAGTTGAGCCGATTTTTTCATTCCGGGGAGTTGTTTGGCGATTGATGGAGATTTCGAGGCAGGGGTGGTTGGAGGTGGCGGTGCGCGGGGCGGTTGTCCTGTGTGCGGGCTGGCTGGTTTCGTCGCTGGTGGCTGGCGCGGATCGGCTGGGGCCCCTGGCGCCGGTTCCAGATTGGTCGGCGCTGGAGCGATTTCAGGGGACGATCACGCGGGCCGAGTTCGAGCGGTTGTTGGAGAGGGTTTACGGGCCGGGCGGCGCGGCCCGGGCATTCATTTCGGTGGGAGAAGAGGGCGCGGTTGTGAGGGGGGAGGATGGGAGAGTGCGGCTTACGCTACGGTTTGCGCGGTCGGCTGAGACGGCGGCCCCCGTTTCACGGTATTGGCGGGCGGCGTCGGAACTGGGTCCGGCCCCGGATGGGAAGCCGTTGGATGGCCTGCGGGTGGCGATCGATCCGGGCCACATCGGCGGCAAGTGGGCGCGGATCGAGGAGCGCTGGTTTCAGATCGGGGACGATGCGCCTGTGATGGAGGGCGACATGGCGATGGTGGTCGCGCGGCACCTGAGGGCTCGCCTTGAGGCAATGGGGGGGAAGGTGCTGATGGTGAGGGACAGGAGTGAGCCGGTGACGCGGCGGAGGCCGAAGGATCTTGGGCGTGAGGCGAGGGAGTGGCTTGCGGAGCGGGGAGTCACGCGCCCGAAACAGGGGTATTCTGGTCCAGAAGATCCGGCCAAGGCGGCCACGGTGGACTGGAATGCGGAATTGCTCTTTTATCGGGTGAGCGAGATTCGGGCGCGCGCGGACAAGGTGAATCGGCAACTGAGGCCCGACGTGACCCTGTGCCTGCATTTCAATGCGGAGGATTGGGGCGATCCGGCGCGACCCACGCTCGTGGACGCGAACCACCTGCACCTGCTGCTGAATGGCCGATACGGCGCGGACGAACTGAGATACGAGGATCAGCAGTTTGACTTACTGCTGAAACTGCTTGGGCGTTCATGGTCTGAGGAGCTGGCCATCTCGAAAGCGGTGGCCGATTCAATGGCGCGGGTTACCGGATTACCGCCATACACGTACGCCGGGGGCAATGCGATCCGGGCGGGCGGGAATCCCTATCTCTGGGTGCGGAATTTGTTGGCGAACCGCCTCTACCAGTGCCCGGTCATTTATGTGGAGCCGTACGTGATGAACAGCCGGGACGCCTATGCGCGCGTCCAGGCCGGGGATTACGATGGAGTCCGCGAGATCAGGGGGAAGAAACGGGAGAGCATTTTCCGCGAGTATGCGCGCGGCGTGGCCGAGGGCCTAGCCGCATATTGCAGGGCGGCTCGAGCCGGGACAAACGTACGGTGAGTCAGGCGAGACATCGCGCCCGGAGACCGCGATCTGAGGTGCGGGGCGGGCCCGCGGCCTCGCGGGCCGCTCACACCCGGACGCAGGGGCCGGCGTCCCTCCCGGCCGTGGGATCTTGATCCGATCGGCCCTCTCGGGCGCGGGTGTGCCTGACTTGCCCACTGAGTTTCTGGAAGAGCCGAGGGCGAGGCGCCGCCATTTGTCGCGGATTGTGCTGACCCGCGAATAAATGATTCGCCACACCGCCGGTGGTGGGCGACATTTTCCCGCATATGGCAGGGAAGCTGTATCTGTTGGACGGGATGGCGCTGATCTTCCGAGCGCATTACGCGCTCATCCGGAATCCGATCCGCACCGCCAAAGGATTGGATACCTCTGCGGTTTTTGGATTCACAAATACGCTGCTGGATCTTTTGGAGAAGGAGAGGCCGACGCACATTGCTGTCGCGCTTGACACCGAGGCGCCCACCGAGAGGCACGTCATCTTTCCGGAATACAAGGCCCAGCGCGAGGCGATGCCCGAGGCACTGGCGATGGCGATCCCTAATGTGAGGCGCATCGTCGACGCCTTTCGCATACCGATCATCGCGATGGATGGGTACGAGGCGGACGACATCATAGCGACCCTCGCCAAGCGCGCGGAGGCCGAGGGATTCGAGGTTTTCATGGTGACGCCCGACAAAGATTTCTCACAACTCGTTACGAACCGGATTCGGGTCTATCGGCCCGGGCGACAGGGGTCGGAGCCGGAGGTGCTAGGGGTTGGGGAGGTCAAGCAGCGCTGGGGGGTGGAGCGCGTGGAGCAGGTGGTGGACGTGCTGGGCCTCATGGGCGATGCGGTGGACAACGTGCCGGGCGTGCCGGGGATCGGCGAGAAGACGGCCCAGAAGCTCATCGCCGAATTTGGCAGCATCGAGAATCTGCTGGAGCACGTAGATGAGCTGAAGGGCAAGTTGCGCGAGAATCTGGAAGCGAATCGTGATCGGGCACTGCTGTCGAAGCGGCTGGTCACGATCCAGACCGACGTGCCGGTGAGGGCGGAGTCGGCGGACCTTCGCCGGACGGAAATGGATGAGGGGCGCCTGCGGGCGCTGTTTGTGGAATTCGAGTTCAACGCCCTCGGGCGTCGGCTCTTCGGCGCAGATTTCAAGGCGGGGCGGGGGCACGGGGGCGAGGCCCAGGCGGTCGCGGGTTCGGCCACGGTCGAGGAGGAGCGGACTCTGGCGTTAGCGGGTCCGGCTTCTGAGGCGAATCCGGCGACGGGCGGCGCCCTGAAGACGATCAAGGACGTCGCCCACGACTACTCGCTTATCGACACGAAAGAGGGATTGCGGGAACTGGTGGGGCGGCTTGAGAAGGCGAAGTCCTTCTGCTTTGACACCGAGACGGACGGATTGAATCCGCGGGAGGCGCGGATTTTGGGCGTGGCGGTCGCGCTGGAGCCGGGAGTGGCATTCTATGTCGCGATGCCGAAGGAGGGCGGTAGGCGGAAAGAGTTCCTCGACTTGATGGCGCCGGTCTTTGGGCGAAATGGGACGGAGAAGGTGGGGCACAACCTCAAGTTCGATATCGGGGTATTGCGCTCACACGGGGTGGTGGTGCAGGGGCCACTGTTTGACACGATGGTCGCCCATGCGCTCGCGGAGCCCGGGCAACGGCACGGGATGGATTACGTGAGCGAGGCGCTGCTGGGTTACACGCCGATCCCGATCACGCAACTGATCGGGGTCGCGGGGCCGGGGCAAAAGAGCATGGCCGACGTGCCATTGGAGGCGGTGGTGGAATACGCGGCCGAGGATGCCGACGTGACGCTGCGCCTCCGGCCAATTCTCGAAAAGAGATTGCGTGCGACGGGGCAGGAGCGGGTCTTTCATGAGATCGAGTGCCCGTTGATCCCCGTGCTGGTTGAAATGGAGCACGAAGGGGTCGCGGTGGACGTGACCGCGCTGGAGCAGTATGGGCGACAGTTGGCCACCGAGATCGCCGGGCTTGAGGAGAAAATCGTCGGCCTTGCGGGCACGAAGTTCAACCTGAATTCCCCGAAGCAGCTCGGGCAGATCCTCTTTGACGTGCTGAAGCTCGATGAGAAGCCGAAGCGGACCAAGACCGGGCAGTATGTGACCAACGAGCAGGTGCTTGCGGCGTTGGCCCCGAAGCACGAGATCGCTCGGGAGATCCTGGAGCACCGCGCGGCGCAGAAGCTGAAATCGACGTACGTCGATGCGCTTCCGGAGGCGGTGTGGCCGAAGACGGGGCGAGTTCACACGACCTTCAATCAGGTCGTGACCACGACGGGGAGATTGAATTCCGAGAACCCGAATCTCCAGAATATCCCAATCCGGACGGAGCGGGGGCGCGAGATCCGGCGGGCGTTCGTGGCGCGGGGCAAGGGCTGGTCGTTGCTGTCGGCGGACTATTCGCAGATCGAATTGCGCGTCATGGCACACATGAGCGGCGACGAGGGGATGATTGGCGCATTTGCGAACGGGTTGGACATCCACACTGCCACGGCCGCCCGGGTGCACGGGGTGGATGTTGGTGCGGTGACGGGCGAGATGAGGCGCAAGGCAAAGATGGTGAACTTCGGGATCATCTACGGCATCTCGGCGTTCGGGTTGTCACAGCGCCTTGGCGTGCCACGTGGCGAGGCCGGTCAGATCATCGAGACATATTTCGCGCAGTATCCGGGGGTGAAGCGGTACATGGAGGCGACGGTGACCATCGCGCGCGAGAAGGGATACGTCGAGACGATCACGGGCCGGCGGCGGTATCTCCGGGATATGAATTCGGCGAACGCCACGGCGCGCCAGGCGGAGGAGCGCAACGCGATCAATACGCCGATCCAGGGCACGGCGGCCGACATGATCAAGATCGCCATGGCGCGGGTGCACGAGGGGCTGGAGGCATCGGGCCTGAAGACGCGCATGATTCTCCAGGTGCACGACGAATTGGTTTTCGACCTGTGGGAGGAAGAGCGGGAGAAGGTGCGGTCGATCGTGGAGCCCGCCATGCGCGATGCGATCAAGTTGAAGGTGCCGGTCGTGGTGGAGATGGGCGTCGGGGCGAATTGGTTGGAAGCGCATTGACACTGACGCCGAACAATCAACATTGGACGAGGAAGACTGAAGGGCTGACGGAGGCATATGGGCAGGCAATGGTTGCACGCAAAGCGGGCAGTGGCGTCGCTGAAGAAGTCGCAGGCGACGGGGAAACTGGTGAAGGAGCTGGCGATCGCCGCGAGGCAGGGCGGGGCGGACCCGAAGCTGAACGCTCGGCTGGCTGCCGCGATCGATAAGGCGCGCAAGGAGAGCGTGTCGCGCGACGTGATCGAGCGGGCGATCCAGAAGGGCTCTGGGGCGGGGGGCGAGAAGGACGCCATGGAGCACGTCACGTTCGAGGGATACGCGCCGCACAAGGTGCCGGTCATCGTCGAGGTCGTGACGGACAACAACAACCGGACGGGTCCAGAGATCCGGGTGCTATTCCGGAAGGGGCAGCTCGGTGCGGCGGGGAGCAACCGGTTCTTGTTTGATCACGTGGGCATCGTAGAGGCCCATTGCGCCGATGCGGGTGCGGACATTGAGGCGGCGGCCATCGAGGCGGGCGCGAACGAGGTGGAGGCGTTGTCGCACGGCCAGAATGACGATGTGCCGGAGGGCGTGTGCGGGGCACGGTTCATCACGGGGCGGACGGAGGTGAAGGTGGTGTCGGGCTGGCTTGCGGCGCACGGATGGACGGTGATCACGAGCGAGATGGGATACATCCCGAAGCAATATCCCGAGTTGAGCGAGGCGCAGCGCGCGGAGGTCGGCGAGTTTTTGCAGACGCTCGAGGACCACGACGATGTGCATCGGATCTGGGCGGCGGTGAGGTAGTCGCGTTCGGTCCCGTCGAATCGGCGATACCGCGGCCAGGTTGGCGAGGTCGGCCTGCGACATCTCGACGGGCGGGAGAGCGAAGGACTCGTCAGTCAGCTGATATCCGCCGACCCTAGGGTCGTAGGCGATTGGGGCATTCTCATGCATCGCCTTGGATTCCTGAAGCAACCGGCGCACCAAGAACTGCAAAATCTCGCCGCCGAGACATCCAAGGTTCTCAACGGCCTTCTGCGCGCGCTGCGCAATCCGCAGCCCCCTCCAGCCTCCAGTCTACAGCCTGTCAGAGGCCGACCCGCAGCTCTGCCCCGACTGCGGCGGCGCGATGCGCGTGGTCTCGCTGGTCGATTCCCCCATGCTCATAGAGGGCATCCTCCGCGGCATGGGACTCTGGGATCCTCCCCCCAGACCGCCGTGCCGCCTCGACGTCCGATCCTGGCTCCGCACCGCTGTCTCCATGGTGAAATTGGCCCAAACCTGGGCTGGTGGCCTCCGGGAGGGCGGCCTGCAAGTGCGGCACCGTGCTGCTCATGATCCGCGCCGACTACCCGGAGGGCAGGGGACGTCCGCCAGCCGCCGGGAAAAAGATTGCACATGTGCAAACTATTTTGCCCTGGCAGGAGTTCATCGAGAAGGAACTCGGCTTCGAGTACACGACCGCATGGCGCTACATGCGCCTGGCCAAGATCCCACTCGACCAGCTCTCCCAGGTCACCAGCATCCGCCAGGCCTACCTTCTCTCCGGCGTCCTCCCGCCCCCCGAGCCCAAGGAGCGGACGCAGGCCGAGCGCTCCTTCAACCCCTTCGTCCACCTCGCCAACGTCACCGTGTACCAAAATGCCCGCATCTCCTGGGAGCCCCCTGAGCGGTGGGAGGACAGGCAGGCGCTCAAGGAGCAGCTCAAACCGCTGGTGGAGCTGTACGGGAGGCTGTGAGAAAAACCACCTTCACACACGTGCCGCGAAGGTGGCCGCAGCGACAACAGAAATCCACCTTGACATCTTCAACCATTGATTACACTTTCCTTATACAATGAAGAAGGCCACTTCTCTGCATCCACTTGTCCCCATCCTTCAGTCACTTGCCATACTTTTGACCCTCATCGGCTTATCAGGGTGCGCGACAGTGGCGCGCGAGGCGAAAGGTCGATCCGAGGCTGAAGTAGCGCATATCCGATGTTCTCCAAACGTGCATTTCACTTCGGTTGATGGGGAAAAAATTGCGTATCTCCACTGGAACAACAAGACAACAGTTATGCCAGGCCAACATACAGTGGTGGTGTACTATCAAACTTCTGGCGGTCCATATGTCTATTACTCAGTTAATTCATTTGAATTGAAATTTAAGGCAGAAGCAGGAAAGACATATGTTGTTACATGGGATTCAGGAAAAAGCTGGCCAGCTGATATTGTTGAAAGCGGCACTAATAAAATTGTAAGCGACTAAGCCACCATAAGCTAAAAACAGCCCGCCAGGGATGCGGTCCTTCAGCCCCTTCCTCCACCTCGCCAAGGTCACCGTGTACCTCAATGCCAGGATCTCCTCCGAGCCCCCGGAGCGCTGGGAGGACAGGCAGGCGTTGAAGGAACAGATAAAGCCGCTGGTGGACTTGTACGGGAGGCTGTGAGCAGATGGCCCTTCAACTCAATTCCTCTTTACACCAAATTGAGGCCGGGATAATGGTACAAAGATAGAAGGGGCGGGTTCGCTCCGAAAAGCAGGGAGGCCTCCAGGTGAGTAGCCAAATGTTGATGAACTCATGTCCCTCATTTCGCAAACCATGCGCTACGAGCTCCCGCGCACGGCATTGGATGCCCGTGTTGGCTATCTCTCTGCTTTTAGGGTATCATGGAGGTTGTGCCGTCACGATGCCAGATGCGAAAGGAAAGTCGAAAGACGAAGTGGCAATCCTCAAAGACTGTAACGCCGCAGTGACCCTTGAGGTGGATGGGAAATCCGCATTCCGGGTTCTTCGGGTTGACCAGATCGCCGTGTCACCCGGAGAGCATACCATTACGGTCGGTTTCAACAGTGCTTACTATGTCTCGACAGGAACGGGAACTTCCTATACCCCGAAAACGTCGACCGTTCGCTTTGCGGCAAAGGCCGGTCAAACATATTATGTCTCATGGTACACGGGTTCGCTCGACGTAGTAGACAAAAACGGCACTGTTGTTAGTTTCTGAGCAACGCGGGCGAATGTCTCAAACGCATCTAAAGAGCATACGTCACGCCGCTGCAGGTAAGTGATTAGAAGGAATCTATTCTTCGCTGACAGACGGCGGGGGAACCCCACCACCCCCCTAAAAACCCATGCGAAGTGGCAAGTTCAACTTGCCAGAAGATTTGGCGGGAGCTTGAACGCCCGGCGTGTGCCGCTCGATGCCCGCTGCGGGCACCAAGTAGGGGATAACGTACGCTGTTTTTCGTACATTTGATGGGGCTGGTCTGGGTTGATACAACCGGGACAGCGACAATGGAGAGTAAGCATCTGGGCAACCCCATCTAGGCGCGCGGGCCGGATGGCGGCAGATAACGTACGCTATTTTTCGCACATTTGATGGGGCTGGTCTGGGTTGATACAACCGGGACAGCGACAATGGAGACAGACGAGAAGCAGAGGGACGAGCAGAAACAGGCCGAGGGATCTGGCCTGGGCAAGGTGATCA
>JAKQKQ010000183.1 GCA_029560585.1 Verrucomicrobiota bacterium | reverse complement strand
AGCCTGCATATTTCACGCTTCCGCGTGAAATATGCAGGCTCAAAGGAAAACCGCGCTCCGAAGAACGCGACTTTGAAGGGTCTGGGGCCACCGGTCCGCGAAACACACTCCGCAACCGCGAAAAAACCCAGTCTTTGGCTGACCTTTCCGAATAAATGGCTTTCATGGCGCGGTTTTCCCAGAGCCCGGAATTTCACAGCCGGCAGGCTGTGAAATATCCGGGCTAGCTGGGCTGGCCAACTGGTCCCCTGCCAAGACAAGCCGGGAACCATGCGGCGCACCCATTTTGCGCCTTTTGTGAAATAGGGACGGAGCGCAGGTGCTCGCGTCCGACCGAGAACCGGCGCCGGCGCCTTCCGCGACGTCGGAGACGGCGCGGGGGTCCGCGGGCTCGCGGACCGCATCCGCCAAGGAACCGGCATCACGCACGCGGGTGGAGCGCGGGCGCCGGGACCGGCGTCCCTCCCACGACCATCGCAAGGGCGTGGAGGGTGCGATTTTGGCGAGAAGGAATCAGGAGATGTTGGGCGACCCCATGCCCTACTCTTTGATCACATCAAACGCCTGGATCGCGTCGCCCGCCTGGATCTTGTCGATCACCGACATGCCATCGCCGAGGACGCGCCCGAAGACGGTGTACTGGCCGTCGAGGTGCGGTGCGTCCTTCAGGACGAAATAGAACTGGCTGTTGGCCGAGTTCGGGTCGGGCTTGCGGGCCATGGCGAGCGCGCCGCGGGTGTTGCGCTGTTTCGGGCTGACCTCCAGCGGGAGGTTCGGATATTGCGAGCCCGCGCTGCCGACGCCCGGGGTGTTGAGGCCCTTCTTGGTCAGCGGATCACCCACCTGCGCCACGAAGTCGGGCACGATCCGGTGGAACAGGATCCCCACGTAGAACTTATCCTTGGCCAACTGCTTCATGCGCTCGACGTGCTTCGGGGCAATGTCGGAATAGAGCTCGATGAAGACCGGACCCTTGGTCGTCTCGACACGGATGACCGGGAGCGGGTGTTTGCTGTAGTCGGGATCTGCTGCCATCCCCCAACTTGTGCAACCGAGGGCCGCGGCGCAAGCCGCGATGGAAAGAATCGTGTTACGCATGAGTAAAAACAAAGACGCCCCCCGCCGGTTGTCCACCAGATTCCTGAGGGTCATTTCAGCCGCTTGCGGAGCGCATCGCCGGGGAACAATTTCCCGGGACACTCCGTGGGACGGGGATTGATCTCGCGATGGAGGACGAACTTGGGCCGCGCGCCAGGGCAGATCTTCCTGAGGTAATCGACAAGCTCGATGCACGCGGCGATCTGGCGCGCGGTCGGTCTCTCCTCGTTGAAATTGCCGACGAAACAGATGCCGATGGATATCTCGTTGAGGAACTCGCTGTACAGGTGGCCTCCCGCCTTCTGGCGCAGCCACCTGTCCCCGACCTCGATCTGCCCGTCGCCCGTGTAGCTGCCGTTTCCGATCACGAACTGGTAGGCGAGGCCATTTTCCATACCCCGGACCATCCGGTGGTAGTGCTCGAAAACATCCGCGCTTCCCTTGCTCGTGCCGCTGTGGTGAATCACGATGTATCTCCAGCGGTCGCGCTTGATCTTTGGCCTGTCGATCGCCTCCTTGCAGCCGCGCAGATAGACGCCCTCCGCCTCCGGTTTCCGTCTCGAGAAGAATCGCAGGTGAAAACCCGAGGGGGAGTGCTTGGACGACACCGATATCGGCCTCGGTCTCTCCGCTGATTCGCGCGATCGCGCCGCATCGCTCTCCGCGCGCGGCGCGGCTCCTTCCGGCGCCGGTTGGGGCTTCGGCTCAGCGTCGGGCTTGGGCTCAATGGTGGGGCGCTTCTCCCCTTCGGGGGCGGCCTTCGTTTCAGTCTTGGCCTCGGGTTTCCCCTCGGCCTTTGCTTCGGGCTTGGGCGATGCCTCGGGCTTCGGCGGGGGGGGCGCCGCCGGCTCGGGTCGCGGTTCTGGCGCCGGTGTCGCAGGGACCGACGGCGGCGGAGCGGGCACTGCGGTCTGGGGAGGGCGGACGTTCAACCGCTGGCCTATTCGCAGGACGTCCTTGGGGCGCATGCCATTCCACGCCATGAGGTCGGGTAGCGGCACCCCATAACGTTTCGCCAGCGCATAGAGCGTCTCGCCCTGTTCCACCACGTGACTCTCAGGCCCGGCTCGCGTCGGGACCACGGCAGGCTCCGAGGGTGCGGGGCGGATCACTTCGGGTAGGGGTGACTGCGATTTCTCCGGCGACGGCTGGGCCGGTGCCTCCCCGGGCACCCGCAGCCGTTGACCGATGCGGATCACGTCGCGGGGATCCAAGCCGTTCTGAGTGGCAAGATCACCCACCGTGACGCCATGGCGCACGGCGATGCGGGTGAGCGTGTCGCCCTCCCGGACGACGTACCACCTGTCGGCCTCTCCCTGCGCCGATGCAATCAACAGCGCCAGAGCACACAGCGCGCCCGGGAAGCGTCGCACGCGGCAAGCATGGCCCACGAGCGCCGCCCTGTCGAGACAACGGATAGACGAATGGGGGTTTGTTTTTGGGGATCCGGGCGGCGCAGAAAAACCCGACTCGGTGTCGAGACGCCGCCGCCACCAATTAACAAGAAAGGGCCCCGGGACGAATCCCGGGACCCTTCGGGAAATGCTCTCTCGGAGATTGCGCCTCAGCGACGGCGGTCGCCCCGACGGCCTCCCCGGCGGTCATCCCGGCGGTCATCCCGGTCGCCGCCGGAACGCTGGCTCTTGGCGCCCATCACCAACAGCTCGCGGCCCATGAGCTGATAGCCGTTGAGCTTCTTCTGGGCGGCCTCGGCCGTCGTCACCGAGTCCATCTCCACAAACCCAAACCCCTTGGACTTGTGAGTCTTCTTGTCCATCGCGATCTCGACGTTGCGGACGCTCCCCACCTGACTGAACAGGTCGAACAGGTCGCTCTCGCTGGAGTCGTAGCTCAGGTTGCCGACGTACAACCGCGGCGTGGTGACCTCGGTTTGCTCCATCGCCGGCGCCGGCGCCGAACCTTCGGATTGCTCCGGGGCTGGCTCCGACTTGAACACACCACCCTCGCCCACCGGACCCTCGGCCGCCTGCCGGATAACCCGGTGCGCCTGAGTGTCCTGCTCTCCCCGATCCACGCGGTCGCGGCGATCCCGATGGCGGCCGCGCCCACGATCCCCCGGCCCGTAGTCAGAGACAACCGGCGGTCGGTGCTTCTTCTTACCGAAGAGGCTCGCGATGCCGGCCATCAGGGCCTGGAGTGGATTCGATTTCTTCTTATGACCTTCGCCACCGTGATGTTGGTGACGCGGGCCACGTCGGCGACGCCGACGATTTCCTGTTCCTGGACGGTATTCTTGCATTGCTCTCACCTGCTGGCGGGAGGCAAGCGCGCTTGGGCTTCGCGGAACTCCAAGTTCCTGAGATCCCTAACCCCGAAAATCCACTCTGCGGATGACTGCCAAAACTGGGCAGCCGAATCGTGGCGGGGAATGCCAGTGCGGCGTTTTCGCTGGAGGAGAAGTCACTCGTGCCGCGCGCTCCCCAAAGGGGCGAGCCTTGGGCGATCCGGCCCGATCCTGGGCGGACGCCAACCGCGGCCATCGGTCTTCCCGATACCTCGATACATGCCGTAGGCACCCGTCCCGAATTGGCCGGAACAGGTGCTTCCTGGTTCATAACACAAACGGCGGAAATGAGTTGCATTGGGCCGTTCGGGTCGCTGCTTGCGCTCCCGATTCTTTCGAACGGAGCGTACATAGCCGATTTGTTGCCCCGGCGCAAGTACACGTTTGGAATATATTTATAGCGGCCTTCCGGGACCGAGGGGCGAGAAACCCGCAGAAACGGCAGTGTTGGCCGACGGCCAGCCCCTTGCGGAACGATTGACAGGCGACCCCGCCACCGCCACCAAGGAAGCCATGACGGCGGAGTTATGGATCATCGGCACTTTGGTGACGTTCTGCGGCACCGAGTTCTTTCTGGAGCGGGCGTTGGCCTGGGCCAATGCCCGGCGCGTGGCCGCGCGGGGCGGCCGCGTCCCCGATGTGTTTGAGGGCAGCATTGATGGGGCCACCGGTCGCCGCAGCGCCGAATACACGCTGGCACGAACGCGCTTCGGCCACATCGCTGCCACCTACGACCTGGGCCTCTTGCTGGTGGTGCTGTTCTCAGGATTCCTGCCGTGGCTCAAGTTGACCCTCGAGGGCGCGGGGCTCTCGGGCCTGCCCTTGGGCGTGGCCTTTTGGCTGGCCGCGCTCTGGGCCATCAGTATCGCGGGGCTCCCCCTCGCCTGGCACGAGACATTCCGGATCGAGGCGCGATTCGGTTTCAACAAGACCACGCCCAAGATCTTCTGCATCGACGTGCTCAAGGGCTGGCTCGTGTCGGCCCTGTTGGGCGCGCCGCTGCTCCTCGCGGTGCTGTGGCTCATCGGCGCAGCCGGGGGATCATGGTGGCTGTGGGGCGCCGGTCTGGTGATCGGTTTCCAGGCGCTGATGATGGTCATCTACCCCCTCTGGATCGCGCCGCTGTTCAACAAGTTCACGCCGCTCGCCGACGGTTCCCTTCGGGAGAAGCTTTCGGCATTGGCCGCTAAAGCGAACTTTTCGGCCCGGGGCATCTTCGTGATGGACGGCTCCAGGCGATCGACACACTCCAATGCCTACTTCACCGGTTTCGGAAAATCCCGCCGCATCGTCCTTTACGACACGCTCGTGAACGAACTACCCGAAGATGAGCTGGCGGCCGTGCTCGCGCACGAGATCGGCCACTACAAGAAGGGCCACGTCCCGATGATGCTCGCGCTCTCCGCCGCCATGGTCATCGCCGGATTCGCCGTCGCCGATCACCTCCTCGGCTGGCAGGCGTTCTACCGCGCCTTCGGGTTCGCCTCGCCCTGGGCACCCGCGGGACTTTTCCTGCTCGCGCAGGTCTCCGGCGCATTCACCTTCTGGCTCAAACCCGTCATCAACGCCCTGCTGCGCCGTTTCGAGCACGAGGCCGATGCCTACGCCGCCCACCTCACCGGCGCGCCCGACTGGCTCAGGGCCGCCCTCCTAAAACTCGCGGAAAAGAACCTGACCAACCTCTGGCCCCACCCCGCCTATAGCCTCTATCATTACAGCCACCCCCCGCTGGCCGAACGGCTCGAGCGACTCCGGTGCCCCGGTCCGCCAGAGCAACACAACAAGAGATAACCCCCGGACACCCATGGCATGGACATTGCTCCGCGCGATCCTGATCACATACCTGATCGTGCTCGCCCTCCTCTGGATCTTCCAGACTCACCTCATCTATTTCCCATCATCGGCAAGGGCGGCCGAACTCGATACCGCCGCCCGTGATCGCGGGCTGGAGCCCTGGCTGCTCGCCGACGGCACCGCCGCCGGCTGGTGCTCCCGCGGGACCGGAAACGCCTGGGTCGTCTTCCATGGCAACGCGGGTTTCGCGCTGCACCGCACGCACTTCGTGGCCATGCTTCGCGCGGCCGACCCCGACGCATCCGTCTACATTTTCGAATACCCCGGCTACGGTGCCCGACCGGGGCCGCCCTCCGAGGGGCGCATCGCCACGGCGGCCGTCGCCGCGGTCCAGGACCTCGCCGCAAACCGCGGCGGCAAAATCATCCTGATCGGAGAATCCATCGGCGCCTCTTTTGCGGCCCGCGTTGCCGAACGCATGGGCGGCAGGGTTGGCGCCCTGCTCCTGATCACGCCATTCGACCGCCTCGCCAACGTGGCCGCATACCACTACCCCTTCATCATGCCCGTCCGGTGGATCCTCCGCGAGCGCCACGACACCGCCGCCGCCCTCGGCAGCTACCGCGGCCGCGCCGCCATCCTCGTCGCCGAACACGACTCGGTCGTCCCACGGAGATTCGGCGAAGCCCTCCACCGCGGCCTCATCTGCGACAAACGCCTGTGGCTCATCCACGGCGCCGACCACAACTCCATCCCCTACCACCCCTCCGCGACCTGGTGGCGCGAGGCCATCGCGTTCTGCACCAGCCCTTAGCGGCCCGTTGAAAAACCCGCATAACAGCCGCGTTGGGCATGGGAGGGACGCCGGCCCGCAAGACCGATCAGAAAACCGGGCCAAGACAGTGTCTGGTCTTTCGGCGCGGAGGGGTCTAGTATGAGAGGTTCCGTGAAGGGAGAATGCGCCTGGCGCCAAATCAATGAACCCACTTGATATCCTGTGGCAGGCGGCCGTGATATTGGCGCTGGTCTTCGCGAACGGCTTCTTCGTCGCGGCGGAATTCGCGGTCGTCAAGGTGCGATTCTCCCAGCTGCGCCCGCTGCTCAAATCTGGCGACTGGCGCGTGAAGATGGCGCTGAAGGCGACGCGGCATCTGGACGCATGCCTCTCGGCCACGCAACTGGGCATCACGATCTCAAGCATCGCGCTGGGCGCCATCGGCAAACCGTACGTGGTCGCGTGGCTGAGGCCGATCCTCATGCTCGTGGGCATCACCGATCCGGTGACGATCGATTCCACGGGGTTCGGCATCGGGTTTGCGCTCATCACGTTCCTGCACGTGGTGCTCGGGGAACTGGCGCCAAAGTCGCTGGCGATCCAGAGACCAAAGGCCATCTCGCTGTGGGTATCGGGCCCGCTGATGATATTCTACTACGTTTTCTATCCGGCGATCTGGATTCTCAACGGCACCGCAAACCTGTTTCTCCGCTGGGCCGGACTCGAGCCACCCTCCGAGAGCGAGCACGCATTCAGTCCCGAAGAACTGGATTTCGTCCTGAGCCACTCGCACCACACCCACCCCACAGACGCGGTCATCAACAAGATCATGATCCGGTCGCTCCGCCTTCGCGAGACCACCGCCGCGCAGGTGATGGTGCCGCGCGAGGAAGTCGACGCCCTCTACCTCGATCTCCCAATCGAAGAGAACATCCGCGTCGCGATGACCACCGGGCACAGCCGGTACCCCGTCTGCCGCAGGCAGGGCGACCCCGAGGTCGTCGGCTTCCTGCTCGTCAAAGAGTGGCTCTGGCAGATCGAGCAGCTCTACCCGGACAAGTCTTTCGGCAGCATCATCCGGAAGCCCCTGACCTTTACGCCCAAGACGCCGCTGCCCGCGATGCTCCAGTTCTTCCGCGTCTCGCGCTCGCACCTCGCCATCGTGCTGGATGATGTGAGCGGCGACCCCCTCGCGCCCGACGCCTGTCGGATGGCGGGCATCGTCACGCTCGAGGACGTGCTCGAGGAGATTGTCGGCGAGATCCGCGACGAGCTCGACATCGAGCGCGGGCCCATCTTCGAGCATACCGAGGACTCGATCCTGATCGACGCGCTGCTCCCGATGAGGGAGGTGCGCGCCGAGACCGGATGGAACATCGGTCTGCAGCCCAAGGAAACCGCCACCCAATGGGTGCAACGCCGCTGCGGCCAGATCCCGCGCCGCGGCGAACGCCTCCACACCGGAGAATTCGAGGTCACCACGCCCGACACACACGCGCGCCTGCCGAGGCGGCTCCGCATCCGCCGCATGAGCATGGAAGAAATCAAACAGCTTGAGGAAGGGCGCGGGAACGAACGCGACCATCGCTCCGACTCGGGCATCGGCCTCTGACCTGAAACTTCACGCTGCGCCCAAGACCGTGGGGCGGACAATCCTGTCCGCCAACCCACGATGTGGCAACGTCTTGTGATTGCAGACAAGATTGCCCGCACCACGTCGCGGACGTTTCCACATGAGTGTGGCGAAGGGCTTGCGCCCGTCGGCCGTCGGACCAGCACCGAAGCCGGAATGTCGTAGAATCGCCTCTGGCGATCGGCTTCGCCACATTTTCTTCACCGGTGGTCCGGCAGCCGCCGGATGGGATCTGGTTCGAAAACCCCTGCAGCCGAACGCCTGCGCATTCGGCATTTGCAGACCCCGCAGCGCCCCTCCGTATCAACCCCGGCTGTTGGGTGTTGAAATCGGCCGTCACGCGTCGAATATCGCATCGCGCCGCCGGTCAAGGTCGGCGCGGCCACATGACAGCTGCCAACCCACCTGCGCGCGAAATCGAAATCGCGGTCATCGATCTCGAGACCACGGGCGACGTGCGCGGATACGAGGCCGAGCCATGGCAGATCGGGATAGTGGTGCTTTCGCGCGGGCGCATCGACCCGGCGCCCGGGTTCGAGAGCCTGTTGCGGGTGGGCGATCGGCCGTTCAACCCGCGCGCCCCCGGCCAACACCACCGCCTCCGGCGCGAGATCGCGGTCGCCCCGACGTTGCCGGGCCTGTGGCCGATGCTGCGCCAATGGATCGAGGGCCGCCCCCTGGCCGCGCACAACGCGCCCACCGAACGGAAGTTCCTCAGCCTGGCGGCACCCCTGCACACCGGCGGCCCTTGGATCGACACGCTGAGGCTCGCCCGCGCCGCCTATCCCTCACTCCCCTCCCACGCGCTGCAGGATGTCGTGGGAGCCCTCAACCTCTTGCCACGGGTGCAGGAGCTTTGTCCCGGCCGCGAGCCCCACGACGCCCTTTTCGACGCCTTCTGCTGCGCGGCGATCCTCGAGAGTCTCCTCGCCCAAGAGGGGTGGCGGGACAGTTCGGTCGCGTTGCTCGCCGCGCAGTGACCCGCCCTCAATGCCCCGCGGGGGCCGCCATCGCACGCGCCACCGCCTCGTGCGCAAGAGCCGCGGGAAGCGGTTCGATGCCGAGCCGACGGGCGGGCGAACCAAGCCCAAGATCGAGATCGCCCCGCGCGATGTCCCTGAACTTCGGATCGGCATTGACGCTGCCATCTCGCAACTCCAGAGGCTGGCGACCTTTGGATGCATACTGATCGAGCCTCTCCCAGAGCAGTTTCCCTTTCGCGGTATAGAAAATATTGCTCGGCATCGCGGCGATGCCGTTCGCGGGGCCTCGGATGATGACGTCGCCCGTGGCGCATAGGATGTTTCTTTCAAAGATGGCGCCGGCGGTTCTTGCCAGGGAGATCTTCGCATCGCCATCGACGAGGAAAACATTGCCCCGGGCCATGTTGTTCGTGGCCATGTGCATGTGGACGGGCCAGTTGACGCCCAGCGAGAGATTGCGCTCGACCAAGCAATTTCGGGCCTGTTCGTCGAGGTAGTATGCGGATGCGCCATAGCCGCCAGTGTCGGCGATGTCGCGCACGACGTTGCCCCGGACGGTGATGTTGGAGCAGAAGGTGATGTAGATACCGGCGCCATCGTGCAGCTCGCGCATCACCCGGCTGATCCGATTGTCCTCGATGAGGTGATCGTTGCCACTGGCGGTGATGCCGCTGTACGGCGCGTGATCCACGTCATTGGCCGCGATTGTATTGCGCGCGCCGGACGTCGAGAGCGCGATCGCGCTGGGGTACAGGATGCCGGAGCGATGGACGCGGTTGCTGAGGACCAGGTTCTCGGCGCCGCCGATGCGGACACCGCATGCGCCGACATCCCGGGTCTCACAACCCGCGATGGTGAGATGTTCCATGTTCCACCCGGCGATGCCCTGGCCGGCCACGTTATACACCTCCACGCCCTCGATGCGGCAACCCTCGGCATGGGAGAGCGCGATCGCGCCAAGGAATCTCCCGGCCCCGAACCCGCCCGCCACCAGCGGGGTGGTTGTCACGGTCAGCGACAGGCCGCGAAGAGCGATGGCTCGCGCGGGGGCGCCCTCTTTCCCCGAGACGCGGATGAGACTCTCGACCGTGGGGGCGATGACCTCCGCCCGGGCCATGTCCTCTCCGGGTCGGGGCCAATAGACCAACCGCTCGCGGGACCGATCCAGATACCAGCGGCCCGGCGAATGCATGCCCTCGCGGGTGTTCCAGAGCACGAATTTTTTCACGCCGAAGGCACCCGGCGGGTGGCCGCAGGGCGTCGCGAACGTCAGGGTCTGGGCCGCGGGATCATGGGACCGTATGCCGACGCAGGACTCGTCCCACATGTGATACACGGTGATCTCCGCGTTCGTGATATCGAGCCAAGGACCGAGGTCACCGGCTCTGTACTTCATGGCCGACAGCTCTTCGGCGGTGGGCTTGCGCTTCCACCCGCCACCCGACGTGCTCATCCACGGCACATCCCACTTGCTGGCGTGCTCGAAGGCACTCTCTTTGGGCAACCTCGCGCGCGGCCTCACTTCGCCATTCACCACAAGGAGGCGGAAATCCCATTCTCGGTCGCGGGTGCCGGGCGCGGGGGCCCACCAGAGCTTTCCGTCGCCCTCCCTCGTCCACCCGGTCACCAGACGACCGCCCACGAGCACCGGGCGCCGCTCCCCGGCCGCGGCGATGACCAAGCCAGAGTCGGCCGCGGTCAGTTCCAGCGGCGCAGCCAAGAAATACCGTCCGGCATGAACGAGGATGCGGACGGATGTCGCCACGCCACGGCGTTCTCGCGCCACGTCGCGCGCGCGGGCCAGAGTTGCGAACGGCCCATTCTCGCCCGAAGCATCGGGCCGCGGCCGCGCCCCGCTCCAGGCATCGCTCCCATCGGGAGCCACGTGAAACTCAAGCACCTCTGCCGCGCCCGGACACGAAAAGCGCGAGACGAGCGCCCCGAGGGCCAACGCCCGGACGCAAATGAGGACCCGCTTCATCGGTGCCCCTCACTTTTCCCCGAAAAATGCGCGGCGGATCTCTGAGAGCGCGGCATCGGGCATCGGCGCGATCGCGCCGATGGATTGGCTGTTGATGACAGCCTCTGCGGTGGCCTCGAGCACCTCGAGGCGATCAAACGCGTCAAGGATTCCCCGCCCCACGACGAGCGCGCCGTCATTCTCCAACAAGGCGGCGGGACGTTCCATCGAAACCGAGGCGGCGAGGGCCGGCCCATCGCCATACGGCATCCCAAACGGGAGCCGGGGGACGTCGCGCAACAGGATGTAACTCTCGGGGATCGTCCGGGCGTCGAAGGGCGCGGCGGCGACGCTGAATGCCGTGGCATTGACGGGATGCGCAAAGACGATGGCCTGGACATCGGGATGCGCGCCGTAAATGGCCCGGTGCGCGGGGGCGGCGCGGCTCGGGATCTTGCCGGCCTCGCAGGCGTCGCCGCGGACCAGGACGATGTCCGCGGGCCGCAATCCATAGCGATCCTCATGCGCGGGTGTGATCAGGAATCGGTCGCCGTCGAGTCTGGCGGAGAAGCTCCCCTCGGTGCTGATAAGCAGTCGCTGGCGACAGCCGCGACGAACGAAATCGCACAGCTCCCGGCGCAGTTCCCGCTCGCCGCTCCCTGCCGATGCGGGCGGCAGCTCGGACCAGCGGGCGCGGCGGTCCAGGGCCGCCACAATGCGCGACTCCTCAAGATAGCCGGCCCCACCCAGGGCGGCGGCTTTGATGATCGTCTTGGCCACAAATTCAAGGGCCTCGAAACGCTGGAACGCCTCCGCCGCAGTCGTCCCGCCCACCACGACGCCGTGGTTCTCCATCACCACGCATGAGAAGCCGCGGCCGAAAACAGACGCGATGCTCTCGCCAAGCGCGGCGCTCCCCGGCAGCGCATAGGGCGCAAAGCCCGGTTCCCCGCACATGTGCCTCGCCTGCGGAAACAATCGCGTGTCGGGCGCTCGGCCCGTGATACTAAAAGCAACCAGCGCCACCGGATGCGCATGAACGATCGCCCGAAGGTCGGGACGCGCGGCGTAGATGGCGCGGTGAAATGGCAGTTCAGAGGAGGGAGGATGCGGGCCCTCGGCGGAACCGTCGCGCGGCAACCTCACGATGTCCCTTCGCGCGAGACCGCCCTTGTCCACCCTCGAGGGCGTGATCCATATATCGCCCGCGGCATCCAACAGCGAGACGTTGCCGCCCGACGTTGTCGTCATCCGATAGCGATAGATCCTTTCCATAATATCGAGGATCTGATCGCGCGGATGGGCGAGATCTGGGGCCACGGCATTCATTGGGGAGAGCTTATCGCTTGTGTGCGACAGCGCCATCCGAATACTCGGCGTGACCGAACGCAAGCGCGTTCCCCCCATCTCAGCATCCCGGCCCATCACCGGCGCAACCACGGCGTCCCGCAATCCCGAAGACGCCCCGTCAGACTTTCCAAAGTCCAAGAGGCTGTTATTGTCACGGGCATTCTGACTATGACCTACCGGATGACATTTGGGTGCGGGGCCCTAATCGCGCTCTTGTCGGCAGAGGCACGCGCGCTGGACCTCGTGTTGCCCACGCCGAACCGGGCGCTGTTCGATGATGGCGGGCCCGCCTTCTACATGTACGTGAACCGTTCCTTCGAGGGGGACAGCTCGCACCCTTGGCAGGGCGGCCAATACGGTTTCTGGCGCAATCCCATCCGCACTGCCGGAGGTATCCTCTATACCCGGTTTCACGAGGGACTCGACATCAGACCCCTCAAGCGCGACGCATCGGGCGAACCCATGGATCCCGTCTGGGCCGTCGCCGCCGGCAAGGTCGTTTACGCCAACGAGACCCCCGGCCGATCGAACTACGGCAGATACGTCGTCATCGAGCACATCTGGGACGGTTGCCCCTACTACACCCTCTACGGCCACCTGAAATCCGTCGCCGTCCACAAGGGCGACACCGTGGGCCAGAGCCAGATCATCGGCGCGCTCGGGTACACCGGCGTCGGCGTGGACAGAGAGCGGGCCCACCTCCATTTCGAAATCAACCTCCTGGCCAATCGGAAATTCGACAGCTGGCACGGCAAGTTCATGAAGGAACCCAATTGGCACGGGATGTACAACGGCCTGAACCTGTTCGGCCTAGACCCCGCGCGCCTATTCCTCCAGAATGCCAAGAACCCGAAACTCACCATCCCGCAATTCTTGGCGGGCGAAGAACCTTTCTACAAAGTCCGCATCCCGAACCCCGGCACCATTGACATCCTCACCCGCTATCCGTGGCTCTGCGGCGGCGTGGATCCCTCGTCTCCCCCCACCTGGGAGATCGCTTTCACGAAATCTGGCCTGCCGCTGCGATTCCGCCCACTGGCGGAACCCATTCCTGGCCCACAGCTCGCCGATGTCAAAGCCACCCAGGCGAGCCCCTACTACCAGACCCTGGGGCGCGTCACCCGCTCGGGTTCCAAGACGGGCCTCACCGAAAACGGCGTCCGCTTCCTCCGTGTTTTCACCTGGCCAGACTGAGTGCCCCGGGCTGGAACCCCAAACCGCGGAATCATCCATGCCCACGGAAGATACGCGTATTATCAAGGCCGGCTTGGCTCCCAGCGCCGTCCCCGCTGGACGAAAGTCCAATGGGCTCCTAGCGTTCTCCGACATGCTTTTTGCGCTTCTCCTGATCGTGGGACTCCTGGCGCTGATGGGCCAGGTGTGCCTGCCGGCCCCCGAGTGGCTGCAGGGTGCCCAGTGGGAGATCACCCCTCTCCTGGCCGTCTGCGGCGCACTGTTCCTGAACCCCGCAGGGGCGTGGCTGTTGGCACTGTTCATGGGCCTCTCGCGGGATCTTCTTTCCGAGAACCATCTTGGCTGGGGTGCGGTCTGCCTAATGGCCCCAGTCCTGCTGGTCCAAACACAGGAACTGGCACGCTTGCGACATCGGTGGTACGCCCAAGTGTTTTTCGTGCTGGTGGGCACGATGGTATTCCTGTTGCTGGACTACGCGGGTTTCTGCCTCCAGCAGCGGCGCTTCTCGCCAGACATCTTTGGCGCCGGCCCATTCCACAAGATGCTACTGGTCAGCGCCTTCAATGCGGTGCTCGCACCGGTGGTCTGCGCCTTAATCGAAATCGGCAAACACCTGTGCAGCCCTGTTCCCCGGCCGAAGAAGGACACCGATGAACAGTGAGGACCGATCGCGGCAGACGGGCCCCATCCTGCTGGTCGCCGCGATCTTCATGTCCGGTCTGATGGTCCTCCTGTTCCGGCTCTATCAGTTGCAGATCGGTCAGGCCGAAGCCTATGCGGCGCAAGTCGGCGCACAGAGCACCCGCACGATATTGCTCCCCCCCGCCCGCGGCCTCATCGCCGACCGCTGGGGCGTTCCCCTCGCCGAACACCGCGGGAACTTCGACATCGACCTCTACCTCCTGGAGCTGAAGTCTCACTACCGCAAAATACACGGCGGCCTGCCCAAGACCCGCGATACCTACTTGGTCGCCGGCGTGCGCAAGACCGAGATCGTCGATGACATCGTCAAGATCGCCGACGAGAGCCTCGGCCCCTACCGCGAGGTCCTTGGGGACCGGATCCATATCGACCGCGACGCGCTGATGCTCCACCAGCGCATCCGGGAGCAACTCCCTTTCCAGCTCAAGGGCGACCTCAAATTCGAAGAACTCGCGGTCCTCATGGAGCGCAACCCCGTGGTCCCCGGGATCCGTATCACGGCCCGGCCGCTAAGACGGTATTCGTATGGCGCCACCGCCGCACATGTCGTCGGCTACGTCGGCCGACCAGAGCAAGCGCTGCTGCTGACCCGCGATGATGGTGGCACCTTCGAGGCCGAAAGCACCGGAAAGGACGGCGTCGAATTGGCCTCCGACGAGTATCTCCAGGGGGACCCCGGCTACCGGGTGCTCGAGGTCGATAACCTCGGGCGCGTTCAGCGCCTGTTGCACGAGGACCTGCCCCGCGGCGGTTCCACCGTCTACCTGACCCTCGATCTCCGCGTCCAGCAGATCGCCGAGAAAGCCATGGCGGGGGTCGGGCGAGGCGCCTGCGTCGTCCTGGATTGCACCACCGGCGAGATACTCGCCATGGTCTCGGTGCCCAATTATGACCCCAACGCGCTCTCCGACCCGACCATCTGGAACTCCGTCATCAAGGACAAGACCCGCCCGCTGGTAAATCGCGCCGTCTCGGCCTACCCCCCAGGCTCGACATTCAAGACGGTCATCGCCTTGGCCGCGATGACCTACAAGGTGGTGCCACCGAATTACTCGTTCTCGTGCGGCGGCGGCCTGTTCGTCGCCGACCGCTTCAAGCAGTGCTGGAGTTCCTCGGGCCACGGGACCGTCAACCTCCAGGAGGCGATCAAGATTTCCTGCAACACCTACTTCTACAATCTGGGAGTCAAGACGGGGATCGATCGCGTCTTTGCCGTGGGACACGCCATCGGGCTGGGCGACAAGAACGACATTCCCCTGCCGCGCGTGAGCCCCGGCACGCTGCCGTCAAGAGAATGGATGCGGGCCACCTACCCCCGCGACCGCTGGAGCGACGGCCACATGGCCAACGCCGCCATCGGCCAAGGCTACGTCCTGGTCACGCCCCTCCAGATGGCGATGGTGGCCGCGGCAGTCGCCAATAGCGGCGCCATATACAAACCCCAGCTCATCCAGCGCATCATCCGGCCCGACGGCGAGGCAGAGTTCGAGTTCAAACCCGAACTCCGCGGACGACTCAACATCGACCCCAAGGCGATGGATGTCATACGGAAAGGGATGTGGGCGGTCGTCAACGAGGCCGGCGGCACGGGCAAACGGGCCGCTGTTCCCGGCATCGCCGTCGCCGGCAAGACCGGCACCGCGCAATTCAAGGGCCAGGTCGGCGGCGAATTCAGGACCGACAACAAGACCTGGTTCATCGCCTTCGCCCCGTTCGAGGAACCCCGCTATGCTGCCTGCGTCATGGTCGAGGGCGGCACCGCCGGCGGCGTCGATTGCGCGCCGCGGGTCAGGGACATCTTCTATCGCATGTTCCGCCTCATCCGGCGCAACGAGAACTACGAGCTGGCCTACACGCAGCCGCAGGCCGGCAACTTCCGCGGGTCGAGCGCGTTCCCGGACGAGCCCACGGCCGCGCCAGACGAACTTGCCGCCGAAAACGTCGCGGTCTCCTTCGAGGGCCAGGAAGAGAACGCCGTGCCCCACGAGGAAGATCGGATGACCCTGCCCGATCGCTCATCCGTCCAGCGCCGGTCACCCTCCCTCCGCGACACGCGCGGGCGCAGGCAATTCTGGAGGTCCCGCTGATGGCCGCCGCAGGACCCAAAAGCCCTTCGCTGATCGAGAAGATCGCACGCGTGGACTGGCTCCTGCTGGCGGTGGCCGGCCTCGCCGTCGGCTCGGGCGTCGTGTTCATCTACAGCGCCACATGGACCAGCGACAACCCGGAACTGCGCGACTACTACGTCAAACAGCTCTACCATTCCATCATCGGATTCGGCCTGTGCGGCACGCTCGCGCTCCTCGATTATCGGAAACTGCTGCGGCTCGCGCCCCTGATCCTCCTGGCGGGCTACGGCATACTCGTCGCCGTCCTCCTTTTCGGCACCGAGGTCAACAACGCCCGAAGCTGGTTCGAGTGGGGTTTCGTGCGCCTCCAGCCCGCCGAGCTGGTCAAACTCGCCCTCGTGCTCTTTCTAGCCTGGTTCCTGCCGTGGCGCGGCGAGAAGGTGGACAACTTCTGGACGTTCGCCTGGGGCTGCGCGGCCACCGGCGGCTGCATGGCCCTGGTCCTCAAACAGCCCGACCTTGGCTCCGCCATGGTCTTCGGCCCCCTGTGCTTCGTGATGATGTTCGTGGCGGGCGTCAAGAAACGATGGCTGCTCATGGGCCTGGTCCTCGGCGCCGTCGTCGCCGTCTACGCCTACTTCTTCTACCTCGAACCCTATCAGCAGGCCCGCCTGACCTCGTTCCTCGACCCGGGCAGGGACCCGGAAGGCTACGGCTATCACCTGCAGCAGAGCAAGACGGCCATCGGCTCGGGCGGGATGCTTGGCCGCGGCTTCATGGAGGGCAAGCAGAGCATCCTCGGCTTCCTGCCCAAGGACGTCTCCTTCAGCGACTTCATCTTCTCAGTGATCGGCGAAGAATTCGGCTTCCTCGGCAGCGTGATCCTGCTTTCCGTCTTTGCAATCATACTGCTGATGGGCTTAAATATCGCCGTGCGCTCGCGTGACATGCGGGGTGCCCTGGTGGCCACCGGCGTGTGCACGATGTTTTTTACGCATATTTTTGAGAACATTGGAATGACGATTGGAGTGACCCCCATTACGGGTATCCCGTTGCCGTTTATATCGTACGGTGGGACTTTTGTTGTGACATGCCTCGCGGGAATCGGTCTCTTGCAGAGCGTACACATACACCGCCAACCACGATGAACGGCTCCGCACTCCTTCGCGTTCCGCAACGCGGAGAGGAGCCATATGATTCTTGACAAGATCAAGGCGGCGTTCGGCTTCGGGCCCAAGAAGCCGACTGTCGAACTGCTCATTTCGATCGAGAAGATCGAGCGCCGGGTGGCGCTGCTGGAGGACGGGCGACTGGAGGAATTCCAGATCGAACGCGAGGGCGACGTCAGCCTCGCCGGGAGCATCTTCAAGGGCCGGATCAAGAACATCGAACCGGGCCTGAAGGCCATGTTCGTCGATATCGGCTGCGAGAAGAACGCATTCCTCCATTACTGGGACGCAATGCCCGCCGCGCTGGAGGAGATCGAGACCATCGACCGGGGCACCGGCAAGAAACCCCGGCGGATCCAGGTGGAGGACATCCCCACCCTATACCCCCCCGGCGCCGAGGTCGTGGTGCAGGTCACCAAGGGCCCGATCGGCAACAAGGGGCCGCGGATCACGACGAACATCAGCCTCCCCGGCCGATTCGTGGTCCTGACGCCCTATTCGGACCAGTTCGGCATCTCGAGGAAAATCTCAGACCCCGAGGAGCGCGCGCGCCTGCGCAAGATCCTCAGCAAGCTCGAGGTCCCGGAGGGCATCGGCGTGATCATCCGCACGGTCGGCGAGGGCCAGCGCGCCCGCTTCTTCGTCCGCGATGTGGCCATGCTGCTGGAACAGTGGCAACATATCGAGGAGGGCATCAAGACCAAGACCGCCCCCGCCACCCTCCATCAGGAATCCGATCTCGTGGAGCGCTCGGTGCGCGACTTCCTGACGGAAGAGGTGGACAGGATCGTTCTCGACAACGAGCCCGAGTTCGAGCGCATAAAGACCCTCGTGGCATCGATCTCGAAACGCTCGATGCGCAAGATCAGGCTGTACCAGGAACCGGTGCCCCTCTTCGAGAAGTTCGGGATCGACCGGCAGCTCGATTCATCGATGCGGCGCCAGGTGTACCTCAAAAGCGGGGCCTATATCGTCATCGATGAAACCGAGGCGCTCGTGGCCATCGATGTCAACACGGGCAGAAGCAAGGCGACGGCCGAGAACGAGGACACGATCGTGGCGACCAACCTCGAGGCCGCCCAGGAGATCGCGCGGCAGCTTCGGCTGCGCAACATCGGCGGCCTCATCATCGTGGACTTTATCGACATGCGGATGCGCAAGGACCAGCAGGCCGTCTACCAGCAGTTCAGGCAGTCGCTCTCCCGGGACAAGGCCAAGACCCACGTGCTGCCGATCTCGCCGCTGGGGCTGATCGAGATGACGCGCCAGCGCACCGAAGAAAGCCACTTCAAGCTCAGCTACGAGGACTGCCCCTACTGCAAGGGCCGCGGCCGCGTGCGAACACCCGAGACGATGAGCCTCGACATCCAGCGAGAGATCTCCCGACGGATGCGCCTCAATCCCGAGGTCCACGAGGTCCGGGCCTATGTCCACCCGAAAGTGTTGGAACGGCTACGCAGCCACGACGAGGAGTCGCTGGTCGAGCTGGAGCGTCGCTTCGCGGGCCGATTGGCCTTCCGCGCCGACCCCGAGCTCACGCAGGAACAGTACCGGATCACAAACGCGCTCACCGACCAGGATCTCAAGTAGGCTTCCCATGCTCCACTCAGGTGACGTGGGGCGCCACCGGGGGTGAAAATGAGACGTGGGCGCGCGCTTGCGCGCGATTCGCGCATGGGTTCGCCTGGAAGCAGGCTCCTACTGCTCGGCATCTGAATTTTCGATTCAGCCCCGCCGCCAGCGCCCGAGGGCGCCGCATCATTCATGGGGAAACTTGACGCCCGCTGCCGCCTGATACAGGCGGCCCAAAAGACTTGTGGGGCGTCTCTGCGAGACGCCAAACGCGTGCGAAGTTTGAGGTCAGCCGCCGTCGATCCGCACCAGGAAAACGTAGGGGCTGTTTGCGCTGCCGAGCACGATGCGGTTTTCCCCGGCCTTGAGCGGGGTACTGATCGAATCACACCGCAAGCCGACGGGGCGCCCGTTGACGACAGTGCCCAGGGTACTGCCACGATCCCGGACGTAGAAACGGTCCCCCTCGCGATCGATGGCGCAGTGGTTGCGGGAGATCTGATAGGGTTCCTGGTCGCGCACGAAGAAGTCATTCTGGACAAGCACGTCCGCACCGCCCGACGACATCCGGCCGATGCGGAACGGGAACTTGTCCACGCGAAGTTCCTCGGCGGAGGACCGCGCGCGGGCGTGCTCGCTGGCCGCCATGAGCAAGACGCGCGCCACCGGCAGCACGTGCACCGAGGAATCGCCGTGGGCCACGTCGACGTGCAGCCGATCGATGCCGCCCTCGCCGACCGCGCCGCGGCGCCTCATTTCCATCCGGAGCATGTTGTTCGTCGTCCGGAGCCGCTCGAAGAATGAGGCGAGGTAGGGCACGAGCCTCGCGGGATCTTGCAGGATGGCGCGGTTGAAATCGGCCGGCGACATGACCTCGACCTCCAGATCCTCCGCGGCCGTGGCGGTCGCCGAACGGGCCTTGTCCTCGATCATGGCCATCTCGCCGAAGATGTCCCCCGGACCCAGACGGGCGAGCAGGATGCGCTTGCCGCCGGTCCCCATGCTGATATCGACCCGGCCAGAGAGGATCCGATAGGCATCTTGGGATTCATCCCCTTCGCGGAAAACCACGTGATTGGCGGGATAGCTCTGCGTTCGCATCGTGCCCGTAGCTTGAGGGACTCCGGAAAGGCAGACAAGCCGCAAGGACTGGCACATCCGCAGGGGACCGCGGGGATGAGAGACTTCTCCGGAGGGCGGCCGACCCTGGCCGACCGCTGAAAAACCCACACGACAGTCGCGTTGGATACGGGAGGGAAGCCGGCCCGAGCCTATCTCAAAACGCCAGACCATCACCTCCACGCTGGCGTCTCAGTATCAGCTGGGAGGGACGTCGGCCCCGGCGTCCGCGATTCACCAGCCGCGCGATATCCGGGCCAACCCGGCCCGCGAGGCGAGCCTGTCTCAAAACCTCTGAGCCGAGCCGCCTGGCACAGGCGGCCTACAAATTTTGTAGGGCATCTCTGTGAGATGCCATGCATTGTCGCGCGACGCACACCATTGGACGTCCCCTCTACCATTAGATGGGTATTGATTGTTGGATGTTCCGTGTTGGGCGTTTGAGTTTTGAGACAGCCTCAGGCCGCGGGCCCTCCCAGAGTTCCTGTTTTCGCATCGGTGCCGCTCGAGATCCCGGGCAACGGGACCCCGCCCCGTCCTCAGCCCGGGACGAGTGGCAGCGGCACGGCGCGACCTCCGGCGAGACTGCGCGCGGCGGCCTCGGTGAATTCCATGTACTGGAGCCCGTCGTAGAATGTCGTGCGGCTGACCCTCTCCGCACCCCGGATCGCGCGCACGAATTCCTCCTCGACGCGCCAGCCGGTGTTCTCGTCGGCGGGTATCTTGATCTCCTTCCAATCCTTCGCGCCCTTCTTGGCGGCCAGGAGCTTGCCATCGATGAATCGCAGCGCGGCGTCGCTGCCATACAGCGTGGCGGAGGGCGGGCCGGTGAACGGCGTCACCGCCGACATCCGGAAGTGCGCCTGCGCGCCGCAGGCCATGTCGGCCACGACGTCCATGTGTTCCGGGATCCGGACAGCCCGCATCACCCCCGCCGCATCGCGCCGCATCCTCACGAAAGTCTTGCCCATCGCCATCACGCGTGTCGCGGTCCCAACCCACCGCATGATCGCCTCATACCAGATCCCAAGCTGCATCACGTTGCAGCCGCTGAGCTCATGATCCTGCCTCCAGACCAGCGGGGCCTCCCGATCGAGAAATCCGCCGCCCGCCTGCACATCGATCACCAGCAACTCCCCCAGAAACCCGTCTGCCACGAGCCGCTGTATCGTCCTATCGGCATGGAGCGTGAAGGGCGAAGGGACAACCTGGGCTACGAGATCGGGGTTATCCTGGGCGGTCTCAAACATCGCCCGGGCCTCGGAGGCGTTCATGGCCATGCGCGCCTCCGTCAGCACATGCTTGCCCGCCGTCAGGGCTGCGATGGTCGCCGGCGCGTGCAGGTTCGGCCATGTGCCAATGACGATCGCGTTGACCTCCTTGTCCTCGATCACCTCGTGCCAATCGACGTAAGCCTTCGAGAACCCGAATTCCTGGGCCACCCTCTCCGAGGAACCGTGCGAGCGGTTGGCCACCCCCACGATCTCCACCCCTTCCAGCGCCGCGAGCTTCGGTATGTGTTTCTCCCGCGTGTTGGCCCCGGCGCCAATGATACCGATGCGAATGTCGGGTTCCGTGTTGAGCTTCATGCCAAGCCCTCTGTAGCACCCCACGGCGATTTGAGAAGTTCGCGCCGCCTCGGTCAATGGCGCGGGCGGAACCCAGGGTGCGAGGGCGACTCGCGTCAGTTATTATTGTAGGCGCCCGACAGTGCGGAGACGGCCGTGTCCGTCGTGCTGCGAACCGACTGGGAGAACGTGGTCAGCACCCCGATCATCGCCACCGATACCACCGCCACGATGAGAACGTATTCCACCAGTGTCTGGCCCAGCCATCGCCTTCGTCTCATCACAATCATCGCGAGCTCCTTGTTGAATACCAACCTCGTCATTTTGCGTTCTATCGCGTGCTAAAAGTTGCGCCTTTGCATCAAACAACAACAAATGGTTACGAATAATCATGAATTCTTAATGCATTCTTAGTCTCTGGGCCATGAGTCTGGTGCAATTCTCGTTGTCTGAAGCGATTCGCTTGCAGCAGATTGCAGGCGAACGCATCGGGATGGGACGCACTCGATTCGGTGCCGCTATGGGCCGGTCTAAGATCCGTGGTCCGACACCTTGAGTCTGACTGGTAACCCTGTGGATAAGGCGCTACAAACGGCGCATGGCAGAAGGCGAACGCACCCTCAAGACGCCGCTCCACGCGGCGCACGTCGCGCTGGGCGCGCGCATGGCGCCCTTCGCGGGCTGGGAGATGCCGATCCAATACACGGGGATCCTCGAAGAGCACCGGGCGGTGCGACAGGCGACCGGCGTGTTCGACATCTCGCATATGGGAGAGTTCTTTTTCTCGGGGGCGGGTGCCGCGGCGTGGCTAAATGGCCTGCTGACCAACGACATCAGCCGGCTCTCTCCCGGGGAGGGCCACTACACCCTCCTGCTCAACGAACGCGGCGGGGTGATCGATGACCTGATCGCCTACCGGATTGGTGCCGACGAATACTTCTTGGTGGTGAATGCCTCAAAGATTGACGAGGACGCCGCGTGGATGCGGGGCCATCTGCAGGCGGGCGTCAGTTTCGAGGATCGCAGCGAGGGGATCGCGGCGGTGGCGCTGCAGGGGCCGCGGGCGATCGCGGTATTTTCCGAGGTTTTCGGCGCCGGGGCGACCGCGCCCGAGCGGTTCCACATTGCGTCGTTCGATTTCGGGGACGCCCGGGCGATCATAGCCCGGACCGGATACACGGGGGAGGATGGGGTGGAGATATTCGTCCCCTCCGCCGCCGGCGCGGCGCTATGGGATCGCCTGCTGGCAGCGGGGGCAAAACCCGCAGGCCTGGGCGCGCGCGATACCCTGCGGCTGGAATCCTGCTATCCCCTCAACGGGCACGAGCTGGGACCGGAACGCACGCCACTGGAGGCGGGCCTCAGATTCGCGGTCGCGCTCGAAAAGATAGGTGGGTTCCTGGGTGCGGAAGTCCTGCGCTCCCAAGCGGCGGCGGGCCTGAAGGAGCGGCTCGTGGCTTTCTCTGTCGAGGGCGCCGGCGCGCCCCCGCGGGCGGGCTACTCCCTCTTCTCCGGGCAAGATCGCGTGGGCGAGGTCACCAGCGGCACCTTCAGCCCTTCGCTGGCCCGCGGCATCGGGATGGCGTACGTTGCGGCCGCCAGCGCATCCCCCGGCACGCGCCTTGAAATGGAGGTGCGGGGCCGACGGGTTCCGGTTGTCATTGCGCGCAAGCCGCTTTACAAGGGCGGGCTATATGAAGGTTCCTGACGATCTAAAGTACACAGCAACGCACGAGTGGGTCCGCGTCGAGGGCGACGTCGCCACCGTCGGCATCACCGACCACGCCCAGGCGGAATTGACCGACATTGTCTATCTGGAATTGCCCGCCCCGGGACGCCGGGTCACCGCCAAGTCGCCCGTGGCAGCGATCGAGTCGGTGAAGGCCGCATCCGACATCTACGCGCCGGTCTCCGGCGAGATCGTCGAGGTGAACAGCGCGCTCCCCACCGATCCGGGCGCGGTGAACGCGACCCCATACCAGAGCTGGATGTTCAAGATTCGCATGTCGGATCCCGGCGAGTTGGAGGCACTCCAGGATTCGGCCGCCTACCGCCAGGCGACGGGCCACTAGAATGGACTACGTCCCGAGCACCGACTCCGAACTGGAGGCCATGCTGCGCGAGACGGGCGCCGCGTCGTACGACGACCTGGTGGCCGCCATCCCGCCCGACCTCCGCCATCCAAAACTGCGCCTCCCAGCGCCGATGTCCGAGATCGAACTTGCGCGCGAAGTGTCGGAATTGGCGTACCGCAACACCCCGCCCGGCCAGGCGCTGTCGTTCCTCGGCGCCGGCGCCTACGAGCATTTCATTCCCGCCGCAATCGACCATCTCGCATCCCGCGGCGAATTCTACACCGCATACACCCCCTATCAGGCCGAGGCCAGCCAGGGCACTCTCCAGGTCATCTACGAATTCCAGACCCTCATGTGCGCCCTTACCGGCATGGAGGTCTCCAACGCCTCGCTGTACGATGGCGCCACCGCCATGGCCGAGGCCGCGTGCCTCGCGCTCAACGCCCGGCCCGGTCGCCGCGTCATCCTCGCGGCCGACACCATTCACCCGGAATACATGCAGGTGCTGCGCACGCACCTCTCCGGCTGGGAAACCGAGATCCGCACGTTTCCCTCCTCCGCCGCAACCTTCGATGCCGCCGCGCTCGTCAAAGCCGCCGACGGCTCTGTCGCCGCCGTCATCTGCCAGAACCCCAACTTCCTGGGCCGCATCGAAGACATGGCCAGGGCGGCCGACATCGCCCACGCGGCCGGCGCGCTCTTCATCGCGGTCGTGAACCCCCTGTCCCTCGGGCTTCTCATGGCCCCGGGAGAGTACGGCGCCGACCTCGCCGTGGGCGAAGGCCAACCCCTCGGCATCCCGCTCTCTTTTGGCGGCCCATACCTCGGCTTTATGACCGCGAAAAAGGAACTGGTGCACAAGATGCCCGGTCGGCTCGTCGGCCGGACACTGGACACCTGCGGCGCCCCGGGCTTCTGCCTCACGCTCCAGGCCCGCGAGCAGCACATCCGACGCGAGAAGGCGACATCGAATATCTGCACCAATCAGGGGCTCATGGCCCTCCGCGCCTGCATCTACCTCTGCCTCCTGGGGCGCGAGGGCCTGCGCGAGGTCGCGGAATACTGCGCCCAGGGCGCGCGTTTCGCGTCCGATAGCATCGCCCAGATCCCGGGCTTCTCGCTCGCCCACCCGGGCCCCGTGTTCAACGAATTCGTCGTCGCCTGCCCGATCGCCGCCAGCCGCGTCTGTGCGGAACTCGAAGACCAGGGCATTTTTGCAGGGTTGGCGCTGGAGCCGTTCGGCGGCGCGGCCAATCACCTGCTGGTGTGCGTGACGGAGGCCAAGAGCCGGCCGGATATCGAGCGCTATCTCAAAGCGCTCGCGGGCCTCGCCCACCGCGCCATGGGCCGCCAGGTCGGCATCGACAAGTGAGGAGCACCCCGTGGAACTTATGGAGCTTCAGCCCCTGATCTTCGAAAAATCCCGCCCCGGCACGCGCGCCGTGAGGTTCCCCGCATTCGCGGGCGACGGCGCCGGCCTGGACCAGGCCGTGCCACCGGCATTGCGCCGCAAGAGTCCCGCCGAATTGCCCGAACTGTCTGAGATCGAGGTGGTCCGCCACTTCACGCGGCTCTCGCAGCTCAACTTCTCGGTGGACACACACTTTTATCCGCTGGGCAGCTGCACCATGAAATACAACCCGAAGATCAACGACCGCATGGCGGCGCTGCCGGGTTTCGCCCAGATCCACCCCTATCAGCCCTCCGCGACCGCGCAGGGGGCGCTGGAACTGCTCGACGAACTCGAGCACCTCCTCTGCGAGATCTGCGGCATGGACCGATTCTCGCTCCAGCCCGCCGCCGGTGCCCACGGGGAATTCACCGGCCTGCTCGTCATCCGCGCGCATCTGGCCGCGAAGGGCCAGCTCCACCGGAACAAGGTGCTCGTGCCCGATTCGGCCCACGGCACCAATCCGTCCAGCGCCAGACAGGCCGGCTTCGAGGTGATCACCGTCCCCTCTTTGCCGTCCGGACAGGTCGACGTCGGGGCGCTCGAGCGCCTCGCGGGTCCCGACACCGCCGCGCTGATGCTCACCAACCCCAACACCCTCGGTGTCTTCGAGGCCCGCATCCGCGACATGGCCTCGATCGTCCACCGGGCCGGGGGCCTGCTCTATTACGACGGCGCCAACATGAATGCCCTTCTGGGCCTGGCCCGGCCGGGCGACATGGGCTTTGATGTCGTCCACCTGAATCTCCACAAGTCGTTCAGCACGCCCCACGGGGGCGGCGGACCCGGCGCGGGGCCCGTGGGCGTCAAGGCCTTTCTCGATCCCTATCTCCCGGTGCCGCGAGTCAAGCGCGTCGACGGGCACCTGGTGTGGGATCACGACAGGCCCCAGAGCATCGGCCGCGTGAGGTCGTTCGCCGGCAATTTTGGCATCCTGGCGCGGGCCTACACGTACATCCGCGCCCATGGGGCCGCGGGGATGGAGCGCAACTCCCGCGCGGCCATCGTCAACGCCAACTACCTCAAATCCAAAGTGCGCGGCCGTTACCGCGAGGCCGCACCGGGGCCCTGCATGCACGAGTTTGTCGTCGTCCCCGACGAGGCCATCGCGCACGGCGTCAAGGTCGCCGATATCGCCAAGCGCCTGCTCGATTACGGATTCCACTCCCCCACCCTGTCCTGGCCAATCCGCAACTGCCTCATGATCGAACCCACCGAGACCGAGAGCCGCGACACGCTCGACCGCTTTGCCGACGCCTTGCTCCGCATTGCCGACGAAGCCGCCGCCGACCCCGAGAAAGTGCGTTCCGCACCGCACCGCCTCCCGGTCCGCAGAATGGACGAGGTCGCCGCCGCCAGAAACCTCGACCTGAGGGCCTAGCGGCCCGTCGCTTTTCTCGCAGCCGGTATCGCGGATGTCCGATATCGCTCAGGCACCATCGTCTCAGGGTCCTAACAGCCCGCTTGCGGAGCGGCCAGAAAATCGCTAATGTGGGTAACTCATGAAGGTGGGTCTCGCCCAAATAAATCCCGCGGTGGGGGACTTCCGCGGCAACACCACAAAAATCCAGTCGTTTTATCAGGACGCCGTCAAACAAGACTGCGGGCTGGTCGTCTTCCCGGAACTCGCCCTCACGGGATGCCACCCGCGCGACCTGTTGCTCCGGCGGGCGTTTGCCAACGCCGCCAACAAGGCGCTGGAGACGCTTGCGCGCCGCATCGGCCGCGTGCCCGCGCTAGTCGGAACCATCACCGTGAACCCCAGCGCCCCAGGCCGGTGCCTTTTCAACTCGGCCGCGCTCCTGCGCAACGGCGCCGTCGAGGCACTTTTCCACAAGCGGCTGCTCGCCAGTCACGGCGCCATCGACGAAGACCGGTACTTTGAACCGGGCGCGGAAGCCGCGTTCTTCGATGTCGATGGCTCGCGGGTGGGCGTGGCGATCGGCGACGACCTCTGGAACGATGCCGATTTCTGGGAGGATCGGCGCAGTGCGCTTGATCCCGTGCAAGAGCTCATCGCGCAGGGCTGCAACCTGATCGTCAGCCCCGCGGCATCCGCCTGGTCGCTCGGCAAAGACAAGCTCCGCCGCGCGATGCTCGAGACGATTGCGCGCGACGACGGGGTGCCGGTCCTCATCTGCAACATGGTCGGGTCCGCCGACGGCCTGATCTTTGATGGCGGCAGCCTCGCCATGGGCGACGGGGGGCCGCTCGCCTCTGGCGCACCTTTCACCGAGCAACTCCTGATCGCCGACCTCGACGCGGGTCCCATCAACGAAGTCGACCAGCCCAGCGAGGAAGAGCAGCTGCTCGAGGGCCTGATCATGGGCACCCGCGACTTTCTGGCAAAGTGCGGCCAGCGCAAGGCCGCGGTGCCGATCGTCGGCCTGAATGGCGCCGTGGCCGCGATCATCGCTGCCCGCGCCATGGAGCCACAAAACGTCGTGGGCATCGCGATTACCACCAAGGGAACGGATGCGGCCGAGATAGAGGATGCCCGCGCGCTCGCCTCGAAACTTGGCATCGAATTCCAGTCGCTCGACGTCGAACAGTCACTCCTGTCGCTGCGATCGCTCACTGGCAAGCCGGCGGCGGCCCCGCAGGATGCCGCGGAAGATAACTTGCCCTGTCGCCTGTCCGCGCTGGTGTTGGCGCTCACCTGCGAGAACCACCGTGCGGCGCTGGTGCTGTCTTCGGACAAGTCGGATCTGGCTCTGGGCCGCGGTGCCCCCCTGTGCGATGGGGCGGGTTCGCTGGCAATCCTGGGCGACGTGCCCAAGACCGTCGTCGTCCGACTGGCCGAGTTCATAAACCACGACGAGGAAATCATCCCCCCGGCCATCTTGACCCGCGCCTCAGCCACCGAGGGTGCCGAAGGCCAGCAGAACCCGCATCTCGTGGATGCGGTTGTTGCGCGATACGTGGACGAGGATATGCCCATCGACGAGATCGTCGCCGAAGGGTTCGAGCGCAACGTCGTGCGGGACATCGTGCGCAAGATAGACCAGGCCGAGCCGATGAGACGCCAGGCACCGCCGTGCCTGACGGTGACGTCCCGGGCGTTCGGTCTGGGTCGCAGGATGCCGATCACCCAGCGTTTCAGCGAGTGGTGAGGACCCGAAGGGGCGATCGAGGAACAACGGCGGTCGCGATGGCGATGGGGCGCGAGCAATCCGACAGGCTTTTCGCCGAGGCGCTTCGGCACATCCCCGGCGGCGTCAATTCCCCCGTGCGAGCCTTCCGTGGCGTTGGGGGCTCGCCCTTTTTCGCGAGGCGCGCGCACGGCAGCCGCGTGGAGGATGCCGATGGCAACGAGTATATAGACTACGTCTGCAGCTGGGGACCCAACATCCTGGGTCATGGCGCAAAGGCCGTGGTGGACGCGGTGGTCCACGCCGCGGCCAATGGCCTGAGCTTCGGCATACCCAACCCGGGCGAGGTGGATCTCGCGGCCAAGATCCGGTCGTGGGTTCCATCGGTCGGCAAAGTGCGCGCATGCAACAGCGGGACCGAGGCGACCATGTCCTGCGTGCGCCTGGCGCGGGGATTCACCGGCAGGGACCTCATCGTGAAGTTCGAGGGCTGCTACCACGGGCACGTCGATTCCCTACTCGTCGCGGCCGGCAGCGGGGCCCTCACCTTCGGTCGCCCCGACAGCGCGGGCATCCCGGCACGCCTCGCGGAACTCACCATCGTTCTCCCCTTCAACGATCCAGACGCCGTGAGGTCCGTGTTTCGGGACCGAGGCCGAGAGATCGCCGCCATCATCCTGGAACCGGTGCCCGCGAACGCCGGACTCTACCTGCCCGAGCCCGGCTTTCTTGAGAGCCTGAGGGAAATCTGCACCGCGCACGGCACCCTGCTGATCTTCGACGAGGTGATGACGGGCTTCCGGCTCGCGCGCGGCGGCGCCCAGGAGGTCTATGGGGTGACCCCGGATCTGACCGCCTTCGGCAAGGTGATAGGCGGGGGACTGCCGGTGGGCGCGTTCGGTGGTCGCGCCGACATCATGGATCACCTGGCCCCTGACGGCCCCGTCTATCAGGCCGGCACCCTATCGGGCAATCCCCTCGCCATGGCGGCCGGGCTCGCGCAGATGTCGGAACTTGAGGCGCGCGATGGTTTTCGTGCCCTCGAGCGCACGGGGAGCACGCTTGAGTCCGCGCTGCGCGATGCGGCGCGCGGTTTTGAGGATCGTCTCTGCCTGAAGCGAATCGGCTCGATGTTCTGCATGTATTTCACCGGAGGACCGGTTCGGAATCTTGCGGAGGCCAAGCGCAGCGACACGGCCGCGTTCGGTCGATTCTTTCACGCCATGCTTCGCCGCGGGGTCTATCTCGCGCCCTCACAGTTCGAGGCCGGCTTCCTGTCGCTCGCGCACGGCCCGCTCGAGGTGGAGGCCACGGCACGCGCGGCCTCGGCATCGTTGCGCGAGGCGCTGTGATCCGGGAAGGCACCGCCGGGGTCGCCCCAGCGTCGGGCGGGCGAGAGACCTTATCATTTGGACGATCCGATCGCCCCCTGCTCGTACTGGCCCCGATGCAGGAAGTCACCGACCTCGGTTTTTGGAGGGTGGTGGCCGAATACGGCCCCCCCGATCTCTTGGTGACGGAGTACTTCCGCGTCCACTCGGACTCGCGCCCCGAGCGCCAGATCCTGCGCGCCATTCGCGAAAACCCGTGCGGCGTGCCGGTCCTAGCCCAGCTGATCGGCGGCGACGTTCCGGCGCTCGTCCGTACCGCCGGACTGCTCCAGCGCGAGCGCATCGCCGGCATCGACCTCAACCTCGGTTGCCCCGCGCCCCTGGTCTGCAAGAAGGACGCCGGTGGCGGCCTGCTCCGGCGCCCGGAACACATCGACCTGATCCTGGGGGCACTCCGCGCCTCCGTCGCCACGAGCCTCACCGTCAAGACCCGCGTCGGATTCGATCGGCCGGATGAATTTGGGACGGTCCTCGACATTCTCTGCCGCCACCGACTCGACGCGGTTTCGGTTCACGCGCGCACCGTGAGAGAGATGTACGCTCCCGTGGCACACTACGATTGGATCCGCACGGCGGCCACCCGCCTGAGATGTCCCGTTATCGCCAACGGAAATATCTCGTCCGTCGCTGCCGCCCGAGCCGTCATCGCGGCCACGGGTGCCCGGGGCCTGATGATTGGCAGGGGCGCCGTGCGCAACCCCTGGATCTTTCGGCAGATCCGGGATGCGTGGTCGGGCGCAACATCACCGGCCCCCACCCTGGTGGACGTCCGCCAGTACATCGACCGACTGTACCATGTCGCGTGCGACCCGGCCGCACCCGAGCGCGCTCGCCTTGGACGACTGAAAAAACTTCTCGCCTTTATCCTCCCGGGTCTCGATCCATCAGGGGAACTGGTCGCCCGCACCAGATCCGCGGCCGATGAAAAGGAACTCTTCCGCGCATGCGATGACTTTTTGACCTCTACCCAACCCTTTGATCTGGAGCCCCATCAGGATTCCCCGTGCACCGCACTGGTCTGACACCGGGCCTCAAAAGGGAGTTGACGGGGCACGCCTCGCATGTAACCTCCCGCTTCCCCAGTACAGTATGAAGACCTTCAGCGCCAAAGCTTCCGATGTGCAGCGCAAGTGGTACGTCGTCGACGCGGAAAACCAGATACTCGGCCGGTTGGCCGAGCGCATCGCGATCGTCCTCCGCGGCAAACAGAAGCCCATTTTCACCCCCCACGTGGACACCGGTGACTACGTCATCGTGGTCAATGCCGAAAAAGTTCGCCTCTCGGGCAAGAAGGAAACCGACAAGACCTACATGTCGTTCTCGGGATACGTTAGCGGACACAAGACGCAGACGGTCAGGGACTTACGAAAACGTGTGCCCGAGCGACTGATCGAGCATGCCGTCCGCGGCATGATCCCCCACACCCGGCTGGGCAGTCAGGTCTACAGAAAACTCAAAGTCTATCGTGGGCCAGATCACCCCCATGTGGGGCAGTCCCCCGAACCGCTCCCGCAGCTTCGCTGCAAGGCTAAGAGTAAATAGGATACCCCCATGACGGAATCGATCATTCATTCGGCGACCGGCAGGCGCAAAGAGGCGACCGCCCACGTGGATCTCCAGCCCGGTTCGGGCGAAATCAAAGTCAATGGCAGGGATTTTGAAGACTACTTTGATACCGGTTCGCTGCGCGAGACCGCCTTGGCCTCCTTGACGCTCCTCAACCTGCAGAAAGACTTCAACCTCAAGGTCCAGGCCAGGGGAGGCGGGCTCTCGGGGCAGGCAGGTGCCGTCCGACTCGCTATCGCCCGCGCCCTCATCCGCCTCAATCCAGAACACCGCGCCCCGCTCAAGGCCAAGGGATTCCTCACCCGGGACCCCCGCGCCAAAGAACGCAAGAAGCCCGGTCGTCCCGGCGCCCGCAAGCGCTTCCAGTTCTCGAAACGTTAATCGACCCGATCAGCCTCGCGGGCAGATTCAGGTCGAACCGTTACCGGTTCGACCACGGCCCGCAGCCGCCTTTCGGTACTGCTGTTCGGGCGGACGAGTTCTCAAGCTCGCCAGGATCTTCGCGCAGCCCTCGAAGATTCAGATGCCGGGCAGCAGGAGCCTACTTGCAGGCGATTCGAATCGCGCGCAGATAACGTACGCTATTTTTCGCACATTTGATGGGGCTGGTCTGGGTTGATACAACCGGGACAGCGACAATGGAGACAGACGAGAAGCAGAGGGACGAGCAGAAACAGGCCGAGGGATCTGGCCTGGGCAAGGTGATCA
>JAKQKQ010000169.1 GCA_029560585.1 Verrucomicrobiota bacterium | reverse complement strand
CGGGTGGCGACGCGGACGCGCCAGCCCTGCTTGCAGAGGGCGCGGACGACATGGCGGCCGAGGAAGCCGGAGCCGCCGAAAACCGTGACGATCTTGCCAGTCATATGCGTATTTGATCCCTTTTGGGGGTGGTCCGGGGTGTTGGGGCGATAGACCAGAATCGAGGGCGGAAGTCCATGCGGCGGGTGGCCGTGGGGCGTGAGGGGGCGTTCTCAGTCGCGGGGCGACTGAGGTGGTGAGTGGGGAATAGGCAGTTGGGTTGGGCGGAGGCCCGCGCGGTTGCGCGAAGAGGTCCCCTCCGTCTCGGCGCGAAGACGCGCCGATCCACCTCCCCCAGTGCTGCGCACTGAGGGAGGCAAGGCAGCGGTGGTTTGCCTCCACCATGCGGAGCATGGGGGAGGTGGATTGCGCCGAAGGCGCAAGACGGAGGGGGTTGTCGGCCAGCTCGCGCTGCATGCGTTTGGCGCGCCTCTGCGCGAGGCGTTCGAGATTGTCGAACAGCGCGGCTGCCCGGTTGAGGCGGGCGACGATCTTCCGCGGCGGTTTCGCGCGGTGGAGCAGGACCAGCTTGAGCCGCTCTGTGTAGATGAAGGGGAGACCGGCGATCTGCCTTGCGCGCTCGTTGATGAGCAGCTGCACGCCATGCTCGATGACGATTACATGGGCTTCGACGCCGGCGCAGGCTTCGGGGTTGGTCAGGAAGTCATTCAGCTTCGCCGGGTCTTCGAGACAGGTGACGAGCCAGTTGAGATATTCGCGCGTGATCTCGCGCAGCCGCGCGACGGGGTCGAGCGGGAACAGGATGCGCAAGAGAACGAGGAAAAGCTCGGTCATGGGTCGGAGTATGACCCCAGCTTCTGGCCCGGTTGAATCTGGAGAGCGCTATCCCCCATCTTTGTTGGCTAGTGCTTTGAGAGTTGGGCGGAAGAAGTTTCGCCGTCCTACAAATTGGATGACGCTCCATCCCCCATTCTCGCATCGCGCCTGTGGCTCTGGGTCCCGGCTTTCGCCAGGATGAGCGGAGGGATGGTTGGGTGGGCGTGTTATGACGAGAGTTGTCAGTTGCCTGAACTTCGCGCACATCTTTCGCCACAAGAAACGGGGAGAGACGAATGTTTTCGCATGTGATGGTTGGGACGAACGATCTCGAGAAATCGAAGAAGT
>JAKQKQ010000090.1 GCA_029560585.1 Verrucomicrobiota bacterium | reverse complement strand
AATCAATGCCCATCTGATGATAGAGGGGACGTCCAATGGCGTGCGGCGTGCGACAAAGGGCGGCGTCTCGCAGAGACGCCCTACAAAATTTGTAGGCCGCCTGTGTCAGGCGGCGCTGTTCAGAGATTTTGAGACACTTTCAGGCCGCGGGCCATCCCCGGAATTCCCGCATGGCGCCCCGCTTGACACCATGGGGGTGGGGCTCGACGCTTGCCGTCGTGGCTTTCGACGGAATGCGAGGGTTTGTGGATGCGTTGGCCCGCGACGGCGAACTCGTCCGGATATCCGAGCCGGTGGCCGCGGAGTTGGAGATCACCGCGATCGCTGATGCGGCCATGAAATCCCCTGGCGGTGGCAAGGCGCTGCTATTTGAGAGCGTCATGCTGCCGCGCGGGGGGCGATCGGATTTCCCGGTGGGCATCAATCTCTTCGGTTCGTGGGGGAGGATGCGTCGCGTGCTGGGTGGGAGGACGCCCGACGAAGTCGCCGAAGAGATGGCCTATCTGCTGAAGGCGAAACCCCCACGCTCATTGGCCGAGGGTTGGGAGTTGCTGAAGCGGGGATTCGGCGTTGTCCACGCCCGCCCCGCGCGCGTCGAAAACGGTCCCTGCAAGGAGGTGATCCATCGGCTCGACGGGGCGGGCGGCGGCCTCGATCTGAGACGGTTACCCGTGTTGAAGTGCTGGCCGGAGGATGGAGGGCCGTTCATCACGTTGCCCAATGTGCACACGCGCGACCCGGACACCGGCGAGCGCAATATCGGCATGTACCGGATGCAGATATTCGACGGTGCCAGCACGGGAATGCACTGGCAGCTCCACAAGGTCGGCGCCCGTCATGGCCGGCGCTATTTCGAGCGGGGCGAACGGATGCCGGTGGCCGTCTGCCTCGGCGGCGACCCCATCTACACCTTCGCGGCCACCGCCCCGATGCCCGACGGCCTGGATGAGATCCTGCTCGCCGGCTTCCTCCGCCAAAAGTCGCCCGCCCTGGTGAAATGCGAGACCTCCGATCTCGAGGTCCCCGCGGATTCGGATTTCGTCATCGAGGGCTACGTCGACCCCAAGGAACCCCTCCGCGACGAGGGACCCTTCGGCGACCACACCGGTTTCTACACGCCGGTGGACAAGTACCCGACCTTCCATGTCACCGCCATCACGCACCGCCGCGACGCCATCTATCCCGCCACCATCGTCGGCAAACCCCCGATGGAAGATTTCTATCTGGGCACCGCCTCGGTGCGGATCTTCATGCCGGTCTTCCGGATGACGTTCCCCGAGATCGTGGACATCGCCCTCCCGGCCGAGGGCGTGTTTCACAACATGGTCTTCGTCAGCATCAAGAAGCAATACCCCTATCAGGCGTTCAAGATCATGCACGGGCTCTGGGGCATGGGCCAGATGATGTTCTCGAAGATCGTCGTCGCCGTCGACGCGCATGTGGATGTCCACGATACCTCGGACGTCCTATTCCACCTGTGCGCGAACGTCGATCCCGAGCGCGACACGATATTCACCAAAGGCCCCTGCGATAGCCTCGACCACGCCCCCACCGAACCCAACATCGGCTCCCACATGGGCATCGACGCCACGACCAAGCTCCCCGGCGAGGGCTACCGCCGCGGCTGGCCCAAGGAACTCGCCATGCCCAAGGACGTTGTCGTCCGAGTCGAGCGCATCGTGGCGGGTCTTCGCGGAGAGTCTGTCGGACTTCCCAAGGCCTGACTCGAGAGTTCAGATGCCGGGCAGTGGCAGCCTGCTTGCAAGCGATCCCATGCGCGAATCGCGCGCAAGCGCGCTCCTACGTCTCATTCTTAGCCCCTCCGGTGCCCCGAATGCCCGTCGTCACGCCGCGCCCTGGGGATTTGTTTCGTGATTTTAAGGGCTTGCAATTAAAAAGATCAGATATATAGTCATACTAGTCATCTCCTATGACTACTTTACGTATATCTGTGTCCGAGTTCAAGGCGCACTGCACGGTATTGCTTCGAGATGTGGCGAACAAGGGGCGTACGTTGGAGGTAACCAATCATGGGCGGGTGATCGCGATGGTGGTGCCACCGATAGAGCCGGGTGGTCTGGACCCGGCGAAGTGGATGGGTTCGTTGCGGGGCACGGTGGTGCGATATGAGGAACCGTCGGCGCCGACCACGGCGTCCGGGGAGTGGGAGATATCCTTCGATTGAAGCTGCTGTTGGACACGCAGGTGTTGGTCGGGTGTTTGGATGGGCCGGAGAAGCTGCCGCGGGCAGTGGTGGGTCTTCTCAAGGATGTCTCGCAGTACCCGGTTGGGGTGAGCGCGATTTCGGCATGGGAGGTTGCGCGTTTGGCATCATCGGGCCGGGTTCAGTTGAGCCGTCCGCCGGGCGACTGGCTGCGATTGGCATTGCGGGCCCCGTTCGTTCAGGTGCTTCCGCTGACAGCAGAGATCGCCTGTGAGGCGTCCACTCTGCCGGGTGAGTTTCGGGGAGACCCCGCCGATCAGATCATCGTCGCCACCGCGCGGATCCATGGCCTGACGCTCGTGACCGGCGACCCCCGGATGCTCTCCTACCCGCACCTCCGGGTGGTGTGGGGCTACTGACTATTGCATAAATAAACTCCTATGCTAGATTGTGGGCGGTGATGATGAGTGAGACCAAAGGGAAGCCCACGGGAATTGGAGCGGCGTCGCCGGCGCGCCATCGAGTTGTTGCAACGGGGTCACCCGCCGG
>JAKQKQ010000089.1 GCA_029560585.1 Verrucomicrobiota bacterium | reverse complement strand
AAAGAATTGAGGTGAACGGCTGGTTTCTCAACGACCGGGTTCGTCGGCATCGTCGGCCATCCCAGGTAACTCCTTCACATTCAAGACAGCAGGCGGTTTTGCCAGAGGAATCTGTCGGGCAAAGTCCGACAGATTCCTAGGCGGGCTTTCTCAGGGCAGCACGAAATCGGCGTATTGGACGTTGGCCGTCGGGCCTTTTTCCAAAAGCACCTCGACCTCGTTTGGGCCGGTGCGGACCGCGGCGCGCGGCAGGGCGAAGCAGGCGTATTGGCCCGATTTCCCGACGTCCGCATCGTAGGGGTGGTCCAATGGTTTCGCGACGAAGTCCGTTGGTGACAGGGCGGTCCCGTTAAAAGTCACCCGCCACTGCCTGCCCGGTTTGGCCCCAGAAACCATCAGCCGGAGGGCACCGTCCTTGGTGCGACCCTCGCCGGGTGCGACATCGACCTCGAAGCGCGTCGATTGGCCGGCGGCGAGCTTCCGCGAGCAAGCCCTCGGGATCGGCTCGGCGCCCTGCCATTCCCGCGCCACGAAATACCACTGCGGCTGCGCCGCCAACCACGCGCGATCGGTCAGATGCGGCAGGATCCCGAACGGCGGCTCGTTGAACGGCCCGCGCCCAGCGCCCCCATGTTCTCGGTAGTACACGAAATTAAACAGGCTCATGCCATCGGCCCCTTGCCCGTACGCGAGGTGCGCTGTCGTGGCGTACTGCTGCTCTGTCGTGCGCCGGAACGCGAAGTTGTCGTAACCCGCGCCCAGCGAGGGACCCGTGCCCGTCGTGTGCGTCATCTCGAGATAGATGGCCGCCCCCGGCACGAGGCCACGGACCCGGGCCACATCCGACTGCTGCATCGTGAAGTAATGGCACGACAGGTTAAACATATCGACCCCCGCGGCTGCCAGCCGCGCGGCATCGAGCCCGAGCCCCATCTGGCCGGCGACGCTGGCCGGAAGCCGGACGCAAAGCCACCGGCGCCCGCCCGGTGGCGAGGAGTGATCCAGCACTTCGCGCACGCGGCCGACGAAGGCGGTCATGATCTCGCGGCGCTCCGCCTCGGGGAACCCGGGCCGGAAGTAGCTCGGGTGCCTCATGAAATCCAATTCCATGCCGTCGATGTCGTAGCTCTCGCAGATCTCGCGGATGAAGGCGAACTTGTGGTCCCGCACCTCGGGCACCGCCCAGTCCAAAACGCGCTGGTTCCAATCCTTCGGGTCCGGCCCGATCCGCCAGCGCTGGTAGTTCTCAAGGTAGAATCTGGAAACGGTGTGGGCCGCCGAGGCGTTGGTCAGGCCCGCGTTCTCCAGCCCGTGGCCGTCGTTCATCCGGTATGAGACGAATGCCGCGACGCCCCGCTCTCGGCACCGGGCCGTGAATGTCTTGAGCAGGTCCCCCCCGCCAAGCATGTACGCACCAAACGTGTTCGGCTTGATGCCATACCGTTCCTGATAGAAACGATAGTGCTCTTCGGCCGGATAGACCTTCGACTTCCACCAGGGGATCCACCCGCATCCCGGCTGGAACAGGATCGCATCTGCGCCGACGATCTCATCGATCGACGCCCGCACCTGCTCGTCGGTCAGCCGCCCGCCCTTGGGCCGCCAAGGGCTGACGCATGAGGTGATGCATGTCGTGTCGTGGCCAAAGAGGACCTTGAACGGGGCCTTGGGGGGCGCGGCGGACGCCACGATCGCCATGGTCCAGAGGGAAAGCGGCACCAGCGGGCTCATTCAACCTCCAACAATCGACATCGGGGCACCATCTTCCAAGACGAATCGCCAGCGGCCATCTTGACGCGGCGGAAGGCGCGGCACAGCATCTGTCCCATGAGCCCGTCTCACGCGGTTGCCACCCTCATCGCCCTCTCCTTGACCCTCGCCGCCCCACTCATCGCCGCCGACCGACCCCGCGTCGTGTTCGTCTGCGGCGACCACGAGTACGGCGGCGAAACGACGATGCCCCTCTTCGCGGCCGAGTTGGAGAAGCACTATGGGCTTAGCGCCACAGTCCTCACGGCGCAGCCCGACCAGAATAGCGAGGAGAACATCCCGGGACTCGAGGCGCTCTCGACCGCGGATCTCGCCGTGCTCTTTCTCCGGTGGCGCCGCCTGCCCCAGGAACAGCTGCGCCACATCGAAGCCTACGTGAAGTCCGCCAAGCCCCTGATGGGATTTCGCACGACCTCGCATGCGTTCAAGTATCCCAAGGGCCATCCGCTCGAGGCGTGGAATGGCTTCGCGGCAGACGCCTTCGGGGCGCCGCCCGGCTGGGGCGCCGACGGCCACACGCACTACGGGCACGACTGCAGCACCGACGTCTCGGTCATCCCCGGCGCCGAGTCCCACCCCATCCTCACGGGCGTGACCGGACCCTTCCACGTCCGCTCATGGCTCTATCAGGTGCTCCCCAAATGGCCGCCCGCCGACGCGACCCGCCTGCTCGCGGGCCACGCGATCAACCCGAACAAACCCGCCGAAGACAATCCCGTCGCGTGGGCATGGAAGAACATGCATGGGGCGCGCACGTTCTTCACCACCCTCGGCCACCCCGAGGATTTCAAGGCCGAACCGCTCCAGCGCGTCCTCGTCAACGCCGTCCACTGGTGCCTGGATCGCCCGCCTCCCAACCCCTGGAAGGGCCCCTTCAAAATGGACGCCGCGTACCACGGGATGGTGCGGCCCGACAAACAGAAGCCAAAATAACCTTTCTCTTTGCCTTCTGGTACCACGGGAGTAGAGGTTTCTCCCGATGGGTCGCATCGCCAGATTCACCCTCCGGATTGTGGCCGTGACGGCGGGGGTCGTCGCCATCGACTTCCTCGTCGCCCAGGGGCTCCTCTGGCACAGCTACGATATCTCGCGCCGGACCGTCGCATCTGGATCGATACCCGCCGGCAACGAGCAACTCGCGCTCGCCATCGAATGCCGCAAGGGCGATTCCAAGAAATGGAAACGGTCGTTCGCGCTGGATCTCGATTTGGCCGGCGCCACCCCTCGCGCCTCCATGGAGGTCGCCGGCAAATCGATCTGGCTCAAGGGCGGCGAGCGCACCATGCTTGCGGCGGCACCCAAGGTCCGATTCGAGTGCGGCCCGAGCGACCTGGCAGCCACGAGGGCCGCGATCCGCGAGGCGGCCTCGACCCTCCCCGCACTCGACTGGTGGCACCGCGCCGCGGTGTCGCTACGGCTCTTCCCTCTGCTGACCGGATACGATCGGCACGGGAGCGACCCCCAATGGCACATCACCGCGCTCGCCGGACGCGCGACCCTCGGCCCCGGCGGCACGTTGCGGCAAGCGCGCGGCGAACTGCCGATCGGCGATAGCCGCTGGCGGCTGGCCCTCGACACCGGCGCTGACGCCCCGCACCCCGCCACGAACCCTCCCGACGCACCCTCCGTGTCCGTCGCCGCCAGAGAACTCGATGCCTCGGTCGCCGCCGCCATCGCGATCGTCTCCCTCCAGTGGCGACCCGTCACCCCAGAGCAAGACACCGTCCGCCACGAGGGCAGAGGGACCCTCGTCATCCAAAATGGCCAAAGGCGACTGCTGCTCCGCGGCTCGCCCTACGAGATCGGCTACCAGCACGGTAAACTCCTGGCCACAAACATCCGCCGCCTGACGAACCGCGTCGTCTACGGCGTCGGATTGTACTATTCCATCGAGAAAGGCGAATGGTTCGCGGACGAGGCGCGGAAGCTCGTCGAACGCCAGCGCCCATTCATCGACCCGTCGTTCTTTGAGGAGATGCGCGGGCTGGCCAAGGGCTCGGGTCTGCCAGAGGATCTGATCGCCGCGGCCAACATCTTCCCCGAGTTCTTCCATTGCAGCGGGGTCGCGATCCGGGGCAAGGCCACCGCCGGCGGCCAACTGCTCCACGCGCGCGTGCTGGACTACATGACCCACGCCGGACTCCAAGATGAGGCGGTCGTCCTGGCCGTGGCGAAGGACGGGGCGCTGCGATTCGTGAACGTCAGCTACGCCGGCTTCATCGGCTCCGTCACCGGCATGAACGAGGCAAAGGTCGCCATCGGCGAAATGGGTGGCCGCGGCGAAGGCCTCTGGGACGGCACGCCCATGAGCCTGCTGCTGCGCGGTGCCCTGGAAAACTGCAACTCCACCGAGGCGGTCCTCCAATACATGCGCGGTCACCAGCGGACCTGCGAGTATTACTACGTCGTCAGCGACGGCAAGGATCGCTCGTGCGCCGGCATCAAGGCCACCCCAGACATCTTCGAGATCGTCCCCCCCGGCTCCAGTCACCCGCAGCTCCCCGATCCGGTCGAGGACGCCGTGCTGCTCTCGGCCGACGCCCGCTACAAGGAACTGGTCCGGCGCGTCCGCGCCGCCTATGGCAAGATCGACGAGGAACGCCTCATCCAGATCCTGGACCGCCCCGTCTCAATGGGATCCAACCTGCACAACGTCATCTTCGCCCCGGAACGCCTCACCCTCCGCGTCGCCAACGCCTCGCGCAACGGCCCCGCATGTCGCGAGACCTACCACGCGTACGATTGGGACGATCTCTTCGGCGCACCCGGCGGCCGCCTGTGACAACGGCGATCCTCGGGCGCCCCGCCCTTCCCCCTCTCCTTTCACGCTGGATTCCGCCCCCGGTCCAGAGACACTTCCCCCCGAAAGGTCCACCATGCACATGCAAAAAATCGCGCTCCCATTGATCCTGTCCCTACTTATCCCCTTCGGCGTTTGCGCCGCCGAGTCCGCCGCCCCACCCGCCGACGGCGTCTGGCGAGACACCCCCAGGGCCAAGGACGCCATACGCGTGCTCGTCGTCACCGGCGGACACGAGCACGACACGAGCTTCTACTCCATCTTCGAGGGCTACCCCGACATCGCCGCCACCGTCCGCCCGCACCCCGCCGCCCTGATGCGCGACCTGCGCAAGGGCATCCAGGTGCTCGTGCTCTACGACATGGTCCGCGATATAGAGCCAGAAAAACAAAAAGTCCTCCAGCAGTTCGCCGAGGCCGGCAAGGGCATCGTCGTCATGCACCACGCCCTCGCGGACTACCTCAACTGGCCGTGGTGGGCCCAAAACGTCTCGGGCGCCCACTATGTCTTCGATCCGGGCCCAGATGGAAAAAAGTCGTCCTACAAGCACGACGAGATCCTCGATGTCCGGCCCGTCGGCCAGCACCCCGTCATCGACGGCATCGGCCCCTTCAAGATCCTCGACGAGACCTACAAGGACATGTGGTTCTCGCCCAAGATCCAGGTCCTCCTCCAGACCGACAACCCCACCAGCGACGAACCCGTCGCATGGATCGGCCCCTGCACCACCTCGCGCACCGTCTGCATCCAGCTCGGCCACGACCGCAACGCCCACGGCAATCCCGCCTTTAGAAAACTCGTCCGCAACGCCATCCTCTGGACCGCCGGCAAGTAGGGCGGGGTCAACTCTCGATTCTTGACACACGCGACCATTCGGACAGCGTGCGCCGATGGCGAGACCGATCCGGGTTGAGTTCGAGGGTGCCCTCTATCACGTGACGGCGCGGGGCAACGAGCGAAGGGAGATCTTCCGGGGGGACGCCGATCGCGAAATGTTTCTGCGGACGCTGGCGGAGGCGATCGAGCGGTTCGGCCTGATCCTCCGGGGCTGGTGCCTGATGCCGAACCACTACCACCTGATACTGGAAACACCGCTCGGCAATCTGAGCCGGGCTATGGGCTGGCTCCAGACGGCGTACACGATTCGTTTCAATCACCGCCATCACCGCAGCGGACACCTCTTCCAGGGACGGTTCAAAGCCCACCTCGTCGATACCGAAGCCTATGGCATGGAGTTGCTCCGCTACGTCCACCTGAATCCCGTCAGGCCCCGCGACAAACGCCGGACCATACCCGCCGACCGGCGCATGGACATCGAGCAATACGCCTGGAGTAGCCACCGGGATTATGCGGGCCTGCGGCGGATGCCGCCGGTTCCCGTCAACATCGGCTGGCTCACGTTTTTCGGCCGTGGCCCCGACCGTGCGCGCGCGGCCTACCGGCGCTTCATCCGCGCCGCCTTCACCGCGACGATCGGAAATCCCTGGGACGATTTGCGCGCGGGCCTGGTCCTCGGCGGAGACGACTTGTTCCAAAAGGTCTCCGCCACACTGAAGGGGCATATCGGCCAAGACGAGATCCGCTGGTCCGGCGGAAGGAACGCCGACGCCCGCGCGCGCGCCCTGGCCAGCATCCTCCAGGGCGAGAGAGACGAGAGGGTCCGGATATGGGCCCGCGTTCGCCTCGGCCTCGAGCGACCCGTCGATATCGCCAGGGAAAAAGGTTACCGCGACGGCGGCTCCATCCTCCAGATCCTCAAGCGCACCGAAACCAGGGCACTGTCCGACCGCGACCTCGGCGCCCGCCTCGCGCGCCTCAGACGGCAGGTGTCAAGAGTCGAGAGTTGACCCCGTTCACGGCGAGAGTTGACCCCGTTCACGGGCACCGTGACCACGATCGGTTTTTCCTCGCGCCCGCGCCCGGGACCGGCTATGTTTTGATTCTAATCAAATCGGGGACAGTCATCCGATGATGCGCCATTTTGCTCTGCTGTTTATTCTGCTTGGCGCGCCGGCCTGGGCGCCGGCGCAGGCGAACACCGTTTGGACGAATTTCACCGCCACGGGCAACAGCTGGACCAATGCGTCCAACTGGACGGTGGGGGTGCCAACGGCCACTGCAACGGCACTGGTCAACAGCGGGTCGGCAACGGCGAACTACACGGCGCTGGTGGAATCCACCGACGCCACGGCCGCGCGGCTCCAGATCTCCGCCCCCACCAGCCGGACGGCAACCGTGAACATCGCATCGGGCGCGGTCCTGAGCGTGGTGGGCGACAATGCGGATGTGAACCTGGGAGGCAACAGCATCCAGATCGGCTCGCGCGGCGTGCTGAGCGTTGCCGGCACGCTCACGAACAGCAGAAACACCTATCTCGACGGGGGCGTGCTGCGGGTCATCGGGGGAACGGTCTGGAACACGAATGCGGCCGTCGGGACGTCGCGCGCGGCCAACCGGAGCATCGTCGAGATCGCGGGCGGTGGCGGCCTCTGGTCCGGCAGGCAGTTTGATGCGGGTGGCGTGGCGGGCGACAACTCGTTCATCCGTGTCCTCGACGGTTGGATGCGCGTGCCCGGCATGAACGCCGGAAACCGCGGGACCGGCACCATAATCATCGGCAGCTCGGGCACTCTCACCAATACCGGCGCCCTGACGCTGTCCCCATTCTCGGCGGACGCCGCCGTCACGGTCGGCTACCTGTATTCCACCGGCAACGTGGTCAACGCGGGCAACTTCTACATCGGCCGCCAGAACAGCAACGCGAACTCCTTCGGCGCCGCGGTGATCTCGGGCGGCACCTTCCTCCAGCAGGGCACGAGCGCGACGACCACCGACGTCGGCCGCGAGGGCCGGGGTTCGCTCACGGTCGAGGGTGGCGCGTTTGTCTCCACCAATTCGATGAACGTGGGTCTTCTGGACACGCAGGCCAACCGCATCGGCCGCGGCGACGGCACGGTCCTCGTCACCGGCACTGGCGCCCTCGCCGTCACAAATCTCGCCAAGACCGCGACCATCACGATCGGATCGGGTACCGTCGCTGTCCCCGACACGGACCGCGCCATCGGCCGCATCACCGTCGGCGGCGGCAGCCTCACGACCGATCGGCTCATTGTCCGCAACGGTGCCTTCACCAATTCCGGGGGCACCAGCACCATCGGCTCCCTCATCGCGAGCAACGCCACGGCCTCGGTCGCATTCTCCGCCGGCACACTCAATCTCGGCGGCAGCATCATCTCCAATGGCCAGGCCCTCGTCGTCGGCGACGGCTCGCAGACCGCCACCCTCAATCTCACCGGCAACGGCACGCACCTTCTCGCCGACGGCCTGCTGGTGGGCTCCAACAGCATGCTGCTTGGCGTGGGCAACATCGCAGGAAATATCACCAACTTCGGCACCATCGCGCCCGGCATTTCGCCCGGCATCATCAGCGTCTCTGGCGACGCGGTGCTCGCCGCCTCCTCGCTCATGGCCATGGAGCTCGCCGGCACAAACGCGACCGAGTTCGACCAGTTCAACGTCGGCGGCATGCTCGGCTTCGAAGGCACGCTCACCGTCACCCTCACCAACGGCTTCAATCCCCAGGTCGGCGACACCTTCGACCTCTTCGATTTTGGCTCAACCAACGGGCTGACCTTCGACCAGCTCAACCTGCCCACGCTGGTCAACGCCCTCTGGGACACCTCCGATCTCTACGTCGGCGGCAGCATCGCCGTCGTCATCCCCGAACCGGCCACCTTCATGCTGCTGGGCATTGGCACCGCGCTGCTGCTGGCATCCCAAAAGAAGCGCTTTCCAAAATAGGGAGGCCGGGGGATCATCACAGGCAATCGAGGAGCCCCTATGAGACGCCCCCTTTCGAGCATCGCCGTAGCCGCGCTTTGCGCCATGCCGTGCTCCCTGCCCGCGCAGAACACGCTCTGGACGAATTTCACGAGCTCCGGCAACAGCTGGTTGAATCCGACGAACTGGAACAACGGCGTCCCGTCCGGAGTCCAGTCATCGACGGCGCTGATCAATCAGTCCACCCCAAACAACTATGTTGTGACGCACGACCAGGGCACCAACAGCGCCTTCTTCCTCCGCCTGGCCAACTCCTCGGCCAACACCGCCAATCTGGTGATCGCGCCGGGCACACTGCTGAGCATCACGGGACCTGGGGGCGCCTTGGGCCTGAGCGACAACAGCCTCCAGCTCGGTTCGGGCAGCATACTGACCATCAGCGGTGCGCTGGATGTCGCCGGCGGCATATCGGGATTCGGCAATTCCGTCATCAACATCCATGGCGGCCTCCTGACCGAGGGCAACACGCGGGGCTTTCGCATCTATGAAAGAAGCACCATCAACATCGAAGGGAGCGGGCGTTTCACCGACGGCAACAATTTCGAGATCGGCGGCGGCGCGGCCACCGACAACGCGCAGCTCCGCATCATCAACGGCTCTGCCGACCTCCGCGGCGTTACGGTGGGGCTGCGCGGCACGGGTACCCTCGCAATCGCCTCCTCGGGCGTCCTCACGAACTTGAATGGCGACATCAGCCTCGCCAACCGACCGCCCTCGGGCAACGTCGTGAGCCACGGCCGCCTGTACTCCACGGGCACCGTCTTCAACACCGGCAACCTGTTCGTCGGCCGCAACTTTTCGAACGCCGCCTCGACGGCCATCGCGGTCATCTCGGGCGGCTCGTTCCTCCAAATGGGCAACAACACCAAGGCCGTCGACATTGGCCGAGAGAACACCGGATCGCTCATCGTGGAGGGCGGCAGCTTTATCTCCACCAACAACATGCGCATCGGCCTCACCGACCGCACCGGCACGATGGCCTCTAGGGGCGACGGGACGGTCCTTGTCACGGGAAGTGGCGCCCTGGCGGTGACCAACCCCTCGGGCAATGCCAGCATCACCGTCGGCTCGCTCGGTGCCGTGGCGGATGCCGACCGCGCGATCGGTCGCCTGACCGTCGCGGGCGGCTCACTGTCTGCCGATATGCTCCGCATCCAGAACGGTGCCTTCACCAACTCGGGGGGCACCAGCACCATCGGCTCCCTCATCGCGAGCAACGTCACGGCCTCGGTCGCCTTCTCCGCCGGCACGCTCAATCTCGGCGGCAGCGCCATCTCCAATGGCCAGGCCCTCGTCGTCGGCGACGGCTCGCAGACCGCCACCCTCAATCTCACCGGCAACGGCACACATCTCCTGGCAGACGGCCTGCTGGTGGCCTCCAACAGCATGCTGCTTGGCGTGGGCAACATCGCAGGAAATATCACCAACTTCGGTACCATCGCGCCCGGCAGTTCGCCCGGCATCATCAGCGTCTCTGGCGACGCGGTGCTCGCCGCCTCGTCGCTCATGGCCATGGAGCTCGCCGGCACCAACGCGACCGAGTTCGACCAGTTCAACGTCGGCGGCATGCTCGGCTTCGACGGCACGCTCACCGTCACCCTCACCAACGGCTTCAATCCCCAGGTCGGCGACACCTTCGACCTCTTCGACTTCGGCTCGACCAACGGGTTGACCTTCGACCAGCTCAACCTACCCACGCTGGTCAACGCCCTCTGGGACACCTCCGATCTCTACGTCGGCGGCAGCATCGCCGTCGTCATCCCCGAACCGGCCACCGTCGCGCTGCTCGGCATCGGCATCGGCCTGCTGCTGGCCGCGAGGCGTCGCCATTAAGAAAGACCCCCGTGAAAACTTCCATCGTGAAACCCCCCAAGACTGGGGCGCTCGCGTTCGCCATCGCCGCCGCCCTTGCGACGACCGCCCTCCGCGCCGAACCAGTGCCGCTATTGAACCCGGGCTTCGAAGATGGCCAGAACGGCTGGAAGTTTAAGGACAAGGGCATCAGCCTCGTGCTCGGCGAAGCGGCCCACTCGGGTAAGTCCGGTCTCCGGATCAATGACGACAGCCCCGATCTCGGCTCCGATGTCGCTTGTGCGCGCTTCGCCACCGAGCCCGGCAAAAAGGTCATAGCCCGCTGTTGGGCCCGGTATATCGAGGGCGACGGCCTCGGGGTCTACCTGCGCTTCTACAAGGGCGATGGCACGTGCCTGAACAGCCTCGAACTGAACAACGAGATCAAAGTCGTCATCCCCAAGGATACCCTCGACTGGAAAAAGTTTGAGGTCCCCGCCCTCGCCCCCGAAGAGGCCATCGAGGGCGAAATCTGGATCCGCTCTTGGAGTCACGCCCTCGTGAAGGCCGAACTCGACGATTTCGAACTCGAGCAGGTCGCCCCGTAGCCAGAGAATGCCGGATGGGGCACCGGCGCCGTTCCCGATGAGACGCAGGAGCGCGCTGGCGAGCGATTCGCGCATGGGATCGCCTGCAAGCAGGCTCCTACGATTTGGTGTCTGAGCTTTCGGGCTAACCTGCGTGTTTCACGCTTCCGCGTGAAACATGCAGGCTCAAAGGAAAACCGCGCTCTGAAAAACGCGATTTTGGAGGGTCTGGTGCCACCGATCCACGAAACACACTCTGGAACCGCGAAAAATCCCAGTCTTTGCCAGACCTTTCCCAATAAATGGCTCTCATGGCGCGGTTTTCCCAGAGCCCGGAATTTCACAGCCCGCAAGGCTGTGAAATATCCGGGCTAACCCCGCCGCCGCCGTGCGGCCCACAGGGACCGGCCGAGGAACGCAACAACGAGAAGATTGACCACCAGCAAAGAGACGCGGGGCCACGTGACGCCCGTCGCCAATTCAACCAGTTCGATGGGCAAATAGATCGCGCAGCTTCCCACCCCGAGCCACTTGGCCCAGCGCTTCTCGCGCCACAGGCCCCACGCTTCCGTGAAGCGCAGCGCCGAGTACCCAAAGGCCGCGCCAGCCAGCGCCCAAAGCCGTGCGTCGGACACCCCACCGGCTGCCCCGGCCGCCTGAAGAAAAATCCGCGGATACGCGCTCGCGGGATTCAGGTGGAACAGGGAGACCAGCCGCTCCGCGGCGTCCTGCACATCCACGTGGATCAGGGCCAATAGCCCGAATCCGGCAAAAACGACCAGCGCCCCCTTTGCAGCCTCGAGCAACGCCACCGCGCGCAGCGCCGCCCGGTCGCCCGCGCCCTCGTCTCCCCGGACGACGATCACCAAGGGTCAGGCCCCCAATTCCCGGCCCGTGATTCGCCGATACGCCTCAACGTAACGGGCCGTCATCGCCCCAACGACCTCCGCCGGCAACGTCGGGGGCGGCGGCCGCTTATCCCAGTCCAGGCCCTCCAGATAATCCCGCAACGGCTGCTTGTCGAAGCTGGGCTGCGATCCCCCCGGCCGATAGCCGTCGGCGGGCCAAAACCGCGATGAGTCCGGCGTCAGCACCTCGTCGATGATGATCAGCGAACCGTCCGCCATGACCCCAAACTCGAATTTCGTGTCGGCGACGATGATGCCCCGGCCCCGCGCATAATCGCGCGCGACCCCATAAAGCCGCAGGCTCAGGTCGCGCGCGCGACGGAAAACATCCTCCCCCACGATCTGGGCGGCATCCTCGCACGTGATGTTGATGTCGTGGCCCGTCGCCTCCTTGGTCGCCGGCGTGAACATCGGCTCCGGCAACTCCCCGCTCTCCAATAGCCCCTTCGGAAGTCTCTCGCCGGCCAGCGTCCCAAGTTCCCGGTATTCCTTCCAGCCCGAGCCCGACAGGTAGCCGCGGACCACGCACTCGATCGGAAGCGGCTTCGCCTTCCGGACCACCATCGTGCGGCCGCGCAGCAGATCCTCTGGCAGGCCTTCCGGCACGTCGCACGTGATCAGGTGATTCGGCAACCAATCGGCGGTCTTATCAAACCAGAACTTCGAAATCTGGGTCAGCACCTCGCCCTTCCTCGGCACGCCCTCGCGCATGACCACGTCGAAGGCCGACACGCGATCCGACGCGACCATCAGGAGCCGGTCGCCCAGATCAAAGATCTCGCGCACCTTGCCAGTGGAAAGCCGGGCCACCCCGGGCAAATCGATCGAGGTCAGCACTTTCATCGTGAGCCGATCATATCACGCACCGCGACGAGCGCCACAAAAGACACCGGCGCATGAGCCGCCGGTATGCATGCTCACGCCCCATGGCCGACACAGCGGGGGCCGATCTTCCGCGAGACCGGGCTGTCCCCGTCAATACTTCACGCCGCAGCCGTACGATTGCGTGTTTGGGGTCGACACGGGCTTGCCCGCCATGATCTCGTCGATCGCCGCCACGACGTAGTTCTTCGCGTCCGCGCTGTACTTCGGCCCTCGATCGTCGTCGATCGCGCCCGCGTAAACGAGCTTGCCATCCTTGTCGATCACGAACATGTGCGGTGTCGTCTTCGCCCCATAGGCCTTGCCCACGGCGCCGCCCTCGTCCATCAGCAGCTTCGTCGCCTTGACGCCCTTTTCCGACGTGTACTTCATCGCCGCATCCATGCTGGCGAACGGCGACTTGCCCTCGCCGAAGGTCACCACCTGAAGCCACGCGACGCCCTTGCCCGTGTACGTCTCCTGCAGCTTCTGCATGTGGCCGCCGTCGTAGAACTTCTTCACGTAGGGACAATTCGGGTTGAACCATTCCAGCACCACGATCTTGCCCTTGTAGTCGGACAACTTCACTTCCGCGTTACAGCAATCCTTCGTGCTGAATCCCGGCGCCTGCTGGCCCACCTCGGCCCCCCGCGCCGTCCAGGCCACTCCCGCCAGCGCAGCAACCAACGCAATAATCCTCTTCATGCGCGCCTCTCCTTCTAAGTCGGATTAACGAAACTATTAAAACTTATCAGGCCCCGCGGAATACCGCAAGTGGGCGCCCGCCGGGGCAGAGGCTCAAACCGGCCTTGATGCCCGGGCGTTGAAACGCATACTCAAGCCCGGATCTGATCTCTCCATGAAGCGGGCACTCCTGCACTCCCGGTGGTCCGTTCTCCCCATCGCCGCGCTCCTCGCCGCATCCCCCGGCGCAGCCGTGCCCCCGAGAGTCGTCGGCACGACCCCGCGCGACGGCGAAAAAGACGTGGACCCCGGACTCGCGGAGCTTCGGGTCCAGTTCGATCAGCCGATGGACCCCGGCGGTTTCTCGGTCGTAGGGGGCGGCCCCAAATTCCCGAATCTGGTGGGTCGGGGACGCTGGCTCGACGACCGCACCCTCGTCTGGAGCTGGCAGCTCCAGGCGGACCACGAGTATTGGCTGAGCATCAACAGCCATCGTTTCACGAATTTTCGAAATCGCGACGCGGAGCCCGCCATGCCGCACCCCATCGCGTTTCGCACCGGCGCACAACGGTCCGGCGCCACCGCAGAAACCCCGAAGCAGAAGGTGTCCGCCGCGGGGCACTTGAGGCGCGCCATCCTCGAGGATTACTCCTACGCGGATCGCCTTGGCATCGATTGGGGCAAGCGCATCGATTCGTTTGCGCCGAGGCTCGATGCCGCCAAGGATCCGCTGGCCTTCGCCGAGCTCGCCACAAGAATGCTGGAGCCGGCCCGAGATGTTCATCTGTGGTTTGATGTCGGGGGCCTACACGTCCCCACCTTCCGCAGGGAGTCCGCCTGGAACATCGCGCTGAAGCAGTTGCCGGGCATCGTGCCCGGTTGGCGGGAGAACAATCCCGCGCTGTCGACGGGCCAGTTCGAGGACGGCATTCGCTATGCTTGCGTGCGCGCCTGGCCCGCGGATGGGGCCGCGCAAATCGAGCCGCTGTTCGGGTTGATGGAGGAGGCCGCAAGGGAGGGCAAACCTTTGATCATCGATGTCCGCGCCAACGGCGGTGGCTCGGAAACGCTCGCCGCCACGGTGGCCGGATGCTTCATCGAGACGCCCGTGGCCTACGCCAAGCACGCGACACGGAGCGGCGGCCGATTCGGCGAACCGGTCGAGCGGACGCTCGCGCCCAACGCCGCGCGCCCCGCATTCCAGGGCCGCGTGGCCGTGCTCATCGGACGCGGCACGGTGAGCAGCTCTGAGTCTTTTGCCATGATGATGAAACGGGCCCCCCGCTGCCTCCTCGTCGGCGAGCCCACGGCGGGCTGTTCCGGCAACCCAAAACCCATCGACCTCGGCAACGGCGTGACGGCCTTCGTGCCGAGCTGGAAGGACCTGAGGCTGGACGGCACCTGCCTTGAGGGCGAGGGCTTTGCGCCCGATATCCGGGTCCCGACCAAACCCTCGGACTTCGCCCGCTCCGATCCCGTGATCGACGCGGCCTTGAAAGCGCTCCGCGGACATTGAGGTCGGGAGGGACGTCGGCCCCGGCGTCCGCGTCTCACCGAATGCTCGGTTCCTGGACCGACCCGGCCCGCGAGGCGAGCGTGTCTCAAAAGTCGGGCCTGAATTCGCAGCAGGCCGCCTGGCGTAGGATAGAGTGCAGGCAAGCCTCGTGGCGGGATCCTTCCTTTGGAGCGCGGTGGCGACGCCACCGCTTTGGCACGTCGCGCAGCGACGGACCGGCTCCGCCGGTCGCGGAAAGCGGCGGCACTGCCGCCGCACTCCAAAAACTGGCGCACCCATCGAAGGGCCATGAGCCAAGGGACAATAACGTCTTGAGACAGACTCAGGCCGCGGGCCCTCCCAACTTGAGATTCGCGCCGTCCCTCCGAGTTGATCCGCTCAATTCCCCTCGATGGCCCGGCGCACGATCCCCGGGGTGATGATCTCCGGAAGCACCACGGGCGCGCCGCCCTTGCCCGCCGGATAATAGACGTACAGCGGCACACCGGAGCGACCGAACGACTCCAGTGCCCGCGTTATCTCCGGATCGCGCGCGGTCCAGTCGGCCTTGAGCGCGATCACGCCTCGCTCGCGGAACAGGTCCACCGTGGACGCGGGCGCCAGCGCCACGCGCTCGTTGACTTTGCAGGACAAGCACCATTCCGCGGTGAAATCGACGAAGACGGGCTTGCCTGTCGCCAGCGCACCTTGAAGCGCCGCGGCAGAATACGGCTTCCACGGGATACCGCCCACCGCCGCCGCTGCCGCACGCACCGCGCCCACGGCCCCGGTGGCGGGCACTACGAGCCACAGCCATCCCCCGACCGCCAGCGCGGCCGCGCACGACCACGCCGCGACCCGGCTCGCCCTGCCGCGCGCCGGTCCGGCAAATTGTCCGACCGCCCAACAACCCAGCCCTAACAGCAACAGGTAGGCGACCAGCATCACCACCGCCTCCGGCGAGCGGGTGGCCCCGAAAACCCACAGCAGCCAGACTGCCGTGCCCATCATCAGGAAACCGGTGGCCTGCTTGAAGGTCTCCATCCACGCCCCCGGCTTCGGCAAAATTCTCAACAGCGCCGGGTTTGCCGCCAAAATCAGGTATGGCGCGGCCATCCCCGACCCGAGCGCCAGGAATACCGCGAGCGTCACGGCCGCCGATTGCGCCAGCGCGAATCCGAGCGCCGCGCCCATGAAAGGCGCCGTGCAGGGTGTCGCCAGCGTCGTCGCCAACACGCCGCTGAAAAATGAGCCCGCCATCCCCTCGCGCGCGGCGAGTCCCGCCCCGGCGCCCATCAGCGAACCGCCGATCAAGAATACGCCAAACAGCGAGAGGCTCAGAACGAATACCAGCGCGCACATCGCCGCGACAAACAGTGGCGACTGGAATTGGAAACCCCAGCCGATCGCCTGACCCGCCGCCCGCAGCGCGAGCAACAGCCCGGCCAATGCCAAGAACGAAGCCACGACTCCCGCCGCGAAGACCAGCGAATGCGCCATCACGGTCGCCGGCCTGTCTCCTCCCTGCCGCATGAAACTGAACACCTTTAGCGATATCACGGGCAGCACGCACGGCATCACGTTCAACACCAGGCCGCCGATGAAAGCGAAGCAAAGCGCCACGCCCAGCGGGATGTCCTCGCCCTTCGGTGCCGCCGTCGCCCCGGCAATCTGCGGCGGTGCCGATTGCATCAGGGGCACATCGACTTCCAGCGCCCTCTTGCCCGCCGCACCGCCCTCGAGCACGAGCGCGCCCGCCAACCTTTGCGGCAAACCCTCCGCCGCGGCCGACAGCGCCATCGTCAGCTCGCGAACACCGCCGACCACCACCGGCACCTGCGGCACCGCATGATCCACGAGCGGCGACGCCTCGGGAAAAAAGTATGCCCGATCCGGCGCGACGGAGCCCGCCGGCGCCGCAATTCGAAGAACAATCGTCTTGGTATCCGGCGCCGCGTATGCGCCAACATCCCACCCCGACCCGCGCACAGGCGCCGGCATGGCCGCGCGCGCTCCCGCGAATTCCGCGGCACGCGATGGATCCGCGGCGCCATCGCCGCGCGGCAGACGCACCTCCAGGCGCGCCTCGCCGGGAATGCACTCCTCCTTGCACATGAGCCATCCGACTTTCGCCCCTAAAATGGCCTCGGCCCCCGTCCACCCCTTTGGCGCCGTGATGTCCGCCAGCAGCCGAACTTCGCCATGGTACCCGTACGACACGATCCCCCCGATGTCGATGCGTTCTGGCGTGGGCCAGCGCAACGGGCCGACCACGAACCCTTCGGGCAAATGCCACTCGACCGACGTCGGCATCCCAGAATCACCGGAATTCTTCCAGTAGGTGTGCCAGCCCTTGTCCATGCGCAAACGCACCGCCACCGCGAACGATTTGCCCGGCGCCACCGACGCCACTTCAGGCACAAGCGCCGCCAAGACATGCTGGTCACGTGCCTCTGGTCCCTCCGCCGCCAGCGCAACCGACGCCACCACAAATGTCAGGCCCACTCCAAACCAACGCATGAGAGCTATTCTAGCAGCCGACCGGATATAGGAAAGCCCTGGCGGGCCAATTTCCTCCGCGAATCACACCGTGAGGGCCCTGCGGCCCGATCCGCGCGATGAACGACGGCCGCGGCCTGAAACTCTCGCCTACTCGCAGCGGCCCTTGATCACCCGGACCATCGTTACAACAAGATCGCCGGGCCCCTCGTTCACGATGCGAAAATCCATCCGGGTGTCGCCCATCAACTCCCCCGCCGGGATGGGCTCGATGGCGATATCTCGGAAATGCGCCTTGCCCGACTGCCCCTCCGGATTGTGGCCGCGCCCTTGGCCAAACAGCTGCAACCGGATGGTCTCCTCCTGCTCCGCGCGAAAAGTTGCGGAGAGATCTTCCCACGACCCGGACTTCACCGATTCCACATACGCGATCGTGGACCAATCCATCCCGCCGACCCGCACGCCCGGCTTGAGCCGCTCGCCATCGCATCGGATGGACGCGCGCAGCCTATACGCGATGCCCTTCTCCAAACGCACGAGCTGATCCATGTGCACCGTATCTGTATTTCCGGCCTTGAACTGATACTCGACCATCTTGCGACCCGGCCGCTCGGGGTCCGCCACCACCCGGTACTCCGCCGGCCCCGACCATCCCTCGGCTCCCTTTGCGAAATCCCCGTTTGCCACCGCGCTGCCTTTCGCCTTCGGCTCGCCTCTCGTGGCCGCAAGGAACGCCGCATCGTCCGGAAACCGCCCAGCCGCGACGAGCACCGGCACGTGGAATGTCACGGTCTTGCGCTTCCCGTCACCACTGTTGCGCACGGTCTCGCTCTTGAGGGCCTTGTCCGCCGCGCCGGTGTAAGCGATGTGCCACGAGGAGGGCGCGCCATCGGCATAGGTCACCTTGATCGTCGCCGGGCCGGGTTTCGCCCAGAACACTTTGTCTAACGAGAACAACAGGCCGGACTGGCCATGGGCGATGTCCGTCCGCCGCGCGTCGAAATCGTGGGCCATCTCGCCCTTCAAGAATCTCTCCGATGGCAGGGGGTGACGGTCCACCCGCTCGGCGGGAACGGTCTCGCTTCCGGGAAGATCCCGCTGGATCAACCAGCGCTCGATGTTCCTCACGGCCCTCTTGCCCCGGTAGAACTCGCGCAGGTAGGCCCATGCGTCGGGCGAATTCTCCCTCCGGTAGCCCTGGGTAATCCGCGCATACTCGTTCAGCTCGGGATTGAGCTTCAGCGTTTCGGGCGACACGAGCTGGAAGTTCTGCCTCATCTGCAGCCCCCGCAGCACGCAGATCCGATGGCGATACGGATAGCCCTCCACCGGCCCAAAACGCCACTCCCAGTATTTTCCGTACTCCTCGTTTTCGTCGCCGCGAAATCGCCCCCCCTTGATTGTGGGATGCCCGTCATCGACGAGCATGTATCCCCGCGGGTCGAGGCTGGACGCCCACGCCGGCTCCGCCACCAGCCCGTGCATGAAGTCGATGCCGCCGCCGCGTATGCCCGCGCCCTTCTTGAATGCATATTCGTGCAGGTCAGCCGTCGCCGCCCGAAACTCATCCGTCGGCCCCAGCGGCCCGCCCCACATCACCGCCAGCTTGTGCTCGGACCCTTTGAAAACCTCGCACATCGCGTCGATCCGCCGCCGAAGCCAATCGGCAAACTGCGCGGCCGTTACCCCCGTTGTCTTCTGCCACAGTTCCAAGTCCACGGGGCGGATGAACATCTCCTCGCCGCGCGATGCGCTGACCCCGTGGATGTATCCATAGACCACATCATCGCCCCTGGCGATTCCGGTCTTCGCAAACTCCCGCATGAACTCGTGGAACGCACGATCCACCTCCGGTTGCCACGGCGGCACAATCTGTATCCGCCAGGGTTGCCCGTCCTGCAATGGCGGCACATCAAGCACGGTGGGCTTGAACTTTTCGACCACCCAGTCCGGGACCGCGGTCCGTTCCACCCCTTTCAGGTGGATGCCCGTCCGCATCCCGGCCGCACGATTCTTCGCGATCTGCGCGCGCGCCCAATTCCAATCGTACTGGCCCGGCGCCGGATTCAGCTGCTTCCACGTCATCATCACGCCCCGCACCGTGATCGCCGGATCGAACCGCTTCTCCCCCCAAGTTATATAACCCGAATATGGCACGGACCCGACGTTCGCTGGGAGAGCCCAATCCCATCCCTCGCGAATCACCGGCGCCCCTTGTCCCGATGCCAGCAGATCGAGGCATAGCCACGCGATAAACGGGACGGCGGTCCGAAGATGCATGTGCCATTGAGCACGGCCCTGGCCCGCCCTGTCAAATGCGGAGGCATCATCGCAGAAGGCACTGGATGCTCGGAGGACCAGTGGGACAGCAGACCGGCGGTCGTGGCGCAGCCAATCCTGCCTGCGGCGGCGGTCCTGCGCCGGTGGCGACGGCAAACAGGATTGTCTGCCCCACGGAGCTTTGGAAACCGCAGGGGGGATGGTTAATCTCGGCGTGACGCACCCCCGATGTCCCTCCCGCCAACATCCGCATTGCCAGAGGCCGACATCCCCTCAAATTAAATTTGATGGACATCATCCCTCGTGCTCCCTCCCCCCGCGCCTGCACCCGTCGCGAATTTCTGGCGACCGCCGGCGCCGCATCGGCCGCGCTTGCTTTCCCGCACGCATCGCGCGCGGAACCCGAGGCGCTGCTCGCCGGGGCGGCGGACCGGATCGAAAAGCATCGGAAAGGTTCGGCATCGCTTCGCCTGACGGGACCCGACGGCAATCCAATCCCCGCCGGAACCACCATCAAGATCGAGCAGGCGCGGCATCGATTCCTCTTCGGGTGCAATATCTTCAAGTTGGATCGCTGCCGGACGCCGGAGGATAACGCCCGATATGTCGAGCGCTTCGCCTCCTTGCTCAATTTCGCCACGCTCCCCTTCTATTGGTGGGCGTACGAGGTCCGCCGCGGAGAGCCAGCCGATGCGGCCACGACCCGATGCGCCGACTGGTGCCACTCGCACGGCATCACGACCAAGGGCCATCCGCTCGCCTGGAACTGGGTCGATCCGCCCTGGCTCCAGGATGTGCCCCAGGGGGATGTCATGCGCCTCCAGATGGAACGGATCGGACAGTGCGTTTCCAAGTTCAAGGGCTCCATCGACATCTGGGACGTCGTCAATGAGGCCACGCACTATGATCGCGCCGAGCCCAAGCAGAAGGCCCCCCGACTCACCGAGGCCATCCGCCAATCCGGCGTTGGCGAATACCTGCGGGGCGCCTTCCGCGAGGCGCGCGCCGCCAACCCCGCCGCCACGCTCCTCATCAACGACTATCGGGTCGATCCAGAATACCAGACACGTGTCCTGGCCGAACTGAACGATGAACGGCTGCGGCCGCTGTACGACGTGATCGGCATCCAGTCGCACATGCATGGCGGCCCGTGGCCCACGGCGAAAACTTGGGAGGTCTGCGAGCAATTCGCAAAATACGGGAGGCCCATCCATTTCACCGAGACCACGCTCGTTTCCGGCCCAAAGACGCCCGCCGGCTGGCGAACCACCGCCGAGGGCGAAGAAAAACAGGCCGCGCGCGTGCGCGAATTCTATACCCTCCTGTTCTCCCATCCCGCCGTGAACGCGATCACTTGGTGGGATCTTACCGACCAGGGCGCCTGGCAGGCCGCGCCCGCCGGTCTCATCCGCGACGACATGTCGCCCAAGCCCGCATACGATGCCCTCCTCGAACTGATCAAGGGCAAGTGGTGGACCCGTGCGGAGACAAAGGCCCAAGCGAACGGGCTGGCCAATCTTGACGGGTTCTTCGGGGACTACGCGATCACCGCCGATGTCGGCGGCCGCCGCCTGACCGGTGGCTTCACCCATGCGAGGGCCGGCAGGACGCACGATGTGCGGCTCGCGTAGCCTGACGGCCCCCTTTTTGACCGACACACCTTCGACGATTTCATTTTCGCCCACCGAGACGCCGGGACCGGTATCGCTGCCGGGACAAACGACTACCTCGCCCCGAAGCAGGCGATGGTGCCATCCTCGAGCGCGAGGAGCAAATGGCCGCGCGCCGCGGCCATCCCGTTGAAAACGGGCGGCGATGCCAGCGCGTGCTCGGCGGTCCGCTTGCCCGTAGTGGCATCGATCGAATACAGCAGGCCGCCTTTGCGGCCCTCGAACCCGCCGAGGGGATCCTTGGGATCGACGACATCTGGCGGCCCGGCCACGAAGAGCCTGTCCCCGGCCAGCACCAGGGCCCGAACGCGGACCGGAATTCTCTCCATCCACCGCCCTTTCTTCCCGCGCGTGTCGGTGCCAAAGAGCAGGTATCCCTTGACCCCCGGCGTGAAATACACGGTCGGGTCCAGCCCCTTGAGGCTGTCAAACATCCTGACGTAGTACACCTGCTGATTATCGTGCGCGATGAGTCGGCCATAGTTGGCGTTTCCGCCGAATGACCACGGCGTGCGTTTGAAATACGTGTCGTCCAACATCCCCGATTTGGCCTGCATCGTTGGCTTGCCCCTCACTTCCTTGAGCTCCGCATCGAACGCCTGAGACCGCATGTATATCTGGGAGCCCTCGCACATCATCACGTCGGTGAGGTGCCCCATCGGCAACCGATCGTTCACCTCGTAGTCACCGGCGCTATATTCCGGCCCCTCCATCGCCGCGCGATGCCGAATCTCACCCGTGGCCGCATCGACCGCATAGAGGCGGATGCCGCCATCGAGATGGGAGGAGCGACCGGCCGCGAAGTAGGCGAGGCCATCCCGCACCATCACGCTGCCGTGCACGGGCCACGCCGATTCCAACTGCCCAAACGCCCCGATGAGTCTCGTGGCTGGCGCGGCGCGAAACTGCCACACGCCGGCACCATCGGAGGCGCGGATGCAGTGGACGCAACCATCGGCGGACCCGAACAGCAGCGTGCCCCGATGGTACGTCGGCGGCGAATCGATCCTACCTCCGGCGCCATACTCCCAGAGCTCGCGTCCATCCTTTCGATCGAGGCAGACGACGTGATGTTCGTCCACCAGCGCCACATAGACGCGATCTCCCACCATCGTCGGCGGTGCGAGCCGCGAGCCGAGCCTCGCTGACCAGAGGGGCGCCCATCCGTCTGGAACCGAGGTCTGGACCGAACCGGTGCGCATCTCGTCGCGCCGGAACGCCGGCCAATCCTCAGCCCCCGCCTCCACTCCCGCGGCATCGCCAAACGCCGGACCGCGCGCGAGCCTCGCCGCATCCTCGATCGGGACGCCATCAAAGCCCGCCGGCGCCAGGGCATTAAAGCCGCTGAGTTTCTCTTCTATGTAGCAGGCGCAGGGGTGCGGTGGCGCATATTGCAGCCCGTTGGCCGGCACCATTCCCATGTGGCACGTGCCCCTCACCCAGTTGTCCGCGACGTGTGGCCCGCCACCCAGATCCACGAATTCAGAACCCCGACGGCTCGTGATGATGAACCGTTCCGTCGCCTTGTTCCGATAACACCGGTGGTGGTGGTTCGCGGCAAAGAGGCGCCCGAGCGCAACATCCTTCTTCAGTTCGCCGGTCCGCAGATCGTAGCCCTTGGCCGACGTCGGGAAAATCGTGCTCTCCTGCTTCCTCCTCCCCGCGACCGTCCCCGCCGCATCCTCCGGGTCCCGATCCTGATCCTGGTCTTTCGCCTGCGCCTTATTCACCGGCGCATCCAAAGGCTGCTTCTCCAACTCGGCGCCCCACGTCCACGCGAGGCCACTGGCCACGAATACGTCCTTCCACTCATACCAGAGATGGCCGATGTATTTCTTTGGCTGCTCCCATAGAACGCGCCCGGTGTCCGCATCGAGGGCCGCCAGTTTATGCGGGCTCGCGTGGAGCACGACCCCGTCCCGGACGATCATCGTGCCGATCCAGAGGTTCTCTCCCGCGTTCATTCCCGCGGCGGTCTTGTCCTCCTCGGCCACGGGAAACTTTGTCCGCCACTTCTCCGCGCCGGTCCTGCAATCGATGCCAACGATCTCGGTGCCATCGATAATGGCAACCACCCTGCCATCGGTGGCCGAGTTGAGGGAGGGATCGAGTTTTTGGGCCGGGACACCGCCGATTTTCCCGCCGAACTTGATGTAGTCCACCACGCTTCCCCGATACGCCCCGGCCGACTTCCACAGGGCGTGACCCGAAGCCGCTTCCACGGCCACCACACGCAGAGAATCGCCCTCGAGGACAGAGAGGTACAGGGTCCCATCGAGCAGGAGTATCTCGGAAGCGCCCTCCGTCCCGGCGCACGTCTTCAGTATCTCCCCCGATCGGGCATCGATCTCCGAAACAGGAGCGCGATAGCCCAGCGTGACGTAGACTCGGTCCCCGGAAGCGACGAGCCGCTTCTGAATATTGAGCGGAATGTCACCCGGCCGCGGGCACCACCAGGTGTCCTTCCACTCGCGCCAACCCCATCGCTGGATCGGCAGCTTCCACAGCAGCGCCCCGTTGAAAGCGTCCCTCGCAACGAGTGACCACTTGTCCGGAAGCGGGTGATTCCCGACCAGGCTGATCGGCGCCTCATCGACGATGGCAAAGATCCGGCCGCCCGAGGTTACGAGGGCGCTGACGCTCGAGTCGGTCTCGTGGCAACGGAGCCAGACCGGTTCGGCGATCCACTGGTAGCGCTTGGGCGGACCCACGACCGTGTCGCGGGCCACGGGATTGCCGTCGGCCCCGTGCAGATAATGTCCCCACTCATCTATCTCCTTCGGCCACGGTTTGCGGAAGGCCGCCGCGACCACTTCTTCTGCCCCCGCAGACCGGAAGGACGCGGCATCCCCGATCTTGGTTTCGTTGTCCGCCACATCGATGAACACCGTCCCGCGCGGCACGAGGACGCGGAGCGTCTCCGCCGCCGGAATCCCCAATCGATCCACGGCAATGTTGATCAGGTTGTCCGCATAGGGCAGATGCGCGCCGTCAAACCTGTCTGCCGAAATCGTCCCCGCCATGCCCAGGCCGCGGATTTCGCGGCGCAGTTGATCGCGCGTCCCCGCATCTTTCGTCAGACAGTGGACGATGAATCTGCCCCGTCGCACCAGTTCCATGGGAAGCGAGGTGTCCGTCGCCCCAACGATAGAGCAGAAGCCGCCCGACGCACCGCTGACCCGTATGATCTTGTCGACCTCGGACGCCGCGGGGGGCGGTGCCGCGTGCGCGCCGGACGCCCCACTCGCCGTTCCCGCGACCCCGATAGATGCAAGGAGAACAAGGAGCGCCCGCCACTTCACACAGTTCGCATTCATCCCGTCAAAACCCAGCCTCTCTCGCGATGGCCTCGGCAGCCAGCGCCTCCTGAAACACCTTCACTTCGTCGATGGCGCCATCGAAATGGTCGCAAATCTCGACAGCGCTGTTGCTGACATCGAAACCGATCTCCATCCCCTGCCCACAATTGCCAGGCAGGGGACCGGCGGTTTTCCTGGCGCCTGCCAACCTGCCGTTCACGTACAACTCAAGATGATCCTCGGCGATGACCCCCGCCAGATGTACCCAATCCCCAACGACCGGCACCGGGCCCGCCACGATGACTGCCGCATCGTCGTCGGCCGTGCGCCGCATCCCAAATTTCGGAACCCCGTCCTTGATGTACAGCGAATAGCCGCAGAATGCCCCGCCACGTGCGACCACGACCCCATCGGGTCCCCGCGCCTTGATCCACGCCATCACGGTTATCGGCTGATTCGCCGTCGGAAGCGCGGCGGGCTTGCCGAGTTCGATGCAGCCCTTGCCACCGAATTCCAACGCCCGCCCCACCCTGCCCTCCGATGGCTGGCAGCCGGTGATCTTCCCGTCGCTGCCTTTTCCAGTCACATCCTTCCCCGGTTCCGCCCCATCAAATGACCAGTGCGAAGCGGGCAATGGTTTTGGCGCCACCCGATCGGCGACCGTCTCCGCAGCATGGCGGAGCGCGGGATCCTTCTCTCGCGCCGCAAAGGCCCTCAGTTCGCCCGCGACCTTGCGTTCGCCGATCGCGCCCAGCCCGTCGATCGCCGCCTTGCGAACGACGATATCGGAATCACCAAGAGACGCGACCAGCGCACCCACCGCCGGCGGTCCCATGTGCCCCAGCACGCGGACAACTCGCTCCCTCGTGCTCGCGTCGGCCCCCTTCAGGGCTGCTGTCAGCCGGGTCACGGCCTCGGCAACATCTCCGTGTTTCAACAACCAGCCGACGATGGCGCCATCGGTTGCCGCATCCCTCAGCGCGGCGATCACACCAACCGTGGCCGAAGAACCCCCAATCTCCCGCAATGACCAGGCCGCCTGATTGCGCACGTTCCATTCCGCGTCCCGTAGCGCGCGCAACAATTCATCCGAAGCCCTCGCATCCTTTATCTCTCCCAGAGCATATGCGGCATAGAAGCGAACGTTCGCATCGGAATCCGACAGCGCCCCAATCAATCGCTCGGTCGCCAACCCGTCCTTGATGAAACCCAATGCCTTGGCCGCCTCCCGGCGGACGCCGGCATCGCGGTCGGCAAGGACGTTCACCAAAGCTGGCACGGCAGCCCTATCCGCCGCCTCTCCCAGCGCCACGGCCGCCGACCGGCGCACCACCGGGTCCCCCGACGAGAGATCATGTATCCGCCCCTCTATCGCAACGGTGCTCCCGGATGAAAAAGATCCAGCGCTGAAGACCAGCACCAAAACACCACAGGACCATTGGACTGGGGCGATCATTTCACCTTTTCTAATCGTGCAGATTAGCCGACGTGCCACGGCCAACGCAAGGCATGCCGCATCGACTTGCCGCCTAGCCCGGATATTTCACAGCCTTGCGGGCTGTGAAATTCCGGGCTCTGGGAAAACCGCGCCATGAGAGCCATTTATTGGGAAAGGTCTGGCAAAGACTGGGGTTTTTCGCGGGTGCAGAGTGTGTTTCGCGGATCGGTGGCACCAGACCCTCCAAAATCGCGTTTTTCGGTGCGCGGTTTTCCTTTGAGCCTGCATGTTTCACGCGGAAGCGTGAAACATGCAGGCTAGTTCCCGACAGGCCAACCCGAAAACCCCCGCCGCCGAACGGTCAGGCGTCGGCGCGCTCGGTCACCGCGTCGCGCTCGCGGATCCGATCGCCATGAGATGGGTCTCGGTGCGAAGGTACATCGTGCCGTTGGCGATGGCCGGCGTGGCAAAACTGCGCTCGCCAAGCGGCACCGCGGCGATCTGCTCGTACTTGTCGCCGGCGGCGATCACGAACAGTGTCCCCTCTCGCGAAACGCAAAAAAGTCGGCCCTCGCTAAAGATTGGCGAGCAATAGAAGGTCCCCTCGAGTTTCTGCTCCCAAACCTTCTCGCCGGAGCGAGCGCGCATGCAGACGACGGTGCCCTTGTCGCCCCAGAGAAAGAGCAGGCCGCCGACCGCGATGGGCGTCGGCACGTACGAGGTCAACGCCTTCGCCTCGTAGACCACGGACCCCTTGGATCCCCCGTCGCCAGGCTTTGCGATGACGAGCTTGCGCCCGATTCCACCCCCGCCGCATGTCGCCGCAACCAGCCCATCGGCGATGGCCGCCGAGCCCACGACGCGCATCGGAAACGCATCCGCGAGATCCCAATTCACCTTCCCCGATTTCGGATCGACTCCGGTGAGCCCGTGGCTCGTGCTGGTGAAGATCAGCTCCTGCGCCCCGCCCGCGAGCCGCCGCACGCACGGTGTCGAGTACGCCGCCTTGTCCGTCTTCCGATCGATCTTCCAAGACACTTTCCCGGTGGTGGCGTCCAGCCCGATCAGCGAGCTTTCGCCATCCTGATCGTTGCCCACTACCACGCGATCCCCCACGCACACTGGCGACGTGCCACCGCCATGCTGGCTCTTGAACGGGCCGAGACTGCTTCGCCACAGCTCCTTGTTGTCGTGATCGAGTGCGGCAACCGTTGCCTCATCCGGCTTTGTCCAATAAATGAATACCGCGCGCTCATTGACGGCCGGCGTCGAGCTCGCGTAGCTGTTGTCCTTGTTCATCGGATGCACTTGCGACTCGAAAGCCCTCTGCCAGAGCACGTGCCCGTCGGTGGCGGCGAAGCAGGACAGGATTCTCTTCGCGGTCTTCGCGTCGCAAGAGGTCACGAACACGCGATCCTTCCAGACCGCCGGCGAAGAATGCCCGCTCCCGGGAAGATCGATTTTCCAGCGGATCGCCTTCTCCGACCACGGCGCCGGAAACCGGAATCCCGATCCGATGCCATCGCCATCATGCCCGCGGAATCGCGGCCACGTGTCTGGCGGATGGGCCACGGGATCGATGGGGGCGGCAACGCTCAGGCATGGAATGGCGATTAGCGCGATCAGGCGAATGGCAAGGGCGACCATCTGGAACAGATACCAGATTCCCCCGGTGAATGGAAGCGGGCGTCAAGTCTCCCCATGAATGATGCGGCGCCCTCGGGCGCCGGGGGCGGGGCTACTGACTATTGCATAAATAAACTCCTATGCTAGATTGTGGGCGGTGATGATGAGTGAGACCAAAGGGAAGCCCACGGGAATTGGAGCGGCGTCGCCGGCGCGCCATCGAGTTGTTGCAACGGGGTCACCCGCCGG
>JAKQKQ010000080.1 GCA_029560585.1 Verrucomicrobiota bacterium | reverse complement strand
CGCGCGAAGCGCGAGCCGGGGCCATCGGCTTCGGCTCCGCCGGAGGCAAAAGCGGTGTCGCCGCTTCGCTCTGGCACCGCACTAAACGGCCCCGCCCTCGGAAGATTCACCCTGAATAATCCGGCGCGTGGACGACTCTGGCTGGTGCCCAGGGCTTTTAGCTATTCGACGGCAACCTGTTGGAGTTTAGCCTCTAGGCTGAATCGGGCACGAAGCAGGCTCAAAGGAAAACCGCGCTCCGAAGAACGCGACTTTGAAGGGTCTGGGGCCACCGGTCCGCGAAACACACTCCGCAACCGCGAAAAAACCCAGTCTCTGTCTGACCTTTCCCAATAAATGGCTTTCATGGCGCGGTTTTCCCAGAGCCCGGAATTTCACAGCCGGCAGGCGCGATGGGGAATGGGACGCAGGCGCGCGCTGGCGGGTGATGATATTCCCGGACATGCCTTTGACACGTGCGCGCATGCGCCCTGGCTTGCGGCGACCGACCGTGACCTCCAGTATCGCGCGGGTTAGGATCACAACACTCGGAACACCATTATGAGTATCCGGATCATGCATTCCCTCGTCCTCCTGCTGGCGACGCTCGGCCTCGGATCTGTGCGGGCAGCGAATAATTCCGCACCCGCGCCAGGGCCCGCCCGAGTTCCTGCCGTGCCCCTTGTCGTCTGCGATCCCTACTTCAGCATCTGGTCCGCTTCGGATCGCCTCACCGACGCGCCGACGACCCACTGGACGGGCAAACGGCATCGCCTCACCTCACTTGTCCGCATAGATGGGAAAACTTTTCGGATCATGGGAACCGATCCCGCGGACTGCCCGGCCCTGCCCCAGAAGCACCTACAGATCCTCCCCACCCGGACCATCTGCGAGTTCGAGGGCTCTGGGGTTCGCGTTTCCCTGACGTTTCTTCAACCCGCACTCCCAGACGACCTCGCGGTCTTGTCTCGGCCCACCACCTATCTCGTGTGGGACATCGGAAGCACCGACGGAAAGACGCATGCGGTCGCCATCTACATCGATGCCGCCGCAGAGATAGCCGTGGACGTCCCCAGCCAAGAAGTCACTTGGGCGCGAGAGACCGTCCCGGGCCTAGCGGCCCTCCGATGCGGGTCCAAAGATCAGCCGGTCCTTGCCAGAAATGGCGACGACCTCCGCATCGATTGGGGATACCTCTACCTCGCCTCGCCCCTAGACCAAAGCCCGCGCAACGCCATCGGGGCGGCCGACCGCCTGCGGTCCGCCTTCTCGGGCGACGCGGCCTGGCCCGACGCTATCGACGACCGCCAGCCCCGCCCCGCCGGGGACGCGAACGCCGTCCTGGCGCTCGGCTTCGACATCGGCGAGACCGCGGCCCCATCGACCACGCGCTGGGCGATCCTCGCCTACGATGACCTCTTCTCCATCCAGTACTTCAAACAGAATCTCCGCCCCTATTGGCGCCGAGATGGCACCGGCGCCAGCGAGCTTCTCGCGCGCGCGGCCAACGATTTCCCCACCCTCCGAAAACGCTGTGAGATCTTCGACAACGAACTGATGAGCGACCTCTCGGGTGCCGGTGGCCCTGACTATGCCAGGCTCTGCGCCCTGGCCTATCGGCAGTGCTTCGGCGCCAACAAATTCGTCGCCGACGCCAATGGCGCCCCGCTGTCGTTCTCTAAAGAGAACTTCTCCAACGGGTGCATCGGCACCGTCGATATCATGTACCCCATGGCCCCGCAGTTCCTGCTGTTCGGGGCAAGCCTCTCCAAATCCATGCTCGTCCCCACCATGGACTACGCCGCGTCCCCGCGCTGGAAATTCCCCTTCGCACCACACGACCTCGGCCGATACCCCCACGCCAACAAGCAGCGATACGGCGGCGGCGAGGTCACCGAAGACCGCCAGATGCCGGTCGAGGAAACCGGAAACATGCTCATCCTGCTCGCCGCCCTAGCGCGCATCGAGGGCAATGCCGACTTCGCCTCGCGGTATTGGCCCACCATCGAACGCTGGGCCACCTACCTCAGAGACAAAGGCTTCGACCCCGAGAACCAGCTTTGCACGGATGACTTCGCGGGACACCTCGCCCACAACGTGAACCTCTCCGCCAAAGCCATCTGTGGCATCGCCGCCTTCGCCCAGCTCTGCGACGCCCGTGGCGACACTGCCCGCGGAAACGAGTTCCGCGCACTCGCCAAAGACTTCGCCGCCCGCTGGATCAAGGAGGCGGATGACGGCGACCATTTCCGCCTCGCATTCGACCAGCCCAACTCATGGAGCCAAAAATACAATCTCGTCTGGGATCGCATCCTCGGCCTCGACCTTTTCCCAGACACGGTCCTCCGGAAAGAAATGTCCTTTTACAGGAGGGGGCAGGCCGAATTCGGCCTGCCGCTCGACAGCCGCAAGAGCTACACGAAATTGGACTGGATACTCTGGACCGCCACGCTGACCGGCGACCGCGCCGACTTCGAAGCCCTTCTGGGCCCCGTCATGCACTTCGTGAGCCATACCCCAGACCGGATCCCCCTGACGGATTGGTACGACACAACCACCGGCAGGAAACAGGGTTTTCAGGCTCGGTCCGTCGTCGGCGGCGTCTTCCTGAAGACCCTCTACGACCGCGCCCTGTGGAGAAAATGGGCGTCCCGCGATGCCACCAAGGCTGCCGGCTGGGCGCCTTTCCCCAGCCCCCCGAAGATCACCATCGTCCTCCCCGCAGCCGACCAATCGCCCGCCCAATGGAGCTATACATTCAAGAATCCCGGGCCGAACTGGAGCGCACGCAACTTCGATGCCTCCGCTTGGCCCGTGGGCACGTCAGGCTTCGGCACCCGCGGCACGCCCGGCGCGGCCGTCAGCACCGAATGGAAAACCAAGGACATATGGCTCCGGCGCGAATTTGACTTGCCCCATGGAAAGCGCACGGATCCCCACCTCTGGATGCACCATGACGAGGATGCAGAAGTGTACATCAACGGCTTTCCCGCCGCGCAGATGGCGGGCTACACAACCGCGTATGAGGCCTTTCCGATCTCCCCCGCAGCCAGTGCCAGCCTGATGCCCGGCAAGAACTGCATCGCCATCCACTGTCGCCAGAAAACCGGCGGGCAGTACATCGATGCGGGCCTCGCCGACGTCCAGGCCCCGTAGTGGCTCTTGCGGAAGAATGGCGGCTTTCGAAAGAACGATGGCCAAATGCTTGGGAGGGCCCGCGGCCTGAGGCTGTCTCAAAACTCAAACGCCCAACACGGAACATCCAACAATCAATGCCCATCTGATGGTAGAGGGGACGTCCAATGGTGTGCGGCGCGCGACAATGCACGGCATCTCAAAGAGATGCCC
>JAKQKQ010000066.1 GCA_029560585.1 Verrucomicrobiota bacterium | reverse complement strand
CTATAGCTGGGGCAGCCATCGATATGGGGTTGGCGGGCAGCGGAACAGTATATGATTGCCGGGGCTCGATCCGTGCAGGCGGCACCATCATCAGCGACGCGTCGGGCGCGCATGGCAACATCGATCTTGAGACGGCCATAGCGCTCTCGTGCAATACAGCCTTCGTCCATTTGGCACTCGAGGCAGGGCCCCGTCTTCCGGAAGCCCTCTTCGGGTTCCGCCTGTCAAGGTCGTTGCCGCTCGAGGCGCCCACGGCCGTGGGCATGCTCTCGGGAAAAGCCAGCGACGACGCCCTCGGCCAGCTGGCCATCGGCCAGGGCGATCTGGTAGTGACGCCGCTTCATGTGGCGATGATTGCGGCCGCCGTTGTCAATCACGGAGTGATGATGCGCCCTCGGCTCGTCGCCGAGATCCGCTCCGTGGGCGGGGCGGTGGTGAAGCGCTCGAGCCCCAGTGTGCTGTGCGTACCTATGTCGGCCGAGGCTGCCCGCATTGTCGCCGGCGGAATGCGGGATGCAGTGGAGTGGGGCACCGCCCGGGCGGCCAGTCTTCCTGAGTACGCGGTGGGCGGCAAGACGGGCACGGCGGAGAACCCCCACGGAGCGCCTCATGCATGGTTCGTAGGTTACGCCCAGCATGCGGGGAGGAAAGTGGTCTTGTCCATCATCATCGAGAATGGCGGCTCCGGCGGGCAGGTCGCGGCGCCCCTGGCCGGCAGCATCTTCAGGGCAGTCTTGAGCGGGAGGTGAGGTAGTGACCGGCGAACTCCTGGGTGGCAGGTACTCCATACTCGACACGATAGGCGAAGGCGGCATGGCCACAGTCTACCGTGCCAGGGACGGGTTTTTACAGCGAACAGTCGCAATTAAGGTGCTCAGGCCGCAGTATGCATCGGACGCCGAGTTTCGTGAGAGATTCAGGCGGGAGGCCCAGAGCGCCGCGGCTCTGTCTCACCCCAATATCGTGAATGTATACGATGTAGGCAGCGAAGACGGATCCAACTACATTGTCATGGAGTGTGTGGACGGCCGCACGCTCAACGATATCATAGTCAGCGAGGGCCGGCTCAGTGTGGACCGGACCGCCGACTACAGCGCGCAGATACTGGACGCGCTGGATCACGCGCACGCCAACGGAGTCATCCACCGCGATATAAAGCCGCACAATATCCTGATTACGCGCGACGGGCGCGTAAAGGTAACTGACTTCGGCATAGCGCGGGCGGTGTCGGCGAGCGCTCTCACCGAGACGGGCAGAGTCATCGGAACGGTAAACTACACCTCGCCCGAGCAGGCACGTGGCGCGCCCGCCACCGCGGAGTCCGACATCTACTCGCTGGGCGTAGTGATGTATGAGATGCTCACCGGCAAGCTGCCTTTCGCCGGGGATACGCCGGTGTCGGTGGCTCTTAAGCATGTGCAGGAAGAGCCGGCCCCGATTTCGCTCCTGAACCCGACCGTCCCGCCCGAGTTCGAGCGCGTAGTCATGCGGGCGCTGGCCAAAAAGCCTGAGGATCGGTGGCGAACGGCCCGCTCGCTCAAGAATGCGATTGCCCGTGCTCGCCAGGAGATGGCCGACAGTGGGCGGCGACCGCCGCTTCCTGCAGCGGGCATGGAGGGCATGGAGCGTGAGGCGCCGCCAGAGCGGCCGCTTCACGATGAGCACAATATCACGAGGCCGTTCGAGAAGACGGGGGAGGCCTTCGAAGTGCAACGCGACGATTCCAAGCGTTCCCAGCCGGAACCCGTCCGCGAAGGCGCACGATCGCGGCGCCTCAGGATCTGGGCTACCGTAGTG
>JAKQKQ010000053.1 GCA_029560585.1 Verrucomicrobiota bacterium | reverse complement strand
CAAGGGCCAGGGCGGTGGCGGTAATCAGCAAGTCAAGAAGGGCAACAAGGGCCAGGGCGGTGGCGACGGGCAGTTCAAGAGCAACAAGGGCCAGGGCGGCGGCGACGGGCAGTTCAAGAGCAACAAGGGCCAGGGCGGTGGCGGTAATCAGCAAGTCAAGAAGGGCAACAAGGGCCAAGGGGGTGGCGACAAGGACAAGGGCAACGATAGGAATAAGGTGCAGAAGAAGTACTGAGATTTCGTTCCTGGAGCCACTGGGGTCAACTCTTGAAACTTGAAAATGGGCGGGGCTCCCGCTCGTTTTTCGCATGGCCAGAGCGAGTCGCATGCCGCCATTCGGCGTAGGCGAAGCGCCGGCGCGATTGGACCGAAAACCCACCGCGGAACTCGATTTGTTCAGGCGGCGAATTTCAAGTTTCAAGAGTTGACCCCCAACCCCACCCCCAACCCCCAACCGGCGGTGGGGTATGCTCAGAAACCGAGCGATATCTGGCCGTAGGCGAAACGGGCGCCATCCGCGCGGCGGCGGTCGCCGTAGACCGGCGCCGTATCCAGGATGTAATCGCCGGCAAAGAAGTGGGAATACCCGGCCTCGAGCTGCATCCACTTGGCGACCTTCCACCGAACCATGAAGTCCAGCTCCCCGCCCACGTAACTGCTGGGGGCGCCGCGCCGGATGTTCTTTCCGAGGATGGTGGTTTCGGGGACGGGCGTATTTCCGAGCAACGCGTTGGCGTAGCGCCCCTGGCCGCCCTGGGCCTGTTGGGTGCTGAGCCGCCACGGGTCCTCGGTCTCGTCCAGCCAGAACTGGTGAAAGTTCAGGGTGAGATCGATCGCCGGCGTTGGCTTGGCGGCAACCCCGACGGCGGGGTTGTGCATGTTCTGCCAGTCGAACAGGTCCATGAACCCATAGTATTTGTGCACGGTCGGGAGCAGGCCCTGAAAGGTACCGCACTCGCCGTCGGAGGGATTCTCGTCGCCGGAGCCGTAGCTGTATTCGATGAAGACGCGCGGTTTCCACGCACAATGGAGGGTATAGCCGAACTCGATGTGGGCCGCGCAAGCGAGCAGATCTTGCCGCAGGGTATTGATGGTGCGCGTCCCGATCCTGTCCACGGGCACGCGCTCGCCCGTGCGAGGATCGGTCCGGTAGAACCCGAGGGGGTTGACCACGTCGCCCATCTGGATTGCGAACTCCCCGTTCCAGTCCCACGGGCCGAAAGCGCCGTTCTTTGATTTCCAGCGTGAGCCAAAGGTGAAGTAATCCCCCGGTGGCGCCGTGTTGCCCGCGTTCTGCTGGGGCCGGTCGGTGTACACGGTCGAGAATTCCACATCCGACTTGTTCCGGTACAAGACGTACGCGTCCACGGTGTGGGCGGGTACCATCGTCGTGGTCGCATAGATGCCGGTCAGGAGGTCCGCCATGTCGGGGTCGTTGAACCTATCATTCTTGTGCAGCACCACCCAGCCGCCGAAGATGTCGACCTGAAACCCGTCACTGCGATACTGCGCCTTCGCCGCATCGAAAGTGCGCCCGTTGTTATTCCATGGCGTGCCTGGGCCGATGAGTCGGTTGTCGCCGTAGGCCAGCACCTGCCTGCCAACGCGCAGGGCCCAGTGACCGGCGTCCAGTCCCCCGAATTCTGCCCAGCCCTCGTAGAGGTCGATTGAGCTGTTCGACAGAACGAACTCCCGGCTCTGGTCCGGAGCCGCCGAGTACGCCCGCATTCCGCGAAACGGATCGCCCACATCGCCCCTGGTCTCGTCGAAGAACGTGCGCGAATCCTGGAACTGCCCATAGACCGTCAGCCACGACGACGGTCTGATCATCAACCCGAACCGCAACCGCTGGAATAATCCCACGTCGTCCCGCAGATCGTAATCGTCATTGAAATCCAGCCAGTTCTCGCGGTACTCAAGCCGCTCGTTGGCGCTGATGTCTGCGCGCAGCGCGCCCCCGAACCAGTCCATGGGTTCTCCCGGTCGCCACGCCTTTGTCTCGGCGGGCATGTCGGCCGTCAATATCTGCGCCGGCACCCCGCCTTGGGGCGGACCCGCCTCGGGCACCCCGCCAGATCTCATCTGCCCTTCGCGCTCCTCGGCGCCCTCAATGGGCCCCTGGCCCGCCGCCGAACACATAAGACATCCGAGGGCGCACACCGCTGACGCCGCCCGCCATGAAAGGGCATTACGCATTTACGAGGAATACGATTGCCGCTGTCGTTCGGGGACACCGATCGGAAACGGGCCGCGGCGGCAAAGAGGCCCCACTATTGTTCTGGCCTGCCGCGTGGGCCGATCAGGGCCACCGGATCGATCGCTAATCGTCGTCGCCTTTCTTCTGCGTGAAGACGAAGGCCGCCCGGCATGGGGCGGATCTGCGTGCCGATGGGGCGGAGACGCCATTGATTTGGCAGGAGGACAGAGCCATCGGCACGCTGTCCGGGCAGATCGACGGCGCGTGCGGCAAGCGCGCCGAACGCGAAGAGAGAGAGGATGACGGGGCGGATCATCGTGCCGCTCCTACTTATCCTTCAGCACGGTGGCGTCCGGTGCCTTTTCCGGGGCGTGATGGCAGCTATTGGCGATGACCTCGCCCATGTCGAAGCCGAATTGTCCTTCCTTGGAAATCTGGCTCGCGCGGCGGGCGAGATCGTCGAGCCTGAACTCCGCTTTGCGCGGGAGCGCCACGAGGATGCGGTTGCCGCTGCCGATGGCCTCCACGATGTAGACCTCTTCGAAGGCTTCCTGATAGGTGCGCACCATCGACTCGTAGAGCTGGTTGGAGCTACGGCTCCAGAGATTGCCGGCCGCGATGCCACCGGGGGCCAGGGCCCTGCGCACGGCCTGAAGGAATTCCAGGGTGGCGAGATGTTCGGGGATGCTATCGGGCCCGTAGGCATCGAGCAGGATCATGTCGTAGGGCTTCTGGCATTCCTCGATGAAGCGGCGGCCATCGGCGACATGGGCGCGCAGGGCGGAATCTTCGCAGAATCCAAAGAACCGGTGGGCCACGTCAACCACGTCGGGGTCGATGTCGACGGCGTCGATCTCCATGGACGGGTAGTGCTTGCGGAGGAAGCCGGGGATGGTGCCCCCGCCCAGGCCGATGATCAGGACGCGTCCCGGCTTTTCGCAGAATGCCAGGGCGGCCAGCATGGCCCTCGCATAGGGAAGTTCGAGGAAGTCGGGATCGCCGAGCTTGACCACGCTCTGTCGGGCGCCGTCTTTCTTGAACCAGAGCGTGCGGAGCCCGCCTTCTTCTTCGGTGACGCGGATCATATTGAAGGATGAGGGTTTTTCGTAGAGGACCTTCTGTTCGGCGCACGCCCGAAAACCGATGGCGAGCGAGATTCCGGCAGCGAGCGGGATGGTTGTCCACCGTTTCATGGAAATGCACACTAATGCCTCGACGTTTCGAGCCAGTCGAGCCAGATTGCATCAGGGTGATGCGGCGGACAAGATCCTCTGTGAAGGCAGGGCGGCGGCAAATCATCGACATGGCGCTTCGAAGGGCCAAACCGGGCGCGGGAAGTCATCTGGACACGCTGCGCGAGGAAGGTTCGGATTATGCCGCAGGTGAACTTGTGCCGGATCTGGGTGGGGTGCCATACGCCGTCGTCGGTGGGCTCGCCACAGCGCGCCACATGCCGCAACGCATGACGCTGGACACGGACATCCTGGTTGCCGCCGTTGATCGTGATGCGGCCGAGGCAGCGATGGCGCGTTCCGGCTGCGAGAAAAAGGGAATGTTTGCCATTGGCGGAAGCACGTGGCGCATGCCCGGAGGTCGCATCGTCGATCTGATAGCCCTGGACGCCCCGTGGGTTGCGGATGCGATCCGGACGACGACTTTGGGCCCCGATGGTCTCCCATACATCAGCCTGCCTTACTTGGTCCTCATGAAACTGGAGTCAGGAAGACTTCAGGACCTGGCCGATATCAGCCGCATGCTTGGCGCGGCGGAGGAAAACGTGCGCGCAGAGACAAGGAGCCTCATAGGCGCAATGAAACCTCAGGATCTGGAAGATCTCGAAAGCATGATCGAACTGGGTCGGCTGGAGCACGCGGACAAGAAGCAACGTGGATGAAGGGGGCGTCCCCGCCGCGACGGCGCTCGGCCGCTCTTGAATGAGCGCCTTGGAAATCGCGCTTCCCTGTCCCGCGCGGATTTCGATTCGACTCGGGGAGCGGCGGGTAGAGAATGCGGCGCATGGGCGCCCGATCCGAGGAGTTTTTTCGCTATCTGCCGGTGAGCGACCGGACCGCGCGCTGGGGCGTGTACCTGACGGGGTGCGGGCATGTGCGCGTGTCGGAGAAGGGTGAGCACCCGCCGCTGGGGCATCCGGAATTGTATCGCTTCCGCTGGGAGCAGGGACGGGTTCTCCCCGAGTACCAGTTTATATACCTGACGCGCGGCCAGGGCGTTTTCGAAACCGCGGCCGCCGGGACGCAGGCGCTCCGCGCGGGCGATCTCATCGTGTTGTTCCCGGGCATGTGGCACCGGTATCGGCCGGCAAGCGGTTCGCCCTGGGAGACGCTGTGGATTGGACTGGACGGAGACCACGTGCATCGCCTCGTGGCCCAGGGGTTCTTGGCCGAGGGTCGGCCCTTGATCCACGTGGGCGCGAACAAGGGTCTCAGGGATGCCTATCTCAGATTGCTGGAGGTCGTGCGTGGCGAGAACGAAGTCAATCCCCTGTTGCTCGCAGCCTATGCCATGGAGATTCTGGCGTGGATTCTCGCCCCCAGCCAACCCGAGGCACCGCGGCCCGCGACCGCTCCCTTTGCCAAACCGGTGAGGGACCGGTTCGTCGCCGAGGCCGTCCGTTTCATCTGGAGCCATGGTCAACCGGAGCTGGCCGCCGCCGAGGTCGCGGCGCACCTCCCCATAGCGCGCCGTTCTCTGGAGCGGCGCTTTCAGCGGGTCCTCGGGCACACGATCCTCGAAGAGATCCTCCGCTGTCGTCTGGAACGCGCCCGGCGCCTGCTAGCCGAGACCGACATGCCCCTGAAGGCGATCGCCTTTGCCGCCGGCTTCTCCTGTGCCGAGCGCATGAGCAAGGTGTTCCGGCGCGCGGAGGGCATATCGCCCGCGGAGTACCGCAGGCGGAGGGCGTAGCCAATGAATCGGCTTGTCTGACCCCGATTCGGGGCCTAAGACCCCCTGATGCCTCTGGCATGCCGCCAGTCCAACTCAGGCAACCGCCCCCGAAAGGAGCATCCCATGAACCGTCCCACCCAGCTCACCCGTCGCGATTTCGTGCGTTTCGGCACCGCCCTCGCCGGCGGCGCCTTGGCCCTGCCCCAGCTCGCGCGCGCCGCGGGCAAGAAGATCCCCATCGGCCTCCAGCTGTATTCGGTGCGGCACGAATGCGAGAAGGACCTGCCCGCCGTCATCAAGGCCGTCGCCGAGATGGGCTACAGGGGCGTCGAGTTTGCCGGATACTACAAGCGCACCGCGGCGGAACTGCGCAAGATCCTCGATGACCATGGCCTGGTCTGCTGCGGCACGCACACGCCGCGCCCCACGATCAATGCCGACCAACTCGAGGCAACCATCGAGTTCAACAAGACCCTTGGTAACAAGTACCTGGTGGTGCCCAGCATCACCTGCAAGACGAAGGCCGCGTGGCTCGAGCAGGCGAATTACTTCAACGAGGTGGCCGGCAAGGTGAAACCGCACGGCATGCTCGTGGGCTACCACGCCCACGGCCACGACTTCCAGCCGATCGAGGGCGAGGTCCCGTGGCACCTCTTCTTCGGCAACACGAAGAAGGAGGTCATCATGCAGCTCGACACCGGCAACTGCATGGGCGGCGGCGCCGATCCCGTCGAGGTGCTCAAGAAGTATCCCGGCCGCGCGGTCACGATCCACCTCAAGGAACACGGCGGTCCCGACGAGGCCGTCATCGGCGGCGGCGACGTGAAGTGGCCCGAGGTTTTCGACTTCTGCGAAAAGGACGGCGCCACCGAGTGGTACATCGTCGAGCACGAGCGCAAGCGACCCGACCCCATCGCCGAGGTCAAGCGTTGCCTCGAGGCCCTGAAGAAGATGGGTAAGGCATGACACGCGACGGCCGTAGGAGCCCGCTTGCGGGCGATTCTCTGAGGAACCGGACGAGCGCCATGACCCCTGCCGCCATCCTCGCCGCCCCCTACATCATGCGGGGGCAGGATGGCCAGTCGCCGAATTCGAAATTGAACATCGCATCCATCGGCGTCGGCGGGAAAGGCGGCAGCGACCGCAAGCTCGCCGAGAAAGAGGGCAACAACATCGTCGCCCTCTGCGATATCGATGCGAAGCGCTTGGCGGGCGCGGCGAAGGATCATCCCGGCGCGAAGACGTACACGGACTTCCGCAAGATGCTCGAGGAGATGGGCAAGGGCATCGACGCGGTGCTGGTGTCCACGCCGGACCACACCCATTTTTCCGCGGCGATGATGGCCGTCCAGATGGGCAAGCACGTGTGCGTCCAGAAGCCGCTCACCAACACGATCTGGGAGGCCCGCGAGTTGCACAAGGCCGCGAAGAAGGCCGGCGTTGTCACCCAGATGGGCAATCAGGGAGCCACCGGCGAAGATCGGCGGCGGATCCAGGAATGGGTCGCCCAGGGGGCCATCGGCAAGCTCAAGGAGATCCGCATCTGGACCGACCGGCCCATCTGGCCGCAGGGCGCGCTGAAAAAGATCGCCGCGCAGAAACCCGCGGACCTCGACTGGGACCTCTGGCTCGCGCAGGTCCCGCCGATGGACTACTTCGAGTACACCGACCGCGATGGTAAGAAGGGCGAACTGCACCCCTTCAAATGGCGCGGCTGGTGGAGTTTTGGCTCTGGCGCCCTCGGGGACATCGGCTGCCACTCGATGGACGCGAGCTTCCGCGTGCTCGGCGGGCGATTCCCGACCAAGGTGGAGGGCCAGTCCTCGCCGGTCACCGAGGAGATCGCGCCCGCGTGGTCGACGATCATGTACCACTTCCCAGAGGCCGACGGGCAGCCCGCCGTCACGCTCACCTGGCAGGATGGGCGCTTCCTCAACGGCCAACAGAACAGGCCCGAGCGCCATCCCGCGCTCGACGAGATGCCCGAGAAGGACTGGCGTGCCGCGAAAAACAGCCAGCTCATCATCGGATCGGAGGCCGTCATCCTCGGTGGCACGATCTATCCGAAGGCGCGCCGCGAGGACGTGCAGAAGGCGATGGAGTCAGGCAAGATCAAACAGACCATCCCCAGGAGCACGCACCCCGGCGAACCGCAGCAGGAGTGGGCCAACGCCATCAAGAAAGGCCTGCAGACCAGCTCGAATTTTGACCACGCCGCGCCGCTCACCGAGTGCGTCCTTTTGGGCAACTTGGCGATCCGGTCCGGCAAGACGATAGAATGGGATCGCGAGAAGATGACGGCCATCGGCGCCCCCGAGGCGAACCGGTTTGTCCGCCGACCGGCCTACCGCAAGGGATGGGAGTTCAAAGCCTAGTTAAAGATTAGACGTGCAACCTCTATGGCACCAACGGACGCGCTTACCAGATAATGCGGGAAGGGCGCATGGATCGGGCACGCGCCGTGAGGCAGACAATCCTGTCTGCCGACGCGCGCCCAGGCCATCGGCACGGGCAGGGGGCCTGCCCTGAGAATCAGTCCGGGAAAAGTTCTGGAGACGCTATCATGGCGATCAAATGCGGTGAGATCATGGATGCCAATCCCCCGGTGCTTCGTCCGGAGGATACGGTATTGTGCGCGGTGGAACTCCTGCTGGAGCGCCGGCAGCTGACGGTTCCGGTCGTGGACGCGTCGCGGCGCTACATTGGCATGTTCGCCAAGAGCGGGCTATTTGGATTGATGTTGCCGAAGGTCGTCGCGATCGAAGAGGATCTCCCTAGCGCGGCGCGCATTTCCGATCTGGCGTTTCTCGCTGAGGATTTCCGCGTGCTGCGCGATCGATTCGCCGAATTAGGCAATCGGCGGGTGGGCGAGTTGATCGATGCGTCCGTCCCGACTGTGACGCCCGACACGTTGGTCGCGGAGGCGGTCTTGTTGCTCTTTCGGGCGGTGAACTTCTTGCCGGTGGTGGAGCCGGGCACCGGAAGGCTCGCGGGAGTGCTGTCCACGTGGGATGTCCTCGCGCGGCTCAGGGGGACAGTGTGACGCCGGGGCCGGGGGTCGGGGGGATGTGGCTCGCCGCGGCTTTGCTCGCGGCGACATATGCGGCTGTCATCAGCGAGCGGATCAACCGCGCCGTGGTGGCGCTGCTGGGCGCGTGCCTGATGATTAGCCTGGGGGTCCTCACGCAGGAACAGGCCGTCGATGGGATCGACTTCAACACCATCGGATTGCTCATCGGGATGATGGTTATCGTATCGATCGTCCGCCGCTCGGGCCTTTTTGAGTTCCTTGCGATCTGGGCCGCGAAGCGCGTCGCCGCGCACCCCGCCGGCATCATGCTGATGCTTCAGGTTGTCACCGCCGTCGTATCGGCACTTCTGGATAACGTCACGACCGTCCTGCTGGTGGTGCCGGTGACCCTGGTGATCTGCGAGCGTTTGAAGGTGAAGCCCTATCCTCTTCTGGTGTCGCAGATCTTCGCCTCGAACATCGGGGGCACGGCCACGCTCATCGGCGACCCCCCGAACATCCTCATCGGCTCGATGGTCGACCTGAGCTTTAACGATTTCGTCCTCAACTTGGCCCCCGCCATCGTCGGTATCCAGATTGTGGCGCTGGGGGCCTTCCACTTGGTGTGGGGCCGGGGACTGTCCGCCACCGCCGAGGCGCGGGCGGCGGTCATGGCGTTCCGCGAGCGCGACGCGATACGGGACCCGTTGCTCCTGAAACAATCCCTGGCGGTGCTCGGGTGCGTCCTCGTGGCATTTGCCCTGGCCCGCGTTCTGAAACTAGAGCCCGCCACCATCGCGCTCTTCGGGGCCGCGGCCCTGATGCTGCTGCACTGCCTTGGGAGATCGCACGACGAGCAGACGAAGTTCGTGGCGCGCAGCTTCGAGGAGGCGGAGTGGATCACGATCTTCTTTTTCGTCGGCCTCTTCATCGTGATCCGCGGGGTGGAGGTCACCGGGCTGCTGGGGATCTGCGCCGAACGTCTCCTGGCCGCGACGGGTGGTCACATGACCGCGACGGCGATCGCGATCCTCTGGGGCTCGGCCGTGCTCTCAGCCGCCGTGGATAACATTCCCTTCGTGGCGACCATGATCCCGCTGATCAAGAGCATGGCGCCGGCCTTCGGCGGCCCCGAGGCCCTCATGCCCTTGTGGTGGGCCCTCTCGCTCGGCGCGTGCCTCGGCGGCAACGGCACCCTCGTCGGCGCCTCCGCCAACCTCACCGTCGCCGGAATCGCGAACCGCGCCGGCATCCGATTCAGCTTCATGGAGTATCTCAAGATCGCCTTCCCCATGATGCTCCTGACCGTGGCCATCGCGCACGTTTACCTCACCCTGAGATACCTGTAGCCAGACGCGCGAGGCATCGGCAACAAAGAGGCGCGACGCCTCCGCCACCCTGCTTATCTTAGCCCGGATATTTCACAGCCTTGCGGGCTGTGAAATTCCGGGCTCTGGGAAAACCGCGCCATGAGAGCCAGTTATTGGGAAAGGTCTGGCAAAGACTGGGATTTTTCGCGGTTGCAGAGCGTGTTTCGCGGATCGGTGGCACC
>JAKQKQ010000050.1 GCA_029560585.1 Verrucomicrobiota bacterium | reverse complement strand
GGCAAAGGCTGGGTTCTTTCGCGGCTGCAGAGCGTGTATCGCGGATCGATGGCCCCAGACCCTCCAAAATCGCGTTTTTCGGAGCGCGGTTTTCCTCTGAGCCTGCATATTTAACGCGGAAGCGTGAAATATGCAGGCTAGCCAGAGTCGTCCACGCGCCGGATTATTCAGGATGAAACTTTTGGGGGCGGGGCCGTTATGGACTGCGGTGGCAGAGCGAAGCGGCGGCACCGCTTTTGCCTCCGGCGGAGCCGAAGCCGATGGTCACGGCTCGCGCTTCGCGCGCTGCCAAAGCGGTGGCGCCGTCCGGCGGTTGCCGGACTCTGCCACCGCAGTCCAAAACCATCCCGGCCCAGATCCTGGGTCGGGGCACGAGCCGCGCCCGCGAACAGCGCCCGAGGTTTCAGGTCAGACATCATGTCCGCCGCGGCGGGCACCACCGACGGTGAAAATGAGACGCAGGAGCGCGCTTGCGCGCGATTCGCGCATGGGATCGTCCGCAAGCAGGCTCCGGCCCGACATCTGAATTCCGAGTTAGCCCGGCGCGATCTGCCGCTTGGCGTGGTCGTAGGTCATCCGGCGGCCGGTGTCGCGGGACTGGACGGCCATGATGCACGCGACCGCGTGCTGGTAGCCGGCATCGATGGGGGCGTGGGGCGTGCGGCCCTCGCGCAGGCACTGGAGCCAGTCGAGGAAGTGATCGGGGCGCTCGATGGGTTCCACGGGGTTCTTGCCGCGAATGGAGCCATCCCGCTTGGCGCCGCCGTCCGCCGACAGGACCGGGGAATTGCCCAGGGTCATGTCGAGCAGGCCCTTGTCGCCATAGATCTTCCAGCTGTTGCCGGAGCTATTGCCGAAATTCGTCGAGTAGCTGACCATGAAGCCATTGCCGCCGCGCCCCGGTGCGGGCGGATAGATCCAGAGGCACTGGACGTGATCGTCGACCGTGAACTTCGCCTCTTCGAGGTAGGTGAATGTGCCCCCGTGGCAGACGCAACTGGTGGGGAAGGTGGCGCCGGTGATGTAGTGGACGGTGTCGATGAAATGGCTGCCCCACTGGGGGACGAGCCCGTCGCAGAATTCCCTGTAGCCGTACCAGGCCGAGAAGAGCATCGCGTTGAAGGGCTTGTCGGTGACGCCGCCGGTGAACTCGGCCCAGTCGAGGTCCTCCTTCTTCACGTCGGCCAGGCGTTTTACCCAGAACGGTTCGGCGCCGTTGCGGCATTGTTCGACGCGGCCGACGGTCCCGAGAATGCCGGTGCCGTAGAGTTTGCGGCAGCCGGTATACGACGCCTCGCTGCGGAGCTGCGTGCCCACCTGGACGATGACATTCGCCTCCTTGACGGCATCGACGGAGCGGACCAGTTCCTCCATGTTGCGGGCGATCGGCTTCTCGACGTAGATGTGTTTCCCGGCGCGGGCGGCGGCCTCGAGCTGTCGCGCGTGCAGGTGATCGGGGGAGGCGATCATGACCGCGTCGAGGTCCTTGAGCGCGATCACATCGCGGTGCGAGGTGAACAGGCGCGCGTCGCGGCCGTGCCACTCCTTGACGAGGCCATTGGCCTTCTCGCGGGCGGGGCGGTAGGGGTCGCTGAGTGCGGTGATCTCGAAATTCATCGCCTCCTGGTGCTTGTGGATGCCGGGCATGTGCGCGCCCGAGCCGCGGCCACCGCAGCCGATGATGCCGATCGAGATCCGGTCGTTCGCGCCCTTGACGCGCGCGTAGCTCGCCGCGCTTAGGGTCCGGGTCGTGGCGATCGCCGCCGATGCGCCCGCCGCCGTCTTCAGGAACTGTCGTCTGCCAAAGGAATGTGCCATTGGATTCTCCTCGTGTTGCGCCGGTCCGGTCACCGTGCCGGGCCGCTATGAAACGATGATGGGTGGAGGCCCCGATGGCGCAACATTAATTTTAACAATCGACATTGTACTAAATCTTCGCCGCGCGCACGCGGATCGGTGAGGGATGCGATGCCCCTCATTCCTTGGCGAGTGAGGCGCAGACGATCTCGCGGTCGTTGCGGGCGTAGATGCGGCGGTTGGCGAAGGCGGGATGTGACCAGACGACGGTGCGCCGGGGGTCTGGATTGGTGGGTTCAAGAAGCCGTGTCCTGCCGATCTCCTCGTAGCCTCGGGGCGAGAGGCGGGCGATGATGAGTTCGCCCAATTCGTTGGGGAGGAAGAAGCGGTCGTCCTGTTTCACGAGGAAGGCGTTCGCCCAGCGGGTTTCGGTGTCGTTTCGGGTGGTGGCCCTGAGGGTGGACCAGAGACGTTCGCCGGTATCGGCGCGCAGGCAGCGGAGTTGCCCGTAGCTGCAGACGCCGTAGATATGGCCGTCCTCGAGGAAGGGCGTGCACATGAGGGCGTGGAGGCCGTCGGTTTGGCGCTCGCTTTCGCTGCTGCCGCGCCACGCGACAGTGGCCGCCGGTCGATCCGCGGCGAGCCGCATCATGAGAGGGCCGCTGTAGAAGGTGCTGACGAAAAGAAGATCGCCCAGTTGGCGGGGCTGGGCGATCGTGAGTCCAGATCGCGATGCGAAAGGTTCGCGCCAAAACAGCGCGCCGGTATCGGGGTCGAGGGAATTCAGGGCCTCCGGGTGCCAGATAAGGAGCTGCCTCTTGCCCCCGGCCTCGATGAGCGTGGGGGGACAATAGCCGATCTCTTGGGCGGAGAGGGCCCGCCAGATCTCCTTGCCCGTCCTTTTGTCGAAAGCGACCGCGACGCTTCCCTCGCCACCGACGAGGCAGATGAGTTTCTCGCCATCGACGAGGGGATGTCCGGCGAAGCCCCAGATGGGTGGCTGGGCGCCGTAGTCGTCCTTCAGGTCGCGCCGCCAGACGGGGCGGCCCGTGGCCGTTTCGATGCACAGGAGGTTTCCCTCGGCGCCGAGGGCGTAGACGCGGTCGCCATCGACGGTGGGGGTGACGCGGGGGCCCGCGGGATAACTGATGCCGTAAGTGCAGTCGTACGCGTGTTCCCAGAGCACGTGGCCGTTCGAGGCATCGAGGCACAGGACTCGCTCTTTGCCATGGCTGGGGCGGCGCTTGGGCGCCGGAGACGCGGATTGTCCCGGCTCAACGGTCCTGTCCATCAGGTAGACGCGCCCGGCGGCCACGGCCGGTCCCGAGTATCCCGCGCCGATCGCCGTGCGCCAGATCACCTTGGGTCCACCGGCCGGAAAATTCTCTAGGATTCCGGTCTCGCGCCAGACGCCGTCGCGTTTTGGGCCGAGCCATTGGGGCCAGTCATCGGCTTGGGTCGCGCTCGGAAGGGTGAGGAGTAAGGAGGCACAGCAGGCTGCGGTTGGAATGAGGGGGTGTTTGGATCGCATGGTGTGGCGGCATCACGCGGTCGGGAGATTCTCCAGATCATCGAGATCCCTGTGTCGTGCCGCCCGCTCTTTGAGTCTGCGCAACCAGCGCAGCGAGACAAAACGGAGTGCGCCCATTGGCACGCTGTCGGCGAATAACTCGCTGGGCGGTACATCCGGGAATCCCGGGATGAAATCGTAGAGGTCCAGAAAGCCGGCGTCGGCATCCTCGGTCGTCCGCACGTAGCCGTGGAAATTGACTGCGTGGCCGCCAATAACCACGAACGGTACATCGGTGCGCGCGAGCACATCGAGTATACTGGGCGGTTGCATATCACGGAGACCAATGGAGGCGGCGCTTTTTCAGGTTTCGCTCCCAATATCGGCGCCATCCTTCTGGCGAGGCCCTCAGGAGCGCGAAGGCCCTCTGCTGCAGGTGCGAGAAGCGCTCCATGCGCTCCGCGAACGACAGGCGCCGCGTGTTTCGCGCCAATTTTGGGAGGGAGCCGTTCATAGGAGACCACTCTAAAGCTAGGCGATCCCTCGTCTGCCCTCAACAGGAATGTCCGCACGGGTTTGGGTGTGGGAATTTGTTTGCATGGGCCGAGTCGGTTCTGAAAATGCGCAGAAAGGACGGATGAGACAATTAGGACAACCTCTCCGGATCAGTCTACTAGCGGCGACGTTGGCGTTTTCGGGCATCGGTGCGGCCGGCGACTCCACGACAGGCGATCTCCGCTGCGAGCTGGCGGTCATCGGTGGCGGGAGCGGGGGATTTGGTGCGGCGCTGGCCGCGGCGCGGCTGGGCGTGGATGTGGTGCTGGTCGAAAGGGCCGATTGCCTTGGGGGCAACTCCGTGCGGGGCGGGGTGAATTGCTGGGAGATGGGCGCGGGGGGCACGGGAATCCCTTTCGACCTGTACTGCCGCCTCAAGCGGCAGGCCAACGCGATTGGCATATATTCTTTTGGCCGACATGGCATGTGGTTCGATCCGCAACGCGATCCGTATCGCTATCCAGGTGGGGAGACCATCATCGATCCAGCGCGCCGATATCTCGACACGCTCCAGCGCCATGGAACGAAAGGCCTGGGGGCCGGCGCGGTGCTCGCCCGCAAGCTCTGGCACGGCCTGCCGTTCGAGCCGGATGCGATGGCCAAGACCATGCTCGCGATGCTGGAGGAGACCGGGCATTGCCGCGTATGGCTCAATGCGACGTTTCAGAGTGCGAGCGGCGACGAGCAATTCGTCGCGTCGGTGACCCTCGCCGATGGGAGGCGCATCAGGGCCGATTACTTCGTCGATGCCACCGGGGACGGCACCGTCTGCGTTTCCGGGGGTTGCGCGACGATGATGGGGCAGGAGTCGCGCGACGCGTTTGGCGAGCCGAGCGCGCCCACAAACTCCACTTCTCGCGTGAATGGCGTCAGCCTCATCTATCGCGCGACGCCGGTGCCCAAGCCGGCCATCGAGCCCCTGCCGGAGGGAGTCACAAACCGCTGCTGGTGGGCGGGTCGTTTCCCCGGCGCCCACGTTAATCATTATCCGAACGGCGACCTGAACATTAACATGTTGCCCACGATGGACGGCGCCGAGTTCCTGCGCCGCGGTTACGACGACGCGATGGAGGAATGCCAGCGCCGGATCAAGGCCCACTGGCACTACATGCAGTCGAGCTTTGCCGAATTCCAAAATTATCGCCTGGGTTGGGTGGCGCCAGCGCTGGGCATCCGGGAATCGCGCCGCATCGTGGGCGAATACGTGCTGACGGAGCACGACCTTTTGGCGGGGATAAGCGGGCAGAAACACCCCGATATCATCTGCCTCGTGGACCATCCGATGGATACGCACGGAGGCGGCAGTCGCGGCATCGGCGAACTCCGCGAGTCGTACGGCGTGCCCTATCGGTGCCTGATACCGAAGGGTCGGCGCAATCTGCTCATCGCGTGCAGGGCGGCGAGCTTCAGTTCGCTGGCGGCATCGAGCTGCCGTCTCTCGCGCACGATGATGCAGCTCGGCCAGGCCGCCGGCACGGCTGTCGCGCTGGCCAAGCAACTGAAACTGGACCTTCCCGACGTGCCCGCGGCGCGTTTGCGCGACGCGCTGCGTGGGCAGCACGTGCAACTCGATCACCCGATGCCCGCGAGCCTCCGGGCCCATCTCGCCGACGAGGACACGCCCGGGGGCGAGCCTCCGCCTGGCAGTCCGCCTCGAGATGCATCGGCGAGGTCGTCCGGACCGGCCTGCGAGACCACGGGCGCTCCCCGAAACCTGCTCGTGGCGGACGAGGGGAACAAGACGCTGATGAGAATTCGACCCGGCGGCGATCCGGCATGGGTCCTGCCGATACCGGCGAATCACAGGACCCTTCAGTTGTGTGGCACGAACACGCTCGTGTGCAGCACCGGGAATGGCTTTTGGGAAGTGAACGTGACGAGCGGTGAGGTGATCCAGAAGGTCGAGGGGTTCGGCGGTGTCACCTCGGCGATCCGCATGGGGGATGGTTCCACGGTTTTGGCCTGCGGCGGCACGCTCTATCGGGTGGCGCCCGATGGATCCGGTTCGGCGGCGGTAAAACTCGATAGGCCGGTGTTTCGGGTGATGAACCGGACATCGGAAGGCACGTGGCTTTATGGCAGCGGGGATTCGGCGGTGGAGGCCGACGATTCCGGGAAAGTGGTGTGGTGCGCAAAGGTGGAGGGCAAGCGTTGCGGGATCTACGAGGCCCGGCGCGGGGCGGATGGCACGGTCTGGGCCACGACGGGCTACGACGCCGCGGTGGTGCAGATCGACAGGGGCGGAAAAATCCTGCGGCGGATCACCGGTCCCGCGGAGGTCGTGCCAAATTTCTATGCGGGTTTCCGTTTTCTGGACTCGGGGAATATCCTGCTGACGAATTGGCAGGGACATGGCCCTGGCAACGGCGCCAAGGGCGTGCAGCTCATCGAGTATGATCCGCAAGGTCGCGTGGCCTGGCGCTGGCACCAGGATCCCAGGTTTGTCTCCTCGTTGCACACGGTCTTGCCGTTGGGCGAATGAAGGCGCGAATCATGATGTTTGCAGCGCACATGGTGGTTGCGGTGGTTCTCGCGGCGGGATCGGAACCCGCGACTGCCCTAACCCCGGCGGAGGCCGGGGCGCGGCTCCGGGTGGCGACTCAGATGGCGAGGGAGCGGAATGATAGTTCGCTCGTCGCCATGGTGGAAAAGCTGGCCCGCGAGTTCAAAGGGGGGTTGCCGGCGGATGCCGATGCGCGATTGAGGGCGGTTGAGAAAGAGGCGGGCATCGATCCGGGCGGGTGGTCGATGGCCGGGCAGCCATTGTTCCGGCCCACGCCCGAGATGCAGGCCAAGTTGAAGGCGCTGGGTCCGGGGCTCGCGGATGCGATGCGCTCGGGCGATCCCGCGGCCGTGCGCGCGGTGACCGCGGAGATGCTGAGGGTACTGGGGGATCAGGCCGGGGTGCCGGACGGGCGCCGGCCCGGTCGCGCGGCGCGACCCCATCCCCTGGGCGAGGCCGAGGCGACGGGCCTCTTTCTCGATGCGCTCGAAAGCAAGGGCCAGGCTGTCCGGCAGATGGCGGAGGGCAAGCCGCTGCCCGACCAGATGTTGCGGGTCTATGGCGATCTGCTGAACGCCGTGGCGGGCATTCGCCCCTTCGTTGCGAAGCACCGGCCAGCGGCCCTGGGAGATCTCGATGGGCTAGCCCGGGGCCTCGCGTCGATCCTCATGTCGCTGCAGCAGTCGGCCGGTTATTTTCCCTTTCCGGACCTTCGCGGAAAGAACATCCGTTTCGGGGATATGATCCAGAGGCAGGCTGACTCGGGGCGGGCGGAGGTGCGGGACGGTTGGATCATAACGACTGAGCCTGATGGTGGCACGCAGTTCGACACGGGCGTGTGCGGCATCGCGTTGCTGCTGGCGGGCGAGTCCTTTGGCAGAGATGAATGGAAAAGGGCGGGCCTCAGGGCGGCGGATTGGGCGCTGGGCCAGCCCTGCTGTGCGAACTTCAACTACAATGCGTTCTCGGTGTCATTGCTTGCGCATGCCTTTAGGGCGACCCGGGAGGCGAGGTATCTCGAAGGGGCGCTGCAGAAGTTTCGGGTGGGCGTTGCGCCGGGGCAGGCCCCGAACGGGCGGTGGGTAGATCCGCACAACGCCCGGACCGTCTACCACGTTATCATCCTGCGCGCGTTGGGAGATCTCGGTGGCGTGGTGCCCAAGGAACAGAGGCCCGAGGTCGATGCCGTCGCCAAACCTGCGATCAGGGCGCTGCTGGATGAGTTCGACGCCATGGGTGTGACCGTCGAGGCGTTGGCAGAATTGAAGGCGCTGGCGAGGTTGTATCCCGCTGATTCCCGTCTGGGGAACGCGGTGCAAACCATGGCCGGTAGCATTATCGCCAAATGCACGGATGGTCGGCGCGTGAAGATGGGCGCGGGACCCGGACAGATGGCGGCGTTGGTGAATGTCAGAGGCGCGGACTAACACAGGTCAGATCCCTACCCTCTCCGTCGCAGCACAACAGGTCTTCGCAATAGGAGCGGTCTGCGTCGAATTCGAAGTGCACCGCTGAGAATTATCAGCAAAAGAAGACCGATGTGGAGCGGCAAGTTCCGCTTGCCGGGAAGTCATGGGGTGGCTTGCGCGGGCATGATCGGATTGAGCCGGACGGGTCCGGCGGTGTGGCTCGCGCGAGAGTAAAATGTTCTCGGCTTGGACGAGGGCCGGCGGCATATATCACGGCGAATGGAGGGCGGTTGATCCATGGCGCATGAGGGGCATCCAGGGATCCGGGTCACCGACCCGCTGGTTGGCGTGCGGCTCGGGGACTTCGTGATCGAGGGGCTCCTGGGCAAGGGGGCGATGGGGTCGGTGTACCGCGCGAGGCAGATCAGCCTGGGCCGGCCGGTGGCCCTCAAGGTGATGCGGCCGGAGTTCGCCGCCGAGGAGGATATGGTGGCCCGGTTCCGCCGGGAGGCGCGGGCGGCCGGGGCGATATCGCACCCGCACCTGATCGGGATCTACTCCTTCGGGCAGGAGGGGGACACGTGCTTCTTCGCCATGGAACTGGTGGAGGGCCAGAGCCTGCGTGCGTTCCTGAAGCGCGGCGAGCGCTTCTCGGAGTCCGAGTGCCTCGAAATCGGTCGGCAGGTGCTGGCGGGGCTGCGGGAGGCGCACCGCGCGGGCATCGTGCACCGCGACATCAAGCCCGACAACCTCATGCTCGATGATCGTCACCAGGTCCGGGTGGCGGACCTCGGCCTGGCGCGGGTGGCGGGGCCGGAGTCGGGGCTGGCGGTGACGATGACCGGGATGATGATGGGCACACCGCTCTATATTGCGCCGGAGCAGGCCGAGGGCCGGCGAGAGGTGGACTACCGTGCCGATTTCTACGCGCTGGGCGCGACGCTCTACCATTTGGCCACGGGCAAACCGCCCTACGAGGGTTCCTCCGGGGTCGAGGTGATCGGCAAGCATCTCAACGCGCCGGTGCCCGACGCGCGCGCCGTCGATCCCGAACTGAGCAAGCCGTTCGCTGATCTGCTCAAGCGCCTGATGGCCAAGAGACCCGAGGACCGGCCGCAGAAGCACGCGGAGATCGAAAAGGAACTGGATCGCTGCGGAGCGCTGCTGGCCGAGGAGTTCAAGGAACAGTCCCGGATCGCGGCCAGCGCGAAACTGCGGGTGGTGCAGCGCTCGTGGGTGGACGAGCCGGTGACGTGGATCGCCGCGGCGGTGGTGGTGGCGGTGCTGGTGGCCGGCGCGTTCCTCTATCAGCGCTTCTCGAAAGGGCCGGATGCGGACGCGGTGCTGGGCATGGGATCCCCGATGGCCGATGGAAGATTGCCGACCCGCGATGGAACCACGAAGGGCACGAAGGACGCGAAGGCGGGTGCGTCGGCGGGCGCGGGGGATTTGGTTACGTTGACTTCCTCGAACCTCGCGTCCAGTGCCTCGGACCTGTCTTCCGCGACCAAAGACCGGCCATTCGTCAACTCACTGGGCATGAAATTCGTCCCGATCCCCGGCACGCAAGTCTTGTTCAGCATCTGGGAGACGCGGGTGAAGGACTTCGAGGCGTTCGTGCGGGAGACGGGTTATGACTGGCACGAGAAGGTGCCCTTTGAGCAGGGGCCGGACCATCCAGTGGTGCAGGTCTCCTGGAACGACGCCAAGGCCTTCTGCGATTGGCTGAGCAAGAAGGAGGGCAGGCAGTATCGTCTGCCGACCGACGAGGAATGGGACGCGGCGGCGGGTGGTGCGATGTATCCTTGGGGTGACGAGTGGCCGCCGCCGGCCGGGACCGGCAATTTTGCGGGGGAGGAATCGAAAATGGGTGCGCGAGAGGACCCGAAGGACGAGTGGATGACGGAGGGCTATCGGGACGAGCATTCGCGCACCGCGCCGGTGGGAAGTTACAGGGCGCTTCCTTCTGGGCTTTGCGATCTTTCCGGCAACGTGTGGGAGTGGTGCGAGGACTGGTACTCGGAGGAGATACTCCATCGGTACAAGGCCCGCGGGGGCGGCGACCCGAGGCCTGAAGACATGGCCGACATCATGAAGGGCGACGTGCGCAAGCTGTGTCGCGGTGGGTCGTGGTTCAATGCAAATCGTTATTCTCTACAGTGCTCCTATCGCTTTCGCTCTGCACCCGGCCGTCGGAGCAACAACCAGGGATTCCGGTGTGTGGTGGTGGGGTCGATGTCCGTGGCGTCAGCGCCTGCCACGGCACTCCAACCTGCGATCTCCATCCCGACCGAAGTGACCAAAGACAGACCATTCATCAACTCGCTGGGTATGAAGTTCGTCCCGATCTCCGGCACGCAAGTCTTGTTCAGCATCTGGGAGACGCGGGTGAAGGATTTCGAGGCGTTCGTGCGGGAGACGGGTTACGATTGGCATGAGAAGCCGCCGTTTGAGCAGGGGCCGGATCATCCGGTGGTAGGTGTTTCGTGGAATGACGCCAAGGCCTTCTGCGACTGGCTCAGTAAGAAAGAGGGCAGGCAATACCGCCTGCCGACCGACGAGGAGTGGGACGCGGCGGCGGGCGAGGAGGAATTCCCCTGGGGCACGCAATGGCCGCCGCCGGCGGGGACCGGTAATTTCGCGGGGGACGAATCGAAGCTGGGCCAATCCGACGATCCGAAGGACGAGTGGATGACGGAGGGCTATCGGGACGAGCATTCGCGCACCGCCCCGGTGGGCAGCTACGGGGCGCTGCCCTCCGGGCTTTACGATCTTTCCGGCAACGTGTGGGAGTGGTGCGAGGACTGGTTCGACCAGAGGATTTTGGAGAAGCGCCGGGCCGCCGGGTCATATGAGCCGCCGCCGGAGGATTTGGCCGATATCATGAAGGGCGATGTGCGCAAGGTGTTGCGGGGCGGCTCGTGGCACAATGCGCTTCGCAACTTTCTGCGTTCCTCGGTCCGCGGTCACTGTCCACCCGGCGCTCGGTTCAACTACTGCGGCGGATTCCGGTGTGTGGTGGTGGGGTCGGCGTCCTCGCCCTGATGGGCTGGCTGTGATGGGTCTTGGTTGTTGGGTTGTTGGATTTTGGTTTTTGTCCGGCGGAAGTCACAAATACCCCGCCGCCTTGAAGCTGAACCAGCCCTCGGGGTACGCCGTCGATTGTGCCCCGATGATGACGTTATCGAGGAGTGGGATGTCGAGGTGTCGGTGGTCACTCAAAACCAGCCAGGACCGGTCACATCAAAACCAGCCACTTGAGTAAGCGTTGAGCCGTGGACCGGGGCGGTAGACCCCGGGCATGGCAAACTTGCTGCAAGTGATCGAGACGATTGTAACGTTGAGTCGTCGGGGCTGGTCCCAGCGGCAGGTCGCCGCTCTACGGTCGGTCTCAACCGTCGGCCCGTTTCGGAAGTTTTCCGGCGAAGAGGGCCCAAAAGGTGTAGATGGCCAGCGCCGTGCCGAACGGGACGTTGAACAGGTTCGGCACAGCGGCAACCATGGCCGCGATCGTTCCCCAACGGCGTCGCTTGAAGAGCCCCCAGGCCGCCAGAAAAAATGAAAGCGCGATCACGGCCGCGATCAGAAGGAGAACGAATCCGGCCGCGAAAATCGCTATCACGGGAGGCATTCCCATTCCTGCTTTTTCGTGCGCTTCGGCGGCGCCCTTCACGAAGCCGGCCCCGACCAGGGCGGCAAGGATCAGAAAGACGAATCCGGTTAGGAGATTGCCCGCGGCGATGATCACCCGGTGAGGGTCCCGGTCGCGATCCCGATCACCCTCGGCGAGGACGGTCTTGATGGTATCGATGTCGGACTTCAACTGTTCGGGTGACATGCCGGAATCGGGTCTTGCCGACGATTCGGGGGCGGCTTTGAGATTTTCATTGGTTTCCATGGCGTTCTATCCGGGTTTGGGTTTGGAGTCGGGTTTCGAGTCTGGATTGAGTGAGTCGATGAGTTGCTGCATGATTTCGAGATACTTGAAAAGCGCGCCGCGGCCCGTGCGGGTCAGCGCATAGGTGGATCGGGGTCGGCGTCCGACGAAATCCTTGGTGCAAGTGATGTAGCCGATCGATTCGAGCTTCTGGAGGTGAGCGCCGATCGCTCCGTCGGCCACGCCAAGACGGCGTTTCAGCGTGGTAAAATCCAGTTCGCCCTCCGCCTGTAAAGCGGTGAGGACACCGAGTCGCACCGGGCCGTGAACCGCGGTGTCGATGCGGGAAAAATCAATCGGGGGCAAGGGGTCCGAATCCACTCTGGAAACAAGAATACTCTCAAATCAGGAGTATGTCAAGCATCGATTTGCGGATTGGCGTTTGATTGCGGCATCAAAAATACCCCGCCGCCTTTGAAGCTGAACCAGCCCTCGGGAGACCTCCTCGACTGCGATGAGGTGGAGCTTGGCGTTGAGCAGCACCACGCGGGCGCTCTCGGCGGGGAGGACCCTCATCTCGGGGCCGACCAGTTCCGCGATCCGGGATGCGTCGTCGAGCTTGTTGGCGGCGGCCTTCTGTCGGGCGAGCCGGACACCGATCTCGATGGCGGCATGGATCTGCGCCGCTTTCACTTCGCCGACTCCGGGGATCTTGAGGGCGCAAGCCCTTCGCTAGCAGCCTGTCGGACTTCAGAAAGTCTGCCGGGCTGCTAGAAATTGCCTTCAGCCCGAGCATCCCACGCACCCACTCCACTCCCAACTGATGGATGACAGACAGAGCTTGGAGACGACGCTCCTTTCCGTATGAACGATTTTGAGTGCATTGTGGCTAGTTTTTTTCATATGCGCCTCGCACGCACATCGCAGAAATATCCGAGCATCAGAATTATATTCTCATAAATATCTGATGTAGATGGCCTTTCAAACAATAGCTCTGAGGTATTCGCGATTTGCCATGGATTGGCATGGCTATTGCTGACCATAAAATTATAAAGCATCTGTGTTTAAAACAACACAGACAATGGAGTCAGAGAGAAGGTAAAGGAGGCATAAGATGAGTAGATGCATTCGAGTCGGAGGTTTGGCCATATTGGCCGCCAC
>JAKQKQ010000023.1 GCA_029560585.1 Verrucomicrobiota bacterium | reverse complement strand
GAAGGGGCCCTGGTGGCGGAACACCTGATACTGGGCGCCATCGGGCTGGGTGACGGGTTCGGGATAGATGTCGGTCTGCACATGATCGTCGGGGGCGAACATGTTCATCCATTCGAACGTCGCGCCGGGGATGATCTGCTGATCGGTATCGCGGAACCAGAGATAGACGTCGGCGACGAAGGAATAGTTGTGCAGATCGATCGACTGGATGTCGTTGATGTACATCCCGACCTTCACTTCGGCCGGGCCGGAAGCGGCGGGGGCTGGAGCGGGAACGGGGTCCTGCGCGAAGGCGGGGAGGGCGAGGAGGCTCAGGGCCATGGCCACGCATACGGCCAGGAAACGTTTCAGTGCCTGCATCGCGAACTCCCCACGTTGGCCCCTTGATGGTGGGATGCGCGGGGGAAGGCAAGTGTGCGTGTGAGGGGGCATGCGGGTGCGTTCCCGCAGGTGGACCTGCGGGGCAGTCATCTGACAGTCACGGATGGATCAGGGCGGAGCGCGGATGCGCGCCGTGCATGCAGCAAGCATGGGCGCGGTGACGACACGCGCCGCCATCAGTACCGGGCGCGCAACGATGCGCGCGAACATGTCGATGGGTGAAGCGGCAAGGCCAAGCGGATTGGCGGCGATCAGGCGGCGGATGCGCGCGGCGCGGCGCATGGCGAAACGCTCTATCGTGCGAAGCGAGGCGCGCGCACGCGCGTGGCGCTGCCTGAGGCTTTGATGCGAGCGGGCGCGGGCGGGCGTCCATCCCGCCCAGCGGCTGTCGATGCGGAAGCGCTTGCCCAGCAGTTCCGATGTGCGCGCGGCGATGAGGATGGCGATCCAGTGTTCGGCGAAGACGATGCCTGTCTCGATGGCGCGGAGGCTTTCGGGCGTGCGGCGCATGGCGGGGTCGCGCAGCGCATCGTCGAGATCGCGCAGGTAGCCGAGCACAACGCGCAGCACGACAACCAGCCCGCCAAGCGGGTTGAATATCGCGCACAAGAGGGCCCAAGCCTGTGTCATCAGGCGCGCATGATGCGCGCAGGTTTGTGGGGTGGGGGATCGTGCATACAGCCATCCCCCATCTGGTAGCTGCTTCGTCGTTGATTCTGCTGGAGTGAGTGTGGGCGCTATCCCCCGAAATGCGGGGCGAGATGTGGTGAGTTGCGCGTCTTCCCCTGCGCAGCGGGGGAAGTACCCCGAAGGGGGGATGGGGGCGAGCCGCGGGGGCGGCTCTTGGGACTCGCCCCCTCCGTCCGCTTCGCGTCCACCTCCCCCGCTACGCTTTGCTTCGCAGGGGAGGACGGCGTCTTGCGCGGTCTTTATGCTGTGCTTGAATGCGGGAAACAGGGAGCGCGATGATGACACTTGAGGGCGGATGTTATTGCGGCGCGGTGCGCTATGTGTCCGAGGGCGATCCGATACTGAAGGCGCAGTGTCATTGCCGCGCGTGCCAGCACATCACGGGCGGGGCGCCGAACTATTTCATGCTGATGCCGCTGGCGGGCTTCCGCTGGACGAAGGGCGAGCCGCGCACCTACACGCGGCCAGATAAAGCCGATGCC
>JAKQKQ010000208.1 GCA_029560585.1 Verrucomicrobiota bacterium | reverse complement strand
GCCGGCCCTTCGGGGGCCCGGCTTGGCCGCCGCGGGTTGACGCCCCCAGAACAACCCTTCCTTGTTAGAACGAACCAATACCAACCAACCACTCAACCGATGACCCAACCGAGAATGTGCGAAAGATTCTGGACACTACCGGGGAGCGCCGCGCGGGCGAGATATTCGAGGCCGCCGAAACGGGAGAGGAGACGATCCGCGGTGCCGGGGTTGCCGAGGAGCGCGCCGACCAGTTCGGAATCGCTCAGGGCGGCGGCGCCCGCGGCGCAGAGCCGTGATTTCGGATCCTGGGCGGATGTCTCCCGGAGCCTCATGGGGAGTCCGTGTTGGCCCCCGCGGATTCCGCGTTTATCAGGGGCTTACGGCCCGTTTCCTGCGCGGCGAGGGTTGGGATAAGGGCGCTCACCACTGTTCCCCCAGTTCCTCCGACCGCCGGTCGTGGAGCCACTGCTTCACGGTGAAGGCGTCGCCGCAGGTGGCGATCAGCCTGCCGTTGGTGGTCACGCGCCCGGTGAGGCTCACGTCCTCGCCGCAGATCGGGCAGAGCCCATTGGCGGGGAGCCGCATCCGGCATCGGTCGTGTTCGATGATTTGGTTCTGTTTCATGGCTCGGTCCTTTCATCGTTGGGTTCATCGTTTGGGCGGCGGGGCGCGTGGATGGCCCTTTCGAAGACGGCCCATTCCCCGTCGGTGCGGATCCAGCGGTAGCCCTTGGCCAGCAGGTCGCGCACGGCGGCGACCTCCCCGTCCAGGCTGAGGTAGGAGTCCTCGGGCGCGGGCACGCGGGCCATGGCCACGAGGGCGTCGGCCCTGACGGTGGCGTAGTGGTAGGTGGAGCGGCGGTGGGTCCGCGCGAGCCACGTGTCCACGAATGCCCTGGCCAGCATGAATGCGGTTCTCTCGTCCATGTCGGTTTCCTTTCAGTCATGGCTGCCGCAGTGCCGCTCGCCGTGGACCGGGCAGCGGGTCGCGCAAACGCAGACGCAGTTGATGGGTTCGGCCCGGTGGCAGCAGGCGAAGCGGGCGAGGTACCCGATTTGCGCGCACTTTGACGAGCAGGCCACGGCGTGGACCTCGCGCTGCGCCAACCCGAGGTGCGCGGCGTCGTGCTCCCTGCCGCACACGATGCAGTGCCGGTAGTCGTAGAACGCCTCCCTAGAGCGCGCTCTCCGGTAATGGCTGGGTTTCATCTTCGTTCTGTCCTTTCGGTTGCGGTTCTCAGTTGCTCAGGTTCTCGGGGAAGCGGTTGCGGCGCCGTCGCCCGTTGCCGCCCGCGTGGTCGGCCTTGGCGGCGCGGATGCGGGCGATCTCGTCGAGCAGGTGGGTGGCCGTGACGCGCCACCGGGCGGGGTCCGGGTCGGCGCTTCCGGCGTGGATCGCGTTGAGGCAGGCGTTGAGCAGGTCGCCGCCGGAGAGTCCGCGGGCCTCGGTGGCGACGGCTCGGAGGTCGGCGTCCACCCGTTCCAAATTCGGGAGGTGGGCGCGCAGGATGGCCTCGCGCATCGCGGCGTTGGGCAGCCGGAACTTGATGTGGCGGGCGATGCGCCGCAGCAGCGCGGGGTCGTAGTTGCCGAACAGGTTGGTGGTCGTGATGACGACCCCACCGAAGCGGTCCAGCTCCTGCATGAGCGCGTTGCGGTTCTGGTTGATGGAGGTGGAGCAGCTCTCGCCCACCGGAACGCGGCGGGAGAGCAGGCTGTCGGCCTCGTCGAAGAACAGGACCGCGGCCTCCTCAGTCGCTCGGCGGAAGGCTAGGGCGATGTGCTTGGCGGTATCGCCGAGGTACTTCGATATGACCGCAGGATAATCGACCTGATAGAGGGGCCTCCCGAGGCGGCGGGCGATCCCGAGCGCGGCGCGCGTCTTGCCGGTTCCGGGCGGGCCGTAGAAGTTGAGGATGCAGCGGCCCGACTGCGGCTGGATCTGCGACAGGCGCCAGATCGCCTCCAATTGTTCGCGCATCAGGACCGAGCGCAGTGCCGCGTCAATCTCCCGGCGTGCCTCGTCGTACAGCACCAACCGCCCCAGGTCGTGGCGTTCCTCCGGTTGGATGAGGATGCCCACGTCGTTGGGTTCAGGCTCGCGCCACCGCCTTCGCGGGTTGCGGTGGTCGGTGCTATCCGCACCTCCGTCCTCCAAGGGATCAAATTCTGCTGCGTCTGGCATGTCGTCGTTCTCCGTTTCGGTTGGGGTTGGGTTTCGTCGGCTTCGGTGCGGCGTCCGCCGCGTCGAGGAAGGTCTGCAGGTCCAAGAGCGCGGCCCGGACGTTGCCGCCCGAGCCCACCGCGATCCGCGCGGCGAGGTCGGCGGGGATGCGCCATCGCGCCCGCAGGAACGCGGCGATCTCCTCGGTGGCAGGGGCCTCGAGGCGGATCGCCTGAAACCGCGACTGGAACCTGTCGGTCAGGGCGGACAGGTCGAGGTTGCTGGTGGCGAGGAAGGCGCGCCCCGGCGGCATCTTGTCGAGGTAGGAGAGCAGCAGGTCCTGCGCGTCGCGGGAGGCGCGGTCCACCTCGTTGACCAGCACCACCGACCAGTCTCCGAAGAGGTTCCCGGCGTGGGCCAGCGAAGCCATCCAAAGCCGCACGGTCTCCGCGCTGACCATCTTGCCGTTGGCCTCCTCGACGCAGAGGGATTGCCCGCCGGTCAGCTCTGCCGCGACCAGTTCCGCGATCGTGGTCTTGCCGACGCCCGGAGGGCCGTAGAGCAGGACGCGGAGGTTGGAGGATGGGGACTGGCGCAATCGCCGCGCCTTTCGCAGCAGGGCCTCTGCCACGTGCGCGGGCCGGCCGATCAGGTCGTGGGCGCCCTTGGGCCGGAAGGCCATGGGTTCTGCGGGTACTGGTTTCATCGGGACCATCCCTCCCGACGGATGCGGGCCTTGAGGGTGTTGAGCGGGACATCGAAGAGGGCCGCGGTCTGCTTCGGGCTGCGGGTCCTGCGGTAATGGGCGCGGATCTCCCGCCAGTTGGGTCCGGTGATGGCCCTTCGCTGGGCCGCGTTATCGCCCGTTATCGCCGCGTTGGCGGGGGCCGGGGTGGGTGGGGTGAAGGCGTCGAAGCGGTGAGCGCCCTGGGCGCTGGCGCCCGTCCGGCCCCGCGCCGCCTCCAGCGCCTCGACCCTCGCGGTCAACGGCGCGAGCCGGTGTTCGACCGCGGCGTCCAACAATCGGGGGACGTCCACGCGCCTGCGGGGTCCGCGCAGCGCCAGTTCTGCCGCCCTGGCGTCCACGATCTCGCGGAGGATCTCCAGCGGGATCTCGGTTATCGAATACACGATCCCGACCAAGGACTCGGCGCGCAGCCGCTCCTTGAGCTTGGCCCGCGCCTCACGGGGGCAGTTGGCCCGCACCCGCTCGTCGAAGACGATCCTCCCGCCCCGCGACGCCAGCACCTTGAAGAGCCTCATGCGTCGCCCTCCCAAAGGCTCAGTTGCTCTCGTGGCCCGTCGTCGCATCGCCCGTATCGCCGCGTTGTTCTCGCGGGCCCGGCCCGCCGTACGAACGCCGTATTGGAGACCATCATCCCGTGCCACCGCACCCAATCGCCGAATAGGCGCGTGCGATCCGCGTCCAAGAGCGCCCATCGCCCCGGCAGGGTCTTCAAGAAATCAGGCCCGAAGCACCGCACCGCCAGCGCGGCCGCGCGGGTGTCGCTCATCGGCCCCGGCGGCTCCCCGCAGCGGCCCAGCCGCAGCATCCGCTCCAGCCCCTCCTCCCACCGCACCCAGGTCCCGTTGTGGAAGAGCACCTTCCTCGCGGTGCCGTAGATCTTCGCCTCGGCCCTGCCGCTCACGGGGAACGGGTGGCAGAGCAGCGGGTCCTCTCCCCCGACGCTGGCCCACCGGAAGTGGACCACCGCCTCGCCCTCGACCTCGGCAAGCATCTGGCCGACCTCGTCGGCGCAGAGGTTCTTGATCCAGCCGATCCGGCCATCCTTCTCCCGCCAAGCGACGCCCGCGCCATGCGGGTTGGCCCGCTCGCAGGCCAGCAGGGTTTCGGCATTGGGCCGCACGCCCTTGGGGCACACCAGTATCACGCACATAATCGGTGTCCTCCCTTTCAGATCGCCGCCGCCGGGTACTCCCGGTCGAACTTCTCGCAGAGTCGCTTGGCCACCTCGGCGTGGGTGCTCCACTGGTCGTGCAGCCTCCCGAAGAGCCCGAGGGCCACGGGGCGGTTGCGCCTGGTCCAGCCGAGGTAGTTCCAGAGGAAATCCAGCGACTCGGCCGCAGAGCGGGTCCGTGACGCCTGCAGCTTGTTCCGGTTGAACGCACCGAGGCACTGGACCTCTGCGGCCCGGAGGCAGAGCCCGAGGACGGTGGCGAGGTGGTGGAGCACCTTGAGCCGGTTGGTCGTGCCGGCGAACGCGCGGAATTCCACCACCCCGGCAAATCGACCGCCCGCGCGGCGGAACGCCTTCTTGAAGTTCACCATCCCGCGCCCGCAGGAATCGGCGGCGCTCGCCTTGGCGTACTCGTCGTCGCTCTGCACGACGCGGCGCATGTGCAAGGCCACGTCTGGGGACAGCGCCGCGCTGTAGCGGTTGGCGTGGCGTCCGGCCCCGGTCTGCCCGTAGATCGCCTTGGCGTGCCAGTGGGCGATGTGCGCGAGCTTGCGGATGAACTCGCTCACCGCGCCAAGGTCGTCGGTCCCGATGGCGCTCTCGATCCCCACGGTGATGTGGCAGCCGCAGGAGGCGTTCACGCTCGCCCCGATCTCGCCCATCCAGCCCATGAACTCCCACAGGGCCTCGACCCCGGCGGGGCCGTGCAGTATCGGGGAGACGAACTCGCAGGGCCGCTGGTCGGGGCCGTAGGTGATGGACCCGTCCCGCTCGGCCCTCCACTGCGCCAAACCAAAGCGCGGGGCCGCGGTCACCGGGGTTCCCGCGTGGTACCCGCCCACCGCGACGCCGCTAACCGCGGGCACGCGGGTCTCCAGTTCCACGCCGAAGCGGATCGATTCGGACTTGGGATCGGGCGGCCTCACAGGGCACCCCTGATCACCGCGATGGCCAGGCAGAGGACGAGCGCCGCGATGAGCGCCGTCCGGACTTCCTTGAAGAATGTTGTTTCCATGGCCTGAACCTCGTTCGGCCGGCCCGCGTGAGTCCATCCGTTTTGGCGCACCAAATTTGTCGG
>JAKQKQ010000207.1 GCA_029560585.1 Verrucomicrobiota bacterium | reverse complement strand
CCGACAAATTTGGTGCGCCAAAACGGATGGACTCACGCGGGCCGGCCGAACGAGGTTCAGGCCATGGAAACAACATTCTTCAAGGAAGTCCGGACGGCGCTCATCGCGGCGCTCGTCCTCTGCCTGGCCATCGCGGTGATCGGGGGTGCCCTGTGAGGCCGCCCGATCCCAAGGCCGAGTCGATCCGCTTCGGTGTGGAACTGGAGACGCGGGTGCCCGCGACCAGCGGCGTCACGGTGGGCGGGTATCACGCCGGCCTGCCGGTGGCAGTCGCCCCGCGATTCGGGCCTTCCCACTGGAAGGCTGAGCGGGATGGATCGATCACCTACGGCCCCGACCAGCGGCCCTGCGAATTCGTCTCCCCGATCCTGCACGGCCCCGCCGGGGTCGAGGCCCTGTGGGAGTTCATGGGCTGGATGGGCGAGATCGGGGCGAGCGTGAACGCATCCTGCGGCTGCCACATCACCGTGGGGATCGAGAGTGCCATCGGGACCGACGACCTTGGCGCGGTGAGCGAGTTCATCCGCAGGCTCGCGCACATCGCCCACTGGCACGCCAAGGCGATCTACGGGCAGACCGGGGCCGGTCGCCACGCCAACCGCTACAGCGCGGCCCTGTCCCCCGACGTGGCCCTGCACATGCGCCGGGTGGTGCAGAGCGACGACGAGTACGCGAAGGCCAGCGCCGCCGATTCCTGCGGGCGCGGAATGGTGAACTTCAAGAAGGCGTTCCGGCGCGCGGGCGGGCGACTTGCCGGGGTGGTGGAGTTCCGCGCGTTCGCCGGCACGACCAACCGGCTCAAGGTCCTCCACCACCTCGCCACCGTCCTCGGGCTCTGCCGCAGGGCCGCCGAGGTCCAGTGCCTCGGGGCCTTTAACCGGAACAAGCTGCAGGCGTCGCGGACCAGATCCGCGGCCGAGTCGCTGGACTTCCTCTGGAACTACCTCGGCTGGACCGGGCGCAACCGCCCCGTGGCCCTCGGGCTCTTCGGGAGGCTGCACGACCAGTGGAGCGCCCACGCCGAGGTGGCCAAGCGACTCTGCGAGAAGTTCGACCGGGAGTTTCCGGCGGCGGCGATCTGAAAGGGAGAGTGACCGATTATGTGCGTGATACTGGTGTGCCCCAAGGGCGTGCGGCCCAATGCCGAAACCCTCTTGGCCTGCGAGCGGGCCAACCCGCACGGCGCGGGCGTGGCGTGGCGGGAGAAGGATGGCCGGATCGGCTGGATCAAGAACCTCTGCGCCGACGAGGTCGGCCAGATGCTCGGGGAGATCGAGGGCGAGGCGGTGGTCCACTTCCGGTGGGCGAGCGTCGGGGGCGAGGATCCGCTGCTCTGCCACCCCTTCCCCGTG
>JAKQKQ010000314.1 GCA_029560585.1 Verrucomicrobiota bacterium | reverse complement strand
CGATCCTACCGCGACATAGCGTGCATCTCCATAGGCCACGCCATTGAACCCTTCAGGCATCTGGACGGAAGTGGCGAGCCAGTCCACTCCGTTGGGCGAGTGCATGACGGTACTTCCACCTACGGCGGTAAACAGCCCCCCCGCATATATCACATCATGCAAGTTCGCCAACGTCATACCCTCCGCGCGCCGCGTCCAGGACAACGCCGAGGCGACACAGGTCGGCAGCGATTGCATCATCTCCCCGCCAGCCGTCGTGCCGCGAACAACGAGTTGATGAACTCCGAATCCCGATGGGCTCCAGTGCAACTCTCCGCGCCCACCCGCAATCTCATCCACGACCACGCCATCCACCAGCAACTCCAACTTCGTGTACCCCTCTCCGCTTGCGGCCAGGGTCGCCACTTGGCCGGAGGGCAGTTCTTTGATGCCGGCCCGGTCGACCAACACGGGAGCCTGCAATCGTGGCCCTCCCGACTGCATGATACGCCCCGCACGCCCTACGATCACCACCGTGCCATTCCCCTCTGCCGCCGAAAAGAATCCGCTGGAGGTGCTGTCGACCGGCGGCGTCACCGCCCACGTAGAGCCGGTCTCCGAAACCGCCAGCGTACCGTTTGACAAGGGCATCAGCAGGTAGCCCGCAACCCCCTTCAGCAAATTATAACTCAACGGGCCAAGTCCCACCCGCGTCCACTGCATCGCGTCGCCCGAAGCCCAGGTCGACTGATACCCGGTGGCGTACCACATCCCATTCGACCAAGTCAGCCCGGTCAGGTACTCAACACAACTGGCCGGAGTACGATTCACCCAAGTCGCGCCATCTGACGATGTGAGGATGCGCCCGTTGTTCCCCACGGCCACGAACACTCCGCCTGAAAAGTGCACCCAATTGAGATAGTCGGAGACTCCCGACGTCCCTTCCCTCCACGATAAACCATCTGTGGAATAGTAAATCTTTCCGCCCGCGCCGACCGCCACAAAACGCCCGGCGCCAAACGACACCGCAGACAGCGCCGGCATGCCTTGAGGCAAGATCATCCGCCGCCACACACTGCCATCCGGGGAGATCACCGCCACCCCCCTTTGCCCCCCTGCCGCCTGCGCATCATACACCGTCCCCACGGCGACATACCGGCCTTCGCCGTACGCCACAGATTGAAAGGTATGGTTGTAGGACTGCGTGAGCGGCACAGTCGCCATTGCCCACTCCACGCCATCCGGGGAGATCGCAATCGCCGCGCCACTGCCCACCGCAACAAACAGCCCCCCGCCATAGGTCACATCCATGAGATCGGACCGCGTCAGCG
>JAKQKQ010000284.1 GCA_029560585.1 Verrucomicrobiota bacterium | reverse complement strand
GACTATTCGCTCGAACTCGGGCGGGACCGCCGGGCTCAGGAGCGAAATCGGGGTCGGTTCTTCCTGTACATGCTTGAGCGCGACCGACACCGGCGTATCGCCGGCGAAAGGCAGCTTGCCGGTGAGCATCTCGTACATCACTACGCCCAGCGAGTAGATGTCGGACTCCGCGGTGGCCGGCGCCCCGCGCGCCTGCTCAGGCGAGGTGTAGTTCACAGTTCCGATGACTCTGCCGGTCTCGGTGAGAGCGCTCGCCGACACCGCCCGCGCTATGCCGAAGTCAGTCACCTTCACGCGCCCGTCGCGCGTTATCAAGATGTTGTGCGGCTTTATGTCGCGGTGGATGACTCCGTTGGCGTGCGCGTGATCCAGCGCGTCAAGTATCTGCATGCTGTAATCGGCGGTCCGGTCCACACTGAGCCGTCCCTCGCCGACTATGATATCGTTGAGTGTGCGACCGTCCACACACTCCATGACGATGTAGTTGGATCCGTCTTCCCTGCCCACATCGTACACATTGACGATGTTGGGGTGTGACAGAGCCGCGGCGCTCTGGGCCTCGCGTCTGAATCTCTCGCGAAACTCGGCGTCCGATGCGTACTGCGGCCTAAGCACCTTGACGGCGACTGTTCGCTCTAGGAATCCGTCCCTGGCACGGTAGACTGTGGCCATACCGCCTTCGCCTATTGTGTCGAGCATAGAATACCTGTCACCCAGGAGTTCGCCGGTCACTCCCTCACCTCCCGCTCAAGACTGCCCTGAAAATGCCGCCGGCCAGAGGCGCTGCCGCCTGCCCGCCGGAGCCCCCATTTTCAATTATAATCGACAAGACCACTTTCCTCCCCGCATGCTGGGCGTAGCCTACGAACCATGCGTGCGGCGCCCCGTGGGGGTTCTCTGCCGTGCCCGTCTTTCCGCCCACTCGGTACTCCGGAAGATTCGCCGCCCGAGCGGTGCCCCATTCCACTGCGTCTCGCATTCCAGCGGCCACAATGCGGGCCGAATCGGCCGACATGGGTACGCACAGCACACCAGGACTGGAGCGCGTCACCACCGCTCCGCCGGCTGAGCGGATCTCCGCGATGAGCCGAGGCCGCATCATCACTCCATGGTTGACAACAGCCGCCGCGATCATCGCAACGTGAAGCGGTGTCACCACTAGATGGCCCTGGCCGATGGCCAGCTGGCCCAGGGCGTCGTCGCCCGCCTCGCCCGAAAGCATGCCCGCTGCCGTCGGTGCGTCGAGCGGCAGGGCCCTACCGAGGCAGAATCCGGCAAGGGCTTCAGGAAGACGAGGCCCCGCCTTCAGCGCCAAGTGAACGAAAGCCGTGTTGCACGAGAGCGCAATAGCAGTGCGCAGATCGATGCTGCCGTGCGCGCCGGCAGCGTCGCTGATGACAGTTCCGCCCGCACGGATCGAGCCTCGACAATCATACACCGTTTTACTGCCCGCCAAACCCATATCGATGGCAGCCCCCGCTATCGCCGGCTTGATGGTGGAACCCGGCGGATACAGCCCTACGAGCGGCCTGCATATCAGCGGGGAGTCCTCGCGAGTTACCACAGTATCCCACGCCGATTCGGAAAGTGTCGGATGGACCCACGGGCAACTGGCCGCGGCCAGCACCTCACCGCTGGCGGCGTCCACCACCACCGCGGCGCCGCGCCGCCCCGCCA
>JAKQKQ010000238.1 GCA_029560585.1 Verrucomicrobiota bacterium | reverse complement strand
GCCTGGGTATCCGCGGCTTACGGATGTGCCGGGATACGACCAGGGGTATGAGACCATGCACCCGAATTGCAGGCATCGCATTACGCCATACGTTCCCGAAGGCGACGACGACCCCGACAAGACCCGCGAGTTCAGCAACCGGCCCTTCGAGGACACGCGCAGCGCGGCCGACAAGGAGGCATACGCCCGGCAGCAGGAGATGGTGCGACTCCGCCGGGACCGGCGCAAGCTCGAACAACAGCTGACGATCATGCCGGCCGGCGCTGAACGCGACGCGATACGGGACAAGCTCCGCGAGACGCGCGGCGAACAACAGAGACTCGGCCGGCAGGAGAAGCAGTCGAGGATTCGGATGGCCGCTGAGAACCGTGCGTATTACGCGGCGCGGGACTCAGGGCAGGCCGTATCGTGGCCGGGGAGAGTCTAGCGACGAGACACAAGGTTGAGGGAGGCGAACACGAATGGAAGCCGGCATACCCACTGGGAAGCAGTTGCCCGGAATCTGCATAAACGGCAAATTGATAGGCTATATGCTCGATGGCGTGGCTACGGTCTGCAGGGATACCGAGGAGCCAAGGATTACCGCGTCCGCCCCTCCACCGCGACCCCGGAAAGATGGGGATCTTGATACCTAATCGGCACCCGGCACCGGTAGCCGTCGTGGTAGGCAGGCGCCTGGCTGACGCGCTGGGCACGGTGCTCCCGGGCATAGACGGCTGACGCCGCGGACCCAAGGCGCACCAGCACGGGCTCCAGGCCGCGCTTGCGGAGCTGCGCGATCTGCCAGTTAATCTCGCAGGTGACGCTCCAGTAAATCTGGCGGTTAAACCCGCGGCGGGCCCAGGAGGGCCGGCGGTCGTGGACCCATGACATTGAGATCACCCAGGACAAGTTTACCACCCGCAGGGGTGGTTTTCCATTACCGGGGCCAGGTGCCCCGCAGGAGGTGTGGCTAGATGCCACCGAGACTATGGATGTTCTCATACCCGTTCCTCGCCCCTGATGATGGAGGCGGCGATGGCGCGCCCGCCGGGAGCGGAGCGCCTGAGCAGAGCGGGGCGCGCACCTACACCGAGGAATACGTCAGGGCGCTTCGTGCGGAGAGCGCCGGATACCGCACCAGGGCCAAGGGCCTAGATGAACAGCTGGCGGGCATCCGCAAGGCCTTCAGTATCCCGGACGGACAGGATCCGGACTGGACGAAGGTGTTGTCCGACCATGAAGCCACACACAAGACGGCCCTGGAGGCCGCCGAGAAGAACGCCAAACAAGCGCTGCTGCGCGCCGAGGTGCGGGCCCTGGGGGCCGAGCTCGGCGTGGTGGACGCAGATGTTGTCTGGCAGCTCGTGGATCTGTCGAAGGCGCAGATCGCCGACGACGGCAAGATCACGGGCGTAAAAGAGGCCATCGAAGC
>JAKQKQ010000219.1 GCA_029560585.1 Verrucomicrobiota bacterium | reverse complement strand
GTCTGGCAAAGACTGGGATTTTTCGCGGTTGCAGAGCGTGTTTCGCGGATCGGTGGCACCAGACCCTCCAAAATCGCGTTTTTCGGAGCGCGGTTTTCCTTTGAGCCTGCATGTTTCACGCGGGAGCGTGAAACATGCAGGTTAGCGCCATTCAGGGCTGACGCCTGTGCTCCGTGCCTATTCGTTCTTCTCTCTTGAACGAGCGACTTCGAGTGATTCGTTCGGAATGGAACCCCCTTTCTTCCCGGAATGGCGCCGGGAGGGTCCTGTGCCCCGCGGGCCGGGTGTGACGAGTCGGGGCCCGCACTTTCAGCGGGCCGCTCATGCCGTCAGCCTTTGCGCTCGAACCGGAAATCACAATGATCGGCACCCTGCATGATGGTCTGCGTGCGCCTCAGCATGAGATCGGGACTGAAGCCCTCCACCATTCCGAAATCCCGGTTGCAATGAAAGAGATATCCGAGTTCGGGGAGGCCGAGTTCTTTGTAGAACTCCGCGTACCGGCACCGGACGACGTTGAAATCAAGCCGCTCCGCAGATTTGCGGATAGGCTCAATGTCCAGACTGCCTCCGGCCGCCCAGACTCCGGTGACCTGTTCCATCGCCGCCAGATCTGTCCCAAACCGCTGCGCCCATCGCTCGCCGTCATTTCGGGCAAGCTCCATGATGACCTCGCGGGCGATTTCGTTCGCCCGTTCCTTCCCAATGGCACGCTGAAACGCCTGCACCAGGGGGATCAGGACCCCCGCCTCGATCTTGCGCCGCTCAAGATGAGTGATCGTCGGTTCATTCATGCGCTCATCTCCTCCCATCAAGGTCGCGAGTTTCCCTTTCTTCCCCTGCCAATGGCGTCCGCCGCGAGCATGGCGTCCAAAACTTTTTCGGCCGTGATCTTGCCCGCCTCGTGATGGATGGGCTGCTCTGGAGCGCAGGCCTTTTCGGCCGCTGTCATCAATGCATCCCGTCTGGCTTCCCCGAGGCCGATGTCCGCCAGCGTGGTTGGCAGGCCGACATTCTCACAGAACGAGAAGACGGTCGCCGACTCTGCCGTGGGAGCGTCCGTTAGCTGAAGCCCGGCCAGGACGCCAAAGGCAACTTTTTCGCCGTGGTAGAAGGCATGGGTCTCCGCCAGCGCGGTGAGGCCGTTGTGAATCGAATGGGCCGACGCCAATCCGGAACTCTCAAACCCGATTCCGCTCAAGAGGATATTCGCCTCCACGATGTGATCCAGAGCGGGAGTGACAATGTGCCTCTCGCTGGCGACTTTGGCGGCCGTGCCATACGCCAGCAGTGTCTCGTAACAGAGTTTGGCGATGTGCAGTCCTGCCGCCGTGCTGCAGCCGCCGCACTCGTTGGCCGACTGGGTGCGATCGCAGGATCTGGCCTCGAACCATGTAGACAGCGCGTCGCCCATCCCGGCCACCAGAAAACGCGTCGGAGCCGACGCGATGATGCCCACGTCGACCAGGACCGCCGCCGGGTTCGACTTCTGGTAGTACACGGATTGGAACACGCCGTCCTTTGAGTAGAGCACCGCACAGCCGCTGCACGGCGCATCGGTCGATGCGATGGTGGGGATGATGATGACGGGCATGCCGGCCCGGTCTGCCGCGATCTTGGCGGTGTCGATGGTCTTTCCTCCACCCATGCCAACGAGGACGTCCACGTGTTTTTGAGCGATGATGGTGGCGAGACGGGCCAACTCGTCCTCGCAACACTCGCCGCCGAATGCGTCGACCTGGATCGACGGCGCGCCCAGATCGACACCGCACTCGGGAAGCACCCTCTTCTTCACCGAGGGCGACGCCAGTATCAGCCCCCGTTTGCCTAGCGACTTGATCAGCCCGGGCAATTCGCCTAGCGCGCCCACGCCTTGGATATACTTCCCTGGAAAGACTGCCTTCTTGAACATGCGGACCTCCTTTTTTTCCGAAGCGCTATGTGAACTGCTGGATCAACCCACCCATCACCTGCCCCGCAACGCCAGCCGCCGATATGTCGTGCGAAATCACTTCGCCTCCGAAAAGGCTGACCGGGGTGGCCGCTGGCGACAAGAGCAAACAGTCTGCAGGCCACGTCGAATAGAAGTCCAACGACATTGTAAAAATACGATCGTCGGCATTGCCGTGGGGTCACCGGGGTCATAGGCTGCCCACATGAACGCGAGGATGTGTGCCGCCGGTTTTGTCGCGATCGCGTTTGCGTGGCCGCTTGTCGGAGAGACCAGTCTCCTGAGGAATGGGGGATTTGAGGAGGGGACGAACGGCTGGCAACTGCCGAGGACATTTTCCGTGGTGGAGGGAAGTGCGCGCACTGGCGCGCGCTGCCTGCGGGTGGCGAACACGAATGCGGCGCTGTATCAACTCGCGCGGCAGCCCATCATATTCGAGCCCGGCCTGCGCTTTCGGTATGGCGCGTGGATCAAGACGCAGGGGGTGCGGGGCGATGAGTCTGGCGCTGCGCTCTGCATGGAGTGGTCGGGGACAAACGGCTGGCTCGGCGGGAGCTACATCGATGGGCGGAAGGGCGATAACGACTGGACGCACCTCGAGGGCGTGACCCAGCCGATCCCGGCCGGGGCGAAGACGGTCGATTTCAAGCTGTACCTGAGGAAGGGCATGACGGGCGAGGCGTGGTTTGATGATGCGGCCGTCTCGGCGGTTTGGCCCGTGCCGATGGACGCGCAACTGCTTCGGCCCAACTATCGCGGGTGGTTGCTTCCCGGTCAGGCAAATCTGGCGGTGCTCGTGCGCGCGGCGGTGGCCGACCGATTCCGGGATGGGATTGACCGTGCGGGCACGCGGCTCGTTTGCGAGGTCGTCGATGCGGGTGGTGCGAAGAGACTTTCCCGCGTCATCGAAGGGCCCTCGTCGGGCAAGCACGACATCGCGCTGGACGCGGCGGGGCTTGCGCCGGGCGGATACCGCGCGCGAGTGGCGCTGCTGGCTGCGGATGGCGCGACGCTCGGGTCGCGGGAGTTCCCGTTGAAGAAATGGGCGCCGGATGCCGCGCTGCCGGATGTCTATATCGATGAATTCTCCCGGGCCATCGTGCGCGGCAAACCGTACTTTCCTCTGGGATGGTATTTCGGGCCCGGGCCGACGGCGAAGGATTTCCGGGATCACATCGATCGCGTCGCGGCCTCGCCCTTCAACACGATCATGTGCTATGGCGTGAACGCGGGCGGTTTGGACAAGGTCCGCGCGTATCTGGACTATCTGGAGGAGCGGAAGGTCAAGATCATCTATTCGATCAAGGACGTGTATGCCGGCATCAAATATTACCATGAGCCCGTGCTGGGATTCCGCGGCGAGGAGGAAATCGTCCGCAACATCGTGGGGGCATTCCGCGGACATCCCGCGGTGCTCGGCTGGTATCTGAATGACGAGTTGCCCCCATCGATGCGCGACAGGCTCGAGGCCCGACATCGGCTCGTGAGCGGATTGGATCCGGATCACCCGACTTGGGCGGTGCTCTATCAGGTGGATGAACTGTTCGGGTATCTCGCGACGGCGGACGTGCTGGGCACCGACCCGTACCCGATCCCCTCGAAGCCCGTCACGATGGCGGGCGATTGGGCCAAGAAGACGGCCGGGGTCTCCGGCGGGAACCGGCCCGTCTGGATGGTGCCGCAGGCCTTCGACTGGTCGCATTACCACAAGGATCGGCCCGGCCGCTTCCCGACGCCGGACGAACTGCGCGTCATGACGTACCTCTGCCTGATCAACGGCGCGGATGGGCTCATCTATTACTGCTATCACGATCTGCTGCGCGACCCGGCGTCCTTTGAGAAGAACTGGGCCGACATGTCGGCCGTTGGCCGCGAGGTGCGATTGCTGGAGCCCGCGCTGGTGTCCGCCGCGGCGGCGCGAACACCCGAGGTGCGGGCCGATTCCGACGCGGTGCAGTGGTGCGCGCGGTCCGATGATCTGGGCCGGACGTACATCATGGTGGCCAATCCGGACGCGGGAGAACCGGCAAAGGTTCGCGTCGCCATCCCGGATGGCGAACAGGCGAAGCTCATTCGGGGCGACCGGTCGGTCCCGGCCGCTGGCGGAGAAGTGAGTCTCTCGCCGATGGACGCCGCGACGCTGGTGATCGGGAAGTAGATTCTCGCAGAGACGCCGTATATGGTCTTGGGCACGCCATGCGGGCATCCCTGGGAGGGCCCGCGGCCTCGCGGGCCGGGTTGGCCCCTGGTGTCGCGCGGCTGGTGAATCGCGGACGCCGGGGCCGGCGTCCCTCCCGGCTGATGCGGGTGGCAAGTGCTGTGCGGCGTCCCCGTGAGACGGCAGCGCCGGGGTGATGGCCTGGAGTGTTGAGGCAGACTCGCCTCGGCGTCCGCGATCCACCCGCATGCGTTGAATCAGCGGACGGGTATCCTTTCCCAAAACCCGTCCGGCTGCTAGTGAAGTCGGACATGATTAAGAGACGCGAGGCATTGAGGGTGGTCGGCGCGGTGAGCGTGGGCGCGTTGCCGGGGTGGCTGAGAGCGGCATCCGATGCGCCCGATTGTGACGTGGACGTGCTGGTGGTCGGCGGTGGAACCGCCGGGACCATCGCCTCGATCCAGGCGGCCCGCGCGGGCGCCAAGACCATGGTCGTCGAGATGGGCAGCCAACTCGGCGGGACGACCACCGTCGGCGGCGTGGCCCTGCCCGGCCTATTCCACGCTTGGGAGAGGCAGGTCATCGCCGGCATCGGTTGGGAACTGGTCGCACGCGCCGTAGAATTGGACAGCGGGAAGATGCCGGATTTTTCGACGCCGCCGCAGCGTCACTCGCAGCATCAGGTGCCGGTCAACGGCCAGCTCTACGCGGCGCTCGCCGAGGAGGCGTGCCTCGGGGCGGGCGTCGTGCTCTGCTATTACGAGATGCCGCTCTCGGTCCGCGCCTCCGGCGACGGCTGGGAGATCGAGACGGCGGGCAAGGGCGTGCGGCGCAAGATCAGGTGTCGCCAGTTGATCGATTGCACGGGGGGTGCGGACATCGTTGGCATGCTTGGAATGCCGCGGCTCCGCGAGGCCGAGACACAGCCCGGTACGTTGATGTTCTCCTTCAGCGGCTATGACGCATCGAAACTCAATGCCGACGAAATCGAGGAACGCTACCAGCACGCGCGCGTGGACGGGAGCCTGAAGGACGGCGACTACTGCGCCGCGGATTCGCCATTCATCAACTTCCTGCGCGGGGGAGGCTCGAACGCCCAGCACGTTTTTGGCGCCGATAGTTCCACCTCGGCGACCAAGACCCAGGCCAACATCGCGGGGCGCGCGTCGGTGCTGCGCCTGCTGCGTTTCATCCGCTCACTGCCCGGCTGTGCCGGGGCGCGGATCGCCCGGATGCAGCAGGAGACCGCCGTAAGGGAGACCTATCGGATCGCTGGCGAGGTCCAGGTCACGCAGGAGGATTACGTGTCGGGTCGGGTGTTTGAGGACGCGGTGGGGCACTCTTTCTATCCGATCGATCTCCATGATCGGTCGGGCGTCAAACCCCAGCCACTGCAGCGCGGCATCGTGCCGACGATCCCCCTGCGCGCCCTGGTTCCCAAGGGGAGCCGGAACCTGCTCGTGGCGGGGCGCAGCATCAGCAGCGATCGGCTGGCGAATTCCGCCTTGAGGGTTCAGGCGTCGTGCATGGCCATGGGCCAGGCGGCCGGTGCGACGGCGGCGCTCGCGGCGCGCAAGGGCGCCACGCCCCTGGATGTGCCGATCGGAGAGATCCGCGCGCTGCTGCGCAAGCACGGTGCGATCGTGCCGGGGTGATGCCGGCGCGTTATTGATCGCCGCGGCCTGCCCGCAACAGTCGCGTTGGGTGTGGGCTGGAACGATATAGGATCTTGGCTACTATTCTTTGATGCCGATCCATCTTCCGCCTCTTTCTCGGCGCGAATTCCTGGGCAAGGCGATCCTCGCCGGTGCCGGTGTAGCGCTGACCCACTGCACACCCGCAAAGCGCCCGGCGGCCGATTCCGACCTGTGGGCCTTGCTGGCCGACACGCATATCGCCGAGGACCGGGCGACGGTCGCGCGCGGCATCAACATGACCGATCACCTGATCGCGGTTGGCGGCCAGGTGGCGCGCGCGGACGGGATCGCGGGGGTCATTATTGCCGGGGATTGCGCCTACCTGCAGGGAATGGCCGGCGACTACTCCACCGTGCTCGGGCTGTTGGAACCGATGCGTGCCGCGGGCCTGCCGATCCATTTGCTATTGGGCAACCACGACGCACGCGACAATTTCCGCGCCGCGATCCAGAAGAATGGTGAATCAGCCGATAGCCCGGTGGCCGACAAGCACGTCGCATTGCTGAAGACGCCACGGGCGAACTTCTTCCTGCTCGATTCGCTGGATCAGACCAACGTCACGCCAGGCCGCATCGGGGAAGCGCAATTGTCGTGGCTGGCCGGCGCGCTCGATGCGAATACCGACAGGCCCGCGATCATCATCGCCCATCACCACCCCGAACTGTATGGCGTGAAGAATGGGGCCGTGGACACGCCCGCGCTCATGGACCTCCTCGTGCCCCGGAAACACGTCAAGGCCTACGTCTTCGGCCACACGCACGTCTGGGGCACGCTGCCTCACGAGAGCGGGATCCATCTGGTCAACCTCCCGCCCGTCGCGTACGTGTTCAAGCAGGGACTCATCAGCGGGTGGGTTTCCGCCGCGCTGCGCGATGGCGGCGCCACCCTGACGCTCCGCTCGACCGATGGCATGCATCCCGACGAGGGAAAGGCATTTGATTTGGAGTGGAGGGCGTAGCCTGCTTGCCAGCGCCGGGTTGAAAGACCCGCCCGGCGGTAACCTGACTCCGCACGCCATCGCGGGCAGTCGAAGCGGTCTTTCATCGGGCGGCGGGCACCATCGGGCCAAAGACCGGCTCCAGCGTGGCGCGGACAATCTTGCCCGCGGCTTGAGCCAAACCTTGCTGCCGCAGACAGGATTATCTTCCCCACGCCGCGCGCCTGAACAACTCGTCCCTTGCGCCTCAATTCAAAATGTGGGTGCCGGCAACTTGGAGAAACACGCTGATGCTCGTCGGATCGAAGTTGCAGATCAGTTCGCGCCGTCCCAGATCGGGCGGAGCCGGTGGACATCCAGCGCGCGGAAGTTCACCTGGCCACCGGTGACGGAAAGGTGGAGGGAGGTGTCATCGGCCTTTGGGATGACGGGGAACGGGATATACGCGAGGCCATTGTCCGCGAAGATCTCGAAAGCGGTGCGGTCGGCGTAAACGACCAGATTCCCGCGCCCATTGCGCAGCGGCGCCTGTGCGCGGTGATCGCCGACTTGGATCTCCTGGGTCGCCGTGTCGTAGTTGATGGCAATGCCCCGGACGTCAAAACGGATCGACGCGGCACCGGCGACATCGAAGTCGGCTCGCAGTTCCAACAGTTCGCCGTTGAGTTTCTCAAATGGGTCGGGATCGCCGGGTTTCAGCACGAGCGGGCCGAGGGCATGTGATTTCTCCCTGAGCGCGTGGAGTTCTCTGACGGGCGCCCACGCGAGTCGCGGGCCATCGGGCGTGGGCCGGAGCGTGAGTTCCAGCGGGAGCGTCATGGCCTGATTGAAGGGCATGCCGGGGGACGGCGCCTGGAACCAGGCGATCTGGATGCGGCGGTCTTCTTCGGGCGGGATGTTGCTGAAGGTCTGCGCGGCATAGAAGCCCTTGCCGCGATGGCCCTTGAGCTTGGGCGTCTCGGGCTTGAACCATGCGCCGTCGAACGTCCCCAGCATATAATCGCTGTTGGCTGCCGTGAGCACCCATTTCCGCTCCGCGGGCTTTCCCTCGACCGGCAGGGCGAAGAAGTCGGGGCACTCGTAGAAACCCTCGATTTTGCTGAGGAAGCCCCACTGCCTGAGGTCGGTTGAGCCCAGGAAGTATATATAGTCCGCGTGGCCCTCGCGTCCCTTCGAGTCCGTTTTCCCGGGCTCGATCTCGCCAACATAGAGCGTCATCACCCAGCGCTTCATGGCCTCGTGCCAGATGACCTTTGGATCGCGGTTGCCCGGGGCGAATTCCGTGACGATGGGGTTGCCGGCGAATTTTTTGAAATTCCTGGTATCGGTGCTGAAGGCCATGGCCTGCACCGTTGGTTTGCCGGCCGCCGTATAGAAAAGAACGATCGACGGTTTCTCATCCGAGCCGAGTCCGCTGGTGTTATCTGAATCGACCACCGCCGAGCCGCTGAACATAGGCCCCATCTCGTCGGGATAGAGGGCGATGTCCAGTTCCTGCCAATGGACGAGATCGCGGCTGACTGCGTGACCCCAGTGCATGTTGCCCCATTTCGTGCCATAGGGGTTGTGCTGGAAGAAGAGATGGTATTCGCCGCCGAAAAAGACGAGGCCATTGGGGTCGTTGTTCCAGCCGCGGCGCGGCGAGAAATGCAATTGCGGGCGCAGCGCCTCGCGATACAGGTTGTCGGCATCCTTGATCGCATCTCCCTGGTCGATGGTTGCGAGACCCTCGGAGCCCTCGGGCAGCCTGTCTGCCCGAATGGTGGCGTGTCGCCCCCGGAACGCCGCCACATCCATGGACGCCCACCAATCGGCCCCGGCATCCGCCAGCCCGATGTCGAACTTCCTCTCGGGACCGCCGTCGATCGAGACCGTAAGGTTGCGCGTCGGCGCACCGATCTTCACCGGAAAGCGGAGATAGCGGCCCTCCACGGTGATGGCGCGCGTGACATCGGTCAGCAGCCGGGGGAGTTTCTGGTCTGTTTGGAGAATGTGGTCGACATTGATGTGCCCCCAGCCGCCCGTGTGCGCGTCGACGATCTCGATGGTGACCTCGCGGCCCGCGAGGTCTGAGACATCCCACTCGCTCCACTCGAGTTGCTCGCTGCCGCCGGGTTTTGTGTTCGGGCCGGTGGCGGTGCGGACGATCTTCCCGTCCGCCTTCAGGTTCATGCACGTCTCGGCCGGGTGGCCGCCTCCGCCGATCAGGAAACGCAGATGGCGGCGTTCGATCTTGAACGGGGGCGATGTGAGCCTGCCCGTGGCCCCATCGCCGCCGAGGAACGAATCGACCAATCCCTTGCCCTGAAAGCCGTCGACCTTCATCTGGTTAGGACGCGCACCGTGCGCCGGCGCGTCGCCGAAGGCCTCGCCCTCGATCTGCCATGCGCCGTAATCCTTGCCCTCGAAATCTGCCACGACGATGTCGTCAGCCGCCCGGACGGTGCCGTTGGATAAACAGCCGATCACGAACCAGGCAAGAGCGTTTCGTGCCATTACGTTCATCACGGTTTTATGAAAGGCCCCGGTCCATCCCACCGCAAGCCGGAAGCCAAGAACGACTACTGATCGTCTCTCTGAGGTGCCGTGGTTGGGCGCGACCCATCCGGCCGTTGACCGTGTCAAAACTCTTTAGAAATGTCCCCCTGTTAACTCACGAGAGAATGTCCCCTTTCTTTGTTTGTTGTCTTCTTGTGCCGGCTGGGGGTGCGGGACGCAGGGAGGCCGGAGCGTAGCGAAGGCCGACCGGAGTCCCGCGCC
>JAKQKQ010000216.1 GCA_029560585.1 Verrucomicrobiota bacterium | reverse complement strand
GCTCATCTCGACAGGAAGCTTCAGGCGGGGAGCAATGATCCGGTCGATGCAATAATCGAACTGGCCCTCAGATGTGAAGGAGCCGACCCACACCGTCACGGCCTCAGGGGTGGGATATAGGACCTTCATAATTCCGCCAACGCTCGCGGTGACCGACCGCCTGACGATATATCCAAACTCTCTCGGCCGGAAACATCCTCTCATGTCCGCCTGAAACGAGAGCTTTGCTGGCGGTTCGGTCCAGCGCGTGGTTCGCATTCATAAGTTGGTTCTCATGCGCTTTCAAATGGCTGTTCGATCTCACGATGCAGGGGTGAACAGACCACACAAGATGAGGAGTAATCCGAAGGCCAGAGTGATGATACCCGCAGCGCGGGAATGACCTAGCAGCAGTCCGCCCGAGACGAAGGTCATCACCAAGGAGAGAATCCACACAAATCCTGACGCTTGTTCTACGCGGTTGGGGACAAGCCGAAATGTGAGGATGATTTGTGAAACGAGCGCCAACGCGCAAGCAAGCAAGGACGTGGCCTTCAGGTCCCGGGCATTTATCGTCATATGCTTTTGATTTGCGAACGATGTTTAGGTTCCCCATTTGTCTGTTTTGCGGGGGAAAGCGGACCCATTTGTCTGTTTTGGGGGGCAAAGCGGACACGCTGTTCGGGGGCCTTGACAGCGGCTGGGGTGTATCGTATTATACGGGTGTGCAATGGATTCGGGAAGGAACGGGTGTCGGCCGGGGAACGAGGCGTGGTGCGACGGGATGCGGGGAGACGGGAGGTACCGACGTGGGCACGGCGGTTGGTGGGGGCGCGAGGGGTGCGCCTGACCAAGAAGACGCTCTGTTGGTGAAATATTCACCGATCCCGTTGGGTAGAATGTTGCCGAAGTCGGGGGGTGGTTCAAGTGCTAAGGGGGGATGCGGTTATGGGCCCTGGGCGCCGGGTTGATAGCTGGGGTGGGAAAGGGCTGCGAATTCGAGTATTTTGGCCCCTGTGCGCCCGTGATCTCTGGGGTGGGCAACGCCGGGCCGCGACGCCGTGGCCGGGAGCCGGGGCCTCGCGGGCCGGGATGGCGGCGCGGGCCGGCCGCCCTAAAGGACAGGTTTGACCCCCGGTGGGACGCGGACGCCGGGGACGGCGTCCCTCCCGTGCGCGTGCGCGCGCTCGGTGAGAGCCCTGGGGTTTTCCGGTCCGCGCCATCCGGCGCTTCCATGATCTGGGTTGGCGATGGCCTGAGATCGGCCACGGTCGTCACGCTGAACCCGCGCTTCCATTCCGGCGGAGGCGCGTCTTCAATATGCGCTCTTGACCGCGGAGACCGTCTTCTGCGCCGGAGTGGTCCTGGCCACTCTCATTGGCGTCGCCCTGGGCCGCTACCCGGCCCTGCGGATGAACCGCGCCACGATCGCGTTCGTGGGCGCCGTCGTGCTGCTGCTGGGCGGTGCCGTCCGGAGGGAGGACGCCTGGCGGCTGATTGACTGGGACACGATCGCGCTGCTGTTCGCGATGATGGTGATCAACGCGAACTTCCGGCTGTCGGGCTTCTTCCATCTCGTAGGCTCCTGGGTCGCGCGCCACGCCAAGACGCCGAGGCGACTGCTGGCACTGATCGTTTTCTGCGCCGGCGTCCTATCTGCGCTTTTTCTAAACGACACGATCGTGCTGATGTTCACGCCGCTGGTCCTCGACATGACCCTGGCCATGCGCCGCAATCCCGTGCCATACCTGATCGGCCTGGTGTGCGCGGCGAACATCGGCTCGGTCGCGACGATCACCGGCAACCCTCAGAACATGATCGTGGGCATGGCCTCTGGCATCCCGTTCGCACACTTCACGCTGGCGCTGGCGCCGGTCGCCATCCTGGGCCTGGGGCTTGCGTGGCTGATCATCGTGGCACTGCACCGCCAGGAGTTCGCGGCGGGGCCGCTGGACACAAGTTTTCCAATCCCCGACCGCCACTACCGCCCCCTGCTGCGCAAGAGTCTCCTGGCCGCGGGCGCGATGCTGGTGGCCTTTCTCGCGGGTGCGCCCATCGCCATGTCCGCCCTCGGCGCGGCCGCCGTCCTGCTGGTCACGCGCCGCCTCAAGCCGGCCCGGGTATTCCGCGAGATCGACTGGTCGCTGCTTGTTTTCTTCGCGTCGCTATTTGTCGTGACGGGTTCGCTGCAGGTCAAGGGTCTGTCCGATCGCCTCTTTGCCTTCTCCAAGCCATGGGTCGAGGGCGGCCTTCCGGCTTTCTGTGCCGTGGCGGTCGTTTTGAGCAATGTCGTTTCAAACGTGCCCGCGGTCATGCTCTTCCGGCATTTGATCCTCGCGCTGCCCGATCCCAGATCCGCGTGGCTGGCCCTCGCCGCGGCGACCACGCTCGCCGGCAACCTCACGCTCCTCGGTTCCGTGGCCAACCTCATCGTCGCCGAAATCGCCCGCGCCCGCGGAGTCCGCCTCGGCTTCGTGGCCTATCTGCGCGCGGGTGTGCCCATTACCCTCGCCACGCTCGCCGTCGCCATCCTCTGGCTCTCTGTCCTCCGATGATCGGCTCGAAACCGGTTGACCGCGATATCCGCCCTGCCGATCATCTGGCCCATGCGCCCAATCCGCTTTGCCACGGTCGCCATGGCCGCCGCATCCTGCCTCGCCCCGGCGTCGGCACCGGCGGCAGACCGACCCAACGTCCTGTTCATCGCCGTGGACGACATGCGCCCCCAGCTCGGCTGCTACGGCGACCCGCTGGCCAAGACGCCGAACATGGATCGGCTCGCCTCGCGCGGACTGCTGTTCAATAGGGCCTACTGCCAGCAGGCGCTCTGCAGCCCCTCCCGCATCTCGCTGCTCTCCGGACGCTATCCGCTGACGACACGCATCTACTCGATCGGTCCCTTCCTGCGCGAGACGATGCCCGACATCGTCACCCTTCCCCAGCATTTCAAGAACAACGGCTACTTCACGCGCAGCCTTGGCAAGGTCTACCACGTCGGGATCGATGACCCGCAGTCGTGGTCCATCCCCGCATGGCATTCCAAAATCTCGCGCGTGGGTCCCCGGGGCGACGAGATGATCAAGAGGTATCGCGCCATGATGAAGGACGCCGGCAACGAGTTGCCGAAGAAAGGCAAAGGCGCCGCCAATTTCGCTGTTCCCGCCTTCGATAACCCCGAGGTCGGGGATGACGATCTCCTCGATGGCGACACGACCAAGAACGCCATCGAGTCGTTGAAGGAACTCGCCGACAAGAAGGACCAGCCCTTCTTCCTCGGCGTGGGCTACGCGAATCCCCACGTCCCGTGGGTCGCGCCCAAGAAATACTGGGACCTCTACCGCAGTGCCGATATCCCCCTGCCAGACAACCGCTATGTCCCCCACAGGGCCCCCGAGTTCGCCGCGAAGAGCGGTCAGGACTTCATGTGGTACTCGAACGTTCCCAGGGACAAGGTCATCACCGACGAGTTTGGCCGCGAGTGCCTCCACGGCTATCTCGCCGCCATCAGCTATGTCGATGCCCTCGTCGGCCGATTGATCGAGGCCCTCGATGCCTCGCCGGCCGCGAAAAACACCGTCGTGATCCTGTGGTCGGACCACGGATATTACATGGGCGAACACAACTGGTGGGGCAGCAAGCACAACAACTACGAGGGCGCGACGCGCGCCGTGCTCATGATCGCCACCCCCGGCCAGAAACATCCCGGCTCGAAGACGGACGCCCTCACGGATTTCGTCGACATCTATCCCTCCCTCGCCGAGATCTGCGGCCTGCCCAAACCCGAGGGCACCCAGGGCCGAAGCTTCGCGCCCCTCCTGGATGATCCCAGGGCCACGATCAAGGATTGCGCTTTCAGCTTCTACCCGATGGGCGGCCACCTCGGCGTCGCCATGCGGACCGACCGCTGGCGATTCGTCGAGTGGACGAAGGCCGACGAAGAACCCGTCCACGAGCTGTACGACCACCAGAATGACCCCGAGGAAAACGAAAACGTCGCCGACGATCCAAGGAACGCGGCGCTGATCAAGGAGCTGTCCGCGAAACTGTCGGGACGGTTCCCCCTCGAGTCTCGCAGGGGCAGATGATCCGCAAGGAAACAACCATGAGAAGACGCATCTCGATTCTCGCAGCCGCCCTCGTCACGGCCTTTGACGCACATGCCGACGTGCGCCTCCCGGCAGTGTTCTCGGACCACATGGTCCTGCAACGCGATGCGGAGGTCCCGGTGTGGGGCTGGGCCGAGCCCGGCGAAAAAGTTGTCGTCACACTCGCGGGCCAGAGGGCCGAGGCGACCGCGGACGCCGGCGGCGCATGGCGCGCCAAGCTCGGCCGATTGGCGGCCGGGGGACCCCACGCCCTCAAGGTCGAGGGCAAGAATACCGTCGAGATCCAGGACGTCCTCATCGGAGAGGTTTGGCTGGCCTCCGGACAATCGAACATGGCCATGACCGTGAACCGCGCCCGCGATTTCGAGAAGGAATGCGCCGCGTCCAACCTGCCGCAGATCCGGATGTTCACGACCGCCCGCACCCCGGCACGAGAACCCGCGAAAGACTGCAAGGGCTCTTGGGCCATCTGTTCCCCCGAGACGGTCGGCGGCTTCTCCGCCACGGCGTATTTCTTCGCCCGCGAGATCCACCGCGCTCTCGGCGTGCCCGTCGGGATTCTCAACTCCTCCGTCGGCGGCACGCCCATCGAGGCATGGACCAGCCTGGACGCCTGCAAACTCAAGGCCGAGCTGAAGCCCGTGTTGGAAAGCTGGGCCAGTCGCGCGGCCACGTATGACCCCGTGAAGGCGAAGGCCGCGCATGAGAAACAGTTGGCCGCATTCGCCGAGCGCGCGAAACGCACCAAGGCCGACGGCAAGAAGCCGCCCCGCAGACCCAAGGCACCGATGAATCCGCGCGATGACACCCATTACCCCGGCAACTTGTTCAACGGAATGATCGCGCCCCTCGTTCCCTACGCCATCCGCGGCGCCATCTGGTACCAGGGAGAGAACAACACCCGCGGCGAGACCGCCGCGTTCTACGACGTGCTGCTCGACGCGCTCATCGGCGACTGGCGCGCGCGCTGGGACGGCAAGGCCCCCGGTCCCAAGGCGGGCGCGGGATTCCCGTTTGCGTGGGTGCAGCTCCCCAACTTCAATGCTCCCCCTGACCGCGACTGGCCCGCCGTTCGCGAGGGCATGCGCCGCGCGCTCGCCATCCCCGACACCGGCATGGCCATCACCCTCGACATCGGCGACCCCTCCAACATCCATCCGACAAACAAACAGGAAGTCGGCCATCGCCTCGCGCTCTGGGCGATGGCAAAAGCATATGGCAAGAACATCGCCTATTCCGGCCCCCTGCTCCGCTCGCACGAGATCCGCGGCAATGAGATCCGATTGATCTTCGACCACGCCGAGGGCCTCAAGGCCGACGGCGAACCCGCCGGCTTCGAGGTGCGGGCGGCCGACGGCAGCTGGCACAAGGCCATTGCCAAGATCGACGGCGATGCCGTCGTCGTTTCATCACCCGACGTCACGGCCCCCACTGCCGCCCGTTACGCGTGTTCGAACAACCCCGCCGCCCCTCTATCAAACGCGACGGGCATACCCGCCTCGCCCTTCACGACCGGGATTCCCGCATTGGCCCGCGACCAATAGGTGCGATAATCCCCGAGCGATGCGAATGCCCCCTTCGCTGGTCCGCACGGTGCTCTGCGCCCTCGCGGCAGCGCCTTGTGCCTGCGCCGCTGCGGACCAGGCCCAGTGGGGCGAGCGATTCACCCGCAACATGGTCTCGCCCGAGACCGGCCTGCCCCACTCATTCGATCCGGCCACCGGCGAGAATGTCCTCTGGACCTCGCAGCTCGGAACCAAGACATACGCCGTGCCCATCGTCGCCAACGGCCGCGTCTTCATCGGCACGAATAACGGCCGTCCCCGCGACCCGCGCCACCACGGCGACCGATCCATCCTCCTCTGCCTTAACGAGGGCGACGGCTCGCTGCAGTGGCAACTGGTGATTCCCAAGGTCGAGGGCGACAACTATCAGGATTGGCCCTCGGTGGGGATCTGCTCGCCCGTGACGGTGGAGGGCGACCGCGCGTACCTGCTGACCAGCCGCGGCGAGGTCCTCTGCCTGGACACCGATGGCCTCGCCGACGGCAATGACGGTACCTTCATGGATGAGGGCCGACTCATGGCGCCAGAGGGGGCGCAACCGCTCGCGCCGCAGCCGCCCGACGCCGACGTCCTATGGCGATTCGACATGCTGGCCGACGCGGGTTGCCACCGCCACGACTCGGCCCACGCGTCGATACTGATACGAGGTCGGCACCTCTACATGAATACCTGCAACGGCGTGGACAACACCCACAAGGTGATCCGTCGCCCCGACGCGCCGGCGCTCGTCGTACTGGATAAAGAGACCGGGCGCCTGATCGCGCGCGACACCGAGGGCTTCGGCCCCCGCACCGTGCACGGGACATGGTCCTCCCCATCGCTTGGCGCGATCAACGGGAAACCCCGCCTGTTCTTTGGCGGACCCGACGGTGTGTGCTACGCGTTCGAGCCGGTGCCCGAAGATTCCGCGCCCCGGGATGCGCCAATCGCCCTCAAACGCATCTGGCGATTCGACTGCGATCCCGAGGCCCCCAAAGAAACCACCCCGCACCAGTACATGGGAAACCGCGAGGTCAGCCCCAGCCTGATTTCCGGCATGCCCGTGTTCCTCGACGGCCGCATCTTCGTGGCGAGCGGCGGCGACATATGGTGGGGCAAACACGAGGCCCGCCTTCAATGCATCGACGGGTCGGGCGATGGCGACATCACCCGTTCCGGCCTCGTCTGGACCGCGCCGCTGAATCGGCACTGCGTCACCACGCCCGCCATCCATGGCGGCCTCGTCTTCATCGCGGATTCCGGCGACACCCTCCACTGCCTCGACGCCCAGACCGGCCAGAGCATCTGGACCCACGATACCGGAGGGGAGACGTACGCCTCGGTCGTCGTTGCCGATGGCAAGGTGTACGCCGGCACTCGGCGGGGCGACTTCTGGACGCTGGCCGCCAGCCGCGATAAGAAGGTGCTCGGCCACGTCAAACTCGACAGCGCCTACAGCGGCATGGCCATCGCCAATGGAACCCTCTTCATCGCCAGCATGAAGACCCTGTACGCCGCGCGAGACGGGGCGCGATCCGCGGCGATGAAGCCCGAGGCCTCGGCCAAGTAGGGCGAAACCTATTTCACGGTCGGTCGCCCGCGCAATTCTGCCTGCGGCGTCAGCCCTGGGTGCGCGCCGACAGACACGATCGTCCGCCTCACGGGGGCGGCACCTTGGCCCAGCGGTCAAACTCGGCCTGGAGGACCTCGGGCGCGGGATCGTCGCCGTGCACGATGACGCGGTAGCGCAGGCGCAGCGTCTCGCCCTTGGCGAATTCCGTGTCGCCCTTCTCGGGCCAGAACATGGGCGTCGGCGAAATGAACCCATAATCCCGCGTGAACCAGGGCGGTGGGAATCCCGGGACCGATGGATGCACCATGATGGCCAGTCCCTCGGTGATTCCCGCCCGGGTGCCGCGGGCATCCATCCATGGCGACGGCTTCCCAAATGTCCCTTTCTCGGCCTCCAGTCCTTCCGCATTGCGCAACCGCCCGCCGCCCGCCACCGACATGTCCGGCGCCATGCGCGCCGAAAAAAGCGAATGGTTCGTCTTTTCGATCTTCACCGGTTCGAGCGCCGTCAGCGTGATATCAAAACCAATCTCGCGCCTATCCGCGGAGGGCGCTCGAATCTCGACGCGGCGATGGTCCTTGAATGGCGAGGGCGCGTCGGCCTTCACCCATTCGCAGTCCTGTTCGAAGATGATCTCCTCGCCACCGCCGTTCACGAGGCGCGTGCCCCTCGGCGCGATCCGCCCGGCCTTGACGTCGCCCGCCCAGTAATTTCCCCCATTGACCCTGTCGCAGCCAAACCACAGCGAGCTATGGTGGGGGTAATTGGTCTGCCCGATGGTCGTGATGCCGACGCCCGAGCGCGGTCCGATCACCGGGAAGAAGTACGGGAACTTCTGGTCATCGGCATAGCGGTACTCGGTGAACAGGCGCCCGGCCACCAGCACCCGGATGCGATCCGTGGCGGCGAGCGCCTTGAGTTCCTGAGACGCCCCGGCGCGCGCCAGCGGGACCAGCGACAGCAAGACCGCGGCCGCATGAACCGCACGACGCATCAGGAACCCCCCGCCTTCTTCTGCGCCTCCTTGATCAGTCCCTCCCACCCTTTGGCGTGGACAACGGAGAACAGGGCGAAAGAGACAGCAAAAGCAACGAGGGGAGATCTCATGGGATCAGGCTACGGGCGCGGGTGTGCCCGGTCAACAGCACCGGACTCTGGTCGAGGGTGTGAGCCGTAGACGCCCGACAAGACTTTGGGCACGCTATGCAGGCATCCTGGGGAGGGCCCGCGGCCTCGCGGGCCGGGTTGGCCCAAGTATCGCGCGGCTGGTGAATCGCGGACGCCGGGGCCGGCGTCCCTCCCGGCGGAAACGTCACGGATGCCGTTATGGGCGACCGATGATCTTCTTCAATGGGTCATAGCCGAACGCGCCAGCATCTTTCCCAGATCGTCAGGCCCAACGCGCCAATCACCTCACGCGATCGTCCTCCACCCGCGCCCCATCGCATCGGCGTCTGAAACGCCGTCGGCTACTTCCACGCCTGCTCGGCGATGTACTGGCAGCCGATCGCCTTCTCCACGAGATCGACCGGAAGATAGAAGTAGTGATTGGCGGCCTCGAAGCCGATGCGCGAATCCTGCCGCGCCAAGGGAAATATGTCGCGCGCCAACCGGATTTCGTCCCGGGCGATGGCGCGGGTTTCGGCGATGAGCCGCGAGCGCTCCTCGGGCGGCGGGGGATTCTTCTGATCCAGGATCCGGTCGCGCGCCGCGATGAAGCGCACTTGATTCGCGACACTGGCGAAATGCAGGCCGGCGGCCCTGGCAAATCGCATCTCGGTCGCGGCTTCCGCTTTCTTCGATGGCGGCGCCGCACCGGCCGCGCGCTCCAATTCCGGCAGGCCCTTGCGCCATCCATCGGCGACCTTCGCAAACTGTGCCTCAAACACGTCGGTGGGATACGGCCCGCGCCAGCGCTTCAGATCGTCGTACGGGATGCCCGTCATGGTGGCCGTGTATCCCGTTGGCGTGCCATAGAGCAGGTTCGCCGGGCCCATCTGCGCCGGGCACAGGTATACGACGCTGACGTGGAACGGATACTCCCGGAATGCCGAGGAGAACGCGGACCACGCCCGCCGCGCATGCGGCGCGCCCTCTGGACCAAACCGCTCGCGCGCCACGCGGTCGAGGGCATCGTCTTTCGTCGGGGTGGTGTCCGCGGCGAACTGCCGCGCGACCTCCAGGTTGGGCGAAGGATAGCCGCCCAGGCTCCAGCTCAGCATCATCCCGTTCACGCCGCTGCCCGCCAGATTCGCGCAATGCTCCGCCACGAGATCGAGCACCGGCAGGTACGGTATCGACGATATCTCCCACGTGTTGTTCAACTGCACTTTCGCGACCGTCCTCAGGCCCGCCTCGCGCGCGATCGCCCAGTGCTTCGTTGCGCGAGGGCCGGGGCCCACCGAGGAGATGGAGTACTCTCCCACCTCGCTGGCCACGCCACCGCGGTTGATCGGGAGCGACTTCTCGCTCACGGACTGCAACCAGATGGATTTCGGCAGGCGGGCGATCGCGTCGGCGGCCCAGTCATCGCGCCACCCCCAGTCCCACGCGATCACGTCCGCGTCGGGCGCGGACCGATGAACGCCCTCCCCGATGGTCGCATTGACCTCCGCAATGATCTCGCCGGGGGCGCGATCCTTGCAGCGCGGGCAGCCCGCCTGCTTGTGGTGGGATGCGCAACTCGTGAGGTTCTCGGACGCGGTGATTGTGAACACCCCGCCCAGCTCCGGGACCTCGCGAAAAACGTGCGCCAACGAATCGGAGAGCCATCGCCTCACCTCGGGCCGCGACGTGCACATCGTCACGTGCTCCCCCTCCCTCACGCCCATGAGATCGGCCCGCCCCGGCTTCGCAAAAAACGACTCCGGCATCGCCCGCGGCTCATTCATGTACAAGAGCACGCGTATCCCATATCGGCCGGCGCGCTTTACCAGATCGCGCAGCGTCTCCAGCCGCCGCTCGTGGCCCTCGCCAAACTCGGGAAACATCGGGCTCGGCGCGAGCGTCCGAAGCACCGTGTGCAACCAGATCCCATTCACGCCGGCCGCTGCCAACCGCTCCAGCAGCCCGTCCGGATAGGGATCGAGCGCCGGGTTCATCAGCGGGTCGCCATACGATGCGAAATACGAATATATATACCTGAGGCGAAAGCGGCCCGAATCGGCCCGCGCCACCGCCGCCGTCATACCCCCCGCGCGGCTCAGTTCACCGATAAAATGAAATCGCGGTTCCTCCGAGCCGTCCGCCCAGTCGGGAAAATTCTCCGTCACGAACGCCCTGATCGCCTCCGCGCGCCGCTTCGCCGCATCAGCCGGCGCCGCATATCGCAACGGCTCGCACTTCGGCTTCAGGTTGCCAAACTTGTGAAATAGAAAATCATCCTCGCGCAACGAGTACGCCAGTTGCTCCCCGGTCATGCCGAGCAGCGGGAGCATCTGATCGTAGGGCAACAGGTGCCAGTTGCGGCGCAGCAGCGTGATGTATCCCCGCGTCCGCCATTCCGGCAGTATCGCCCCCTGCGGCGGCAGGCCCATCGAAGCGCCGATCGCCCGGATGTCCTCGGCCGTGCCGCCCACCACCTCCGCCATCTTCGCGGCGTCGACCACCGGCCAATTACGCCAGACAAACGCGTGCAGCCGATCGGGAAAATGCGGGACCGCCAGCGGCGGCGGCGCCTTCCCTTCGGGCAGCACGCCCGCTCCCGTCGCCCCCCCGTCCGCCATCGCGACGGACGCCGCGAACCATCCCAGCACCACCAGACCCAGCAGTCCCTTTCGCATCACGCGACCTTCCTATAATATCAATGCTGATTGTCTTTTTATCCCGGCCGCCATGCGGCTGTCAATTATCCGGATGCCCGGGCCGGAAGCGGGGCTGCGGCACGGACGCCGAGGCCAGCCTGTCTCAAAATGCCACCATCACATCCACGCTGGCGTCTCAGTATCAATTGGGAGGGACGCCGTCCCCGGCGTCCGCGATTCACCAGCCGCGCAACGCCTGGGCCAACCCGGCCCGCGAGGCGAGCGTGTCTCAAAACCTCTGAGCCGAGCCGCCTGGCACAGGCGGCCTACAAATTTTGTAGGGCATCTCTGCGAGATGCCGTGCATTGTCGCCCGCCGCACACCATTGGAAGTCCCCTCTATCATCAGATGGGCATTGATTGTTGGGTGTTCCATGTTGGGCGTTTGAGTTTTGAGACAGCCTCAGGCCGCGGGCCCTCCCCGAATCTGATCGGGAGGACGGTGGTGTTCAGATTCATCTGAGGAGACACCACACCGGGCCTAGGGGCTATTGGCCGGCAGGTATTCGACAAGCAGCTCTGCGGGTTTCTTGCCCTCGCGCGAGACGTAGTCTACCCCATCATTGTTCACGGGCTCGATCGCCAGGCTCACCTGCTTCGCTCCCGTGAACTTCAGATCCAGCGGAATTCGCACCACCTGGCGCGATGCGATCTTGCCGATCCTGCCAACCACCGGACCGAGCGTGGGCCGTTTCTCGTAGGTCAGGCCCTGCTCGCTCCAGTGGCCCTCCACGACGCGGATCTGCCCGCCGTCCGTGGACTCGTTGCCGGCGTTGCATAAAACCAGGATTGCGGAAACCGGGGTGCCGGGCAGGTCGATCAGGAACTTGAGAAACGCGATGCTATGCGAGTCGTCACCGGTCGTGAGGTTGCCCCCATCGACGACCAGGGTCGGCGCCGTGCCGCCCTTGGCCGAGTTCGGGGTGCCCGCGGTCGCGTACGTGTCCTCGCACGCCCTGAGGATGGTGCGCTCGCGTCGCCCGAGAAATTCGATGTCGCTGCGCGCCTCCATCTCCACGGCGCCCCCCGCGCCCACCAGCCTGGCCAGGAGTTCCCGCTTCACCTCGGGCATCTCGAGTTGCTGGCAGGAGATGGATGCCTTCACGACCGCCTTGCCGCCCGATGCCTCAAGCCGCACGGGAATCTTCGACGGCTCGACGCGAAAACCCTCTGGCGCGAGCAACTCCAACGTCCCGCCGAAAGGAACATCCTTTAGATTCGCCGCGCGGACTTCCACCTCCGCCGTCGGCCTCGACCGGTTCAGCAAAACCTCGGGCACGATCACGCCGACGGCGAGCACGCGCTCGCGCAGCGCCTCGATGGCCTGCAGCAATGGGGCGCTGTCGGGCGCCGGGCTGCGGCCCTTGGCACTGAATTCGATCTCGAGATCCCGGTCCGACTCCACGCCCGCAAACTCCTTGATCACGGCCTTCCCCGCCCCACCGGCCTCGGCCACCGGGTCGAATGCCCGCGCAACGACTTTGCCCTGGAGCCGGATGTCAAACACCCGTTGGCCGGGCGCGGCGCCATCGAGCTCGGCAAAGTGGAGGCGGACCGTGAACGCGGCCCGGCCATCACCCGGGGCCAACAGCGGGAGACCGAGTCGCCTGAAGCCCCGATAGCCCGACTCATAGAGCCACGGATTGGCCGTTCCTTCCACCTTGGTGAAATCCGTGCCCTTGAGAAAGGACCCGCCGCCGGGATACGTCGAAACATCTGTCGCGAATGGCACCACGAGCGAACCCGTCGGCCTCGGGTAAGCCAGCCAGAGGGTTCCGTCGGCGGCTTTGCGGTCCCCCGGCGCCCCGAGATTCAGGGCCAGGTGTTTGGCGGGCATCGTGCCGCCCACGAGACTCATCTTGGCCCACGCCCGCTCCTGCGCCCGCGGCGCGAAAACAACGGTGCACACGTTGGGGAATGGACACATGCAGCCGGAACTGGCCTCGGGGATCATCGCCAGCCCACCCCCCATGATGAAGTTGACCCAACAGCCCATCCGCTGGCCGCCGAAGTGCATCGTCCCAATGTCGTGTTCGAGGTCGAAGTACCCGACGTGCCCCGAGCGGAACAGCATCACGTTCTGCGCCGCAACGGGCGGACCGCAATGGTGTCCGGGGCGCGCGTACTGCCACGGCTCTTCAAACCCCGTCACGGGGTTGACGCGTTCGCGCTGCTTGCCCGTCCTGAGATCGTAGGCCCATGGCTCGGCGTGCAGCGTGTCGCCGACGATCAGCGGCCGGACCCGATAGCCCACCCTCTTGTCCCAGAGCGTGCGCCCGTCGGCCGCGTCCAGCCCCACGATCCGCCGCGAATCGAACTGTCCCGCGAAGAAATCCTTCCAATAGTGGCCGTCGGTATAGACGCCGAATATCACCAGCGTCCCGCGTGCCGCCATCGTCCCGAGCGAACTCCAATATAGTCCGCCGATGCCACCCGTCAGGTCCACGGGCCTCTCCCACAGCTTGCGGCCACTCCGGCCGTCAATGCACACGGCAAAGCGCACCGCGGCCTTCCTCATGGCCTTCTCCGCGTCAGCGGGTTTCAACCCCTCCAGTTGATCGTGCAGCGCGGCGAGCCGTTGCTCGGACGTCGCCGCCCTGTCCTCAACGAAGAAGACGCGGCCGCCCGACACCGAAATCGATGGGTGGGGAATCCCGGGACCCTCGTATTGCCAGAGATTTCTACCGGTCGCGGGGTCGATCGCAAAAATCCGATCGCACGTCCTGCCCTGCTTCGTCGCGCTTCCAAAGAGCAGGCCGCCCTCCGCCGCAATGTACCCCCACCGCTCGGCCTTGTCGCCCGGTACCCGGAAGGTCGCCAGCGTCTTTCCGTCGCGGGCATCAAGGCGGAAGCACCCGGCATCTTGCGCCACGAAAAAGGTCTCCCCATCGGAGGCGAGATTGCTGCAGTCGTGGGAGACGAGATCCCGGACGACCTTTGGCATCTCGTGGCGCCAGAGCCGCAGGCCGTTGTACGGATCGTATCCCGTGACCGCGTTCTCGCTCTGGACGAGGAGCACGCCCTTTGCCATCAGCGGACCCGCCGCGCGGCGGTGGCGGCTGATCATCTCCAGTGGCCCGGGTCGCCCGAACCACAGCAACCCCATCGGGCAATGCAGCGCCGAGTCGCCACCGCCCGCGGTGTTGCCCGCATCCGCATAAGCGTGAGTCCAGTCCCCGGCCCCCGGCAGCGATCCGCGCACGAAAGACACCCAGTTGCCGCCCGCCAATTCCTTCGCACCAGGGAACTTGTCGGCCGGCAGCAGCGCCCGCAGCCCGCCACCGCCCCCGGAACCAGGACGTCGGCCGAACATCACGACGCCGCCGCAGGGCTTCAGCACGCGCGAGATTTCCGTCGCGTCAATGCCGGCCGCGTCCCCACCGAGCAGGCGCTCGCTGACGACGAGATTCGCGAAGAAATCCGAGAAAGGCAGAGCGCCGTGCCCGACGCAATCCACTGAGATTCTCGAACCGAGGAGGCCCTCCGCATCTAGGAGCGCGCGCGCCGCCTCGACCCTCGCGGGATCAGAGTCCACCGCGCATATCGTCAGTTCCGTGCGCATCGCGAGTTCCGCCGCAAGCCTGCCCGTCCCGCAACCGAGCACGAGCGCGTAGCCCCGGGTGACACCCGACTCCCGAATCACAAAATCCGCCGCCTCGGAACAGGTCTTGGCCCACGATGCATCGCCCCCGGCCGACGGCTTGGGAGCCGCGTCCTCGACAGCGCCACAGGCTTTACTACCCTCCGGCCCGAAGCAGTAGATCGCGCCGGTCGTCGTGCTGACGAACAGCCTGCCATCAGCCACGGCAAGCCCCCGGGCGACGCCCTCCACCGATCCCTCCCACAGCACCTTGCCCGTGCCCGCGTCGATCGCCAGGACCCGCCCATCGCCGCCGGCGAAGAGGGTCTCGCCCGCGAGGATCAGCGCGTCGGCGCACGTGCGCTCTAACACCCAGAGTTGGGCGGCGGACATCGCCTCGCCAGCCTGCTCAAAGGTCTCATCCATTTCCCCCTGCCGCTCGCGCAGTTGCCCGAGCTGCCGTCGCGCGTCCTCCAGTTGCCGCGCGCCCTCTTCGACTTTCTCTTCCAGTTCCGCCCGGCCGACGGCATCCCGCCCCATGGCCGCCAGCGCTCTCTGGTCAAGCGCGAGCGCCTTCGCGGCCTTGGCCTCCGCGCCCACCGCCGCGCGCAAGTCGGTGCCAAATTGCCTCAGCTGCTCACGCAATGTGAACCGTTTCACGCTCGGCACGGCATATCCCTTGCGGTCCACCGCCACGATCGCCTTGTCGGTCGCCAGATAGAAAATGTCTCCCCGCACCACCAATTGGCGGCCCCCGAGCCAGGCCGTCTTCTCTTTCTTCGTGCCGGGCCGATAGGCCATGATCTCCTCTGTCCCGGTATAAAGCTGTTCGCCTGCGATCAGCGCGGAGCCGCCGCCGATGGTCTTGCCGAAGGACGCGGCCTGGATGAACTTGCCGGTCTCGCGATCAAACCCGGCTGGTGACACGCGCCCCAGCGGCGCGAAGAGCTGGCTTTTTGATGCGAGCAGATAACCCTGGGGCGAGATGATGCTGTCGGGCGCCTCCCCGCAGGTATCATTGCGCCACACCGGCCGGCCATCGGCGGCCCCGACCGCCTCCATGAAAACGCCCTCGGCCGGAAATATCCCCGCCCCGAAGTACGCGACGCCCCCATCGACCAAGACGCCGGTGCGCACCGGCCAACGCGAAATCATCTTCCCGTGGCCAAGCAGCCGCTCGTCTCGCGGGCCCACGCGCCGCTCCCAGGCGACGTTCCCCGTGGCCGCGTCGAGGCACCGCACGATCCCATCATCGGCCCCGAAGTACACGCGGCCCTGCGAGAACGACGGCGCCAGCCGCACCGGCCCGCCCGCGTGCCGCGTCCACACCTTCTTGCCCGTGGCCACATCAAGGGCGCACAGGCGCCCATCCCCGCTGGTCCCAAAATAGACCCGCCCATCCGCCACGGCGACGTGGTGCGCGTCATCGAAGCGCGTGCGCCCAAGTTCCAGGATGCCCTCCACCGGCACGTCCCGCGGCGTCTCCCACGCAGGATCTGGCGCCACCCGCGACACGAGTCGCCAGCACTCGACCAGCGGTGGCCTCAGCGCCTCCGCGGTGATGCCGCTGCGCGCCGCGTCATGCCGGTAGGTCGGCCAGTCCCCTGCGCCCGCCAAGGCACACGTGAACACCAACGAAAGCCACCCTGTGCATCTCAACAAAAACCCGGGGGCGGGCAACGTGCGCTTCATAGACCAGACCTCCGCGCCTCAGCCCCCGACCCGGACCCTCGCCAGGGCGCCAGCGCAAGGCTAGGACCTCCCGCCGCCCTTGGAAAGAGCAAGTCTGGCGTCTTCAAATGAACCAGAACATGGCAGGCACCCCGGTCCAATCCGGGGTGGCACGCCGGCCCGAGGCTGTCTCACAACTCAAACGCCCAACACGGGACATCCAACAATCAATGCCCATCTGATGTTAGGGGGGACTTCCAATGGTGTGCGGCACGCGACATTGCACGGCATCTCACAGAGATGCCCTACAAAATTTGTAGGCCGCCTGTGCCAGGCGGTTCGGTTCAAAGGTTTTGAGACACGCTCGCCTCGCGGGCCGGGTTGGCCCAGATGTCGTGCGGCTGGTGAATCGCGGACGCCGGGGCCGGCGTCCCTCCCGTCGAAATCTGGCGTCCCACACCGTCATGGCCAATCGGTGACGTTTTCTAACGGGCTGTTAGAGCGTGATGCGTCCCCGCGCCGCTTCCCCCCGCCGATCGTTCCCCCCAGGCCTCCCCACCCCCGAATATTTTCTTTGACAATATATATGCCCATATATTTTATTATCCATGAAATGACGAAGGGCGCCCCCGCCGATCCGAGCTTCGATTTCTCGATCCTCCGCGCACTCCGAAAGCGCGAGGGGCTGACGATCGGCGAGGTGTCGGGCCGCTCGGGGATATCGCCGGCGGTGATCTCGAAACTGGAGCGCAACCAGACGAGGGCCGAGCTGGAGACGCTGTTCCGGCTCGCGCGGGTATTCGGGCTGACCGCGGCGGACCTCCTTTCGCTGGTCGAGCGCCGGTCTGCGCACCGGGTGAAGGGGTCGGGATACCGCTCTGACGGCTTCGACTTCCGCACGGTGGCCTATGGCAACGCGCGCCTGTTCTTCGGCGACGCGACCAAGGGCGCGAGGACCCATCGCCCCGAGATCCACCACGACGACTACGAGATCTGCTGGGTGCTCGAGGGCGCGGTCGAGGTGGCGCTGCCCCGCGAGAAGCACGTGCTCCGCGACGGTGACGCGCTTCAGTTTGACGCGGTGCTGGAACACACGTATCGGGCGCTGGCGCCCAGCCGGCTCGTCATCGCGCACATCACGAAAGCCAAGAGGTTCTGAACATGAGAATAGACGAGACACTGCAACCCGCCGACCTGCGCGCGAAACTCGCGCGCCTCTGGGAACTCTCGGGCCAGAAGATCCGGCTGATCGCGCGAGAATACGATGAGCGGAAGGGGTCGCCGGTGTTCACCGTCGGCGGCAAGTACACCACGCGGGGATGGACCGAGTGGACGCAGGGCTTCCAGTATGGCGCGGCGATACTCCAGTTCGACGCAACCAGCGAGGCGGACCTGCTGGAGGCGGCCCGCCGCGACACCCGCGAGAAAATGGCGCCGCACGTGACGCACGTCGGCGTCCACGACCACGGCTTCAACAACGTGAGCACATACGGGAATCTCCTCCGCCTCATGCGCGAGGGCCGAATCGCCGATGACCCGCACGAGCGCGACTTCCTCGAGATGGCGCTGAAGTGTTCCGGCGCCGTGCAGGCGCGGCGCTGGACGCGGATCGCCGACGGCGAGGGCTACATCTACTCATTCAACGGCCCCCATTCGCTCTTCGCGGACACGATCCGGTCGCTCCGCTCCCTCGCGGTGGCCCATCGCCTGGGCCATCCCCTCATGGAAGAGAACGACCGCCGCGTCTCGCTCCTCGATCGGCTCCTGGGACACGCGCGCACCACCGCCAATTTCAACGTCTATCACGGCGAGGGCCGCGATGCGTACGACGAACGGGGGCGCGTCGCCCACGAGAGCATATTCAATCTCAACGACGGCCAATATCGCTGCCCCAATTCGCAGCAGGGCTGGTCCCCGTTCTCCACGTGGACGCGGGGCCTCGCGTGGATCATGTGCGGCTACGCGGAGGAATTGGAGTTCCTGGCAGCGATTCCCGACGCCGACCTCGAGCCCCACGGCGGCCGCACAAAGGTCGAGGCATTCATGCTCAGGGCCGCCACGGCCACCTGCGACTTCTATGTGGATCGGGCCACGGCCGCCGATGGCATCCCGTACTGGGACACCGGCGCCCCGGAGCTGCATCGCCTCGGCGATTGGCGCGCCCGCCCCGCCGACCCCCGCAACGAATTCGAGCCCGTGGACAGTTCAGCGGCCGCAATCGCCGCGCAGGGGCTGCTGCGCCTCGGCCAATTCCTGGCGACCCGCGCCGGCACCGATCCCGCCTCGGGCAGGCGCTACTGGCAGGCGGGCCTCACCGTCCTCCGCACGCTGCTCGACGAGCCCTACCTGAGCACCTCGCCTGGCCACCAGGGCCTGCTCCTCCATTCGATCTATCACCGCCCGCGCGGCTGGGATCACGTCCCCGCGGGCCAAACGATCCCCTGCGGCGAGTCGTCCATGTGGGGCGATTATCACCTCCGGGAAGCGGCGCTGATGATACACCGAATGATCGAGGGCAAACCGTATCCCACCTTCTTCAACATCAACTGACCCAAAGGAGACACCCATGACCATCGCGGACCTGAAACAGATCGAGGGCCGGCGCTTCCCCGCCCGGCGGCGCACCCAGAACATCGTCGGCGGACTCTCGCCCATTCAGGTGAAGAGTTTCGCCATGGGCCTTGTCACGCTCGACGCGGGCGGCGGCCAGGTGCCGTGGCACAATCAGGAACAGGAGGAGGTGTACTTCATCATCGAGGGCACCGCCGAGATGTGCCTGGGCGAGGAGCGCCAGACACTCCAAGCCGGACAGGCCGTGTCCATCCCCCCCGGGGTTTTCCACCAGATCACCAACATCGGCGACTGGCCGATGAAGATGATCTATGTCTACGGCCCCGCCGGCGATGTCGCACACTGGCGACAGGAACTCGCCGGCACGCTGCCCAAGGCCGGCGTCGATGTCCCGCCCCTCCCCGTCGGCGCGCGACCGCAATGCACCGACAAACCCTAAGACAACGCCCAACAGCCAACATCCAACGAGTCACACCAACTCCCAGAACCCAGCCCCCAAACCCGGAGAGAACATGAGCGACAGCAAGACACACAACATCGGCATCATCATGAACGGCGTCACCGGCCGCATGGGGACCAACCAGCACCTCATGCGGTCCATCGTCGCGATCATCGACCAGGGCGGCGTGAGGTTGCCCGACGGCACCAGCATCCTGCCACGGCCGGTGCTCGTGGGCCGCAGCGCCGACAAGCTCCGGAGGCTGTCCGAGCGCGCGCGCGGCGCCCAGTGGACCACCGACCTCGACGCGGCGCTCGCCGACAAGGCCAACACGATCTACTTCGATTCGCAGACGACGGATCGTCGCGCGGCCGACGTCAAGCGCGCGATCGCCGCGGGCAAGCACATCTACTGCGAGAAGCCGACCGCGACCGACACCGCCACCGCCGCGGAGCTGTACCGGGTCGCCACGGAGGCCGGCGTGAAGAATGGCGTCGTCCAAGACAAGCTCTGGCTGCCCGGGCTGATGAAGCTCAAGGAGCTGATCCACCGCGGATTCTTCGGGAAGATCCTCTCGGTGCGCGGCGAATTCGGCTACTGGGTCTTCGAGGGTGACACCATCCCGCTCCAGCGCCCGTCGTGGAACTACCGCAAGGAGGAGGGCGGCGGCATCATGATCGACATGCTCTGCCACTGGCGATACGTGCTGGATAACATCTTTGGCCCGGTGAGGGCCGTCTCCTGCCTCGGCGCCACGCACATCCCCGAGCGTTGGGACGAGGCCGGAAAGAAGTACGCGTGCACCGCCGACGATTCCGCCTACGCGACCTTTGAGATCGAGGGTGGCATCATCGCCCATTTCAACTCCTCGTGGTGCGTCCGCGTCCGCCGCGACGACCTGCTCACGCTCCAGGTCGATGGCACGCTCGGCTCCGCCGTGGCGGGATTGCGCGACGTGTGGGTCCAGCCGTACGGCGCCACGCCCCGACCCGTCTGGAACCCGGACGTCCCCCAACCCATCCCGTTCTTCGACGGCTGGCTGAAACTGCCCGAACAGCGCGAATACGACAACGCCTTCAAGGTCCAGTGGGAACTGTTCCTGCGCCACGTCGTGCGGGACGAGCCATTCCCGTGGTCGCTGATCGAGGGCGCCAAGGGCGTGCAGCTCGCCGAGGCCGGCCTCGAGTCATCGCGCAAGCGGGCCTGGGTGAACCTGAAGGAGCTCAAATGAAACGGGTCGCCATCGTCACCGGCGGCGTGCGCGGCATCGGCCTCGGCGTCAGCCGCGCGCTGCTCGAGGAGGGATTTTCGGTCGCGGCGTGTGGCACGAAGTCGGCCGACGCCGTCGAGGACACCGTCCGGGGCCTGCGCGGCGAAGGCGGGGAACTCCATTACGTGCAGGCCAGCGTCGCCTCGGCCGACGACCGCGCGCGACTCCTGGATGAGGTGCGCGCCCGCTTCGGCGCCCTCCACGTTCTGGTCAACAACGCCGGCATCGCCCCCCGCGTCCGCGCGGATCTGCTGGAGGCCACCGAGGCAAGCTTTGACGAGGTGGTCGGCGTTAACCTGAAGGGCCCCTATTTCCTGACGCAGGCAGCAGCGCGGTGGATGATCGACCAGAAGAAGGCCAGCCCCACATGGCGCGGCTGCATCATCAATGTGTCGTCCGTCTCCGCCACGTTCGCGTCGCCCGCGCGCGGCGAATACTGCATATCCAAGGCGGGCATCAGCATGGCCACGCAGCTCTGGGCCGCGAGGCTCGGCGAGTTCGATATCCCGGCCTACGAGGTCCGCCCCGGGATCGTCGCGACGGACATGACCTCCGGCGTAAAGGAAAAATACGACCGACTCATCGCCGGGGGCCTGCTCGTGCAACCGCGCTGGGGCACCATCGGGGATGTCGGCCGCGCCATTGCCATGCTCGCGCGCGGCGATCTGCCCTATTCGACCGGCCAAGTCATCATGGTCGATGGGGGCATGGCCGTGCAGAGGCTCTGAAAGACCCCCACCGCAGTCGCGTTGGGTACGGGAGGAACGCCGGCCCTCATCGCGGGGCGTCGACCTTCAGATCCAGCGACCCCGGGAGTCCGTTGAGGAGCACGAAACGCCGGGCGCCGGGCCGGAGACCCTCGCGCTCGATAATGAGGATCACATTGGAGGGCACCTCGTAGCGGTCGTTACCCGTTCGCGCAATCGCGGCGTCGGTCCCGTCGCCATCCCCACCGGCGGCGGGAGCGTACAGGATCTCGGGGTCCAGGTCCGTCTCCGAACCGAAGATCCTCCCGCGCAGGGCGAGTTCGTAGCTGGGCTGCGAGCGATCCTTGACAAAAGGGCTGTACAGAATCTCGGGATTCAGCTTCGTCTCGGCGACCAGTTGCCCGAGGCTGTCCGGCAGCACGCCCCCGTTGTCGTCGGCGTATAGCAGGCAGGCGCGCACCAGCTGCTGCATGTTCTCAAGATTCTTTTCCTCTTTGGCGCGATCCTGCTCCGATCCGACGTTCGGGGTGGAAGAGAGCATCCCCGCCACGACGACCACAACTGCGGCCATGGCCGCCGTGGCCCAGATCAGCGATCTGGGACCATACTTCCCCTTGGTTTCTTCAGCCGTCACGGTTGTCACCTCAATGCCCCAGACGCTATCCGCCGGGAATCAGCCTCTGTAGTATAGTCTGGCGTCCCGTCGCCCCTGAGGCGAGCGGTTTTTGTCGCGCGACCCACTCAGCCACTGAAATGGGCGCGCATCCTCCGCCAAACGGTTTCCAGCTCGCCCGGATGGACGCGCGTCGCCGCAAGCACTGTCATGAAATTGTGGTCGCCCGACCATCGTGGCACGACGTGGAGGTGGATGTGGTCGGCGATGCCAGCGCCAGCGGCGGTGCCCAGGTTGAAACCGACATTGAAGGCCTCCGCGCGAAATTCTGCCCTCAGGATCCGCACGATTTCCTGACTGAGGCCCATCAGCTCGCCCAGCTCCGCCGGGGCCAGTTCCTCGTAGCAGGCCGTGCACTTGTATGGGACGACGAGCGTGTGCCCCGTGCTGTAGGGAAATTTGTTCAGAACCGCGAGGCACGTCTTCCGGCGCACCAGAACGCGATTGGCCTCGTCGTCCCCGGATTGGATGATGTCCGAAAACACGGTCGGGGAACGTTCCGAGTCATCCTCGAGATAGCGCGCGCGCCACGGTGCGTGGAGAATCTCCATGCCGCAATCTAACAGCGTATCGCACGCTCCCGCAAGGCGGACTGGCGCGGGGGGCGTCTCATTTCTGGCTGGCCACGGATCGGCCCGCATGGTTGAAGGGGACCGATGGCGAAGCAATCCCAGGCCCGAGTCCATGCCGTGACCGGCTCTGATGATCTGGCGGTCAAGGAGGACGCGGCGGCATGGGCCAAGAGATTGGCCCCCGCCGTGGAGTGGGGTCTGGAGATCATCGACGGGTGGGTCGAAGGGCCGGACCAGATGGCGCAGGCCGTGCGCCGGGTGATCGAGGCGGTGGATACACCACCGTTCCTGGCGAATGAGAAGCTGGTGTGGTTCAAGAACGTCACGGCGCCCTCCGACGAGGAGTTGGGGCGGGGCGCGGCGACGTATGAGGCCCTGGATGTCCTCGCGGAGGCGCTCGCCCGCGGGGTGCCCGACAACGTTCGCCTGCTGATCTCCGCACCGGGCCTCGATCGGAGGCGCAGTTTCTTCAAGGCGCTGCAGGCCTCGGGGGAGGTCAGGATCTTCGACCTGCCCGCACAAACCGGCCGGAAGGGCGACGGCTCCCTCGAGGAAATGGCGGCTGACGCATTCCGCGGCGCGGGCAAAGAGGCCGAGGCAGGGGCCGTGGCGCGGCTCGCGGCGCTATGCGGACCAGACCCATGGTTGCTCAGGGCAGAGGCAGAGAAAGCCTGCCTCTATGCCGGTGACGACCCACGTGTCTCGGCGACACACGTGGACGAAGTTGTGACCCCGGCACGCGCCGAGAGCCACTGGGATTGGTGCGACGCGGTCGTCGAGGGGAATTTCGCGCGGGCGCTCCGCCTGCTCCGCCAACTGGAGTTCCAGAGGGAGAATCCCGTCGGGCTGATCGCCGCGCTCTCGAGCCACGCCCGGCTGCTGGTGCAATGCCGCGTCCTGCTGGACCGGGGTTGGCTTGCGATGAGCGGCTATCAGGTCTCGATCGCCCCGGAGGCCGAGGAGATACTGGCGCGGGGCAAGACCGGCAAGATGCCGGGCGGCTTCCGCGTCCGCCGCGTGGGGGATCAGGCGTCGGCCCACCCGCTCCGGCACTGGCTCCAGTTCCTCGACCTGGTGTACGATGCTTATCTGGCGATGTTCCGGTCGGGCCTGACGGACTTTCGCGCCATGGAGATGCTCTGCGTCAAGGTCGCGGAACTCGCCTCTCAGAAATCCCGCGAGGGCAGCAGGAGGGCAGGCGGCTTCTCGAAGTAGCAGACGTGATCCCACTGGACCATGCGCAAGGCGCGAGGCGCCTCCGGGAAATCGATGTCCTCCCCCCGCAACAGCCGCACGGTGCCCTCGAAATAATCTACCCCCGCGGCTTGGACGAAGGGGCTGTCGGCCGTCAGGCGAGCATTCAATTCGGTGAAGCACCGGGCGCCGCCGGGCGCCACGATGGCCTGCAACTGGTTGGCGCCCCAGAGCCGGACCGCCTCAGTCACCGCCCGCACCTCACGCGCAAAACGATTGCCCGGCACGATCTCCCCGCAGGAGAGAGCGCAGCCCGGCTCCCCGCTGACGCGCCGCACGATGACCGTCGAGCGGACATCCCCCGACGCATCGCAAAAGAAATCGATGTTAAACTCGTCGCCCTCGAGCAGGGGTTGCACGATGTGTCGATCCAGGCCACCGGCGAGTTTCGCGGCCCAGTATCCGACATCGGCCGTGTCCTTCAGGCGCGCGTAGACCGCGCGACCAAAGTCCCGATCCTCCGGGTAGCGGGGTTTCAGAAAGCGGGGCAGCGGATGCGCCGACGCGCCCAGATATTCCGCGAACGTCTGAGTCGGCGGCACCGGCAGCCCACAACCCGCGAGAAAACTGAGCGTGCTCACCTTATCGCATGCCATCTCGACGATCCCGGGATCGCACATCGCCAGCCGGAAAGGCGCGTCGCGGAACCGATCCCAGTTGCGCGCGAAAAAGAGGAGGGCCGAGTCCAGCACCGGCAGACAGGCGTCGAATCGCTCGCGCCGATGAATCGCCATGACGCCCTCCGCAAACCCCGGCTCGTCAAAACCGGGCAACAGGTAGGCCCGATCCGCAAGAAAGCCACCCGCGCCAAGCGAATCGTTGATCGAAACGACGACCTCGCTGACGGCGGACACGGCCCTGACGGCCGGGATCATCCTCGCGCCAGCGCCGGGGAGGTAGAGCTTCATAAGATCGGGTGATCGGCCTCACCCCGGATCCAATGAACCAGTGTCCCCCGGTCCGGTCAAGGCGCCAACGGACCCTTGACGGGAGCACGATTCCGGGTTCCATGGGATTGTCTCGCATCGTTTGGGAAAATGAAACCCTACGTCTTTATCGGCTTCAACGGGCTCTTCGGCGAATACGCCGACCTCGTCCACGCCCTCGGCGGCACCATCAGAAAGATCGTCATCAACCTGCCCGTGGAGACCAACACCGGCATCGTTTCTTTCCGGGAACAATTGGACAGGTACCACCTCTGGCTCGATTCTCAGGGCATACGCCACCGCGTCGAAGTTGAGCACCTCCGCGATTTCCGGCCATCGGCGGCGGACCGCCACGTGCTCGCCGCGCGGGGCCTCAGGCTGCAACCGCTCTGCGATTACGTGACATCGAACCTCGGCCTGGAGATCGAACCGCTCGTCCACCCCACGGCCATCATCTCGCCCACGGTGCGCCAGCCCGAGGGCATCATCGCGCGGGCGCGGGCCACCGTTGGTGCAAACGCCGAACTCGGTCGCTTCTGCGCGATCGGCACCGGTTGCTACATCGGGCACGACGTCGCGATCGGACCCTTCTGCGATCTGGCCTCCGGCGTACATTTGGCCTCGGGCGCACGCGTGTGCCACGGCGCCCGGCTGGGCATCCAATGCACGGTCATCAACAAGGTCACGATCGGCGAGCAGGCCTTCGTGGCCGGCGGGGCCGTGGTCACCCGCGACGTCGAGCCCCTGACACTGGTCGCGGGCGTGCCCGCGGTCGCCAAGAAACGCCTAGCGCCGTCGGCCGTTCCCGAAAAAGTGCCCGGCCTGCCGTGATCCCTCGCGCGGGCGGCGCGATCGCAGCCATGAAACAGAAGGTCATCGTATTCGGCACCGGCGAGACGGCCGACCGCTCGCATTTCTATCTGGCGAACGACTCGGCGTACGAGGTTTGCGGATTCACCGTGGACAGACCCTACCTCGATCGGGCGACCCACCGGGATCTGCCAGTGGTTGCGTTCGACGAAATCGAATCCGTTTTTCCGTCGTCGCGCTACAAGATGCTGGTCGCGCTCAGCTACGTGGGCGTGAACAGCGCGAGGGCGGAAAAATACGCCCAGGCCAAGGCGAAGGGATATGGCCTCATCACCTATGTCAGCTCGCGTGCGATCACGTGGCCAGGCCTGGTGATCGGTGACAATAGCCGCATCCACGAGGGCAGCATCATACAGCCCTTCGCGCGGATCGGCAGCGATGTTGTCATCGGGCCTGGCACCGTGATTGGCCACGACACCGTCATAAAAGACCACTGCTTCTTGTCGGGCGGGATCATGGTGTCTGGCAAAGTCACCATCGAGCCCTTCTGCTTCATTGGTGCCGGCGCCAAGATCAGGGACAATATCACGATCGCCAGCGGGTGCGTGATCGGAGCGGGCGCCGTTGTGCTGGAGGACACGCGGGAGAAGGGTGTCTATAGGGCGCACCCGGCAACGCTGTTCCCAAGATCCAGCGACGCGCTCCAAAGGATCTAGCATTCGGCCCGGCACGGCCACCGTCTTCCCGTGCCCCGGCCATTCGAGAATTCATCCCGAAGGTATCGGTCCCGTCCCGGAGAGCGCCCTATGTCTTGACAGACTCCGGGGCCGGGAACGTAGCCTATGAAATTGGTCGGCGCCCGTCAGTTGCACGAGTTAAGCGCCCCGCCCGTCGAGAGAATGGGCCGGGATGAGCTGGCGCGCGTCCAGTTGACCAAACTCCGGCGCGCGCTCGGGCCGGTGCTGAAGACCAACCCCTTCTATCGCCGCAAACTCACCGGCGCGGGCGTGAGGCGGGCCGAGGACGTGCGGACGCTTGAGGATCTCGGTCGGCTGCCCTTCACCACAAAACAAGAACTGTCGGCCGATCAGTCGGCCCACCCACCCCACGGCACGAACCTCACTTTCCCCCAACATAACTACACTCGCGCCTTCCAGACGTCGGGCACGACCGGCACCCCCCTGTTTTGGCTCGAGACCCGCGAAAGTTGGGAATGGCAGACGCGATGCTGGGCGACCGTGTATCGCGCGGCCGGCGTGACCGCTTCGGACCGCATCTTCTTCGCGTTTTCGTTTGGCCCGTTTGTGGGATTCTGGTCCGCGCATGATTCTGCGCAGGCCATGGGCGCCATGGTCCTCCCGGGCGGCGGCATGTCCTCCCACCAGAGGGCGAAGGCGATCCTCACCCACGGCGCCACCGTTCTTGTCTGCACGCCAACCTATGCCCTGCATCTAGGAGAAGTCGCCCGACGCGAGGGCCTGGACATGGCCGCTTCGGGCGTTCGGATCACGATCCACGCCGGGGAACCGGGCGCCAGCCTGCCCGCCACCAAACGCCGCATCGAGGCAACCTGGGGCGCGCGGTGCTATGACCATGCGGGGGCGACCGAGGTCGGGGCGTGGGGGTTCGAGTGCGCGGCCCAGGACGGCATGCACATCAACGAGGGCGAGTTCATCTTCGAGATCATCGATCCGGAGACCTGCGCGCCCGCCAACGAGGGCGAACTGGTCATCACCAACCTCGGCCGGGCCGGCATGCCGGTCATCCGGTATCGCACCGGCGACCGCGCGCGCCTGGACACGACAGCCTGTAGTTGCGGGCGCACATTCCGCCGCCTGGCTGGCGGCATACTGGGGCGCGTCGACGACGCATTCGTCCTCCGCGGGGTCAATGTCTTCCCCAGTGCCATCGAGAATATCGTTCGCCAACACCCCGAGGCGGGCGAATATGCTGTCGAGATCCATCGTTGCGGCGAACTGGATGAGATGCGGATCCGTGTCGAGGCCTCGCCGACCGTCGACGGCCCCACCGTCGCCGCCGGAGTCGCCCGGGATCTGCTCGACGGCCTGGGTCTGCGGGTTTCGGTGGAGGCCGCCCCCCCCGGCTCCCTGCCACGCTTTGAAATGAAGGCCAGGCGCATCACCGATCACCGCAAGCGCGAACCGGCCTCGGCCCGACCCACCTCCCCATGAAACAGAAGGTCGTTATATTCGGGACCGGCACAACCGCCGACGTATCCCACTACTATCTGACGCACGATTCGGCCTACGAGGTCGTCGGATTCACGGTGGACGGGCGCTATATCGCCGCCGCAACCCATCTGGGGTTGCCGGTCGTGGCGTTCGAGAAAATCGAATCGGCATTTCCGCCCTCGGAAATCGGGATGCTGATCGCAATCAGCTACGTGAATGTGAACTCGGTCAGGGCCGAGAAGTATGAACAGGCAAGAGCCAAAGGGTACAAGCTCATTAGCTACGTGAGTTCTCGCGCCATCACGTGGCCCGATCTCACCATCGGCGATAACTGCGATATCCAGGCGGGTAGTATCATCCAGCCTTTCGCCAAGATCGGCAGCAATGTCGTGATCGCATCCGGCAGCCTGATCTCACACCATAGCATCATCGGGGATCACTGCTTCATCGCCGCGAACGTCATGGTCTGCGGAAACAGCAGGGTGGAGCCATTTTGTTTCATCGGGGCAAACGCCACGATCAGGGACGGAATCACGGTCGCCAGGGGGTGCGTTATCGGGGCCGGGGCCCTCGTGCTCGAAAACACTCAAGCCGGGTGCGTCTATAAGGGCCCGCCGTCCGTCCGCTTGCCCAAGGCGAGCCACGAACTGCAGGGGATCTGACTTGGACGCTGGTGCCAGGCCTCATGCCTGCCGCGTAGTGGGGCACCACCGGGGCAGAAAATCGTGGCGAAGCCGCTTCCGGCTTCGGCGAACGCCCGGCCCACGCCGAAGGGCGCAAGCCCTTCGCTACTGGCCGGTTGCACGGTATTTTCGAGTCAGCGCTTGAACCAGCGCAGCCACGGGAAACGCGACCGCTTCCTGGGCGGCGTGATCGCACCTTCCAGCGCCGCCAGTCTCTTGGACAGTTCTTTTTCCCTGTGACGGAGCCATGTGACGTCCGCGATTATCTGACACAGAACATCCTGCGGTGAGGGAATCCTCGCATCGGCCGGAATCGGCGGTGGCTCGAGGCCGACGAAGTCGGGTCGCGCGAGCGCCTCTGCCAATAGCTCTCGGCGGTGATGGCGGTCGAAGTGCGCCCGCGCGAGCCTCGACCTCTCGGTGAGCCATGCGGAATTCACGGACCCCAGGATCGACCAGAGTTCTTCGGGCGTTGACCAGTGCTCGGTGCCCGGCGCGCGCAGGCTGCTGTTGCTGTAGCGTTCGCGCCCGGTGCGGCTGTGGCCGACGGCCGGCGTCGCGGAGGCCATCACATCGACCGTCGTCCTAGCCCCGCCGGCAGGGAATGAGCCGATATACAGGTCGATCCGATTGGCCCAGAGGGCAATGGGCAGACTCTCGACGTGGGACAGATGCTCAAATCGTTCCTTGTCCACGTGGGCGTCCCGCAGCGCCCCGTCGATCAAGGCTCGGGCCCGCTCGGAAAGGCCGCCGATATGCAGATGGCTGCCCCCGAAACGCCGCAGCCTCTCGGCAATCACCGAGGCATACGGAAAACCGCGCCGCACCGCGAATTTCATCTCGCGCCCACAGGTGGCCGTCCGCAGTTGACCGCCCACCATGAAAGGAGGCCTGTCTCCCGTGGGCGGATCCGACACCAGCGGCAGATAAAGCGGGTCGATGCCCAGATTGCGGCGGGAGTAGTGATAGCAGAACGGCGTCACCTCGACCACACGGACACCCGGCAGGTGCAGCCCGCTGCAAGGCTTGCCGTCCGTGTGGTGCACGACGTACGCGCGCGCCAGCCCTGATGCGAGGACGGCGACAAGGGCGCCGGGGTGAAAAGTCTCGTGGAAAACAAAAAGCCGGGAGCAGCCAAGCGCCCCGGCGCGCGCCGGGAACCACTCCCATGGTGTCTCCAAAACTTCCCTGGGCGCGATCTCCACACAGTCGTCGGGAATGCCCAGCATCGCGGCAATCTCTTCCGCCGAAGGCGCCAATCCCCTGAAATCAAAAACGAAGGCGTGCTTGCGGCGGGCGGGCGAGGCGCGAAGCAGATCGGATGCCACGAAGCGGTGGCCCCCATATTCGCTCCAGTGCGAGAGCACCACCGCGTCGTTTCCGCCGTCTTTCGCCGGCGCCGGAACGGCATCGGCCGAGGGGCGCACGATGTCGGCCGCTGCAGCGATGAGACGATCGGCCTCCGGCCAGCCAATGGGAAGCCGCTGTCCCCCCTGACACCACCTCCCGATCCGCTCGTAGGCCCTCGAAACACTTTTCAGCGCGCGAGGAATATCGCCGGCGTCAATCGCGGCCCAGGCTTCCGCCAGGACGGCGGAACCCCGCTCCGACTCGTTCATCCACCCACCTTTCCCAGCGCTCCAGCAAGCGCATCCATGACGCGGTCGGCCTGCGCGTCACTCAGGAATGGGTTCATCGGTAAGCTCAGGACACGGCGAGATAGACGATCCGTTATCGGCAGCGGCGGGAACGGCCCGACCGTCTCGAGAGCGGCGGTCCGGTGTGGCGGGAGAGGGTAATGCACGGCGGTGCCTATCCCCTCGGCATCGAGGCGCCGCCGGATCAGGTCGCGATCTTCCACCTCGACGACGAACAGGTGCCACGCGTGCCCCGCCCATCCCGGCACCTCCGGCCCGGCGACACCGGGCATCCCCTCCAGCCGACCCATGTAGCGTCGGGCGAGCGCCGCACGGCGCGCGTTCCACTCGTCCAGCAGGACCAGTTTCTCCCGAAGGACGGCGGCGTGGATTTCCTCCATGCGCGCATTGACCCCACGCATGGGATGATCCGCGAAATGCCGCATCCCGTAATTCCGAAGCAGGCGGACCGCCCCATCGATCTCGGGGTCATCGGTCACCACGGCACCGCCATCCCCAAGCGCACCAAGATTCTTGGTCGGATAGAAGCTATAGGCCGCCGCGTCACCGTGGCACAGGTTGCGCGAACCATCGATCTCTGCCCCGGCCGACTGGGCCGCGTCGACAAGCAGGCGCAGCCCGCGCCCGCGACAGAGTTCCGAGAGCCCCTTCAGGTCGCACGGCATGCCGTACAGGTGGACCGCGAAAACCGCGCGGGTCCTGGGGGTGATGGCCGACTCGGCCCCCGCGGCGGTGATAACCCGCGTGGCGGCATCCGGATCCACGGGCACCGGCCGGGCCCCGGCCGAGGTCACGGCCAGCCACGTGGCGATGTGGGTGTTCCCCGGGACGATCACCTCGTCACCGGGACCGATGCCGCACGCGCGGACGATGAGCTGGAGCGCCGAAAAACCGCTGGCCACGCCCGCGCAGTGTCGCGCACCACACCACGAGGCGAACTCCGACTCGAATGCCTCGAGCTCCGGCCCCAACAGGTACAGCCCTCGATCCAGCACGCGGGCTATCGCGCCATCGATCTGCCCTCGAAGCGCGGCCGTGGGCTGCCGCAGATCCAGAAACGGCACCGGCGCACTCATTCCCGGTGCTCCCTCAACGCCAGGCCCTCGAAGGTCGCCCGATCCCGGATGTAATCGGCCTCGTCATAAGGCTCCGAGGCCACCACCAGAAACGACGCCCCGGCGGAAAACTCATCCAGCGTGATCCAGCAAAGCGGCGGCACCAGCAACGCCTCGCGCGGCTCGGATAGCCGGAAGACCCGGGGCGATTGACCGATGCGATCGACGGTGGCCCTGAAGCTGCCCCGCAGCGCGATGATGGCCTCGCGCGTCCGACGGTGCGCGTGCGCCCCGCGCGTCGCCCCCGCCGGAATCCCGTGCACGAAGTACGTGCGGCGCGGCTCAAATGGGAGGATCCCGGCCTCGGCCACCAGCAACTCGCCGAAGGCGTGTGGCACGCTCTGGAGGCGAATCACTCGGAGGTCGTCAGGGGCAGTCTGGCTCACGGGCTCCATTCGTATGTCTCGTAGAGGATCATGCGCGCGCCGCAGTCCTCTTTGGTTGCATGCAACCGGGCCTGCAGTTCGCCAGTTTCGGGCTCCATGGATGTTCCGAGATCCAGCCAGCGCCCGCCGCGGCGAGCCTCCTCGGCCATGGATACGTCCATGAGTTCTGCGGCACCGGTGCCAGAGGCCTCCGATCGCCATCCAAAGTACTGCATTTTCAAAACGGAGGGCGAGACGAATAACACCGCCGAAACCAATCTCTCCGATCCCGCGAAAACGGAGCGCGCCAGAATGTTATCCGGGAAATGATCGCGCAAGAGGCAGATCTCCTCAAAGGAATGGACGGGGGCGGCACGATGTCGCCTTTCCAACATATCGACCACGAGGGGCCAGGCGCCCTCCACGGGATCGGGGCGCACCTCAAACCCGAGGCTCTTCGCGCGTTTGACCTCATGCCGACAGGTCCGCCCGATCGCCACGGGCCCACTCGGGGCCAATGCCGCGCCGACCCTGACATCGGTGCGCCGCGCACCGCGCCTGGATAACTCCAGCAGATCCTCCTCCCCCGGCGCCCGCCAATATGGTGTCGGCGCCCGGCGATACGTCAGTCGGGCCATGCCTTCCGCCCGCATGTGGTCGGCCAACAGATCGAAGCAGCCCGCCACGTCCGCATATCGCGCCTCGGGTGCCACAACCAGCCCGCCAAAAGAAAGTCCGCCGTGCGAGATCAGGGCATCGCCATCGCGATGCGCGGGCAGGACAGCCCACGGCCGCGACCCCCGCCATAGCACCATGGAATGGTCCTGGATTCGATCACCATGGTAGTCCAAGTAATCTCGGCGAAAGAAGAAATGCGCGTTCCGGGCATCGCCGACCAGATTGTCCCATGCCCCGCGATCCGCCTCGGCAAAGCGCGTCAGGGATAACCCTTTGGGTATCGTCATCACGTGGCGTCTCTCACGCGCGGCTCGGGGGCCAGACCATACCGGCCCTTGCCGGGGGCGAGTCCCAGCCTGCGGCGCAACTCGGCCGGCGCCATCGGCGTGCGACCGAGCCGGACCGCGATCTCCACCACCCTCCCCAGCAGCTCTCGGTTGGTCGCGCGGCGAGTCCGGGCCTCATCCCAGAAGAGGTTGTCCTCGAGGCCGACGCGCACGCCCCCGCCTGCCGCCATGGCAAACATGTTGGCGGGCAGTTGTGCCGCGCCAATTCCGCCCATCGACCAGAGAGTCCCCGGTGGCAGATCCCGCACCAGGCAGCCCGCATGCAGAAGGTCTGCCTGTGCGGAATAGAGGTTGCCGTGGATGATGTTCGCGTAGTGGGGCGCCCGGAGCAGGCCCTTGCGCTCGAAATAGCGCACCGCGTTGATCATCCCCGAGTCGAAGATCTCAATCTCTGGCAGGACCAGACGATCCCGCATGGCCTCCGCGAGCCTCACAAGATCCTCCGGGCTGTTCAGGCTGGCCTCGCGGGCGAAATTCAATGAGCCGGGGGTGAAGGAACCCATGTCGGGTTTCACGTCCCCATCCAATTCGAGCGGTGCCAGTCGGCGCGCGATATCCGATTCCCTCCTCCCGCTCAATGAAACGCAGACGACTAGCTCTGGTGCGAACGTGCGGACCGCGCTAATGATCTCCGCATAGATGGCCGGATCGTGGCTGGGGCGCCCGCCGACATCCCGCGCGTGCAAATGCACCATCGTGATCCCCACGGCACACGCCTCCCTCACCGACTCCGCGATCTCGTCCGGCATGAGCGGCACCCCCGCGTGATCCTCCCGGTTCACCGCGAGGCCCGTGGGCGCGAAGTTCACGATCAGATCGCCGTTCTCCATCTCCGCTAATGATCATGGGCGGCCGCACGGCGGGCAAGAAAAACCCCCCGGGGACGAGGCACGCTCATCGGGCGCGCTTGCGGCTTGCCTCCGCCCACTTCCCGCCTATGTTTCTTCCCCTGCGGCGCAACCGCCCAAGACCCTATCGTCTAGAGGCCTAGGACACCGCCCTTTCACGGCGGTAACACGGGTTCGAATCCCGTTAGGGTCGCCATTGGTTTCTCGTGCCATGCGCCAGCCGCGCCCCACGCCACCGCGTCAGATCCACGGGGAGGCCCCGCCCTATCGCGCGATAGTGCAATGGGGGTGCATGCCGGGGTCTTAGTCCTCGTACCGCCCCAAGGCTTCAGCCATCGACCTCTGACCCGAAGGGCCCATCGATGTTGGGCCCCGCGAACGCATCGGCCATGACCGAGCTTGCACGCGGGGAAAACCTTGGAAACATCGGGTCATGGAAAGCATAGGGGTTTTGGTCGGCCTCGCCTTGCTGGTGCTGACAATCGTTCTGCCGATCGCCGCGATCGTCGCCGCCACCCGCGCCAAGAGCAGGTGCGCCGAACTCTACGAACGGATTCTCCACCTTGAGTCCCATCTCCGACGTTTGGAACGTGATCAAAAGGCGCCTTTGCCGGCCACCGTCCGGAAGGCCGACTCGCCAGCAACGGGCATCGCCCATGTCCCACCGGTGGCCTCCCCTCCCCCGATGCCCGAGCCGTCCCCGACGCCGACCTCCACCCCTCCGGTCGAAAAACTGCCTCCCTCAATTAAACCGCCGCCCATCGTCGCATCGGCTCCTCGGCCAACCACTCCCGCGCCAGAACCGGTGGCGCCCAAAGCCGAATTCAACTGGGAGCAGTTCCTGGGTGTGAAACTCTTCGCCTGGCTCGCCGGCCTCGCGGCGCTCTTCGGTGCCATTTTTGGGCTGAAGTATTCGGTCGAGCACGGATGGGTTCCACCCGCAGTTCGCGCGGCGGGCGGCTTCGTCATAGGCGCAGGCCTGGTCGCCGGGGGCCTGTATTCGATCAGGCGGAGGTTTGATGCCACGGGCCAGGCGCTCTGCGCGACGGGCATCGTCATTCTCTATGCGGTGACGTTCGCCTGCAAGGTCCTCTACCGTTTCGATTTTTTCTCTGGCGGTCCAACCTTCGCCGTGATGGTGCTGATCACCATCGCCGCCTTTCTCCTCGCCGTGCGCATCCCATCGCAGACCGTGGCGATCTTGGGCTTTGCGGGCGGATTCCTGACGCCGATCCTCGTCTCCTCTGGCGTGGATAACCCGCCCGCGCTGTTCGGCTACATTGCCCTGCTGGACATTGGGCTGCTTGCCGTCGCGCTTCACCGTCGCTGGCACTACCTCGCAATCCTCGCGGCGGTCGGAACGGCGGGCATGCAGATTGGATGGGCCGAGCGGTTCTTCTCCGTGCCCAAACTTCCCACCGCCGTGGCGATATGCTTGCTGTTCGTGGCGGTCTTCACCGCGGCGGTCGCCGTCGGACGCCGGATCGGCCAAAGGAGGGATCTGCTCGCATGGGCCGCTTTCATCCCCGCGGCCCTGGCGATGGCGTTCTCCTGCTACTTCATCTCGCTGGCGACGGCTGCCGCAAAACCCGGCTGGATCTTCGCGACCGTATTCGTGGCCGACCTCTCGATCCTCGCGATCGCGCTGATGAACCCGGCCGTTGCGAGGGCCCATGCCTTCGCCGGCGCGGCCGCGTTTTTCATCACGGCCATCTGGATCGGCGTGGCCGCCACGACGGATCTGCTGCCCTGGGCCCTCGGATTCATCGTCCTTCTGGGTGCGATCCACGTCGCCTTCCCCTTTGTCCTGGGGCGCGCGCGGCCAGACCACACCGAGGGTGGCTGGATCAGCGCCTTCCCCGCGCTCGGGCTGGCAGCCTTGCTCGTCCCGGTCATTTCCATGGACGACGTCGGCCTCTGGCTGTGGCCCGCATTCCTGCTCTTGGACTTGATAGCGATCGCGGCGGCGGCCGCGTCGGGCGCCCTCCTGGCGGTGGTCGGCGCCGTCGTCCTCACGTTGATCGCCCTCGGGGCGGCGATCATCCGGCTCCCCGAGGCCCCCCTTCCTGGGCACATGGAACACGCGGAACTCTACCTTATCGCCGCCTTTGCCGTGTTCTTCTGCACCGCGTCGGCATGGCTCCTGAGACGGAGCCAGCGCTCGTTCCGCGCAGCCGACATGGCGCCGCCCGCGTGGGAGCGACTCCTGCCGGGGCTCTCCGCCGCGACGCCATTCGCGCTGCTCGTGATGCTTATATTTAAGCTCGGTCCGACCAACCCGCTGGAGATCTTCGGTGTCGCACTCCTTCTGGTGTTGCTCCTGATGGGGCTCACCTCGATCTTGCGCCAAGGCGCGTTGGCGCTGGCGGCTTTCGTCGGCTGTTTGATCGTCGAGCACGTGTGGTTCGGCCACTGCTTCTTCCGGGGAGAACAGGGCGTCGGCCTCGCCTGCTTTGCGGGCTTCGCTGCGCTCTTCCTGGCGTTTCCATTCGCCATGCGCCACCGCCTGCTGGACCTGCAGCCGCCCTGGGCCACGGCCGCCCTGTCGCTGCCGATGCACTTCATCCTGCTGCACCGTGGCATCGGCGCCGTCTGGCCCAACGATATCCCAGGGATCATCGCGGTCGCCTGCGCCGTCCCGCCGCTCATCGGCCTGATCGCACTCATGAGGTGGATCCCGGCCGATGCGCCGTTCCGCCTGAATCGATTGGCGTGGTTCGCGGGCGTTGCCCTCTTCTTTGTCACGCTTGCGTTCCCCCTCCAATATGAAAGGCACTGGATCACGATCGCCTGGGCGCTCGAGGGCGCGGCGCTGCTGTGGCTGTTCCACCGGCTCCCGCACCCGGGCCTTCGCGTCACCGCCATCGCCCTTCTGATCGCTGTCTTCGTCCGCCTCACGGTCAACTCCGCGATCTTCGATTATGCCCCGCGCGGGGAGCGGCCAATACTCAACTGGATCCTGTACACCTACGGTGTCGCCGCAGCAGCCTGCCTCGTCGGAGCGAGATTTCTTGCGCCACCCCGCGATCGTGCGCTCGGCATCAACGCCCGGGTGCTCGTTGCCACGATGGGGACCATTCTCGTGTTTGTCCTGATGAACCTCGAGATCGCCGACTACTTCGCCCCGCCCGGATCCGCCCTGTGCCTGAGCTTTGGCGACAACTTGCCCCGTGACATGTCCTACACGATCGGATGGTCCCTTTTCGCGCTGGCGCTCCTGGTAATCGGGATCGCCAAAGGTCTGCGCGCGGCACGCTACGCGGCGATCGCTTTGTTGGGCATCGCGCTACTGAAACTGTTCGTGCACGACCTCGATAACCTCGACCAACTCTATCGCGTGGGGGCCTTCATCGCGGTTGCCATCATCGCTTTCGCCGCATCATTCCTATATCAACGTTTCCTTCGCAAGGAGCACAGGGACCCAACATGACCCTCCGCAAAATCGGCTTGGCTTCCTGCGCCATCGCTTCCTTCGGCGCCGCAGCCGCACCATTCGACCTCGCGCCGTGGGAGACTCGACAGACGTTCCGGGTCGCTGCCCCGGGCGCGATGCGGATAACGTTGCCCGCGAGCGCCCTCAATGCCGCCCGCCCGGACTTGGGCGATGTTCGCCTGCTGGACCCCGATGGGATGGAGGTTCCATTCGCCATCGTCGGCCCAGCGCCGACGGTGCCTGGCCGCGAAACGCGTCATCCTCTCACCGCCCGCCTCTTGGAATCGACGACCGTGCTCGAACTCACCCTCGGCCAACCCGAAGCCGCCTCGCGCGTGGTGCTTGAAACGCCTCACGATGACTTTGTCAAAGCCGCCACCGTCGAGACGGCCGACCCGGCTAGAAACTGGCGCACGATCACCGCCGGCGCCCTCATATTTCGTCATGCCTCGGGAGCCGCCCAACTTTCGCTTGACCTCGGAAACGCACCGATCTCTGCGATCCGCATCACGATCGACGACGCGAAGAGCGCACCCGTGCCATTCTCGCATGCCCGGCTCATCGTCGGCGAGATCGCCGCCCCACCCCCGGAATCGGTTCCGGCGCACATCGTCTCGGCCGAGTCGAGTGGCGGCGAGACACGGATCATCCTGGACCTCGGGGCCCGCAACCTCCCGGTGACCGGCATTGTGCTGAATCCTTCCGACGACATATTCTCGAGACGCGTCAGACTCGTGACGCGGTTCCTTTCCGACACGGAGGCGCGCGAATCCCTGCGGGATTTGGGGTCGATCAGCCGCCTGCGCCTTGAGGGCGGCCGAAGTTTCGAGAAACTGGACCTCGCTCTGCCCGCGCCGATCGCAGATTCGCGGGCGGAGCTTTCCATCGATAATGGGGACAGCCCGCCACTCTCGATCAAGGATGCCTCGGTTCTCCTGCGGCCCGTCCATCTCGCGTTCCAAGCCAAGGCCACAGGGCAGTACACCCTCCTGTCCGGTCATCCGGCCGTGCCGGGCCCGCGCTACGACGTCGCGGCCTTCGTCGACGAGTGGCGGCGCCTGCCCGCCACGTCCCTTCAATGGAGTGACCCGGAGCGAAATCCCGCCTACCGCCCCTCGCAGCCGTCCAACGAAATCCCGGACATGGCCGGTCCATTTCACCCGGAGGGCTGGCGGCATCGGCGCGCCGTTACCATCCACCGGCCCGGTGCCCAGATCCTCGAACTCGACCCGGTGGCGCTCGCCGCCTCACGCCACGACTATTCCGACATCCGCATCGCGCGGGCCGGAAGGCAGATCCCATATCTCCTCGAGCGGACCTGCCGCTCGCGGCTGTTGCAGCTCTCGTTCGCGAGCGCCCCCGACCCCGAGCATCCCGAGATCCACCGTTGGCGGCTCGAGTTGCCAGCCGAGGGCGTGCCGATCTCGCGCCTGAATCTCACCATCGGGGAGCCGGTCTTCGAGCGAAACGTGCGCGTGTATGAAATCGCGTCGAATGACCGGGGCGATGCCAGGCGACGCACCCTCGGCTCCGCACACTGGATCCGCCACTCTGGCACCGAGTCACCCCGCCAGGTCATCCCCCTCCAGGCGCCCCCGACGTCCGCCCAACTGTATCTGGAAATCGACCATGGTGATAACTCCGCATTTGCCCCCGTTGCCGTGGAGGCCGCGTATCCTGTGATACGCCTGCACTTTCGGGCCGCCGAACCCGGCGAGGTGGAGCTCGCCTACGGCAATGATCGGGCCGCCGCCCCGCATTACGATATCCAGCTGGTCGCGCAACGGCTCCTGACTGCGCACGAGAACATTGCCACGCTCGCCGCGCCCGACGCCAAGGCATCCTCGATCCGCAAACCATTCACTCTCGCCGGCCGATCGGGCAGAATTCTCTTCTGGGGCTCACTCGGCCTGGCGGTGGCTATCCTGCTCTGGGCAGTGGCAAAACTGCTGCCGGGTCCCCAGGATCCCAAAAAGCCTTAGACTCTATGCCGCCCCCGGCAACGTGATCTTCGCCCTCGCCCCCGACCGATCCGTGCGATTGACCACCGACGCATTCCCCCCGTGAAGCAGCGCGGTCTCGCGAACGAAGCACAGGCCCAAGCCGGTGCTCTTGCGCCCGGTCGCGGGTCTCGGCAACGAGTAGAACCGTTCGAAAACCCTGCCGAGGGCATAATCCGGCATGCCGGGACCCTCGTCCTCCACGACGACCACAACACAGCCCTTCTCCCCGTCAGTGACTGCCACCGAGATCGCACCGCCCGGAGGCGAAAACTCGATGGCGTTCTGGACCAGGTTGTCCAGCGCGGCCTCCAGCAGGAACTCGTCGCCCCGGACCACGCACGGGCCATTTCCCTCGAGGCGGAGCCTGACTCCCGAGGCGCGCGCGCGCGCCTCGGCCTCGGCGCAGACCCGTCTGGCGACGGCGGAAACATCGACGGGCGCGGGACGATCCAGCGCCTTCCGGCTTTCGAGGGAGGAGAGCGCAAGCAGGCGGGCGGCCAGCCGCTGGAGCCGGTCGACCTCGTTGCTCATATTCTCCAGGAATTTGGCGCGCTGCGGGGCGGGCATGTCCTCCTGGAGCAACTCGGACGTCGCCGAGATCGCGGCGATGGGGCTTTTCATCTCGTGCGTCATGCTCTGCACATAGTGCTCGACATACTTTCGCCCCTCCAGCGCATCGCGCATGCGATCAACCGCGTCGCCGAGCACCCGGAGATGGCGGCCCGGCGGGCGGGGAGGATTGGGCCGTTCGCCCCGGCTCACCGCCAGCGCGTAGTGCGTCAATTCATCCAATGGGCGGGTCACCCAGTGGGAGAGGATAAGCCCCGCCACCAAAACGCCGACCAGGGCGGCCAGCGCGATCTTCTTCAGATAGCTCCGGGTCTCGTACACGAACGCCATCAGGCTTCGCTGCGGTTTGTAGACGCTCACCACCCCCGCCGCCGCCTCTCCCTGGCCCTGCCGCAACGGGGCCGCCACGTACATGACATAAGAGAGCGGATCCTCCGGCCTGTCCCGGCTGGCCCGCGCCCCATACCGGCCCGCCAGCGTCCGATGGACATCCCTCTTCTGAGAAAAATCCGCGCCCACTCGCTCCGGGTGCCCCGAATCGAAGAGCACGCGACCCTCCGCATCGGTCGCGTAGGCATTGAGGGTAACCCTGTTCTTCTCGATGGCATAGATCCGCGCATTGATCTCTTGCCGCCCCGCACTCTCGAATGCGCGTGCCAGCGTCTCCGTCGGGCGGCGACCACCGGCGACATCGGCAGACGCCACCCCCGAGCAGACCTCGGCCGCATCCACCATGATCTCCTCCGCCGCCTCGAGATACTGCCTCTCGACGCGCTGCAGCACCGGCGGCATCACCAGGAAATAGCCCGCCGCCGCGATCGCGCAGATCCCGATCAGGACGCGCAACGTCAGACTCATGCTTCCTCCGAGAACGAGTATCCCATGCCCCGGTGCGTCTGGATCGGATCCGCATCGGCCCTGACTTCCCTGATCCTCGCGCGCAGGGCCTTGATGTGGCTGTCGACAGTCCGCTCCATCGAGGCCTCCGGTTCTTCCCAGACATGATCCATCAACTGGGCCCGCGAAAACACCCTGCCGGGATGTTTGACCAGAAGGCGCAACAGCCGGAATTCATAGCGCGACAGCTTCAGCCCCTGGCCGCGATACCGGATCGTGCAGCGCGCCTCGTCCACATCGAAGGCCGACTGGCCCGCGGTCTCGCTGCCGGCGGCATCCGCGTTCGCCTCCCGGCTCCCAGAGCGCCGCAGCACCGCCCGCGCCCTCGCGCTTAGTTCCCGTGGGCTGAACGGCTTCACGATGTAGTCATCGCCCCCGATCTCGAGCCCCACCACGCGATCCACCTCGGACGCGCGCGCCGTCAGGAAAATCACCGGCATGGAACTCTGTTCCCGCAGGCGGCGGCACACCTCGAAGCCGTTCATGTCGGGCAATCCAACGTCGAGTATGAGCAAATCGAAATGCCCACCCCTCGCGAGTTCCAGCGCCTCCGTGCCCAGGGCGCACGCCCGCGCCGAGAAACCCTCTGACTCAAGGCAGTAGACAATCGTGTCACTGATCGACACCTCGTCGTCCACGACCAGCACGCGCCGCCGACCACAGGCCTCTTGCTTCGCCTCAGCCACTTCTTCCATTGTACGCGATCTTCATCCTAAACCCAGCCAAAGCGGAGACCATCCCAGCTTACGGGAGGGCCCGCCGTCTCGCGGGTCGGATCCCGCACCACCCGCGGACGCGGAAGCCGGCGTCCCTCCCGCAGACTGCGACCCTTGGCACACCCCTCACGCCCCCAGCTTGGGCGGCACGGCCACGGGCAACGGACCGCCGATCCCATCCTGACCACCCTTCTTTCGGCTCCCGCCTTTCCCCAACTTCTCATCCCAGTCGATGTGCGCCGTCAGGGCCATCAGCAGTGCCAGGGTCCCGACCGCCCCAATGGTGATCGTCAGGCCCGATAGGCCATCGAAGAAAAAGCTGTAGCTGAACAGCACCATGTAGGCGATCTGGGCCGGCACCGCGACCCGCGAGAGTCGTCCCCCGCTCACCGCGTGGATGTACCCGCACACCAGCAGGAGCGACACGGCCGCCGCGATGGCGAACGAAAGGTGCAACGGCACCAGATCGACCAGATACGTGAACAGCGCCTGGAACGCGAAGAAGCCCGCCGCGAGGAAAAAGTAGTTCATGGGATGCAGGTTCTGCTGCCGCACCACGCCGACGATCAGCAGGACCGCGAAGAAGAACAGTAGGGACACCGGCGCAAAGAAGCTGATGCGGGCGGCAACGGGCCCGGCGTTCAGCACATTGGGCATATCCATGCCGATCCCGGGCGCCGACAGCACGTCCGGATAGGACCACGTAAGCTCCCACCCATTCTGCGTCTTCTGCCTCCCCGTCGGCGATCCGGTCCCCGTGGGGAAGTTGATCTCGGCAAAGTCCGTCGTCATGCGCAGCTCGAAGTTCCGCACGCGGCTGGCGTCCTCGAACGCGTATGCCCAGCGGTCCACGCCGCGAGCCCGATATCCCACCTTGAGGGGGACCGATGCGTTGGGCGCGATGACGACCGATTCGGTGATCGCGCCATTCTCTGGCGCGCGCTCCGTGGGCGCCGCATCACCGATCGAGAATCGGAAGTCGTGATAGGTGGCATCGGCGCTCGGGAACCTGAACACGACGTACACCGTCTGCTGTATCGGCGTCGGATTCTGGATCAGGTATTCGCCCTCAAACGATACCCCATACGTGCGGTGCCACAGGAGGCCCTTGCGCTTGGGCTCATAGGATAGCGCCACCGCAATATGGCTCGACGCCGGTCGAATGATGCCGTCCTTTTGTCCGCCGCCCGGCGGCAGATAGTAGGCGTGCGGGTGACACTGCGCCATGGCTGGACCCCAAGCGCCGCGCACCTCCTTGCCCAGGTTCTGCACCGCCGCCGCCGTGCGCTTTTCCACCGCGCCACCGAGCAAAAACCAGCCCGCCGCAGTGCAGAGGAAGATCCAGCCCACCGCAAACATCCCGCCCATCGTCATCTTGTATTTCATCGTGACTCCTTCTCTTTCGTTTGATTGTCGTGCCAGAAACCCATCATCCCCGACTCACTCGCGCGGTCCCTTCTTCCGGTAGTGGAGATCGACCTTTGGCATCTCGCCGCGACAGAGCCGTTTCTCAAGAACGAGCGCCGGGCCGCTGCCTTTGCCAACGTCGAGATTTCCATCGACGGCCGTCACTTCGTAGGCCTGCGGCAGGAGCAACTGCCATTCGATCCGCTCGGCGAAAAGGGGCGTAGACGGCAGGCAGAGGGACATGTGGCCCCCGACTGGATCCATGGTGTCTTTCTTCTCGGTGTACGATAGGCTGACGGTGGAGACGCCCTTCGAACTGGCTGGCAGCGGGAACTCAAGCTCGCCACCTTCCGATAAAATCGGCTGGGCGGACGCGCCTCCCGCGGCACACTTCAGGAGACGACTGCCTTCCGGCAACCGGACGCGCCAGCGCATCGGCCCGGCATGTTCGATCTCGAACTCCCCCTGCCCCAGCGCCGAGCCGTCGCCCACCAGTGTGGTCGCGCACTTGGCGGATTTCACCGTCGCCCGCTCGGTGTCGGCGGTCTTCAGCCACCGCGGCGCCAACGATGCCCCCGCCGTCGCCACCACGTATTCCCGGGCACCCAGCTTCTCGCGGATCCATCCGGCCAGTCCCGTGCTCGCCGTCGAGGCCGACGGCGGCTGCACCTCCAACGCCATCAGCTCGGGCCGTGCGGCCACGAAGAGCGCATCAAAGGATCGCGCACCCTGCGGCCGAGGGCATTCCATCGGCCACCGCTCGGCGTCCCCGCGCGGTGGGGTCCGCCACCGCAGCAGCACCTCGCGGGAACGGACGTTCGGATCGGCCCACGCGATCTTCAGCACGTCGCGCCCGCCGGAATCTCGCTGCACCCAGAAGCGGGACATCCCGGGACTCTCGATCTCCCGCTCGCGGGTGTCAGCGGGTAATTCCAGCACCATCTCCACGCCCGACCCTTCGACCACATCGGCCAGGATCCGCGCGGTATACCGGAGAAACACATCATCGCGCTCGACGAGGACGCCGGCGGTCGCCTCCCATTGCGATGGAGCGGAAGGCCGATCCTCGTCCAAGACGAACTCCAGTGGGGCGCCGGCCGTCGGCAGCGGCATGCTCTCCGCGCGGGCATCGGCCTCCGGCAGCCCGACCACGCGCAATCGCTCGCCCTTCCCCAGGCCGGTCACTTGCAGCGTGGACGAGGTCGTGGCCTGGGTCCTGAGTTTCAGGAATGGCTGACCCAGATCCTTCCGTGACCCAAGCACATCGAATCGCACCGTGACCGATGCGCGCCCCGGCCCATGAATCAACGCGCACAGGATGCCGTCCCGCGCGACAACATCGACATCCGGGGGCTCGATCGAGGCGGGCGCCACGTCGCTGCCAACCAGCGGCACCAGCCGCCAGCCCTCGCCAAATGCCGCCACCTCAAACCGCGCCTCCAGCGCGGGAGCCCCGCCGCCAAGCGCAAGGCGAAAGCGCGCCGAGAGGAGCGCGGCCTCGACCGGCGGAACCTCCTTCTTCCATGCTTGCTCCGCCGCTGCCTTCTCCAGCAGCGCCTTGAGTTCCGGATACGGGATCAGCACCTTCGCGCCGGGGAGGGCCAAGGGATTGTCGGCCGTCAGCCGCTCTCCCGTCGTTGCTTCGACATCGGGCGATACCGTCGCCCCAACGTCGTTGGACTGCCTCGGTCGGGCCGTCGCCGCGAAGCTCGGGATCACGCCGATGGGCACTTCCGCCGAATGGATATCCACAGTTCCCTCGACCGCGAGCGCCGCGGCCAACCACACGCATGAGCACAACCTGTTCATGGCCACACCCTGCCCCCGCCCTGTGAAACCCTGATGAACCCAGCATGGAAAAATTGTGAAATCTCCGTGTGCGGGGGCCCGGCTGTCACGCGGTGCGGAAAGACCGAATCCGCTGCCGCACCGTACTTGCCGCCCGCATCAGCCGGGAGGGACGCCAGCCCCGGCGTCCGCGATTCACTAGCCGCGCCACATCTGGGCCAACCCGGCCCGCGGCCTGAGCGTGTCTGAAAACCTCTGAACCGCCCGCCTGGCACAGGCGGCCTACAAATTTTGTAGGGCATCTCTGTGAGATGCCGTGCATTGTCGCCCGCCGCACACCATTGGAAATCCCCTCTATCATCAGATGGGCATTGATTGTTGGATGTTCCGTGTTGGGCGTTTGAGTTTTGAGACAGCCTCAGGCCGCGGGCCCTCCCCAGGATACCCGGATGGCGTGCCCAACATCTTGCAGGGCGTCTCCGTGAGACGCCGCAAGGCAAGGCGAACGCCATGCGCCGCCAAGAAGTACCGTTGCCCAAGTCGTCCGATAATCGCCCACCGCGCCCGCCATTGCGAATCACGCGATGGCAGGGAACAACTTAAGCCAATGGGTTCTGCCCAGTGACGGACCCCCGGCCTACTTCTTCTTCCTCTTCCCGCCCTTGGCTTTCGGCGCCGGGACGTCGGTGAACGGCGGGCGCTCGAAGGTCATGCCATCGCCCGTGACGCGAGGATCGCCGTTGCCGGTGAGGACTTTCATGAGTCGCCCGGATAACTGGCGCTTGATGTCGGCGTGGGCCGGGTCATCGACGAGGTTCTTGATCTCATCGGGATCCTCGCGGAGATCGTACAGCTCTTCGGCGGGGCGTTTCCCAAAGGAGTAATTGTAATGCCATTTCCACTGCGGGTCGTTGCGGTGCTCGACCATCCATGCCTTGGTCGGGCTGGAGTCCATGTCGGAGAAGGTCGCGAACGTATTCTCCACCAGCTCCTCGTGGGAGGGCGCAGCGGCCTCGGTGACGGACATGGGACCGCCCATGGGCCAGCGATCCGGGGCGAAGTTGCGAACGTAGAGGAAGTCTTTGGTGCGGAAGGAGCGCTGGGGATAGGGCAGGTTCCCATCGCGGGCCGCGGCGACGTGCCGCTCGCGACCGGTGACCACGAATTCCCTCTCGGGATCCACCCAGCCGGACTTCTCGCTGCGCAAAACGCTGACGAAACTCCGGGCCTGCATCCCCGGCGGGATCGCGACATCGCCGATGTCGAGGAACGTCGGCGCCAGATCCATCAGATTGACAAAATCCTCGACCACGCGGCCCGCGGGCTGGCCGGGCCAACGGACGGCCAGCGCGACGCCGACCCCAAAATCGTACAGGTTGCACTTCCCCCCGGGAAAGCCGGGCGCGCCATGGTCGCCGCTGACGACCACCACCGTGCGGTCGAACTCGCCAATGTCCTTCATCTTCTTGATCAGTACACCGACGGCCGCATCGAATGCCTGCGCCTCGCCGAGGTAGTCGGCGAAATCCTCGCGGATCTCGGGCACGTCGGGCAGGAACTTGGGCAATCGGCCCTTGAGCGCGTCGGGGTCGATGCCCCACAGCGCCTTGCCCGAACCGCGAATCCATTTCCGGTGGGTGTTCGTCGGGCCAAACCAGAAGCAGAGCGGTTTGCTCCCCTCGCGCGCGGCAAGGAATGCCTCGAAGTTCTCGCGCACCTGCGCGTACATGCGCTCCTTGGCCTCCGCCAATGGCACGCCATGGGCCACCAGCGCGGTCACATTCTCCGAGAAGTCGCAGAATCCGCGGCCTGCCTTCTCGTAGGCGTGCTGCTGTCCGCCATACCCCGCGTCGGCGGGCGTCCCCGGGCTCCACACCTTGTACATCTTGCCGATGTGATAGCCCGCGTCCCGCAGCAACAGCGGCCACGTCGGGATCGCGGGATCCCACTCCGCGCACTGGAGGATCGCCCCGCGCCCCGTCGCAAAAAAGTACCTGCCCGACAGCAGGGCGCTGCGGCACGGCGTGCAGGACGGCGCGTTGACAAAGGCGTGTCGAAAAAGCACGCCCTCGCGCGCCACGCGGTCCACGTTCGGCGTCGCGATAACCTGGTTCGGCGACGGGCGCCCGCCATCGGCGGCATCGTACGCGCGCGCGTAGCGGCCCCAGTCGTCGGCGAAACAGAAGAGGATGTTCGGCTTCCTCTCGGCGGCGCCCAGCGCACACGCCCCGGACATGCCGAGGCCCAACAGGCCCATCGTGAGGGTCATCAGGTTATGTCTCATGGCTCCGGTATTCTTGAGGTGCCACGGCCCCGGTCAATGCAATACATGGGTATGCCAGGAATCGAGGGGATTACCGACGGCCCGTCCCCCCGGGCTGCAGCAAACCCCAGGGATTTCAACCGCAGATGCACACAGATGAACGCAGATTCCTAATGCGCGGCCGCCACTTTGGTGTGGCGGTCCACCGTCGCTCTGCCCTCCCGCCCGAATGCGGCGCGTTCGCGCGCCGCTCCAAGGGCTGGCATGCCCCGCGTTTTGGAGTGCGGCGGCAATGCCGCCGCTTTCCGTGACCGGCGGAGCCGGTCCGTCGCTACGCGACCTGCCAAAGCGGCGACGCGTCGCCGCACTCCAAAAGCTCGCGCCCCTTCCCAGAGCCCTGGATCACGCCTCGCGTCATGGAGTGCGGTGCCAACCCCGCCCAAAAGTCGGGGGCCACACCGCTTTGGATTGGAGCGGAGCGACCGCCGAAGCCGGGAGTGACTTCGCCACGACCACCTTCCCCCGTTCGTCCTGAGCGCGAGTGCAGCGAGCGGTCGAAGGACGCACTCTTCATAACGCTGCAACGTCAAGCAGCGATGATCAGCATCAGGGCGAATCGTTGATTCAGCGGTCCGACCTCCCAGCGTTCGTTCCCCGGCGCTCGTCGTTCTTCCTCCTCGCCCCCGCCCCGCGCCCACAATCGCCCCACGCTTGGTTCGATGAACGGCTTTCGGGAAAGTGGCTTGCGCCCAAGGCCCCGCGCGGCACCCTGCCACGGACGCCATGAAGAGAAGATGCGAATGGTGCGGCAGCGATCCCCTTTATGTCGCGTACCACGATGACGAATGGGGCGTGCCGGTTCATGATGACAGGCGCCTCTTTGAATTCCTCATTCTGGAGGGGGCCCAGGCCGGCCTGAGCTGGCTCACGATACTGAAGAAGAGGGAGAACTACCGAACGGCATTTGATTCCTTCGACGTTCAGCGCATCGCCAAATATGGGCGGCACGACTTCCTCCGTCTGCTCCAGGATCCCGGCATCGTGCGGAATCGCCTCAAGATAGGGGCAGCCATCACGAATGCGCGGGGCGTCCTGGCCATACGGGAGGAATACGGGACCCTCGACGCGTTCCTGTGGCGCTACGTCGATGGCACCCCCGTGCAGAACGCCCGGAAGCGAATGGTGGAGATCCCCGCCAAGACGAAGGTGTCGGATCAGATGAGCAAGGACCTGCGGAAGCGCGGGTTCAACTTCGTGGGCTCAACCATCTGCTATGCGTTCATGCAGGCGGTCGGCATGGTGAACGACCACGTCAGGGATTGTTTCCGCCATAAGGAAGTCGCCAGAATCGGCCGCTCCACCGGCGGTCCTCCCTGACGTTCCCCGATGCGGAATATGCCCCGCGCCATCCCCAGGATTCTCATCTGCGGCATTGTCTGCCTCCAATCATGCCAAGTGCCGCCGAGGAGCGGCAGTCCCGTGTCCTGCTCATACCGGTCTAATGCCGGGAATCCTGACAGAGCCGAGCTGCAGCCCCGGGGCAATCGCGCGTACGCGATAGACGGGAAGATTTTCGTCCGCCGTTCCGTATTGTCGGAACTGGATTTTTCCGGGGGCCTCGCCGCCATTCACGCCGAACGGTTCGGCTGGCTTTTCGTCAAACGAGACGGCTCCACGGTGCCCACTGTCACATTTGACAACGGCCCCGATGTTTTCTCGGAAGGGTTGGCGAGATATCTTGATCGCGGCAAGATGGGGTTCATCGACAGATCGGGAAAAGTCATGATCAAGGCGCAATATGGCTTCGCTTCGCCGTTTCAGTCCGGCCACTCGGCTGTTTGCAACGATCCCGTTGTGAGAATGACTGGCGAGCATCAGCTTATCCGAAGCGGTCACTGGGGCTGCATCGACAGAAGCGGACGCCTGGTTCTGCCGATGAAGTTCTCTGACGAGGAGATTCGAGCGAAACTGCGCCGAATGGGCCGCGAACGATCGGGCGCGGCCGACCCCGCACACGCTTCGTCGCCGATGTGACGCGTTCGATCGACAGTCCGCGATTCACCAGCCGCGCCGCGCCTGGGCCAACCCGGCCCGAGAGGCGAGTCTGTCTCAAAACTCGATCATCGCGGAAGCATGGCAATTTGATCGATGCGCCAGTTTTTGGAGTGCGGCGGCGACGCCGCCGCTTTCCGCGGTCGGCGGAGCCGACGTCCCGGCCGAGGCCAAAGCGGTGCCGTCGCTTCGCGCCGTTCCAAAGCGGTGGCGTTGCCACCGCGCTCCAAAGGAAGGATCCCGCCACGAGCCTTGCCTGCACTCTATCTTGCGCCAGGCGGCCTGCTGCGAACTCTCGACGCGACTCTTGAGACAGGCTCAGGCCGCGGGCCCTCTCTCTCTCGCTGCTCTTTCAACGCTTGTGCCGCTCGATCCGGATCGAATCGAAGCGGCAGGTGCCGGTCAGGGGTGCGCCGGTGGCGATGTCCAGCCGGAGCTGTTTGAGGCGGCCGTTCCATCCAGGCGCGCCCGCCATATCGACGGCATAGGCGCGGGGGGCGTTGTCGTCTGGGGTGACGTCGAACACCCTCGCCTTGCGTTCGTCCCAAGCGGGGTCGGCTTCGGTGGTGAACCGCAGGCGCATCTGGCGGGCGGGCGTGTGGTTCTGGAATCGGATCTGGACCACGCTCGCGGCGGGGAGATCGACGCCCAGGTTGTCGGGCGAGAGCAGGTGCGCGTCCCGGCTATCCTCGATGGCGAGAATGAAATAGCCACCCCCCACATATTTCACCGGCTCGGCCTTGCAGGGCCACTGCTGGTCGAGCCATTCCCTCACCACCGTGCCGGGATTGACCTCCGCCCATCCCTGTTTATCGCGTGGCGTGTTGAATTCCCAAGCGGCGGCGACCGAGGCCCCCGCGGTCAGGCGGTGGACCGCGACGGTGTCGCTGCACCACAGTTCGCCGTCGTCCGCGACAAGCCGCAGGGTATAGGCGCCCGCGGCGGGGAACGTGGCGGCTGTCCGCGCCGCACCCGGATCCTGGAACACGACGGGGGCGGGGCCATGGAGCATCTCCCAGTGGATCGCGAGCGGGCGCCCCGCGGGCCGGCCATCGTCCGCGACCTTGCCAACCAGTTCGATGCGCTCATCGGCCGAGTACAGGTCTGGGCCCGCGCTGACGACGGGCGGATCGTTGAAGGGCATCGCCTCTTTGAGGGCGGCCACCGTCGGATAGCCCACGTTGTCGGCCAGCGTCCAGCGAGTCGTGCGCGGGGCCTCGTTCGTGAAGAACGCCACGCCGGAGTTGAGGACGTAGCCGTTGCCGCGGATCCAACCCGTGCTGCAGCAGACCTCCGGGTCGGGCGTCTTCCCCCAGATATAGATCTCGGAGGGGCCGAGTTTTCGCGCCGTGTTATTGAGTATGAAGCGCGAGCCGACGATCTCGACGTTGCGCGGCTGGGGCGCGCGGAGGCCCAGCACCTCGATGGCCGCCCCGGCGTTGTTCTGGAAGGTGCAGTGGTCGATCAGGCAACCGCTGCCGGTGTTCTCAAAATCGATGCCGCCCTCGTCGTGGCTCCCGGAGTCGGGCTGGTTGCGGAAGGTGCAGTTGCGGATGATCAGCCCCTGGGGATCGACGAGCATGATCCCCATCGTGCCGGCGAACGCGTGCCAGCCCGGTGCGTCGAAGATGCTGTTCTGGAGGAAGGAGCGCCGGGCGCCGACGATGGCGGGGTGGGGCGAGGTGTTGTGGACGAAGTTGTCGTGGCAGAAGACGCGATCGACCGTGAGCGCCTCGCCGCGAGCGAGGAATCCCCACGAGCACTGGAACATCTCGCAGTCGCGCAGGGTGATGTCCCTCGCGGGCGCACCGCTGAAGGCGAATCCGGCCGAGCTGTGGAGGCCGTCGCCGGGAGCGCCCAACCGGTCGCGCCACTCCGGGATCCCGTGGGCGTTTAGGCGATAGAGCCCCTCGATGTGATGGGCGATGCAATCCTCGATGAGCACCCCCGAATGTCCCCCGCCCCGGTAATGCACCACCAGCCCTTTGCCAGCATGGCAGACGACCAGCCCGCTGATCCTGAGGAAGTCCGGGTCGCGGACCAGCGCGCAGCGGTCATCGATGTCCCAGTTGCGGCGAATGATGGGACGCGGGCCGTCACCGTACGCGCCGATCTCGGCCCACCGCTCGGCGGTGCCGCGCGCGGAGATATCCAGCTCCTGGTTGATGACGCTGCCGCGACGGATCAACAGCCGTTCCCCGGGGCCAAGTGTGCGCCCGTTGATGTTCGTGAAGTCTTTCCATGCCGCCTCGGGCGACGTGCCGACGCTGGCGTTATCACCCCGCGCGCTGTCGATGTAATAGGTGGCCGCCGGAGGGGCGCCCTGCGACGGCGCGGGCGGCGCGAGCGCGGGCCGATCGGCGGAAGGGAAGAAGCTGAGCGCAAAGCGATCCGTTGCGGGCTTGAGGTCGCGCGCCCGGAGCCGGATCCCGGCGGCGGCCGTGATCTCCGCATCGGCCCGCAAAGTCCATTCCAGGCGCGCCGTCGCCCCCGGCGCCAGGGTACCGATGGCCCGCTCCGCCGGACCGATGCATGCGATGCCCTTGGGCGTCTCAAGGGAGGCCACGGCTTCCCGCGCCTCCGTGCCAAGGTTGCGCACCGTCACGGCGATGGTCTCCGGGCACTCGGCGCGCAGGATCGCACCCTGCTGCTCTGGCGCACGCGCGCGCAGGATGGGGCGCCGCGGATTCTCGATGCGCATCTCGTCGAGCGCGAGGCCCGGCGCGCCGATGCGCAGCGGCTGCCCCTTGGGCGAAGGCATCCCCGAGCGAGAAACCCTCTCGCGCTGCCCATCGACGTCGAGCGTCAGGGCGGAGCCATCCCATCGCGCGCTGATCCGGTGCCATGCGCCGGCCCTCGCAGGTTCGACGGAGAGCGCCCGCGGCTCCCATTGCCCATCGAGATAAACAAAAAAGGCGAAGCGGCTGCCCTCCTTCTTTGAATTCAGGCGCAGCTGATATTCGCCATCCTTGATGAGGATCGTCTGATAGTTCTCCGGCAACTTCTCGGCGCGGACCGAGCAGTCGATCCGCAGGCCGGCCGATAGCTGCAGGTCGATGGCATCGGGGACGGCGACCGGCTCGCGCTCGAGCTGGATAGCCGGACCGCAGCGGCCCGGGACGAAGCGCGCCCCCTTGCCGCCGGCGTCATGCCCTTTGCCAGATGCGTCGCCCGTCCCGCCGTCGAACGGCCAGTACGCCGTGGCCGATTGATTGGCCGCGGGGTTGACGATACGCAGCTCGTCGATCACGCCCTCCATGGGCCCGATGCGCAGAGGCTCGGGCGATGCCTCCGGAGTGCCGGCGCGAGGTTTTCGCGCGACCTGCCCATCGGCCTCGAGCGAGATCTCCTTGCCATCCCAGGCGGCGACGAGGTGATGCCACGTGCCGGGAGCCGGCGCCAATCTGGAACTGGCGCGCGATTCCCAGCCGCCGAGGTTGACGAAGAAAGAGAAGCGGCCGCCCTCGCTCGCCGGATCGATCCGGAGCATGTACTCGTCATCCTTGGACAGGATCTCCTTGCCCTCCGGCGGGAGCGCATCCACCCGCACCCAGCAATCGATCCGCAGCCCGGGCGCGAGGCGCACATCGCCACAATCGGGCACCACGACCGCGCCGGGCCCGATCACCAGACCCTGCCCCGCGTGCCCCGGCACAAACCGCGCGCGTTCGCCCACCGCGTCGTTGCCACGGCCGGACGCGTCCCGCAGGTCGCCGTCAAAGGGCAATATGAGACACGGCCGCTGCGGCTCTGTCGCAGCGCGGAGCGCCGCTGGCGCGAGCACGCATATGGCCGCGAGCAAAAAAATGTGCTTTTTCATACTATCAGGAATGCCCGCGAGGCTAGCAGCGCACCGCGCCCGCCGTCGATAACGTTGGGGAGAACGAGGCGACACCTGCCGTGCCATGCTTGTGGGACGCGATTAAACCAAATCTGTCATCCTAGCCTGCATATTTCACGCTTCCGCGTGAAACATGCAGGCTCAAAGGAAAACCGCGCTCCGAAAGACGCGATTTTGGAGGATCTGGGGCCACCGATCCGCGAAACACACTCTGCAACCGCGAAGAATCCCAGTCTTTGCGAGACCTTTCCCAATAAGTGGCTCTCATGGCGCGGTTTTCCCAGAGCCCGGAATTTCACAGCCCGCAAGGCTGTGAAATTCCGGGCTAGTGCCAAAATCAAACGCCGATCCGGTTTGAAACTGGATCGATGAGGAAAAAAACCTCGCCCGTCCTGTTTCAGACCAGTCCGCGCCCCTCGTGTCCCGTATGGACGTTTCCGGTTTTTATCTGCAGCAAGACACGCGAGCCGATCTTGCCGACTCGACCGGGAACCCTCTAGTGCCTTTCGTTTTCCGGTGGGACACGGACGCCGGGGACGGCGTCCCTCCCATAGCCAACCCGACGGTCGTGTGGGTCTTTGAAACGCGCTGCTAGGCGCCGCGCCTTTGTGCCCCCATGAGAGAAGAGTACCCCGCTAGCCTCAGTGCAGTATCTCGCCCTTGATCGGGTCGCCGGGGATGCCGAGGAGCTGGACGGTGGAGATCGTGCGGAAACGCTGGTGGTCGGCGAAGGTCCAGACGACTTTCTTGTCGCGGGTGACCTCGATGAGGTGAGGGGCGGTGCCGAACTGGCCGTGGCCGACCCAGTTCGACATCAGCGTGTTGCCATTGGGCAGGCGGTGGAGGCCGGCCATGAATTTCAGCGGAGCGCCGGGCAGGTCGTTCGGCCCGATCTCCCAGACCACCTTGCCCCCGGGATCCACCTCGAAGACGCGCGCGGCCTTCGTGCGGTCGCCGCAGGCGATCAGCGTGTTGCCATCGGGGAGCCGGATCGCGCTGTGCGGCCCACCCTCGGCCGGGATGTCCCGCACAGCTTTGCCCGCGGGGTCGTATTCCCGCACGACACCCTCGCCATAATGTGTGACGAGATAATTGCCGCTCGCGAGCTTGCGGGCATTCCGGATGTATGTGTGGCCGCCGTCCTTGCCCTCGGGCAGCAGCCTAAACTCCTTCGCGAATGTCCCATCGGGCCGAATCTCCAGCAGGCGGCCCGCGTTGCACTCGGCGACAAAGGTATTGCCATCGGCGAGCCGCTGGCACGCGTAGATCTCGCTCTTGGATTCATATGAAAAGGCGGTCGCCCCCGCGCGCGTGACCTCTTTGACCCCGTGGCCCGTGGAAAAGAGGACGTTGCCGTTGCCCAGCACCCAGAGGTCGTTGCAGTGCGGCGCGGGCTGCTCCCATTCTATCTTCCCATCGGCGGAAAGGATGAAGGCCTTGCCCGCGGTGTAATCGGCGCACGCGATGGAGCGGCCCACCACCTGGGATGACGGCGATTCGGCCATCGACATCGGGGTGAGAGACAGCGCGAACGCGCAGAGCGCCGCACGGGAGAGTGATTCCATGCCGGAGATATTGGCGGGTGCCGAACCGGGAAGCCAGACTTCGCTGCGGACATCCACGAGCAGATCAACATCCCCGACACTGAGGTGTATACCCCGCTTGCGCGGCAGATCGGCGGCCACTATAGACGCACCCCATGCAACGCCTTCTTCTCGGAACCGCTCTCGGCGCGATCCTCGCGGCCGTGTCAGTTGTGCTATGGTTCACCATTGCCAATTCCAGGGCCGTGACACCGACACCGAAATACAGCGTCGTTGAAAAAGATGGCGGTTTCGAACTGCGCGACTATCCGCGTCTCGAATTGGTCTGCACCGACATGTCCGCCGCCGATCGCGGGATGGACAGGGCATTCGGGCGGCTATTCCGCTTCATCACCGGCTCCAATGCGACCGAGCAGAAGATCACCATGACGACGCCCGTGATCGTCGAGGGCGTCCGGGGCGAGAAAGGCACGATGAGCTTCATCGTTCCCGAAGACGTCGCGGGCAACGCCCCAAAACCCAGCGATCCCGCCGTCGGCCTCCGCACGCAGGCGGGCGGGCGTTTCGCGGTCCTGAGATTCAAGGGAGGCCGCACCGCCGAGGTCGAGCGCAAGGCCATCGGGGCGCTCAGGTCCGAGGTCGCCAAACGCAAGATCGCGATCGAGGGCGAGCCCTTCTTCGCATACTACGATCCACCTTGGACCCCGACCTTTCTCCGCCGGAACGAAGTCATCATCCGCGTGGCAGCCGAAACGCGCTGACGCTCGCGGCCCTCACAAACGAGTCGGCCTTTTCGCGCGACGACGCCAAGGCCAAACGGGGCCATAACCCATCTGCTAACCGATCGGCCTATCGACGTCGTGCGGTTGGCACGGGGCAATGCCTCATCGGGACGCCCCCCATGGCCGGCGTCCCATGGAGACGCCCTCTACAAGACCTTAGACACGCCACGCGGGGATCCTAGGGAGGGCCCGCGGCGTGAAGCTGTCTCAAAACTCAAACGCCTAACACGGAACATCCAACAATCAATGCCATCTGACTATAGAGGGGACTTCCAATGGTGTGCGGCGCGCGACAATGCACGGCATCTCACAGAGATGCCCTACAAAATTTGTAGGCCGCCTGTGCCAGGCGGCTCGGCTCAGAGGTCTTGAGACACGCTCGCCTCGCGGACCGAATTGGCTCACGAGTCGCACGGCCGGTGAATCGCGGACGCCGGGGCCGGCGTCCCTCCCAAGAACTGCTGGCCCCGAAGACGGTCAGCTACGCGGCAACTGCCCCGGCCCTCACCGCGCGGGTGCGGGCATCGTCCTCAAGGGCGAGGGCGCCGGTGGGGCAGTGGCGGACGCAATCCATGCCGACCTTTTGTAGACCTTCGTCGAGGCCGCCCTCCAGCGGGACACCGATGCGCACGTCGAAGCCGCGCCCGATGAATGTGAGCCCGAGGGGTTCCTTGGCCTGCGTGGCGATCTCCACGCAGATGCCGCAGGAGATGCACTTGCCAGGCTCAAAGATCACGCCGCCCAGCTGCCGGATCACCGCGAAGGCGCGGCGCCTCTCGCCCGCGAAACCGCGTGGATCCACGTCGTAGAGTTCCGCGAAGATGCGCAGTTTGCAGTCGCTCGCCGCGCGGCAGTCGCAATGGCAACACCGTCCCGCGGCGCGCTCGGCCTCGCCCAGCAGCTCGCGCACGCTCAGCTCGGAATTGGCACCGCGACCGAGCTGTTGGTATTCCTCGGGCGTGAGTTTGGGGATGGTGGACGTAAACTCTTTCACCGCGATCCGGTGGGTGCGGCCGTCGAGAAAGGCGTCGGCGCATTCGGCCAACGTGTGCCCATCGCCGACGGAGCGCGCGGGATCCCACGCGCTGCGGATGCACGTCCCGCCCGCGAAAACGCCAGCCACCTCGGTCTGGAGATTGGCGGCATCGACGCGCACCATGCGCTCGGTGGCGGCGACACCGAGCCCGGCCGGATCGGTGCGTCGCATCAGGCCGACGGCCAGGATGACGGCATCGAACTCCCGGCGCAGGGCATCCAGGCCCACGTCGCGCCCGAGCCGCACCCCGCCTCGGAACTCCAACCCGATGGCGCGAATGGTTTCGATATCGGCATCGAGCACGTCCTTCGGCAGTTCATCGCCAACGCCGTAGCGCAGGTGTCCGCCCGGCTCGGGGTGGTCATCGAAGAGGATGACCGCATGCCCGCGGCGCAAGAGGTGAAATGCCGCGGAGAGACCGGTCGCCCCGGCGCCAACGATGGCGACGCGCTTGCCCGTGGACGGCGCGCATTCGGGAACGTAGCGGGCGCCGGACTTGCGATCCTGCTCGGCAACCTCGCGCTCAATGAGCTGGATGGCGACCGCGCCATCGTACTGCCGGCGGCGACAGCCCATCTCACACGGCGCGCGGCAGATCCGGCCCATCACGCCCGGCAGAACGACGTTCTCCTTGACCCGCGCGATCGCCTCCCGCATCTGCCCCGCCGCCACGAGGCGAATCACCTCCGGGATCTGGAGCCGCGCCGGACACACCCGCTGACAGACCGACACGCAGTCGCCAAGGTGGTCGCTGAAGAGCAGCTCGAGCGCCCCCTTGCGCGCCGCCCGGACATCGGGCGCCTCGCTGGCGATGATCATCCCCTCCGAGACGCGCGTCGAACAGGACGGCACAAGCCGGCTATCCGTCCCCACGCGCACGACGCAGGACATGCAGGAGGGACGATTCTCTTTGACCCCGGCGAGGAAACAGAGCGTCGGGATGCGCAACCCAAGCCCGCGCGCGGCATCCAGGACCGTGCTGCCCGCCGGGACGGCCACGGATTTTCCATCGATCGTGATGTTCACGAGCGCGCTCATTCGTGGGCGATCACAATGTGCTCCAGGTGTTCCGATGGCGCGTGCCCGCGACATTTCAGGCCGCCGCTGACGATGGCGATGGCGCCCTCCGGGCAATCGACGCGGCACACGTCGCAGCGGGTGCACTTGTCGGTGTCGATCTCGTGAATCTGGAAAGGCACGGCCGGAATCGCATCGGCGGGACAATGCTGGGCGCAGATCGTGCAACCGGTGCAGTTGTCCTGGACGACGTACTGGATGAGGGGCTTGCACTTGCCCGACGGACAGCGGCCCTGGAGGTGGGCCTCGTACTCGTCTCGGAAATATCGGAGCGTGGTGATGACAGGATTAGGCGCCGTGCGCCCGAGGCCGCAGATGCTGCCCTGCGCGGTCAGCCCGGTGAGCTGCTGGAGTTCCTCCAGGTCGCGCGGGTTCGCCTTGCCATTGCACAACCGATCCAGGATCTCCCACATGCGCATCGTCCCGATCCGGCAGAACGTGCATTCGCCGCAGGACTCATCGCGCAGAAACGACATGAAATACCGCGCCACGTCGACCATGCAGTCGTCCTCGTCGAGGACGATCAGGCCACCGGAACCCATGATGGCACCCGCGGCAGTGAGCGCCTCGAAATCGACGGGCGTGTCGGCGAGCGATGCGGGTATGCAGCCGCCGGAGGGGCCACCGATTTGCACCGCCTTGAGCCGCTTGCCATCGGGCACGCCGCCGCCAATCTCCTCGACGATCTCGCGGATGGTGATGCCCATCGGCACCTCGATGAGACCCGTGCGCAGGATCTTGCCGGCGAGCGCGAACACCTTCGTCCCCTTGCTCTTGGCGGTGCCCATCGCGGCGAATGCGGGGGCGCCGCGGCGCACGATCCACGGCAGCATCGTCAGGGTCTCGATATTATTGATGAGGGTCGGCCGACCCCAAAGGCCGGCGTCGGCGGGATAGGGCGGCTTGAGCCGCGGGATGCCGCGCTTGCCCTCGATGGATTCGATCAGCGCGGTCTCCTCGCCGCAGACGAACGCCCCCGCGCCCTCGAAGATCTTCAGGCGAAAATCTTTCCCCAGCCAGCCGCGCGATTCCAGGACTCCGATCGCCTCGCGGAGGCGACTGACCGCGCGCGGGTATTCGGCGCGCACGTAGATGTACCCATCCTTCGCCCCGACGGCGTGCGCCGCGATGAGCATGCCCTCGATCAGGCGGAACGGGAACGACTCCATGAGCATCCGGTCCATGAACGCCCCGGGGTCGCCCTCGTCGCCATTGGCGATGACGCACTTCACGCCATCGGGGGACACCGCGTCGCGGACCCGCCTCCATTTGACCCCTGTCGGAAATCCTGCGCCGCCGCGGCCGCGCAGGCCGCTGGCGGTGATATCGGCGATGACCGCGTCGGGCGTGCGATTGCGCGCCATGGCCAGGGCCTTGAAACCCCCGTGCCCGAGGTATTCATCCAGATCCAGGGGGTCGATCTCGCCAAAATATTCCGTGGCGATGCGGACCTGGCGGCCCAGGAAGGCCTCGACGGGATGGTCGCCCCCATTGATGGTGTGCCGGGCGATGCGGTCGCCGACATCCTCACCCGACAGGAATGCGTCGATGCGGCGATCGATCCAGCGGCCCACGCGACGTCCCCAGCCGGGCGCGTGGAAGTGCCGCCGCACGATCGCGGCGGCATCGTCGGGCGTGACCTTCGCGTACATCGCGGAGGGGCGATCTGGCACGCGCACCTCGACGATCGGCGTCTGGTGGCACATGCCCACGCAACCGACACGCTTGACCGCGACGTGATCGAGGCCGAAGCCCCGGGCGGTCTCGCGCAGCAGGTGGAACAGCTCGTCGCTGCCCTTGGCCATGCAGCAGGAGCCGAGGCCCACGCGAATCTCGGGGGCCGACGCGCCCCCGTCGCGGCGGCAGAGCACCGCATCCACGTCAGAGATGTTCTTGTGGCCCGTGCGACGAAACTCGTCGAGCATCATGCCCACGGTGTCTGCGGCGAGGTGCCCGTAGGTGGTGTGGTCGATCTGCACGACGGGCGCCAGCGTGCAGCAGCCCAGGCACGCGACGCGCTCCACCGTGAATTCTTTGTCGGGACTCGTGTCCTCGCCAGCGGATATGCGCAGGTTGCGCTCGGTGGCCTCCTGGATGCTATCCGAAGACCTCACGTGGCAGGCGGTGCCATGGCACACGCGGACCATGTGCCTGCCCGTCGGTTTCAAACGGAACTGGTGATAGAAGGTGCCCACGCCCAGCAGGTGTGCGAGGCGGATGCCCGTGGCCTCGCTGACGCGGCGCAGCACCGGCTCCGGCAGATAGCGGTATTCCCGCTGAATGCCCTGCAAAATCGGGATCGTCGCCTCGATGCCGGAACCCGTCCGCTCCAGCAACCGCTCCACGAACCCGTTCTGTATGCCTTCTGCCATCCGCGAGGTTAAAGATAGCGCGTCCCGCGACTGCGACCAGCCACCCCGGGGGGAAGGCGAACCGCACGCGTCACGCCGCGGCAGTTTGTGTGCCCTCCCCCGCCCATGCAAGGGGCAAAGGGTACCCCCACGACCGCCCTTTTTCCCCCGCAGGTTTGATACGGACATGGCTGGCCATTGGCACAATCGTGTTGCCCCCGCCTGCGGAATCACCCGATGACGCGCATTAGCCCGTTGAAAAGCCCGGCAGATAGGCCGTCGCGATGGGCATGGGAGGGACGTCGGCCTCGGCGTCCGCGATCCACCCGCATGCGTTGATCTCCGTTCCGTGGCCAATGCGGCCCGCGAGGCCTCGGGAATGTCTGACGCGGGACGCCTCCTGTCCCCGCCTCGTGGCGCTTGCCCCTGTCAAAACTCTTTAGAAATGTCCCCCTGTTAACTCACGAGAGAATGTCCCCTTTCTTTGTTTGTTGTCTTCTTGTGCCGGCTGGGGGTGCGGGACGCAGGGAGGCCGGAGCGTAGCGAAGGCCGACCGGAGTCCCGCGCC
>JAKQKQ010000215.1 GCA_029560585.1 Verrucomicrobiota bacterium | reverse complement strand
CGGCGGTTGCGGGTGCCCTCGCGGTTCAGGAGCCGGTACGGGTTGGCATCGAAGGTCTCGTAGGCCTCCTCGCGGTGGATCTTCCCGTTGGCCGACTCGACGTGGGACACCTCGCCCGTGGCGATCAGCCCGCGGTGCTGCCCGTGGACGACGTAGCTCTCGCGCTCCTCGCTCACGATTCACCCGTCGCCCTGGCGATGTTGGACGCCATCGTCTCAAGCGACTTCTGGATCGCCTGGAGAATGGTCGTCTGGCCCTGGCCGCTGTCGGCCGCGGCATCGCCGCCCCTGAAACGCTCCGCGCTGTCTCGGGCCGCCCGCGCGGCGCTTCCGCTCTCCCACGCCCCCGAATCGAAGGCCCGGGCCCCGGAGACATTCTTGTGGGAGTCCATGTGGTCGCGGGTGCCCTGATCCATGATGTCCGACGCCTCCTCCGCCCCCCTGCGGTAAGACCTGATCCTGGTCCCGGCCTTCCGGGCGTCCCGGTCCTCCCCGCGGACCTTCTTCTTGGCGTCGCCCGCCGTCATGCCCCCGCCGATGTATTCCTCGACCCGCTCTTTCTTTGATCTGCCATTGTCGCCACCAGCCGCCGTGAGGCTGTTGCGCGCCTGCAGCAGGGCGACATAGGCCTCGGCCTCGCGCGTCGTGCCTTTCGCAAACTCGAACTCTCGCTCCGCTGCCCGCACGCGGAGCCTCGCCTCCTCGACGGCGTGGTCCCTGCCGTCCTTCTTGAGTTCCGCGATGGCCGCCTCCAGCGCCAGCTCTCGCAGCTTCTGGGCGGCGTCGGCCCTCTCTTTGCGGAGCTTGTCCTCGGCCTCCCGCGCGTCTTTTGTCGCGCGCTCCTGCGCCTCGGCGATCTTCCGCTGCATGTCCTCGATCGACTTGAGCAGCGCCTGCTCCTCGGTGCGGAGCTCGAGTCCCTCCTCCTGCGAGAGATTGCCCCTCCTGATCCGGTTCTGGACCTCGGCCAGTTTGCCCAGCATCGCGGTCAGATTCTGCTCGTCGCTCCGGTTCGCCTCGTCCCTGGCCTCCTTGGCCTTCCAGTACGCCTCGATGAGCCGGTCGATCGCCCTTTTCTTTGCGGACGCGTCGTCGCCGCCCTCGCCAATGACACCCTTGCCCTGGTCGATGGCGCCGGTCGGCCGATAGTTGGCGCCCTCGGTCATGAAGCCCGCATCCTCGGGGTTGGCCGACATCCATTTGGCCATCTCCTCGCCGTGGATCTTCTTGTAGAGCGCGCGCTCGGCGGCCACGCGCCTGGCGCGGTCGGGGATCTCGCCCAGCACCGCGCCCTTCTCGGCGGCGAACCGCTTCCTGCTGGCGGCACCAACCTCCTCGCTGGCCTCGAGGCTCGCCCTGAACTTCCTCCAGCCGGCATACGTGGACCAGACCCAGTCCTGAAACCGGCTCTTCATATTGCCGAGCATCAGGTTCCACTGGTCGGCCACGACCCCCATGCCCATCAGCGCCGCATCCGAGGCGGGCCTGATGGACTCGAACAGCTCGCGCAGCTCCTCCGGGCCGCGCTGGAGTAGGTTGGCCAGCTCGGTCCCACTGCGGGAGAGCAGCGTCTGGAGCGCGAGGAACCCCCGGCCGCTCGCCTCGGCCCGCTGATAGCCCTGGGCCAGCGCGACGATCATGTCCGGCAGCCGCATCCGCGACAGCTCCGATGCCCTCAGCCCCATCGCCTCCAGCATCTCGGCCTGCTCCTTCCCGCCCTCGCCCGCCTTGGCCAGGTTCACCCGCAGCTTCACGGCGGCCTTGACCACCGCCTCCATGTCCGCGCCCATGAGCGCGGCGGCCCCGCCCACCCGCACCAGGTCCGATGGCATCTCGCGCAGCATCTCGGCCAGGTCGCTGACCCTGTCGGCCTCGGAGAAGGCCCCGCGCACCGCGTTGCCGATCCCGTACAGGGCCGCCGCTATCCCGCCCCCGACCGCCGCGCCGGAAAATACCTTGGAGAACTCCGACCCCAGCCGTCGGTTGAAGTCCCGCGCCTCCTTCCGCATCCGGGCGAGCCCCCGGTTGAAGTCGGAGTCGTCCAGCCGCGATCTGGTGACCAGGTCAGCCACGGCGTGCCCCCCGTTGCCTGCGCACGACCCGCGCCCCCTCTGGCAGCGCCCCGCGCCTCGTCCCTGTGATGCCCCGCGCCTCCAGGGCGGCGATTTGATCCTCCTCGGCCTCTGTCACCCAGCGGCAGCCGTACTCGCCCTCGTTGAGCGCGGCGGCGTAGTGCAGCAGTTGGCCGTAGCGAAGGAACCACGCCCACTCCGGGTCCTTGCCGAAGGCCCTCGCCACGACCGTCACCATCCCGAGGTGAAACGGCGTCGTGCACGGCTTGCCCTCCTTGGCCCGCTCCTTCAGCTCGGGCACCACGACGCAATCCTCGCGGTAGTCCGCCCACGCCATCCGCGCCCGGTGCACGGCCCGCGGCGATAGCGCCATGCGCCGGATCGCGGCGATGTCCTTCCTATCGGGCCGCCGCCAATCGATGGCCCACAGTTCTTCGAACGAGCCGCACGCGCATACCCTCGCAGCCCCCACCAGGTCCGGCAGCGTCGCCGCCGAGGGCGTCCAGGGGAGCGGGTTGTCGATTGCCCGGAGGGCGACCGAGTGCGCCGCGCAGAAGGGCCTCAGATCACGGCCGAATATGCGGTGCCCGTCGCACGGGAGCAGGAATGCCGCCGCCAGCCGACCCGCAACGAGGGATGTGGGGGCCATGGTCCATCGGGCTCAGGTGATCTTCTTGAGCGCGACCAGGGTGCAGGACGCCTCCTCGAAATCGCGCACCTTGTCCCCGATCTTCTTGTTGGTGACGATGTACCTGATGCCCTCGACCGTCACCGTGCCCAGCGCGTCGAACTTCGCCTCGTCGGTGAGCAAACCCTGCACGTCGTAGTTCCTCTTCCACCGGTCCGGCTTCTGGATGCCGAGGGCCGCGGCCTCGCCATCGCGATCCGTTGCCTCGGCCTGCGCCTCGGGCTCGCGCGCCCGGTCCACCGAGTTGACCTCGATGCCGATGTCGTCGGACATCGCCTTGAGTGCCGCCTTGAGGCCCATCGTCACGGCCAGCGAGCCGTGCTTGTCGAAAGCGTCCGCCATGCACGCGGGCGGGTGTCAACGCCTGCGGCTCCCGCGCGGCGGCCGGTATCCCGCCAGCTCCTTGCGCATGCCCGCGACGTGGACCCGCGCCGCATCCGCTATCGCCCGATTCAATCGCGCGATCATCGCGGGCTCGTACTCCGCGCCGCTTCCGGTCCAGTCGAAGTACTTGAGCGCCTTGCGCAAGTCCATGACGAACCGCCCCCGGCCCGTGTGGCGCCCGAAGTACGCCGCCACGGGGATCCCCAGCCGCCGCAGCGCCGGGATCAGACCGCCCTTGAGCTTGCCCACGTGGCCCTCGATCTCCTTGACGTGCGCGTCGACCGCCTGCGGATTGAGCACCAGGCGCAGCGGCGGGGGCGGGTGGCGGTTGCCCCATCGGCCCCGCTTGTAGCCGCGCATGGCCCGGCCCATGTCGAATGCGCCGATCGTCACCCTCGCCAGGGGAGAGCCTCCCGCGCGCAGGATCTCGCGCATCGCCCGCGCGTCCCCCCGGAAGTACGCGCCCCAGAAGGCGGTCCTCATGGGCCGTTTCAACTGCCGAAGGAATTTGTTGAGTGCCGCGCCCCGAGGATAGCCGTGCGCGAAATCCCTCCGCACCGCCCGCCTGCCCGCGCCCACCGTCGGCGGCGGGATCACGTCGATCACCCGCCGGAACAGGCCGCGGGTGTACCTCTCGAACGTTCTCCCGCTGAAATCGTCGTGGTGAGCCTCGATGTCCCGGACCGTCCGCCCCCAGTCGGTCAGGTCCACCTCGAAAGAGACATCGGAAGACATCAGGGGGCCGGGATCACGGCGCCGGCCGCCACCGGCCGCAGCACCATCTTCGCTGCGCTCTTCGCCACGCCCAGCACCGTCGGGTACCAGCCTTCCGCGAGATCGGCGCTCGGCGCGATGTCGCCCGCGGCGTCGGCCCCGACCACCAGGATCTCGCCCACGCTCAGCGCGCAGCCGGGGGTGAAGTCATCGTCCTCGGTGACCACGCTGCCCGGCTGGCCCGCCGCCCCGCCGTTGAGCGCGATGCCCGCCGCGGCGTGCTTGTTCGCGTCGTTCGCGTCGGCCAGGTAGTACCGGCCATCCGCCGCCTTCCGGTACACCGCCTTGCCCGCGGTCACCGCCTCCCCGTAGACAACGGGGGTGATTCTCGCGTTGGGCCCCGCCAGAACGTTCGCCGCAGTGATGGCCTTCGCCGCCATGATCGCGGCGCGGTGTCAATCGCCCGCGACAGCCGCCGCGCCGCCATCGTCCCAAGATCCAACTTGTCGTGAAACAATCACTCGCATATCCAGTCAAGAAGGAAGTTCATTCAATGGCGCACGATTCTTTGCCCGCCAACCGCCTGGTGTCCGTTGTCGCGTTTTTCGCACTCTTACCCGCATGCGGGGAGCAGGAACTCACCCAACTCCGGACTCGGGTGCAGTCCCTCGAAAAAGAGAACATGACGCTCCAGGCCGAAATCTCGTCGTTACGAACGAATGCGACACTCTCCGAGCAAACCATCAGGGACAAGGAGCACCTGATCGCCCAGATGCGCACCGAGATCGCAGCCACGAACGAAGCCCTTTCTCAAGCGCGCGTCCAACTGGATCGCTTCCGGACCGACCAAAGCGACCTGATCGCCAGATACGATCAAAAGCTGGAGGCACTCAATGAGCGGCTGATTCGGGCTGCCGAGGCAAAAACAACACCCGCAAAACAAGACAGCTTCAAGAGTCTGATCCGATCTCTTCAGACGCTTCAATCCGGCACGGAAACAGGCATCGACCAACCGGCGTACGTCAAATTAATCGAGACGGCGCGCGCCGAATTGATCTCGCTCGATCGGGAGTCCGCCCGTCATCCAATCACAGGCAAGATCCACCAGCTTTTGGACTCCCATCAAACACTTGCCGCGGTGTGGTCGCAGTTCTCAAAACACAATTCTACGACCATCCGTTCAAGATCGCAGCCGGAATTGTACGAATCGATGCTCAAGTACTTTCCGACAATCCAACCCTCCCCTGGTGGAGGCGGCGAATTGATCTTTGCGGTGACGATAGAGCAGTTCGCCTCCCGCTTCTGGGTGCAGCTCGCTCTGCTCTGGCGCGAGATCCTTGAGCAATGGCAGGATTTTGAATAGGCACGGTTCAATCATCCTGCGTCCAACGCCGCCGCCCAGACCTTGAACTTGAGCGTGCGCACCCACTCGTGCCGCGTGCGGCTCCGGGCGATGTCGAAATCCTGCGCGCCGAACACGCGGGCAAACGGACCCGAGAGCATGTCGGGAAGAGCCGAGTCCCTCAGCTTCCCCAGCACCTTGCCCCATGCAATGGCCAGTGCCTCGGGGCTGTTGCCCGCCTCAGCCTCCATGATCACGTCCACCCGGCAATCCAGGAGCCATCGGCCCGGCCGCTTGTCGTCCTCGGTCGCCCCATCCACCATCGCCACGATCCGCGTGTCGGGCGCGTCCTCGTCAGAATCCACGCTCACCACCGCCAGCCCCGTCGCCGCCAAATCGACTGCCGCCTTCAGCCGTTCCTCCACCGCGTCGCACGGGTCGGTCATGTGATCAGCTCCGCGTGGATCGTGATGATGGGCCAGTTCGAGTTGTCAGTCAGCCCTGTGACTTTGTAGGCCCGCCCGTCGGCCGTCAGCCGATCCCCCCGCGTCGGCAGTGGCGGCCCGACATCCGAGCGCAGCGCCCGCACCATCACCGCCGACGACGGATCAAATCCCCCGGCTACCAGCCCATACTCGACTGCGGGACTGCCGATTAGGGCGCGGAACGAAAGGCCCTTCCACTCGACCCCGACGCCGCGCTCGGAGAGGAGCTCGGCGAAGTCGGGGGCAATGGAGTCGGAGAGGGCGGGCACCATCGCCCGGCCAGTGTCAACGGGCGGCTCTCACGGGCAGATCGCAGGGCTCGTTTCGCTTGCCCGGCCAAGAACCAATGCAAGACAACCCAACCACCAATGCCCATCGCAGCCAGCCCTTCACGGCGCGGACACCGACCCCACCACCACGCACCGGAATCCGTAGTTGTGGTTCCGACCGTCGGGAGGATCCGGATTGCGAAGGGAGCAACTCAGATGGTTGCGATTTGAATGGCGCCACGACCCGCCCCGAACCACCTTTCGCGTATTGCCCTTTGCGATGTCGACCATATGGCCGCCCTTGGGATCGCCGCCACCTCCGGCCTTTTGCTTCTTGTAGATCGCCTCCGTGTACCAGTCTTCGCACCATTCCCGGACGTTGCCGCAGAGATTATACAGCCCGTTCTTGAGCGGCTTGTAGCTGCCCACCGCCGCCATGCGCGGGTGATCGTCGCGCCAGCCCTTGATCATGTTCTGATCCTGCGGGTCGCCGGAGTCGCCCAGCTTGGACTCCTCGCCCGCAAAGTTGTCGGTTCCCTTCGGGGGAGGCCACTCCTTGCCCCAGGGGAACTCCTCCTTGCCCGCGGCCGCGTCCCACTCCTCGTCGGTCGGCAGGCGGTATTCGTGCCCATCCTTCTTGCTGAGCCAATCGCAGAACGCCTTCGCGTCGTTCCACGAGACCATCACCACCGGATGGTCCGGGGCCTGCTCGAACGGCGGCTTTTCTCTCTCGCTGTACCCGCTGTCCTTGACGAATGTCTCAAAATCTTTGACCCGCGTCTCCCAGATGCAAAACAGCACCTTCGTTCCCTTGATGGGAACAAACGGCATGCCCAGAGTATTGACGAAGGGCTCATCCTTCGTTGCGTCCTTAGGATTGGGGATTCCCGCGCTGGGAGCAGGGGCGGGCGATGCGGCCGATGGCCCCACATTTGCCTCCGTCGTCTCCGCGACCATGGCTTTCGTTTCGCTCGCGCCCCCCGAGGCGCCCGGCACTGGCGCTCCCCCAGGAACCTCCCCCTTTTCCACCCTCGCGGCGATCTCCCGCACCGCCAGCGCCGCCTCGATGCGGGCCGCCCTCGTGAGCTTCACCTCGAAGGCCTTCAGCCCAGACAACGCCCTGGCCGTCTCTCGCTTCATCCCCGCTTCTGCCCGGCCGTCGATTGACGCGATGTCTCGATCCAAGAAATGGCGCAGGGTGTTGAATTCGGCGGGCAACTTCGCGGGGGCGTCCGGTTTCCGGGTCCGCTCGCCAGCCGCCCACGCCTCGCGCTCCCTGCGCACGCCCACCACCGCATCCAGGTCCCCGCGCGCCACCATCTTCTCCTCCAGCTCCCCGAGATCCTTCACGTACTTCCCGATCCGGTCTGCGGCCGATTGCAGCGCGGATTTCTGCGCCTCCTGAAGCGGACCGATTATCTGCCGCAACTCGAGTTGCTCTGCTTCAGTCATCGGGGCCTGCGCGCCCGCGCTGGATGCCAACAGAAATCCCGCCGCCGCCAAGATCAAGAAGCCACACTTCATCAGACACCTCCTCTGTGCACGCAATGCTTATCGACCAGCCACCGGACTGCAAGGCGGAACGCCTTCAGGGTTGCAGACAAGGTGGGCCACAAGGATCCTCGTCGCTGGACTCTGGCCGTCACCCACCGCATCCCCCGGCCATGTATCTCGGCCACCGTCTTCCAGTGCGGATATGTGGCGGCCTCTGCGCCCGAGACCACCAGACGGGCGAGGAACAGAATGGTGGCGCGTGCCTTCATGCGCAACTCCCCAGCGCCCCTGCGCCCCCGCGGGAAAGATCCTCAGACGTACTCGCCCGAGATCAGCGCGACCTTGCACGCGGCGGTGCCATCGATCTCGACCAGCGCCGCGCCATCGGCCGCGAACACCGTTGGGGAATTGATCTCCTTGGTCGCTGCGCCGACCGGCACCCGGCCCCCCTCGGCCATGAGGAACACCCTGTCCCCGGGCGCGAGGGCGAACGGCAGGTTGGCGACCATCGTGATGGTGCCCGCCTCCGCATCGACCGAGGCCACGACCGCGCGAGCGGCCTGATTCGTGGACAGCTTCCAGAGCATCACGACGTCATCCGCCGCGAATCCCGCAGAGGGCGCGCCCACCACCTTCTGCCCCGCCGCGCTTGCGGCGGTGACGACCGCCTCGGCCGCATGGCGCAGGAACTTGAGGATCGAGCCAGCCTTGTCGGAGGTCGCGCTCACGAACTGGAGCCGGGTCATGGACCGCGGCCAGGGCGGCACCGCCGCCGAAGAAAGGGTCGTGCCGTCGTCACCGATCGCGGAAAAAGGTCTCATCGCTATCTCCCTTGGATGCTGGTTGTCGAATGTTGGCTATTGGATGTTGCGTCAGGGCTTCACCAGCCGCTTGAGCCCGTCGGCCCGCCCCACCGTGAAGCCGTAGAGGCACTCCACGGTGACGTAGATCTTGTTGCTCTTGGTGTCGGAGAAGCGCAGGTAGCCGAAGGTCAGCCCAGTTGCCGGGTCGGTCACCGCGCCCGCCTCGTCGTAGCGGGCC
>JAKQKQ010000201.1 GCA_029560585.1 Verrucomicrobiota bacterium | reverse complement strand
CGCGCGGGGGCGCGATAGCCAGGTTCGTCCTCGCGCCGGATTATTCAGGGTGAAACTTCTGGGGGCGGGGCCGTTTTGGACTGCGGTGGTACAGCGAAGCGGCGACACCGCTTTTGCCCCCGGCGGAGCCGAAGCCGATGGCCCCGGCTCGCGCTTCGCGCGCTGCCAAAGCGGTGGCACCGTCCGGCGGTTGCCGGACGGTGCCACCGCAGTCCAAAGCCCTCCCGGCCCAGATCCTGGGTCGGGGCATGAGCCGCGCCCGCGAACAGCGTGAAGTTTCAGGTCAGGCCGATGGGCTTTCAACTCTCCGGACGGGACTCGTCGAATGGCCCGAGCCGGCGGAATTTCTCGTAGCGCTGATTGCGGAGGTCGGCGGGTCGAATGGGTGCGAGGGCGGCGAGGTGTCTGGCGAGCGCGGCCTTGAGAGTGGCGGCCATGGCCGTGGCATCGTGATGGGCACCTCCGGGCGGCTCGGGGATGATCTCATCGACAATGCCGAGGCGCAGGAGGTCGGCGGAGGACATCTTGAGGGCCGCCGCGGCCTCGGCGGCGCGGGCGCGGTTTTTCCAGAGGATCGCGGCGCATCCCTCGGGGGAGATGACGGAGTAGTAGGCGTTCTCCAGGATCAGCACGCGATCCGCGATCGCGATGCCGAGGGCACCGCCGCTGCCGCCCTCGCCGATCACGGCCGCGACAATCGGAACCTCGAGCGAGAACATCTCGCGGAGGTTCACCGCGATGGCCTCGGCGATGTGGCGCTCCTCCGCACCGATGCCCGGATAGGCGCCCGGTGTGTCCACGAGCGTGATGATGGGGAGGCCGAATTTCGACGCGAGGCGCATCAGGCGGAGGGCCTTGCGATAACCCTCGGGATGCGCCATGCCAAAATTTCGGAGGGCGCGATCTTTGGTGTCGCGCCCTTTCTGATGGCCGATGAGCATGACGGGGTGGCCGCCCAGGCGGGCGAAGCCTCCCACGAGGGAGCGGTCATCCGCGAAGGCGCGATCGCCGCGGAGCTCGATGAATTCATCGAAGCAGAGGGCTGCGTAATCGAGGGTGTAGGGGCGCGCGGGATGTCGGGCGATCTGGACGCGCTGCCAGGGGTTAAGGCGCGCGTAGATCTCCCCTCTGACGCGGCCGAGTCGCTCGCGCAGTGCGGCGACCTCGCGTGCGACGCCGGGATCGTCGGGCGGGTGCACCGAGGTCAGGCGCGCGAGAGATTCCTCGATCTCCATGATCGGTCTCTCAAAGTCGAGGGGCTGCTGTCGGGCGGTTTTTGGGGTCATGGACGGCACCTGAAAAAGTATAATGTAGCGCCCACCGTTGATCGTGGCAATGTGACAAGTGCTTCCGTGCGCGGGGTGGTGGGCGATGCGCGGTCGGATCTTGAGTCCTTGTTCATCGTCGGGATGGCGATACAGTGGCCCTGTTGGCATTTCGAGGAAATCGGCATGGATGAAGATTTTGGCATGCCGCCCGGATCTGAGATCCGCGGAGGCAAGGCCGGCGGGCGGGTCGTGTTTCGGTGGCCCGCCCCGGCGAACTGGCTTGAGCGATTGGGCCCGGAGCGCGCCTTCTGGGTTGCCACGGCCATCTGCGGCCCGTGCGCGATCGCCGCTTTTTTTCTGGATCCCATCTATGCGGTGGTGTTTCTCTTCGCCATCCTGTTTGGCGCGGGAGCCTGCGGCGGCCGATGGCGCACGAGCGGTTTTGAAGAGATCTCGCTGGAGGACGACACGATAGTCATCCGCAGGGGGAAAGGCCGGGGTGGGGTAATTCCCCCCCTGGATGAGCCGGCGCAGCGGCAGGTGGCCCGCATCGGGTACCGCAGGCTCGCCGAGCCGTGCCTGGAGGACACGCGCCGGGGACGCGTGCTCATCTTGTCCGATGGCCGATCGACCTTCCGTCTCGGAGCCGCCCTCGGGCGCGACGATCTGTCTCGGCTGCAGATGTTCATCCGCGAGCGGCTGCGCATGTAAGATTTGCTCATACTCCGCACAAAAAATTGCGCGGTTTCCTGATTGCGTTTGTGACCGCGATATCGATACTCCGCGTGTTTCGTCCGGAGATTAGAAAAACTGATTGACAGATGGTATGTTGAAAGCCTATGTGATGGCTGCGCGCGGGAGATGATTTGGACCAATACCGATGAGCGGAGATAGTCAGCAGGATGGAGGGCCGTTGCTTTCGGAGTTTCCGGAGGTGGGATACCCCGAGTGGCGGGCGCTTGCCGAGGAATCGCTGGGGGGTGCGCCATTCGAGAAGCGCCTGGTGACGCACCTGGTGGAGGGTATCGACCTGAAGCCGATTTACCGGGCCGAGGATGTGGAGGGGTTGGAGTTCGCGCGGTCACTGCCGGGTTTTCCGCCCTTCGTGCGGGGGGCTCGGGCCGCGGGGCATCTGAGGGACGGTTGGGAGATATCGCAGGAGCTGACGTGCCCGGAGCCGCTGGAGTTCAACATGGCGGCGCGGCACGATGTGGACCGGGGTCTGAACGGCATCAATATGGTGCTGGACCGTGCCACGCGGAATGGCCACGACCCGGACTGGGCCAAGCCGGGCGACGTGGGCGTCTGGGGGATGTCGGTCGCCACGCTCGAGGACTTGCACAAGGCGCTGGACGGCATTGACCTGGAGAAAGTCTCGTTGTTTGTGCGCTCTGGATCTTCCGCACTGCCCTTCGCCGCGCTGCTGGTGGCGCTGGCGCGCAAGCGTGGCAAGTCGCTGGAGAAGCTCCGGGGCTGCATCGAGATGGATCCCATAGGCGTCGTGGCGCATCAGGGGGCACTGCCGCACTCATTCGATCAGGCCTACAGCGAGATGAGGGAACTTCTGGTCTGGGCGGTGGGCAATGCGCCTGGGCTGGAGACCATCTGCGTGCACGGGCGGGCCTGGTATGAGGGAGGGGGCCACGCGGTGCACGGGCTGGGATTCACGCTCGCGACCGGGGCCGAGTACCTGCGCGAGATGATGCGGCGGGGGCTGACGGTCGACCAGGTGGCGACCCACATGAGGTTTGCCCTGACGGTGGGATCGCGGTTCTTTGTTGAGATCGCCAAATTGAGGGCGGCCCGGATGCTCTGGGCGCGCCTGGTTCAGGTGCTGGGCGGTTCCCAGGATGCGCAGCGGCTGCGGATCCACGTGCGCACGGGCCAGTGGAACAAGACGATCTTCGACCCCTACGTCAACATGCTGCGGACGACGACGGAGGCCTTCTCCGGGGTCCTGGGCGGATGCGACAGCATGCAGGTCGGTCCCTTCGATGAGGTCGTCCGTTTCTCGGACGAGTTCTCGCGGCGGATCGCGCGGAACACACAGCTCATTCTGCACGAGGAGTGCCGGCTGGACCGCGTGATCGATCCGGCGGGTGGCTCTTGGTTCATCGAGAGCCTGACGGCGGACCTGGCCAAGCGAGGCTGGGAACTGTTTCAGGAAGTGGAGAGGCGCGGGGGGATGGCGGCGGCGATGCGCGCCGGATTCCCGCAGTCGGAGATCGCGTCCGCGGCGGCGGTCCAGGCCAAGAAGGTCGCGCAGCGGAGCAAGATAATCGTCGGCACGAATCAGTATGTCCATGGGCCAGAGGAGCCCCTGCCCGGGTCGAACTTCGACGGGGCGGCATTCCGGAAGAAGCGCGCGGCGCAAATCGAGGCGTATCGGACATCCTCGGACAACCGGCGGAACACGGAAGTCATGGCGGGCCTGTCGCGGATCGTCGAGGCGGGTCCCGGCGAGGTCCTGGAGGCGTGCGTGGCCGCGGTGAGGGCCGGCGCGACGCTTGGGGAAGTGACGCGCACGCTCCGCATCCAGGATCGTCCCGACGAACCGATGCCGCCGGTGACGATCTGCCGGGTGACAGAGGGCTACGAGAAACTGCGGTTGGCGGTCATCGAGCACGGCCGCCGCGCGGGTGGGCGGCCCAAGGTCTTCCTCGCGGCCATGGGCCCGCTGCGGCAGCACAAGGCGCGTGCGGATTTCAGCCGCGGATTTTTCGAGGTGGCTGGATTCAGCGTGGTGGGTGGCTCGGGGTACGCGGACGCAGAAGCCGCGGCGGCGGCGGCGGCCGATTCGGGTGCCGCCATCGTGGTCATTTGCTCGACCGACGAGACCTACCCGGATCTAGTGCCCCCGTTGGTGGCCGCGCTGAGAGCGAAGATGCCCGGGGTGATCCTGGTGCTGGCGGGTTACCCGAAAGACCAAATCGAGGCGCACAAGGCCACTGGGGTGGATGAGTTCATACACGTCCGATCGGATGCGCTGGAGACTCTGACCCGGTTGGCAAAGCGGGCGGGGGTGGCGGCATGAGCGAATTCCCCGATTTCTCGAAGATCGAATTCGAGCCACCGATGGCCCGGCCTTCGCGGGACGTGTGGAAGGATCGGATCGAGCAGGATACGGGCAAGAAGCTGGACGAGTGGGTCTGGGAGACCATGGAGCAGATCGACGTCATGCCGCTCTACCGCCAGGAGGACCTGGTCGGCCTGGAGCACCTGGGCGGCATGCCGGGACTGCCGCCGTACGTCAGGGGACCCTACGCCACCATGTACGTCACGCGGCCATGGACCGTGCGGCAGTACGCCGGGTTCTCGACTGCCGAGGAGAGCAACGCCTTCTACCGGCGCAATCTGGCCGCGGGACAGAAGGGGCTTTCGGTCGCCTTCGACCTGCCGACGCACAGGGGATATGACTCCGACCACCCCCGGGCGTTCGCCGACGTGGGCAAGGCGGGGGTGGCCATCGATTCCGTGTTGGACATGAAGATCCTCTTCGATGGCATCCCGCTGGACAAGATGTCGGTCTCGATGACGATGAACGGGGCCGTGCTGCCGGTGATGGCGTTCTACATCGTCGCCGCCGAGGAGCAGGGCGTCAGGGTCGCCGACCTATCGGGGACCATACAGAACGACATCCTCAAGGAGTACATGGTGCGGAACACCTACATCTATCCGCCCCGACCCTCCATGCGGCTCATCGCGGACATCTTCGCTTTCACATCGCGGCAGATGCCGAAATTCAACTGCATCAGCATCTCGGGCTACCACATGCAGGAGGCGGGCGCGTCGGCCGATCTGGAGATGGCCTACACGCTGGCCGATGGGCTGGAGTACGTGCGCGCCGGGCTGAAGGCCGGCATCGACATCGACGCCTTCGCGCCCCGGCTGTCGTTCTTCTGGGCGCAGGGGAAGAACTTCTTCATGGAGGTGGCCAAGATGCGCGCGGCGCGGGCCCTCTGGGCCAAGCTGGTCAAGCAGTTCAACCCGAAGAACCCGAAGTCGATGGCGCTGCGCACCCACAGCCAGACCAGCGGGTGGAGCCTCACCGAGCAGGATCCTTTCAACAACGTGGTGCGCACGTGCGTCGAGGCCATGGCCGCGGCGCTTGGCCACACCCAGTCGCTTCACACCAATTCGCTCGATGAGGCCATCGCGCTGCCGACGGATTTCTCGGCGCGCATCGCGCGGAACACGCAGCTGTACCTGCAGGAGGAGACGGGCATCTGCAACGTGATCGATCCTTGGGCGGGATCCTATTATGTGGAGGCACTGACCGGGGAGTTGATGCGCCGCGCCTGGGCCCACATCCAGGAGATCGAGTCGCTGGGCGGCATGGCCAGGGCGATCGAGACGGGCCTGCCCAAGCTCCGGATCGAGGAGACCGCGGCGCGGCGCCAGGCCTGGATCGATTCGGGCCGGGAGACCATCGTTGGCGTCAACCGCTATCGCCTCGACAAGCCGCAGGAGATCGAGGTCCTCGAGGTGGACAATACCGCGGTCCGCGAGGCCCAGATCAGGAGGCTGGCGAAGTTGCGCGCCGAGCGGGACAGCGGGCGGACCAAGGCGACCCTCGACGCACTGACGCAATGCGCGGAGAAGGGCGAGGGCAATCTCCTGGAGCTGGCGATCGACGCCGCGCGCGCCAGGGCCTCGCTTGGCGAGATCTCGTTCGCTTTGGAGAAGATCTTCGGGCGCCACAAGGCCCAGATACGATCGATTGCCGGGGTGTACCAGACGGAGTTTGGCGAGAGCGAGGAGATTGGGGCAATCCGGTTGCTGACCGACACGTTCGCGGTCAAGGAGGGCCGGCGGCCCAGGATACTCATCGCCAAGATCGGCCAAGATGGCCACGACCGCGGCGCCAAGGTGGTGGCGACGGCGTATGCGGACATGGGTTTTGACGTGGACATCGGGCCGCTGTTCCAGACCCCCGACGAGACGGCGCGCATGGCGGTCGAGAACGACGTCCACGTCGTCGCGATCAGCAGCCTTGCCGGAGGCCACAAGACGCTGTTGCCACAACTCGTGGAGGAGCTTGGCAAACTCGGCCGCGAAGACATCATGGTCGTCGTGGGCGGTGTGATCCCGGTGCAGGACTATGAGTTCCTTTACGGCAAGGGCGCCGCGGCCGTGTTTGGCCCGGGGACGGTGTTGCCGGTGGCGGCGCGCAAGATCCTTGAGGAGTTGAACGAGCGGCTGGCGCTCGAGGATTGAGGAAGGGCCGGGACGGAGAGACAACGAGATGATTAAGAAGATCGATCACTTGGGCATCGCGGTGAGATCGCTGGACGAGGCGGTGGCGCTGTACGAGCGGGCCCTCGGGCTTAAGTGCGAGAAGCGCGAGGAGGTGCCATCGCAGAAGGTGCGGACGGCTTTCTTCAGCGTGGGCGAGGTGCACATCGAGCTGCTGGAGCCCACCGACCCCGAAAGCCCCATCGCGAAATTCATTGAAAAAAACGGGGAGGGGATCCACCACGTGGCCTTCGGGACGGACGACATACGCGCGCAGCTGGCCCAGGCGGCCGGGGCAGGCGTTAGGCTGATCAATCAGGAACCTTTCGAGGGCGCGGCGGAGAAGCTTGTCGCGTTCCTCCATCCGAAATCGACACGCGGCGTGCTCACGGAGTTTTGCATGCCGAAAGGCGGCGGCTGTTGCTGCGGCCATTGAGAGGGAGTCTACGCCAATGCCAATCCGACAAGAGCTTCTGGATCAACTGAAGGCCCGGCGGGCAAAGGCCCAGGCCGGGGGCGGCGCGGACAAACTGCAGGCCCGCCGTGACAAGGGGCTGATGGCGGCGAGGGACCGCATCGCGGCCCTGTTCGACAAGGGCACGTTCCAGGAATCTGGCATGCACGTGCGGCACGCGGTGCGCGGCTTTGGGATGGACAATCGCGATCTGGCGTCGGATGGCTGCATCAGTGGGACGGGCTATCTGGGGGGAAGGCCCCTCGCCTCCTACAGTCAGGACTTTACGGTTGCGGGTGGATCGCTGGGCAGCGTGCACGCAAAGAAGATCACCAACCTAATGATGTTCGCGGTGCAGAACGGCATGCCGGTGGTGGCGTTCAACGACTCTGGCGGCGCGCGCATCCAGGAGGGCGTCGCCTCCCTTGCGGGCTATGGGCAGATCTTTTTCCGCAACGTCCTGCTCTCGGGGGTCGTGCCCCAGATCGCGGTGGTCTGCGGGCCGTGCGCGGGCGGTGCGGCCTATTCTCCGGCCCTGATGGATTTCGTCATCATGACAAAATCCACGTCGAACATGTTCATCTGCGGGCCGGAGGTCATCCGGGCGGCTACCGGCGAGGAGACCACGATGGACCAGGTCGGCAGCGCCGCGGCCCACGCCACGGTGAGCGGCAACATCCATTTCGTGGCCGAGGACGACGCCCACGCGGTGGCGCTGGTCAAGGAGTTGCTTTCGTACCTGCCGTCCAACAACATGATGGATCCGCCGCATCAGCCGACGGACAAGATCGCGGTGGAACCGGATCCGGCGATAAACGCCCTGGTGCCGGAGAGCCACAAGGATCCGATCGACGTCAAGAAGGTCATCGCGAGGCTGGTGGACGGGGAGCGTTTCCTTGAGGTGCAGCGCGATTGGGCGAAGAGCATCGTGGTGGGATTCGGGCGGATCGAGGGGATCGTCGTGGGCATCATCGCCAACCAGCCGGCGGTGCGCGCCGGAACGCTGGACATCGACTCTTCCGACAAGGGTGCGAGGTTCATCCGCTTCTGCAACGCTTTCAACATCCCCCTTGTAACCCTCGTCGATACGCCAGGGTTCATGCCCGGCATCGCCCAGGAGAGGGGCGGGATCATCCGCCATGGGGCCAAGATGCTGTTCGCATACTCTGCATCCACGGTGCCCAAGGTCACGGTGATCATGCGCAAGGCTTACGGGGGCGCATATATCGCGATGTGCTGTCAGGATCTCGGGGCCGACGTGGTCTATGCCTGGCCGACCGCGGAGATCGCGGTCATGGGTGCCGAGGGGGCCGCGCGCATCATCTACAAGCGCGAGATCGAGTCGGCCCCGGACCCGAAGGCCAAGGAGGCCGAGCTGATCGCCGACTATCGCGAGAAATTCGCGTCGCCGTTCCAGGCCGCGGGATCTGGGATGATCGATGATGTGATCGACCCATCGGAGACCCGCGCGGTGGTGGCGCTGGCGCTGCGCAAGACGCTGGGCAAGCGCCAGACCCGTCCCTCGAAGAAACACGGGAATATTCCGCTGTGACACCCGACCGCATCATCCTTGCCGCGGCATCGATCCCGACCCATCCGGGCACGGGGGACTGTCTCCGGTATCAGGTGGTGGGACTCGTCGTGGTCATGATGGCGCTGGCGATGCTGTGGGTCATCTGCGAGCTGGCGGGACTGGCCTTCCGATCCACGAGGGTCCGGGAGGTGCGCTCCTTGGGCGGCTCCGACGTATTCGATGACGAGGTGGAGCAGGGGGTGGTGGATGCGGTGATCATGGCCGCGGTGCACGCCACCCTTGGGCCGGGCCACCGGATCGTTTCGGCCGTGCCCGAGCCGAAGGAGGAACCGGCGGTGGTGGCGGCCGTCGCTGCGGCCGTTCACGCGGCCCTTGGGCCGGGCCACAGGGTGGCGTCGGTGCGACTGGTCCCCGACGCATCGAGGGCGGCATGGTCTGCGGAGGGCAGGCGGCAACATTTTCAATCACACAAGGTGAGGTAGTTCGAGGAGGTACTGATGAAGCGGCTGAGGGTCACAGTGGATGGTAGGGTTTTCGAAGTGATGGTTGAGGTGCTCGACGAGGGCGCGGCCGCGGCACCCGCGGTTGCGACCGCGCCTGTTGCGTCAGCGCCGGTGGCATCAGCGCCGGTGCAGGCGCCTCCGGCGCCACCGAGGCGCGCGGCGACCGCGGTTGGCTCGGGCAACGTGACGAGCCCTCTGGCGGGGCGCATCGTCGAGGTGCACCCCAAGTTGGGGCAGCAGGTATCGGAGGGCGATCTGGTGATCACGCTCGAGGCCATGAAGATGAACACGCAAGTGTTTGCGACGTGCTCGGGCAAGGTCACCGCCATCAACACGAAGCCTGGCGATGCGGTGCAAGAGGGCGACGTCCTGCTGACGGTGGGCTGACGGTGCCGGGGCGGATGGCCAGACGGAAGGCGAGTCGATGATCGAGGCATTTCAGTCATTCCTGCAGATGACGGGTTTCCAACTCGTCACGTGGCAGATGGCGGTCATGTGGGCGATCGTGCTGACGCTGCTGTACCTCGGCATCTATCGGGGCTTCGAGCCGCTGCTGCTGGTGCCGATCGCTTTCGGGGCCTTCTTGGCCAACCTGCCGACGCAGGGAGTCCTCAATGCGCCGGTGTATGGCGCGGGGGGCGAGCTGCTGCACCCGGGCGGCCTGTATTACTACATCCAGCAGGGAATACATCTGGAACTGTTTCCGCCTCTGATCTTCCTGGGTGTCGGGGCGCTGACGGATTTTGGGCCGCTAATCGCGAACCCCAGGACCCTGCTGCTGGGCGCCGCGGCGCAGCTCGGCGTGTTCGTGACGTTCTTCTGCTCGACACAGTTGCCATGGCTTGGTTTCACCTCGGGGGAGGGCGCCTCGATTGGGATCATCGGTGGCGCCGACGGTCCGACCGCTATTTTCACGACAAACAAACTTGCGCCGCATCTCCTGGGACCGGTTGCGGTGGCGGCGTACAGCTACATGGCCCTGGTGCCCCTCATCCAACCCCCGATCATGCGGTTGCTCACCACGCACCGGGAGCGAACGATCCGCATGAAGCGGCTGCGGGATGTATCGAAGATCGAGAAGCTCTTTTTCGCGCTGATCGTGACGGTGGTCTGCGTGCTGCTGGTGCCCGCGGCATCCGCCCTGATCGCCATGCTCATGCTGGGCAATCTCCTCCGGGAGTGCCAGGTGACGGAGCGACTGGTGAAGGCCTCGCAGAACGAGATCATCAACATCGTGACCATCTTCCTGGGCACGAGCGTGGGCATCACCATGGGAGGCGAGAATTTCCTCCAACCAAAGACCATCGCCATTACTTTGCTGGGCGTGGTCGCATTCGGTTGTTCGACCGCGGGCGGGGTCCTGATGGCGAAAGCCATGAACCTGATTTGGCGCAAGAATCCCGTGAACCCGCTGATTGGTTCCGCGGGCGTGTCGGCGGTGCCGATGGCCGCGCGCGTTTCGCAGGTCGAGGGGCAGAAGTACGACCCGAACAACTATCTTCTGATGCACGCGATGGGGCCGAATGTGGCGGGTGTTATCGGGACCGCGGTGGCGGCCGGGTACTTCATTGCGACGTTGGGCGGCGGCGCCGCGCACTGATTCGATGCGCGGATCAAGATTTTAAGACGGCGGTTGCAGCGGGAGCGAACAGAGAGAGGCAAGAGAGAGAAGAGCGATGAGTCAGACGATTGTGGAACAAGAGAGGGGCAGGAAACGGACCGGGGGGCGATCTCTGCCGTTCATTACTGCTGACGAGGCGGCGGCGATGTTCCGGGACGGGGACACGGTGGGCTTCAGCGGATTCACGCCCTCCGGGGCCGCCAAGGCGATACCCACGGCCCTGGCCAAGCGGGCGCGTGCGGAGCACGCGGCGGGGCGACCCCTGCAGATCGGCGTGGTGACGGGGGCGTCCACGGGGCAATCGCTGGACGGCGAGCTCGCGCTCGCCGACGCGATCGCATTCCGGACACCGTACCAGTCCAACAAGGACCTGCGGCGGCTGATCAACGAGGGCAAGACGCGGTTCTTCGACATGCACCTGTCAACGCTGCCGCAGCACGTCCGATACGGTTTCCTCGGGAAATTCGCGTGGGCGGTGGTCGAAGCATGCGACATCACGCCGGATGGAGAGATCACGCTGACCACGTCCGTGGGCGCGTCGCCCACGTTCTGCCGCTGTGCCGACAAGGTGCTGGTGGAACTCAACGAGTTCCATCCGGCCGCGCTACACGGCATCCACGACATCTACGAGCAGGATCTGCCGCCGCGGCGGCGCGAGGTGCCGATCTATGGCGTGTCGGATCGCGCGGGCAGCCCAGTGGTCAAGGTGGACCCCTCGAAAATCGCCGGCGTCGTGAGGACGAATCTGCCGGACGAAATCGGGGCATTCGACGCGCCCGATGATGTGACCAAGAAGATCGGGCAAAACGTCGCAGAATTCATCGCCGGGGAATTGCGGTCGGGCCGCATCCCGAAGGAATTCCTGCCGATCCAGTCTGGGGTGGGGAACATAGCCAATGCCGTTCTGGGCGCCATGGGCGAGAATCCGGACATCCCGCCGTTCGACATGTTTTCGGAGGTCATCCAGGATTCGGTGATCGGGCTGATGCGAACCGGCAAGCTGCGCTTCGCGAGTGGGACGTCGCTGACGGTGAGCGGCGAGTTGCTCAAGGAGATCTACAGGGATCTGAATTTCTTCAAGGAGCGGATCGTGCTCCGGCCGCAAGAGATCTCGAACAATCCGGAGCTGGTGCGACGGCTCGGCATCATCTCCATCAACACGGCGCTGGAGGTGGACATTTTTGGCAACGTCAACAGCACGCACGTGCTCGGACGGGACATGATGAACGGCATCGGGGGTTCCGGCGATTTCACCCGGAATGCCTACATCTCGATCTTCACGTGTCCGTCGCTCGCGAAGGGCGGCAAGATCAGCCCGATCGTGCCCCTGTGCAGCCACATGGACCACAGCGAGCACTCGGTTCAGGTCGTGATCACCGAGCAGGGTGTCGCCGACCTCCGGGCCAAGACGCCCCATGAGCGGGCGCGGCTCATCGTGGAGAAGTGTGCGCACCCGGACTTCCGCGTCGAATTGCACGGCTATTTCGACAGGGTCAAGTGCGGGCAGACGCCCCAGACATTGAGTTCCGCCTACGCCCTCCACCAGCAGTTCCTCAAGACCGGCAACATGAGGGGCGTGGACTGGTCACAGTTTTCTTAGGGCTGGAAGAGTCCGATCGTCCCGCGAGTCCGGGCGCGCGGCGGTTGACGCCTGTCGGGGGACCGTGTGCAATCCCCCTGGATGAGGAAGCCCGCTCGCCGATTCGCCGCTGTTGCGCTGGCTTCCCTGGCATGGTCTGGGGCGCGGTCCGATCCGCTCGACGAGGCATACGGCCAGACATTCTACATCACGACCATCGGGGTTCGCGATAGCCAGATGGCCGACTATCGGAGCAATTTGCTGTCGTTGGCGGCAGGCAACGCGATGCCCCCGAACCTCAAGATCGGTTTTTCGGTCTCGGCCTGGTACCTGCGGTTCACGCAAGGCGCGCTCTATGACTATGTGTATGACTGGTACGGGTCCGGGATCGCCGAGACCGACATGCGGGCGGCGGTCACAAATGCCCGCACGAATGGCCTCGTGATCGGTTTCCATATCAACGGGATGCCCTGGGGGGACGAGGGGCACCAAGACCAGATTTGCGCGGCCAACTTCCTCGAGAAGTGGGGCGGTGGGGCGCTGCTCCAGAAGGATCGCAATGGGTGCATCCGGTGGTCGGGCATCGGGCAGGATCCCGCGGCGGACGAGACCAATGCGTCGCCGGAATTCCTGGAGATGCAGTTGACGCTCTCGCGCAATTGTGGGGTGGTGCAGGACTACGCCGGGCGGAACGCCCGGATGGCCGCGCGCATGATCGAGTGGTGGCGGGAGCAGCATCCGGACACGGTGGTATTTGCGAGCATGTCGTCGGAGTACGCGCAGAATTATCACGCCAACGGTGAATGGTGCGATTACAGCGACTGGTCGAAGGGGGAGTTTCGCGAATGGTTGGGAGGGACGGGGCTCTACACGGGCCAGGGGCAGTACGCGACGCTGGCGGATTTCAACGCGGCGTTCACCAACGCGACGGGGTTCCCGGTGGCGGGCTTCGCTTCGGTGAACCCGCCGGTAACGCCGAATTGGAATGCGAAAACGGCCGATGGGAAGTGGTGGCTCAAGTGGCACGACTTTCGGGTCGCGCAGGTGCGCGGCATTGAGCAGGCCCAGATGAACTGGACGCGAGAGGCGGGGGTGCCGCCCGATCGCATCTTCGGCCACCAGATCCCATTTGATCCCAACACAGCCAACGACACCGAGCGCAAGTTCGCCTCCCCATGGACAACGACTTTCTGTGAGGGCGGGGGCAACGGGATCACCACCTACGGCGCGAATGCAGCGAATTCGACGATCTTCAATGCCATGTACGCCGACGACAAAAACTGGGGCGTTTTCGAGTATAACCGGCTCAGCACATCGGTTGCCGACAACCTCAATGCGATGAGCGCCGTCTGGAACTCGAAGGGGCACATCCTGACGCCATATCAGTGGGGCAGCACCGACGCCTTCAATCTTGCATATCACATCGAGGGATCTGCCTTTGAGACGGCGCTGCAGCGGTTCATCACGAATCACCAGAACCAGGCGTACGCGGGTTACGCCCCGCACGAGGGTTCACCCACCAGCCGCGATGTTGTCTGGGCGATGAGCGAGGTCGGCGATGTCGAGGAGTTCTCGGGTGCCACCAACACGATTTGCTCGGCGGGCGAGTTATCCGCATCCGCCACCGGCGAGGACCCGTATCTTTCGCTCGAGTTGGCCGAAGGCCGCCACAGCCTGACGGCGGACGGCTATTTCGCGGCGTCATTCCGGATGGTGGCGGACACGGTTTCGACGCAGGGAGGGCGGATTGCATGGTTCGAGCAGGGCGGGGGGCAGGGGGGCGTCTCGTTTGCGACGCGACCGGGCACCAACCTGTATCGCGTGAATCTGGGCGGGAACGCAGGTTGGCGGGAGAAGCAGGTCACGCGGATCGAGCTGCACCCGGGCGTCAGCTCCGGTGGGGTGTTTCGGGTCGACTGGTTCCGTCTCGAGGCCAACCACTGCTGGCACTTCGATGTCACAAATGAGATCTTCGAGCCTTCGGGTTTCACGTCGAACGTGGTGGCTGGGGGGCAGTTCACGGGAACCGCCTCGGGGCCCGCTTCCTTCTATCTCGCCACCGACAAATACGGCGGCTCGGCGCACGCGGATCGGGCCGTGGTGAACGCCGCGATCCACAAGCTGCTCCGCGTGCGGATGGATGCCTCGGAGGCTGGCAGTGCCCGGTTCCGATGGTGGACCCGTTCGACGGGACCCCACGTCGCAACGTTCCCGGTCCAAGCCGGTGCGCGCACGCACGAGATCGATCTCTCGGGTGAGGTGGCGTGGGACGGCGAGGTCACTCGGCTTCAGCTTGAGCCGCTCTCCGCTGGTGGAGGTGTGTCGGTAGACTACTTGACGCTTTCACCTTTGATGTGCCCGCCCCGGGCGGCGCTCAACGAGATCATCCTGAACACATCCCGGCCGGTATTCCAGTGGGACGCGGCGATCGAACCGGACCACGCGGGTCTCACCCATGACCTGGAGATCGCGACGGATTTTGGGTTCACGAATACCGTGGTCGCCAGCTATGGGATCGCGGGTGAGCGGTGGGTGTACCCGGGCACGCCGGAGCTTCTGGGTTTCCACTGGTGGCGTGTTCGCAGCGTCGATGCCCATGGCGCGGTGTCTCCCTGGATGACGCCCATGCCGGTGTTTGTTCGCCGATGGACAGGGGATAGCGCGGAGGAGATATGGTCGCAGGTTCAATCGACCGCTCCCGTGGCCTCCAACGGGGTCCTGTCGGCGACGTCCACGGGCGTCGATCCTTACTACCATCTCAACTGCGGCTATGCCGGGACGCGGCGTCGCAGTGGGGGTTTCCGGGCTGACATATATCCCAGGTTTCGCGCGCGGGCGCGCGTCTCCGCGCCCACCACGAACAACACGCTCCAGGTCTTCTCGATGAAGGATACTACCAACTTGCTGTACAGCAGGCGCGACGTGGCTTTTCCGGCCGACGGCCAGTGGCGCGAGTTCGAGGTGGATTTCACCGGTGCGGCCAATTTCGCGGGATACCAGAAGTATGCGCGCATCGATCCGTGCAGCCAGAGCAACGCTTTTTTCGAGCTGGACTATGCCGAACTGCTACCCGCGGCCACGGCCGGTAACACCGCGCCCGTAATCACGCCCATCGCGGCGCAGACGACGGCGGTCAACACGGTCTCGGCTCCGATTGCGTTTCAGGTGGTCGATCTCGAAACGCCAGCCTCCATGCTGTCTTTGACGATTTCCTCATCGGACACATCGCTTGTCGCCGAAGGTGACATAGTGCTCACAGGCATCGGCGCCAACCGCACCGTTGTTTTTGCCCCGCGCGCCGATCGCGCCGGCGAGGCCATGCTCACGCTCACCGCCGATGATGGCGAGGCCAGCACAATCCGGAGCTTTCGGGTCGTGGTCACCGGTAGTGCGATAGAGAACTGGAGGCAGTTGTACTTTGGCAGCACCGCCAATGCCGGGGAGGGGGCCGATGATGCTGACCCCGAACACGACGGCCTGCCGAACCTGATGGAATACGCGCTCGGATCGCACCCTCGCACCGCCTCGTCGGCCGCAGTTCCGCGCGTGTCTTTTTATCAGGATGGAGGACTGGAATACTTGATGCTTACCATCGATCGCGATCCAGGGGCGTCCGGCGTTGACTTTGCGGTCGAGGTGAGCGGCGACCTTGTCCACTGGGAGTCGGGTCCTCCCCACACCGTGGTGATCGAGGACACCTTGGCCCGCCTGCGCGTGCGGGACAGCGCCCCCTTGCCGCCGGGCGCGCGGCGCTTCATCCGGTTGCGGGTGGCGGCGAAGTGAGCGCCGGGCATATCTGCGCGGCGCTCGGCGGGTCATGGGCCAGGACCGCAAATGGTGCGATGCAGGCGGCGCCCCGCCGTCGCATTGGCGTTCAGCTCCTTGATCTGCGCACGTATTCACCCGTGGCGGCTGCGGCCATTCGCCGTCCGGCACACCGAAGAGAACGACGTGTCGCTGGCGGCGAGGATCGCCCTGCGGACGTGATGTTGCCTGACCCGGTGGGGGGTTGAAAGGGTGGCCCGTTACGCCGGATGCGGGAAAGCCGCGATGGCGGCGCGCATCTCGGCGAGGGATGAGACGATGTGGGCGTGCTGCCAGTGTTCGGGAAAGAGGCGAGCATATTGCTCTCGGGCAAGACGGCGGTCGATGAGCACGACGGTGCCCGCGTCGGACTCCGAGCGGATGAGGCGGCCGGCGGCCTGGAGGACGCGGTTGAAGCCTGGATAAGCGTAGGCCACGGCGAAGCCATCACGTCCCACGGCTTCGGATCTGCGGCGAATGAGATCGCGCTCGAGGCACAATTGGGGCAATCCCACCCCGATGATGCAGATGCCGGCAATGTTGCCCCCTGGGAGGTCGATGCCCTCCGCGAAGAGACCTCCCAAGACGGCGAAGGCGATCGTCGGGACACCTGGTTCGGGGGAGAGTAGCCGTTGTAGGAAATTGGCCTTGGCGGCTTCGTCCATTGCCGGCTGCTGGGCGGGGGCCGGGATGGCCGGATAGGCGGCCACGAAAGCATCGCGCACTTTCCTGAGGTATTCGTAAGAGGGGAAGTAGGCGATATGGGTGCCCGGCCGTGTTTGTGCCGTGCATGCCAGGAGGCTCGCGATGGCCTCGGCGGATGCGGTGCGATCGCGGTATTCGGTGCTGATGTGGGCCGCGATGAGGAGGCCGAGGTGTGCGCGTGGGAATGGCGACGGGAGACGGAGTGTGGAGTCCTCGGGTTGGCCGCCGAGGGCTTCGCGGAAGAACTCGAGTGGCGTGAGAGTGGCGGAAAAGAAGATGGCCGCCTTAGAGCGCGAGGTCGCATCGCGGATGTGGGGTCCGGCGTCCAGGCAGAGAATTCGGAAACGGGGTCCCGAGGCATCGCGGTTGGAGAGGGTGGCGTAGTCGGGCCCGAATCGGGCGGCCGTCCGTAAGAAATCAAATGCCGAGAGGCAGGCCTGCAGGAGACTCTTGCGGCAGGGCTCGGGTCGATTTTCCAGCAGGCGGGCATTGGCTCGATCAACGAAGTCCTCGAGGGCATCCAAGAGGGTGGGCGGAACTTGATCTCCCGTTTTGGGCGATTGGCCCGGCGCGGCGTGGGCAAGTTCTCGGCGAACGGCGACCGCGGATGAGCGCAGGCCGCGCGCCGTGGGCGGGAGGTCCGCGGCAACGGCGGCGAACTCCGAGTCGAGGATCTCGGAGGAGAACATGTCGCGGGCCCGGTCGGGGAGGTTGTGGGCCTCGTCGATTAGAACCAGCCGCCCTGCGGCGCCCGTGCCAGAGAGCGCAGTGAGCGCGACCCTTGGGTCAAAGACGTAATTATAGTCGCAGATCGCGATGTCGGACCAGGGAAGGAGGTCTAGCGACAGTGCGAAGGGACAGATGCCATGCTTGCGCGCTATCGATTCGATCCCGGCGCGGTTCCAGTCATCCGTCGCGAACGCATCATTTCTGGCTGGTGCCAGGCGGTCGTAGTATCCGATTGCGTGGGGGCACGTGGTCGGGTCGCAGGGGCCTTGCTCCGCGAAACAGATGCGGTCCCGCGCGGTTATGGTCAGCGCCTTGAGGCGCAGGCCGCGCTCGCGCAGTCGGGTGATGGTGTCTTCGGCGATCGCGCGACCGGTGGTGCGTGCCGTGAGAAACGTGATGGCGTCACAGAGGCCATCCGCAAGGGAGCGGATCGCGGGCCACAGGACGGAGATGGTCTTCCCGATGCCGGTGGGCGCCTCGGCGAACAGGTGCCTCTCCTGGCGGATCGCTGCCATGACGGCCTCGGCCAGCTCCTTTTGGCCGGGGCGCCACGTGGGGAAAGGGAACTCGAGCCCGGCGATGCTTGTGGTCCGCTCGCCACGCCAGGTCACGAGGCGTTCGGCCCACGCGGAGAAGGTCTGCAGGAGGGGCGCGAAGAAGGCGGCCAGTTCAGATGCGCCGAAGGTCCGGCGATTAGAGCGGACATCGCCAGAGGCGAGGTGCAGATAAGTGAGCTGGATATCGATCTCCGGGAGGGAATCGCGGAGGGCGAGCATGTGGCCATAGACCTCGGCCTGGGCCCAGTGCAAGGGGTCATCGCCGCTCAGGAGATCGAAAGGTTCGCGGGTGGTTTTGATCTCCTCGATCACGGGCCTGGTGTCTTGCTCGAAAAGGCCATCGATTCGTCCGTGCAGTTCCCACCTCGCCTCGTTCGGCCCGAAGGTCCACCGCACCGGGACTTCGGAGCGATAGCCCTGGGGGCGCGCCCGGCGGATGAGCCGGTGTCCCTCGATGCCCTCGCGGGCGCGATACAGGCCGCCAAACGTGCCAGACGACAGGTCTCCCGACCGGAGGATAAACTCGACGAAATCCGTGACCGCGAAGGAAAGCAAGGGTGTTGGCATGGTATCGTTTCCCAATTGCGTAGCAGTCACGCGCGCTTTGAGAAGTCCGTCCGATGGCGCAGGCAGTGGAGAGTGCGTGGGTCAGGCGCGGGACACAACCGCGGGTGATCGCTTGGTGGAGCTAGAAGGGCGCGGAGCGGGGCCCTTGCCCTCGGCTATTCTGGCCTCTCAGGCGGCATCTTCGATCTCGGCTTCGGCCTCAAGCATTTCCAGATATCGCCGGAATCGGCCGATGATGCCGATCATCGCCAGTCCGGCCCCGAAGGGGATGCCCATAATGCCGTACTTGATTGAGCGCAGTGCCGATTCGAGGTGGGCGTGTGCGAGATGGGGCTGGCCGAGGCATTCTGCGGTCAACCGGATCGAGTACGTCGCGCGGAAGAGCATCATCATGGCGAAGAGAAGCACGATGCCCCCTATGGCGGTGACCCAGACGTTGAAATTGCGCATGGTTTTCTCCACTGGTTTGCTGCGGCCGATGAAGTGGCTTGCGAGGGAGTCTAAGTTGGTTTCTCAGTTCGCGCAAACGGTTTCGCAGGACATCGATTCCATCAGAGGCGTCTATTTCGGGGCGACCACGAAATTAACGAGGCGGCTTGGGACGGTGACCACCCTGATGAGGCGCAAACCTGCAAGGGCCTGGGCCACTTTGGGCAACGCGCGGGCCGCGGCCTCGAGTTCATCGGGGGGGGCGTCCGGCGGCGCGGTCACGCGGTCGCGGACCTTCCCGTTGATCTGGACCACGATCTCTATGGAGTCTTGGCGCAGGTGGCGGGGATCGGCTTCGGGCCATGGTTGGAGTGCGATGGATGGCTGGCGTCCGAGAATCGTCCAGAGTTCCTCGGCAACGTGTGGTGCAAAGGGCGACAGCAACCGGACAAAGCTCAAGGCCACTTCCCGCGGGATCGGTGCGCCACCGGAGGCGGCTTTCATCGTTTCGTTGACCCAGACCATCAGTGCGGAAATGGCCGTATTGAAACGCATCCCCTCGATATCATCGGTGACCTTGCGGATGGTGCGATGCAGCAGGCGGAGATGATCTTCGGAGGGCGCGGCATCCGTGAGGGAGGGGGAGGCGCGTCGGGCGCCCGTCTCGTCGTCTTCGCGCACGAAGAGACGCCAGACTCTAGCGAGGAATGCGTGGACACCCTTGATGCCCTGAGTCGACCACGGCTTGCTCTGTTCAAGCGGTCCCATGAACATCTCATAGAGCCTGAAGCTGTCTGCGCCGAATTCGGCCACCACGTCGTCGGGATTGATCACATTCCCGCGGCTCTTGGACATCTTCTGGCCATCCTCACCGAGGATGATGCCCTGGTTGACGAGCCGGTGGAATGGCTCGGGAGTCGTAACGAGGCCGATGTCGAACAGCACCTTGTGCCAGAAGCGCGCGTAGAGGAGATGGAGCACCGCATGCTCGGCGCCGCCAACGTAGAGGTCAACGCCACCTCCGCTCATCCAGTAGCGTTCCTTTTCTGGGTCGGTGAAGGCTTGGTCGTTTTTCGGATCGATGTAGCGCAAATAGTACCAGCAGGAGCCGGCCCAGTTGGGCATGACGTTGGTCTCGCGGGTGGTGCGCGAGTCGATCTGCACCCAGTCGGCGGCGCGGGCGAGCGGCGGGCGCCCGTCCGGGGTCGGCTTGAAGTCATCTAGGTCGGGGGGGAGAATGGGGAGATCAGACTCGTTGGCGGGCATGTGGGCGCCTTCGCGCCACAGGATCGGGAATGGCTCGCCCCAGTAGAGCTGGCGGGAGAATAGCCAATCGCGGAGCTTGTAGTTCACGCGTCGGCGCCCGGAGCCTCGCGCCTCGAGCCAATCGCAGATTCTCGCGGTGGCCTGGGCGGTGGGCAGGCCAGAGATGAGCCCGGAGTTGGCGGAGATCCCTTCGCCGACAAAGCACTGGGACGGATGGCCGACGGCGGGCGTGGCGCCATCAGGAACAACCACCTCGATGATCTCAAGTCCGAACTTCTTCGCGAATTCCCAGTCGCGTTCGTCGTGTGCGGGAACAGCCATGATCGCGCCCGTACCGTATGTGGCGAGGACGTAATCCGCGACCCAGATGGGAATGCGCGCCCGGGGATCATCGGCATCGAAGACGGGGTTGAGCGCGTAGGAGCCCGTGAAGACACCCGTCTTGTCCCGGGCCAGATCGGTGCGCTCAAGGTCGGTTTTTCGGGCAGAGGAAGCGACATATGCCTCGACGGTCTTGCGCTGTGCCTCGGAGGTGAGGCTGGCGACCAGGGGATGCTCTGGGGCGAGGACCATGTAGGTGGCGCCGAAGAGCGTGTCTGGGCGGGTTGTGAAGACCGTCAGGGTGCCGCCGCTCGCGGTGCGGAAATCGACCTCGGCGCCCTGGCTGCGGCCGATCCAGTTGCGCTGCATCTCCTTGATGTTCTCCGGCCAGTCCACGAGATCGAGGTCGCGCAGGAGGCGCTCGGCGTATGCCGTGATGCGGAGCATCCACTGGCGAAGCGTGCGGCGCTCCACGGGGTGGTTGCCGCGTTCGGAGCGGGGTCCTTCGGGCGTGTTGATGACCTCCTCGTTCGCGAGGCCCGTGCCGAGAGCCGGGCAGAACCAGACGGGGGCGTCGGCCACATAGGCGAGCCCCTGTTTGTACAGTTGGAGGAAGATCCACTGGGTCCAGCGGACGTAATCCGGGTCGGTCGTTGAGAATTCGCGGTCCCAGTCGTAGGAGAATCCCAGGGAGCGAATCTGGCGACGGAAAGTGTCAATATTGCGGCGCGTGGCATCCCTCGGGTGCATGCCGGTCTGGATGGCGTACCGCTCGGTTGGCAGACCGAAGGCATCCCACCCCATGGGGTGGAGGACGTTGAAACCGCGCATTCGCTTGTAGCGGGCGATGATGTCGGTCGCCGTGTAACCCTCCGGGTGGCCCACGTGGAGGCCGGCTCCCGACGGGTAGGGGAACATGTCGAGGATGTAGTACTTCGGCCTTTCGCTGCCCGGCGTGCCGGGATCCGCGGCCCGGAATGTCTTGTTCTCAAGCCAGTGGCGCTGCCACCGGGCCTCGATCTCGGGAAAAGGATAGGCGCGTCGTGTCTCCATGTTTCGAGTGGGGAGGTTAGCCGGGTTTTGCGCCAAGCCGAGCAGAAATCCGCGCCCTGAAAGCCATTTATTGGGAAAGGTCAGGCACAGACCGGGGATGTCTGTCGTGAAGGAGCGGCCGGTGGATCCGGCGGCCCCGATCCCCCGGTCCGGCGCCGGTTCCTAACGGGCCATTTTGCGGACCATGGCCTCGCGCCAGCGGCACGCCATCTCGTAAGCCTTCTTTCTGCCGTATCTGCTGATCGAGAATTTCTTGGTGATGCGGCAGCCCTTTTCCAGCGAGCACGAGGACGAGAACGATTCGTAGGTTTTGGAATTGGCCGCGACGGATCGGGTCAATGAGACGCCGACGCGGCCCGAGGTGTTGCGCGCGGTCATGCGCTCGGCGAAATCTCTGCGGGTGGAGGCGGGATGCTTTCGGCACAGGAGGTTGTAGTGCCGCCGGGCGGCGGAGAGGGCCTGGAGTCGTCCGCCGTGCTCCCTGTCGGAAAAGAATGCGCTGTGGCGCTCGCCGCGGCGCTGCAGGCGGACGAGAAAACCGTGCTGCCTCTTTTCGATCTGGTCGACACGGGCGATTCCCTTGAACCGGTTTTTCCGCTTCCGTTTCGCCGCTGCCATAGGCCTCCAGCTAAACATATAAAGTCCCTCCGCTGCGGTGGGCGGTCAAGCGCAAATATTTCCATTCGTTGCAGCCAAAAGAGGGGTGGCCTGGCCGATGTTGCGGGCGCCGGCGCGGATGCTATGGGAGGGGGGTGGCCATTCGGAATCTGATCTTTGACTGGTCCGGGACGCTCGTGGACGATTTCCCGCCGGTATTCGCGGCGACCAATGCGGTCTTCGAGGCATTTGGCGAGGAGCCGTGGACCGAGGGTCAATTCCGCGAGAGGTTCTATCTGCCGTTCACGGACTTTTACAGGCAATGGCTCCCCTTGGCCACGATGGAGGAACTGGACCGGCACTATCATGAGGTGTTCCACCGGTTTCAGGAGGGGATACCGCTGCTCCCCGGGGCGCGCGAGGTGCTTGAGTACGCGAGGGGGGAGGGGATGGGCGTCTTCTTGCTGAGCACCATTGCCGCGCGGCACTGGGAGATCCAGGCCACGCGGTTGGACGTGGCCCGATATTTCCGAAAGGCCTACACGGGCGCGCTGGACAAGCGGGTGGTCATTGGCGACCTCCTCATGGAGCAGGGTGCGCTGCCATCGGAGACCCTATTTGTTGGAGACATGCGGCACGATGTGGATTCCGCCAAATCTGCGGGGGTCGTGGCGGCCGCGGTGCTGACGGGCTACGATTCGCTGGAGAAATTGAAGCAGAGCCAGCCCGATCACCTGTTCCGGGATCTCTTCGGCCTGCTGGGATTCTTGCAGAGGCATTCCCGGGAGGCGTCCCGCGAGGATCGGCCAGTCGCCACTGTCGGGGCGCTGATTTTTGGGGAGGGGGGGAGAGTCCTCCTGGTCCAGACGCACAAGTGGTCCGATCTCTGGGGCATCCCCGGCGGGAAGATCAGGCGCGGCGAGCGCGCGGAGGAGGCGCTCCGCCGCGAGGTCAAGGAAGAGACGGGTCTGGATTTGGTGGATGTCCGATACGTTGAGACACAGGACTGCATCGACTGTCCGGAGTTTTTTCGGCCGGAGCATTTTCTCCTGATGAATTATACGGCCACAGCTGTGGCGGGCGAGGTTGCCCTGAATGATGAGGCATCTCGGCACGTGTGGATCGACGGGCGGGAGGCGCTCTCGGCCTTGCCGCTGAACACTCCCACGCGGCGATTGATGGAGAGGGTTCTCATGGCGTAACGAAAGCGGGCTTGCGCTGGCGGGCCAAGTTGTCTGAAAGTAACCATATGGGTATCCCAGATCGGTCGGAGGCTCACCTGGTGGCCATGCGGTCCCTCATGGAACGCGCGGCCGTATACCGTGCGATCTCGGCGCCCGCGGCGCTCATCGCGGGTGGGCTGACGGTGGTGGTGGCGCTGGGCATGGTCTGGTATTACAAGCGCTATCCGGGGCTGACACCGACGATGTTTGTCCTGACGTGGGTCGGCGTGCTGGCGATCATCCTGTTGGCTGCCGGCGGCCTGCTGTGGCGGGAGTCGCGGGTGCAGGGCGAACCGCTGCCCTCCGCGCGGATGTGGTTTGCGCTGGCGCAAGTGCTTCCGTGCGTATTGGCGGGGGCGAGCATCACATTCTGGCACTGGCTGATGATCTACCAGATCGCGCCCGTGGTGTTCTATTGGATGGTCTTTTACGGCCTGGCGCTCCTGTCGATGGATGAATACGCGCCGGGATCGATGGTGGTGCTGGGATGGAGTTTTCTGTTGGCGGGGCTGATGACGGCGCCCGTGTTCTATCTGGGGCTTGAGCGGTTTGGCGCCGGACCGGTGGATGGGGCGTATGCGATGGCCTGCACCTTTGGCCTGTTCCACATTGTCTACGCGGTCTGCGTGTGGCCGCGCGGCGGGCGGCATCCGCGGCCCGGCGATCTGGGGTGACGACGGGAAGGGGCGCGGCCCTCACGAGGGGCGGTGGGCCCCCGGCGTGGAAACCCGGAGCCTGTCGACGAATCGCGCGATGCGTTCCATGGCGACCTCGATGAGTTCCATGGCCGTCGAGCAACTGCATCGGACATAGCCTGCCCCCCCTGGGCCGAAGGCATCGCCTGGGACCATGGCGACGCGCTCCTCCTCAAGGAGACGGATGGCGAAATCGCGGGAGGACAGCCCCGTGGTGGAGATTTCGGGGAAAGCGTAGAAGGTCCCCTTGGGCTCGATGCAGGGCAGTCCCATATTTCGGAAGGCGGCGACCACGAAATTTCTGCGTTCCATGTATTTTTCCCGCATCCTGAGCATTTCCTCGCGACAGCTGTCGAGCGCTTCGATGGCGGCCTCCTGCGCGATGATCGAGGCGCAAAGCATCGCGTACTGGTGGACGCGCATCATGGCTTCGGTGAGTTCGGCAGGGGCGCATGCGAAACCCAGCCGGAAGCCGGTCATCGCGAACGCCTTGGAGCATCCGTGGAGGAAGATCGTGCGTTCCCTCATGCCGGGGAGGGAGGCGATCGAGACGTGCTCGTGGCCCGGGAATGTGAGTTCGGCATAGACCTCGTCGCTGATGACGACCAGGTCGTGTTTGACGCAGAGGGCCGCAATCTTTTCGATCTCGGTCCGATCCAGGACCGCGCCGGTGGGATTTGTGGGAAAGTTTAGGACCAGGGCCCTGGACGCGGGGGTGATGCGTGCGGCGATGGCTTCGGCGCGCAGCGCGAAACCGTCGCGAGCGGTTGTTGGGATCGGAACGGGTACGCCATGCGACAGTGTGATGCCCGGCGCATAGGAGACGTAGCAGGGCTCGTGGAAGAGGATCTCGTCGCCGGGGTTTATGACCGCGCGGAGGGCAATATCGAGTGCCTCGGAAACCCCGACGGTGACCAGGATCTCGGTCTCTGGGCTGTAATCGACCCCGAACCATCGTCCCACGTAGCTGGCGATCGATCGCCGCAGGCGCGGCAGCCCGAGGTTGGACGTGTAGCCGGTGCGCCCCTGCTCCAGGGCGTAGATGGCCGCCTCACGTATCCGCCAGGGTGTCACGAAGTCTGGCTCGCCGATGCCCAGAGAGATGACATCGTGCATCGACTGAACGATCTCGAAAAAGTCTCGTATGCCGGACCTTGGTATGGACCGGACGTGGCGGGCAACTAGACCGCCGCTGTGTTCTGCGACCATGGGTCAACCGATTAACAGCCGAGGTGGGCGGGCGCCACAAAATACTTTGGGGCGGGATCCGGCCCGGGACTCAGTGGGTGGGATTGACGTGGATGCCGCTATCGGGGCCCGGGAACGGCGGCACAGTTTCTGCCTCGGCGAAGCCTGTGCCCACGGGGCCGGGCGGCGGCGGTGGCCGTTCCTCGACCGGGATGCCGAACGTCAACCGCTCGTTGCCGCGCTGGAGCACGAGGGGCATGGTCTCGCCAATCCGCGCGAGGAACGACGCATCGATAATATCTCCGGGATGGCGGACGTCCCTTGGGCCGATCTTGAGGATGCGATCGCCGGCGCGGACGCCCGCGGCATAGGCAGGGGCGTTGGTGAAGACTTCGCGCACGACGACGCAGGAAGCCCCCGCCGTGGTATTCGTGTCTTGGCGGATCGATATTCCGACCCATCCGAGCCGCGGGCGACCGTGTTGGCGGAGATCGTCTACGACCCTTGCGAGCGGTGCGGCCGGGAGCGCATAGCAGCGGGATCCGTCGCCGAGAGTGCCTGTCACGAGGCCCATGACCTCGCCATCCGTGTCGAGGAGGGGTCCCCCCATCATTCCAGGCGCGAGGGTGATGTCGGCGCGGATGTGGGCTGCGCAGAAGAAGCGACCCTCCGGAGATGTGGCGTCGACACCGCTGATGAGCCCGAGCGCGGGGGCGGCCTCCTTGTCGTACTGAAAGCCGAGCGCGATGGCGGCTTCGCCGATCTTCGGCCCTTCCGTGGCGAATTTCAGGGGCATGCCATGGGCAACGCTTTTCAGAAGGGCGACTGAACTGCGGCGGTCGATGCCCACGATCTCGGCTTTTGCTTTGACGGCCCCGTATTCGATCCAGATCTGATCTTTGTTCGCGATCAGGCTGGAGCTGGTCAGGAGGAGTCCATCGGCGTCGATGAAAAATCCGGTGCCCGAGAGGATCCCGATGGGGGTTTGGACGCGAACGCGCGCCAGCCCATCGCGGTTGGCTTTGTGGACCTGTTGGACTTCGCGCCCGATCGCTCCAGGCGTGCCGGTGGGGGCGACCGAATCCGTCGCCGCGGCGGAACAGAGCGCCAGGCCAAAAACGACGGCGCCCGGGGCCATCCAGCCCTTCGGCCGCCGCGCGTCTGTCCTTGCGTGCGGCACGGGCGGGGTAGTCACGGGTTTCTGCCGCCTAGAAGACTATGTTGGCCTCGTCGAACGAGACGGGCATGGCGTGCGGCTCGGGCACGAGCGGGCGCGCGAGTTGGCGACCGAGGTCGGGATCGGCCATGGCCTCGAGGGAGAGGGCGTCGGCGCGTGCGGGCACCAAGGCGCGGACGGCCGCATCATCGGAGGGTTCGAGATCGATCCGGAGGCTGCTCTGGGCAACGGCTGGGATCGCCCCGGCGGGTTTCTGGAGGGTCAGGGTGCCAAGGCCGATCATCACGCCGGCCGCCACCGCGGCGCCGGTCGCCACGTGGCGCAGGAGGGAAAGGGGTTCTACGAGGAGGGCGTCCATCAGTCGCGACCAGAGCACCGCTGGTGAAGACTGGGCACGGCGAATTTCCTCGTGCCGCAGCCTCCGATGGAATTCGGTCACCACATTATCTAGGCTACCGGGGAGGGGTTTCTCGCATCGCTTGAGCGCCAACAGTCGCAGCAATCTCTCATCGTTCTCCATCTTCCAGCCTTCCTGTTTGTGGACCCTTGGAGTTCACAGCTCCTTGAGGTGCCGAGCCAACTTTTTCCTCAGTAGACGATGGGCGTGAAACAACCGTGTCTTTACCGTGCCCTCAGGGACGCCCAGCACCTCCGCAATTTGCGCGTGCGTCAGCCCCTGCACACTGTGCATCACGACTACCGCTCTATGGTTTTCTGACAGCGTTTGGATGGATTCGTTCAAAATTTTTTGGAGGTTGGCGAGTCGGTGTTCCGGGTCCTCGCCGGGTCTAAGTGACTGTTCCGAAAGGAGTTCCCTGATGGAATCGAGTTCATTTGGATCGATTTCCATTTGGTCGAGGCTGAGGGTCGCGCGTCTTTTATTCTGGCGCAAGTGGTTGATGGTGACGTTGATGGCGATTCTATGGGCCCAGGTGGAGAATCGGGCGTCGCGTCGGAACCGGGGCATGGCGCGGAAGGCGCGGATGAGGGTTTCTTGGAGGAGGTCTGCGGCATCCTCGTGGTTGGAGGTCATGTGGTAGATGGTGGCATAGAGTCGGCCTTTGTAGCGTTCGATCAGCTGATCAAAGGCGCTGGTGTCGCCCGATTGGACTTTGGCGACAAGACTTTCGTCCGGTTCCTGCGGGGGATCGGGCGATTTCGTCCGATCCGGGGCCGGCGCTGCGGGGGATGGTAATGCGTCGGCGCTGGACAAATCCTTGGTCCTTCGGTTTAGGGCACGATACCGCCCTCGGTACCGAGTGTCAACGCCCGGTGCCTTTCTTGGCTGTATCTTCTGGCAAGGCGGGGCGAGAGTCAGCGGCGATCTTCTCGTCCTGGCGGGCCAGGTCCTCATGGCCGAGCGCGCGGTGCGAATTGGCGCGGCCGCGGAGTGCCTCTGGATCTCCTGGTTCGAGGCGGATGGCCTCGTCGAAGGCCGCGATGGCGTCCTGATGTTTGCCCTCTTTGGCGAGGATGATTCCCCGCAGGACGCGGACTTTGCTGAGTGTGGGATCGCGCCGGGCAGCCGTGTCAAGGTCTTGGAGTGCGGCGCTGGTTTGTCCCATGGCGAATCGTACCAGGGCGCGGTTGTGGTGCATGCGCGCGGGGTTGGGTTCGAGGTTGATGGCCTCGGTGAAAGAGGATTCGGCCTCGGGCATGCGGCCGAGGCCCATGAGTGCCAGGCCGGCGCCCGAGAGAGCGGTGGCGGATGCGGGGGCCATCTGGTGCGCCAGGCGAAAGTCGGCAAGGGCCTCGGCGTACTGATGCAATTGCAGGCGGGCTTGGCCGCGGCCCTCGATTGCGGCGGTCAGGAGCGGGTTGCGGTCGATGGCCGCGGTATAGGCCGCCACGGCCTGGTCTTCCCGGCCCAGTCGGAGAAGGGCACCGGCCCTCCAGTAGCAGACGTCTGCGGCGTCTGGGTCGATGGCGAGGGACTTGTCGAAGGCTGCGAGTGCACCGGCATGGTCGCCGCGCATGGCCCGCGCCCGGCCCATCTGGGCGAAGGCATTGGCGGAGGTCGGCGCAAATTCGGCGGCTTTGGCAAAGTCCGCCTCTGCTTCGGCGGGTCGGTCCAGCGCAAGGAGACTCATGCCCCTGGCCACGAGGGTGGCGGGATCGCTAGGTTTGTTTCCGAGCGACCTGTTGAAGACGGCAAGGGCGTCAGCATGTTGGCCGTTCTTTGCGAGGGTCAGGGCCTCGCGGACCAAGTCTGCGGGCGGTTGCTTGGTTCTGGCGGGCAACCCACCGAGCTGGAAGGCGGCGAGAGAGACCAGGCCGATGGCGACCGAGATCCCGCAAAGCCAGAAGAAGAGGCGGCCAGCAAATTCGGCGAAGTACCGGCTCATCGGGTGCCTTTCCCCATCGGGTGGTCGGTGGGCCCCTATGGCCCTGCGACATCGAGGCAGGCCACGCTGCCCCTGTTTGAGCGGCAGTAGATCCTGCCGTTGGCCAGGACGGGCATGACCCACGCCCGCTCGCCGACGGCGCGCGCGGAGGCGATGCGCTCGAATCTCTGTGGGGAGGCTCGGGCGATGACCAGTTCGCCGCGCTCGGCCTGGATGATGAGCTGCCCATCGGCCAACATGAGCGCGCCGCGGCCGAGCCCGCGTTCCTTCCACCTGGGAATTCCCGTTGCAAATTCCATGCAGACCAGGTCGGTTTCGTCGAACCCAAAGAGGTGGCCTTCCCAGAGCACGCACACGTTGTGCTTGTTGCGCATGTCTTTGTTCTGCCATGCCACGGACGGGGGATCCTTGGCGACGTCGACCAGCGCGCAACCGGACCCGTAGCCCGATGAGATGAAGATCCGCCCGGCGTCGTGGATCGGGGTCGCGGCGTTGACATCGTAACTCGTTTTCCAGCGCATGTCCCAGATCGGGCGTCCGTCGGCCGCCTCCCAGAGGCAAAGCCCATGCTGGTTGAAAGTCGCGAGGCACGTTCGCCCGGCCCTTTCGAGCGTGATCGGGGAACTGTATGCGGCGGCGAAGTCGCCTGACTTCCAGGCGAGCCTGCCCGTCTTGCGGTCGTAGGCGACGATGGATGCGCCGTGGGCCCCTGGCTCGGCGATGAGCCAGTCTTTGAGGATCAGGGGCGAGCCCGCATAGCCCCAGTCGGGCGGTTTGGCCATGAATTCCTTGCGCCAACTGGTCGCCCAGATTTTCTTTCCGGTGGCGGCGTCGAAGCAATGGAGGTCGCCGGCCCGGCTCACGGTGTAGACCAGTCCATCACTCACGACTGGCGTCGAGGTGGGCCCCCCCTCGAACATCTTCGGGTCGAGGGTGGCGGGATAGGCAGCTTCCCAGATGACTTTGCCAGTCGCGGCATCGAGGCAATAGACGTGGTCGGCGTCCGCCTTGAAGCCCATTGTATAGGCGCGTCCCTCAGCCACAGATATCGAGGAGCAGCCCTCTCCCAAATTGGCTTCCCAGAGCCGCTTGGGGCCGTTGCCGGGCCATTCCGCGGACCATCCCTTCTCTTTAGAGATGCCGTCGCGGTTGGGACCTCGCCATTGCGGCCAGTCGTCACCGGCGGCGTCGAAGGCGGTGGCCGCGAGAAAACCGAGCGCCGCGGCAGCCCGGAAGCGGGCGGTGATTGACATGCCAAGACTTTACGAAGTGGGCCTTTCGTGGCAATTCGGGAATTGGAACATGGACACGGTGCGTTGACGTAATTGCGGGCTTGTGTTTGATTTAATGTAACCGAGAGATCTGTGGCGAAACCTGTTGTCGAGAAACTTAATATGCCCCTGATCACCCTCCTCGATTACCTGCAGATAGTGGGCAACAAAGGTGGCACCGGATGCCTGAAGGTATGCGGTGGCGACGGGCGTACCGGGGAGATTTTCTTGGAGGATGGCGAGATCGTGTATGCGTCGGTGCCGGACATGACATCCGGGCTGCACACGGTGGCGGTCATGTCGGTGTGGGAACCGGTTACGGTCGAGTGGGATGAGGAAGCCAAGCCGCCCGCGCGGCCGTTCCGGGCGGCGGTGCCAGAAGTCTTGATGCGGATGGCGGTGGTGGTCGATGAGGGGGGGGAGGGCGTCCGGCACCTGCGCAAGGAGTTGGAGTCAATTGGGACGAGCGAGTTGCCGCGGGGTTCCCGGAACCGCCACTGGTGCCTGGAGCTGGTGAACACCGTGCGCCAGGGGCTGCGTTTCGCGTTGGACAAGTCAGAGGTGAGGGTGGGCCGTGGCCGAGGCAATGACATAACGATTCTTCACCCGAGCATATCGCGCAGCCATTGCATGTTCGTCGTGACGGGGGACACGTTGCGGGTACTGGATCTCGGGTCGAGCAATGGCACGATGGTCGATGGTGGGCCGGTGACCGAAGCGGTCCTGCGGTCGGGGGCCGAGGTGCGGCTGGGCAAGTGTCGGTTCAGGCTGGCGTATGAGGAGTGCGATATCGACCGGCCGACCACCCCCGTTCTGGTGTTTGGCTCCGAGAAGCATGCGACCGAAAAGACGGTCCTGCCAGAGATCTGAGCGGGAGTGCCTATCGCAGGCTCGCGATGCGCTCCTCTATGTGGCGGGCGGCCTCGATGGCGCGCCGCTCTCGGGCGCGGTGTTCTTCGAGGACCTCCGGGGGAACCTTCTCGACGAAGGCGGGGTTGGATAGCTTCGCGCGAATCTTGTCGAGGTCGGCTTTGGCCTTGGAGAGTTCCTTTGTGAGGCGGGCTTTCTCGACCGGGATGTCGATCACCCCTTCGAGCGGCAAGAGGAACTCCCCGATGTCGGTGAGGCAGGCGGGCGTGCCTTTTGGGGCGCGGGCCCGTGGGCCGATGATCTCGATCGACGAAGCGTTCAGCAGGGCGCGGAGCACGTTGACCTCTCCCGAGACCCAGTCGGCACCCGGCCGGAACAGCCAGCGGAGTTTCTTGGGCGAGGGGATGTTGAATTCGGCGCGCAGGTTGCGGGCGCGCGCGGCGGAGTCGTAGGTGGCCGTAGCGCGCGCGGAGGCGGTGGCATCCGCCCAGTGTTCTTCCGGGCGGGGCCAATCGGCGAACTGGATCGTGCCATGCCCGAATCCGAGGGAGTTCCAGAGTTCCTCCGTGATGAATGGCGCGATCGGGTGGAGGAGGCGCAGCACCCTGGAGAGAACGTGGTCGATCGTCGCGAGGGTACCGGCGCGTCGCCGGGCATCGGGGCCGGACAAATCTGCCTTGGCGGCCTCGACGAACCGATCGCAGAAATCGCCCCAAACGAAGTCGTAGAGCGTCTGCGCGATATCGTTGAAGCGGTATTGCCCGTAGCCGGTGTTCACCGCGGCAATGGTGGAGGCGAGTTTTGCCAGCATGTCGCGGGCGAATGGTGAGAGCTCGTGTTTCGAGGGATCTGCGGCGGGGTCTATCGGGCCCTGCATCTGTCGGAACCTGCATGCGTTCCAGAGCTTGTTGCAGAAATTGCGGCCCTCGACGATCTGTTGCTCGTCGAAGCGGATGTCCTGGCCCTGCGGGGCGATGCGCATGAGGCCAAAGCGCAGGCCGTCGGCCCCGTACTTGGCGATCAGCTCCAGCGGGTCGGGGGAGTTGCCCAGCGATTTGGACATCTTGCGGCCAAGCTTGTCGCGGATGATGCCGGTGAAATAGACGTGGTGGAATGGGACCCCGCCGCGGTATTCGAGGCCGGCCATGATCATGCGCGCCACCCAGAAGAAGATGATGTCGGGGCCGGTGACGAGGGCCGACGTGGGGTAGAAGCGCGCGAGCGTGGCATCGTCCATCGTGGCGAAGGGCCAGAGCCATGAGGAGAACCACGTGTCCAGGACGTCGGGGTCCTGCACCCAGCCGGGGCCGGGCGATTCGACCTGGACCTTCATTCCCTTGGCGGGGTCGGCGGGATCCTTGTACCAGACGGGGATGCGGTGCCCCCACCAGAGCTGCCGCGAGATGCACCAGTCGCGGATATTCTCGAGCCAGTGGTCGTAGACCTTCTCCCAGCGGTCCGGGAAGAACCGGATGAGGTGGTCGCGCACCGCGGCGCGGGCCTCGGCCGTCTTGGGGTATTTCAGGAACCACTGTTCGCTGAGGCGCGGCTCGATCGGGACATCGGCGCGCTCGCTGAAGCCGACGTTATTCTCGTAGGGCTCCTCCTTGATCAACAGGCCGAGTTCCTTGAGCGTGTCGACGGCCTCGACCCGCGCCTCGAAACGGTCGAGTCCCTGGAACCCCTCGCCGGCGAGTTCGTTCATGGTCCCGTCCGGGTTCATGATGTCGATGGCCGGCAGGCCGTGTCGGAGGCCGATCTCATAGTCGGCCTGGTCGTGGGCGGGGGTCACCTTGAGCACGCCGGTGCCGAATTCGAAATCGACGGCCTCATCCCCGATGATGGGGAGGGGGACCTGCTTTTCGGCGGGGAGCGGGCGGCGGATGTGTTTGCCGATGTACTTGCGGTACCTTGGGTCCTTGGGGTTCACCGCGACGGCGGTGTCGCCCATGATCGTTTCGGGGCGCGTGGTGGCGATTTCAAGGAACGTGCCGGGGGATTCGACCACCTCCACTTTGAAATAATACAGGTAGCCCTTCTGGGGCTTGGATATGACCTCCTCGTCGCTCAGCGCGGTGAGGGAGACGGGGCACCAGTTGACCATGCGTTTGCCCCGGTAGATGAGGCCCTTGGCGTGGAGATCCACGAACACCTCGAGCACGCGGCGCGAGTACGCCCCGTCCATCGTGAAGCGCTCGCGGGACCAGTCGCAGGAGCAACCCAGCTTCTTGAGCTGCTGGATGATGATGCCGCCATGCTTGTCCTTCCACGCCCACACGCGCTTGAGGAATTCCTCGCGGCCGAGGTCGTGGCGGGTCTTCTTCTCCTCTTTGCGGAGTTGGCGCTCGACAACGGTCTGGGTGGCGATGCCGGCGTGGTCGGTGCCGGGCAACCAGAGGACCTCGGCGCCGCCCATGCGGGCCTTGCGCGCGAGGATGTCCTGGATGGCATTGTTGAGCACGTGGCCCATGGTCAGGACGCCGGTCACGTTGGGCGGTGGGATGACGATCGAATAGGGGGGTTTCTTGGAGGCGGGGTCGGCGGTGAAGTGACCTTCGTCCAGCCAGCGGGGGTACCATCGATCCTCGACGGCGCCCGGCTCGTACGACTTCGGCAATTCGGTCATAAAGAAATCTCATTCGCAGATTCGGGGGGGTGCGTAAAGCGAGAAACCGCGTGATCTCCGCTGGAGTTTGCAGTCCGTTTCGGTAGGGTCTGGGCGCATGGATCTTTTGGAAGCGACGGGCGTGGAGGCGGCGGGCGGGCCCGTGCACTATCAGGTGCTGGCGCGCAAGTACCGGCCACGGACCTTCGCGGAACTCGTGGGCCAGGACCACGTCGTGCGGACGCTGCGCAACGCCATAGCGCAGAATCGGATCGCGCACGCGTATCTCTTCGTGGGGCCGCGTGGCATCGGCAAGACATCGACGGCGCGGATCATGGCCATGGCGCTCAACGGCCCGGGGGGGCCAAAGGCAGACTATGACCCGGGCGATCCGGTCTGCGTCGAGATAGCGGAGGGCCGATGTCTTGATGTCCGGGAGATCGACGGGGCCAGCAACAATGGGGTGGAGCAGGTCCGGGAACTGCGCGACGACGTGCGCTACATGCCGCAGCGGTGCCGTTTCAAGATCTACATCATCGACGAGGTCCACATGCTTTCGACGGCGGCGTTCAACGCGCTGCTGAAGACGCTCGAAGAGCCGCCCGATCACGTCAAATTCATCTTTGCGACGACGGAGGTCCAAAAAGTCCTTCCGACCATCCTGTCGCGGTGCCAGCGTTTCGATCTGAGGCGGATTCCCAACGAGCTGATCGTGCGGCAGCTCGAGTTCATTGCGGAGAAGGAGGGCATCGCGGTGGAGAGGGGGGCGCTGGAGGCCCTGGCGCGGTTCGCGGACGGCGGGATGCGGGACGCGCAATCGTCCCTCGATCAGCTCATCGCCTTCTGTGGCAAGCGGATCACGGAGGAGGACGTGCTGCAGGTCTTCGGGTTGCCCCCGCAGCGGGTCATCGGATTGATCGCGGGCTGCATGTTGCGGGGCGATACGGCGGAGGCGCTGCGGCTGGTCGCCGACCTGGAGGCGCAGGGCAAGGATCTGGGTCGCGTCCTGGGCGACTGCCTTTCGCACCTGCGCTCGCTGCTGATCTACCAGAAGGCGCCAGCCGTGCTTGATCGCGAGCTCGCGCCCGAGCAGCGGGAGGCATTCGAGGATCAGAAGGCCCTGCTGGGCCCGCCGAAGTTATTGCGGATGGTGGAGATGCTCTCGGAGGCGGAGCCGCGAGTCCGCGCGGCGCTCTCGCCGAAGATCCAGCTTGAGGTGGCGTTGGCCTCGGCGTGCGAGGTGCCGCGCGATGTCGAGCTTGGGGACGTGATCGCGTTGCTCGATCCGGAGGGCCATTCGGCGGTGCCCGCGACCGCATCGGCGACGGCGCCCGCGCCAAAGCCGCGAGCCCAGGCCGGCGACGGGGGTGCGGCATCGGGGCCGAAACCGGGTGTCGCCGGATTGGAATCCGCCTGGTCCGAGGCGGTCAAGGAGGCAAAGGTCTGGGGAGGCAAACTCAAGCCGGAGTTTGGTAGCGGTTCCATTCGCATTCATGCGGAGGGGGGGGCGCTCGCCATCCTGCGCGGCGGGAAGCAGGACAAGGCCGTGGAGCAAAAGCTCCGGGAGCTGGGGGGGGCCGGGCTCAAGATCGAGTGGATCGAGGTACGGTCCCAGGCACCTATTGTGGACGAGGCGAGGACGGCGCGCCCATCGCGAGAGGAGGCCCCGGCCGGGCCACAGCCGCTCCAGATGAGCGAAGAGGAATTCAAGAACGATCCGGAGATCCAGGCGGCACGCGAACGGTTTGGTGCGAAATTGAAGGAGATCCGAGGCAGGAGGAAAACACCATGAACTTTGCGAAGATGCTCAAGCAGGCGCAGCAGATGCAGGCCGAGATGCAGCGCGCCCAAGAGGAGATAGCTGACAAGCAATTTGAGGGGTCCAGCGGGGGCGGCGCGGTGGTCGTCCGCGCCAGCGGCGAGGGCCAACTGCTCTCGGTGAAGATCTCCCCCGAGGCGCTCAAAGACGGCGACGCATCGATGCTCGAGGACTTGGTGCTGACCGCGGCCAACGCGGCGATCGCGGCCGGCAGGGAGTTCTCCCAGCAGCGGCTGGGTTCTGTCACCTCGAAGCTCGGGGGCATCCCCGGGCTCGGTCTATAGCCTGCGGTGATCCTCGGCTCGACGCCACGGCGCGTGCGGCTCGGGATGCGCGGGTTCTGGGCCGCCTTTCAAAGCGCTCCGACGACGCCACCTTGCCCGTGATCCACCTGGCAATAGCTGCCAGGCGGACCGAGCCATTATCGGCTCGGACACTGTCTCTGGCTATTCTCGAGCCGGGCGGCAGTTGGCTCATTCCCAGACGCTGACGCATTCGGCACCAGCACCTTTTGGATCAGGCGTCGGTCGAGGGATGCTGGAGACGCGGGTCTCTGACCCATTTTGACGGTTTCGATTTCTGGGTTAATTGGGATGGATTCGACGTGGCGCCTTCGGGTGGGCTGTGCCGACCCGAACGAGGGCAGGGGTCGGTGTGGAGGAGTTGAGATGGATGAAGATGGCAGAGGGCGCCGGGGTTTTTGTGGTGCTATGGTGTTAGCACTGACTTGGGTGCTATGTCCTGTGGGACTCCTTGCGGCAGTCGAGCGGTACAAGGTGGAGGCTGATTATCTGGCCCGTTTGGCACAGCTCGGCCACTCGACGCTGGTGGAGGGGTTCGAGGGCAGCGACTGGGATGGCCTGCGTTCGATCTATCCGAACCAGAGCGTGGCGCTATCGAACACCACCCAGCGGGTAACTTGGTCATCGGCCAGACATGACCTGTGGCCCTCGGGCGGGCCGTCGTACATCACCACCAACCCGAATTGGGCCCGTGGCGAGGGGTGGGGCATTTTTGATACGTACCTGGCATCGACGATCCGCATCAGGGTGCCGGAACCCATCTATGGGGTTGGCCTCTGGGTGGACAGCAATCCGGATCTGCAGGACATCGGATTCCTCTTTCCCGGCCGAAACACCGCGGATAGTCCGGGCTACGTGTTGCAGGGATACGGTGCCATGTACCCGGGCGATAACCCAGGCGTGGGTCATCAGTTCATCGGGATCATTGATCCGGATGGGTTCACCGATGTGATCATCACCGGCACGCTTCAGCTCACCGAGGAGGGCCAATTGGAGGGAATGGCGGTTTTGGGTTCGGACGACTACACGCTGGGGGTGGCTCCGGGTTTCATCCTGACCCCATTGCGGCAGTGGCGGCTCGATCATTTTTCGTCGGCAGATCTCGGGGATCCGGGCAAGGAGGCGACGGTCTGGGGAGACGATGCGGACCCGGACCATGACACCATCGGCAACTGGCGCGAGTACGTATTCGGTGGCGATCCGCGCGTTGGGGATGCCGCTGTGGCAACGCTTTCCGCGATGGCGGAGATCGGGGGCGGGGGGACGCGGCTCCGTTTCTCCTACAACCGGAGGACCGACGACCCGGGTGTCAGGTATGCGCCGAAGGTGTCTGCCGATTTGAAGACTTGGTATGCGGGGAGCACCTACGTTGAGGAGATCGGGGCGGTATCCCTCGGGAATCACATGGAGCGGGTCACTTGTCAGGACACCGGCCTGCTGGCTTCCGGCGGATCCCTCTTTGGCAAGGTCGAGGCAGTTGGGGTGCCGCCCTGATTTTCGGCACTGGGGGAAAACTCGCAGGAGCATCGAACAGGGCATCAGTTCCGAATCTGACGCCCGGGGGCTGCAGGGCCGGGGGTCGGGCGCCGTGGCGAAGTTCCGCGACTTGATTTCATGCCTTTGGAGGGCTATGCGGAGCTAATTCATGGCCGATCTTCCGCCCAGCGTGCGTCGGCTGGCCGACGGGCTGCGTCGGCTGCCGGGCATTGGCGCGCGCAACGCCCAGCGCATCGCGATCGCGGTGCTGCGCGCGCGGGAGGCTTGGCCCGAGGAATTGGCCGATGCGATCCGCGCGGCGCGCGCGAACGTGCGACCGTGTTGCCGGTGCGGCTTTTTCAGCGAGGGGGATGCCCCCTGCGAGATATGCCGCGACCCGAAACGGGACGCCACGATCATCTGCGTGGTGGAGACGGCCAACGATGTTCTCCCGATCGAGCGCGCCGGTGTTTTCCGCGGCCTTTACCATTGCCTCGGCGGGAAGCTGTCGCCCATAGAGAACGTTGGCCCCGGCGATCTGGCCATCGGGGCACTTTTGCGCCGGGTGCGGGAGGAGAAACCCATCGAAGTCGTGCTTGCCCTGGGGACCGATGTCGAGGGCGAGACCACGAGCCTGTACATAGCGCAGCAATTGCGCGACGCGCCCGCGCGCATCACGAGGCCGGCCCTCGGATTGCCGGTGGGGGGATCCCTGGATGTGGCCGATGTGCTGACGCTCGGCCGGGCACTCCAGCACCGGCAGGATGTCGGCGCATGAACCTTGCGCCGGTGCCCCGCGCTACGGCGATTTCTTGGCCACGGGGTGGAATCCGTCTCTGTCGAAGAAGCCGACGGTGGGGTGTTCGGCGTCGTAGCGATAACCGGCAACCTCTCTTTTCTGAGGGGGGTCGGCGGTGGTGGTTTCGAGGATGTAGGCGGTGCCGTTGACGGGCAATTCGACCCAGGCGTGGCCGACGGGGGCACCCTCGCGGTGACCGAGGACAACGCGGACGTCATTGAAGCCGTACTCGGTCAATTTTGCCGCGAGCCAGAAGCTCTTGTCGGCGCAGTCACCCTTCTTGTATTTTTCCATGTCCTCGGGGCGGCCCCAGCTATCCGTGATGGCGTATTTGAAGCGCTGTGCGTTCGCGAGTTGCTCTCGGACGATCTGCATATCGGACGCATAGCGGTTGGCGGAGCGGTCTTTGATGCCCTCGCCCTTCTGGGTGACCTGGAGGCCGCCGCCGTTGTCGCGCTGGAGCACGGTGGCGGTATCCTGATAGTAACCCGCGCTGCCAGGTTTCTCGACCCTCCACTGGCCATTTGTGCCCAAAGTGAGAACGCGGCTGTCGATTGCGGAGCGGGTGGCGAGTTTATTGGGGTCCTTGCCACGCCGCATGGCGGACATGGCGTTGTCATAGGCGTCCGCATCTTTGTAGGCGGGCTGATCGCGCGGTGCGGCGGTGGCCCTGCCCGCGGCAAGCGCGGAGGCCAAGGCGATCGCGACGCACATGAGGCCGGGCTTCACTGGGGTAATGTATGCGGATCTGGGCGATTGCGCCAGCGAAGGCGTTCGTCGTCTCAAGGACAGCGGACGACCACCTGCGGGGGCCGGTCGCGGCGATGGGGCCTTGAGGTCCACCGGCACGACGCATAAGCTCGGTCCCGTGGCACAGGAAGCAGTTGGGTCATTTTTGAAATTCATGCAGGAACTGGCCGAGGCGAGCGGGGAATTGATCGGGAAGTATTTTGAGCGGCCGGGGCTGGCGGTGGAGCGAAAGGCGGATCGATCGGTCGTCACTCGGGCGGATCGAGAGGCCGAGTGCCTCATGCGCGAAATGATCCGCGCGCGTTTTCCGGCGCACGGGATTCTTGGGGAGGAGTATGGGGAGGATAATCCTGGGGCCGAGTTCAAGTGGATCCTGGATCCGATTGATGGGACAATCTCCTTTGTCCATGGCTGCCCGCTGTTTGGCACGCTGATAGGATTGCTCAAGGGCGGGAAGCCCATCGCGGGCGCAATCCATCTTCCCGCCTTGGGGCACCTGTGCCTCGGGGACGGTTTCAGGACGACGCTTGATGGCCGGGAGGTCAGGGTGCGGGGCACGGTGCGGATCGAGGACGCGACCGTGCTGTACACCGACGAGCGCCTGATCGAGCAGCACAAGGGGTCCGCTGGATTACGTCGCCTGATGGGGCGGGCCGGGGTGATCCGGGGTTGGGGCGATTGCTACGGGTACTTTCTTTTGGCGGCCGGTCTTGCCGACGTGATGATGGATGCGGTCATGATGCCCTGGGACGTGCTGCCGCTCGTGCCGGTGGTGCGCGGTGCGGGCGGCTTGATCACGGCATGGGACGGCAGCGATGTGCTCGCCGGAAACTCGGCCGTGGCGGCGCCGCCCGGTTTGCACGGCGAGGTGATCCAAGTACTCAATAGTCGCTGATTCGGGCAAGTGGCGCGCCAGTTTTCGGTCAGACCAGGGCGACGCCTGTGGGGCCTCGCTCGACGGAGCCGATCCGTCGGCCGCGCAGAATGGTCATGGTGCGCTTGGCGTGGCGGGCATCGACGATGACGACGTAACCGATGCCCATGTTGAAGACCTGATAGGCCTCGGCGTCGCCCAAACCGCCCCGGTCGCGCAGGGTTTTGAAGAGCGAGGGCACGGACCAAGACTTCGTATCGATGATGGCGCGGGCGCCGTCGGGCAAAATGCGGGGGAGATTATCCACGAGCCCGCCACCGGTGATGTGGGCCATCCCTTTGACGGGGATTCGCCGCATGAGCCGGCGGATCGCCGGCAGGTAGCAGACGTGCGTGCGGAGGAGTTCTTGGCCGATGGGCAACCGCAGGCCGGGGAGTCGATCGCGCGGGCCGAGGCCCATGTCGTCGAACAGGATCTTGCGCGCCAGGCTATAGCCGTTGGTGTGGAGGCCGGATGCGGGGAGGCCGATGATGGCGTCGCCCGGCCGGATCGAGGAGCCATCGATGATTCGGGCGCGATCGACCAGTCCGACGATGCAGCCCGCGAGGTCGTACTCGCCCGGTGGGTAGAATCCCGGCATCTGCGCGGTCTCGCCGCCCAGCAGCGCGCAACCGGCTTGGGCGCAGGCCTTGGACATGCCCTTGATGAGGGACCCGAAGATGCGCGGCTCAAGTTTTCCGGCTCCGATGTAGTCCAGGAAGAACAGCGGTTCGGCGCCGAGCGTGAGGATGTCGTTGATGCAGTGATTGACGAGGTCGGCCCCGACGGTGTCGTGCTTGTCCAGAAGGAATGCGACCTTGAGCTTGGTGCCCACGCCATCGATGGAGGCGACGAGGACGGGATCGCGATGGCCCGGAAAACTGGCGCGGAACAGGCCGCCGAATCCGCCGACGCGACCGAGTACCTCCGGTCGGTGGGTCGTCCGGAGCCTGGCTCCGAGTCGTGATTTCAGACGATTGGCGAGGTCGATATCGACGCCGGCGCGCGCGTAAGCTTTTTGAGGCATGGGGGTGATTTTGGGGTGGTGACCGCGATAGATTAATCCTGTGTGCGATTCCAAGCGTTTGTCAAAGCGAACCTCGGGGTGGCCTAATCCTCCGGGTCTGGTGTGGCGACCCGCGGAAGTACGGCGGCGGACCAAGTGACGACGCCCGCGATCCAAGCTATGGCCGCGTAGGCGAGGTGGGAGAGGCGGATGGTGGGCAAAAAGTCTGCGGAAACTCGCGTGGCCAGCGCGAGGACGGCCAGGATGGCGAAGGCCAGGAGGGAACGGATGGGTTTGCGAAACAGGTGTCCGGCGCCGCTGTGGCCGAGAATGACGCGGGTCGCGACCGCGAAGGTGAGCATGCCGAACCCGCCGATGAAGAGCAGATGCGCCCAGGCAACCGCAGGGGGAGGCGCGAGGGCGGCGGTGGGGTAGGCACACGTCAGGAACAGGAGGGCCGTGGCGACGCAGCGGGAGATCGTGCCCGTTGCCTTGGCCCGGAATGGTGGCAATTGCCAGAGGAGGAAAGTGCCCACCACGAGCGCCCGGCCGAGGTTGGCCGACCTTTTGTGGCCCAGGGCCTCCCAGACGAAGGACAGGAGCACCGCCATTCCACACGCCAGCGACCATGCGGTGGCCAATGTCCAGCCCTTTGGGGGCGCGATGGATTCTGGGAAGTCCTGCCGGTTGGGCAGATCAAAGAAACGGGGCAAGAGGAACGCCCCCACCCCGAGCACGGGCAGGAGGAGAAATCCCTGATATACCAGAAGCCGCGCGAGCGCATCATGCCACGGTGGCAGGTCGGCGAGCGGCCCAAAAATGAAGAGCGCATCGCCCACCAGTGCGGACAGCAACCCTAGCGCGGCGATCGCGAAGGAAGGGGGCGGCACGTCCCTGCGGATGATGATCCGAAGACCGAACGCGGCGATCAGGAAGAGCAGTGCGAGGAGGAAGATCTGGTCGCCCCACAGTGAATGACCGGTGGTGTGCAGGCCCGCGGCCGCGACCAGCAGTGCGGCGATGGAGGCCACCTCGATGAGCGTGAGCCCCGGCGCACCGATTAGGCGGGGGGCGGCCGTTCCGAGGAACCCGAACACGAAGCACGCGAGAAAACCCTGGGTCATGATCCGCGCGTGCGCGACGCCGGGGTACGTTGGGAGGAAGCCCCAGGCGTGCAGCGGCCAGAGGAGCGCCCCGTGGATGGCGAGCAATGTCCCCGTTGGGAACAGCAAACGGTAGGGCTGGCCCGCGATAAGCGCGGTGAAAGGGCGCCTAGGCATCGCGGGTGTCTTTGGGGTGTCCCGCGGTGGGCGGTTCATCTCTGAGGAGGCGTCGCCAGCGCGCGATCTCTTTGCGGACCAGACGGGGGTTTGGAGAGCCGGCTGACGTGCGGGCATCGAGCCGTCGGCGGGCGCCGGAGCGGAGGAGGTCTGCGGCGCTGGCCAGTGCGGGGGAGATGGCGAGCCACTCCTCCCGCTCGAGCCCGCCGATGTCCCGTCCAGAATCTTGAGCGATTCGGACGGCGGTGCCCACCAGCCGGTGCGCCTCCCGGAAGGGAACACCGCGGCGGACCAGATCGTCGGCGATGTCGGTTGCGAGGGCGGATGGATCGGACGCGGCGCGGCGCATGGCCTTGCCGTTGAATTGTGCGCCGGCCACGACGTCGGCCATGAGGTCGAGAGAGTCGCGGAGCGTGTCCGCGGTGTCGAAAAGCCGCTGTTTGTCCTCCTGCAGGTCGCGGTTGTAGGTCATGGGCAGGCCCTTGAGGGTGACGAGGAGGGCCACCAGGTTGCCCGTGACGCGGCCGCACTTGCCGCGCACCAGCTCTGGCACGTCGGGGTTCTTCTTCTGCGGCATGAGGCTGGAACCCGTCGTATGGGCGTCGGCGAGCCGGGCGAACCCGAACTCCGCGGAACACCAGAGGATGAGGTCCTCGGCGAGGCGGGAGAGGTGCACGGCGCAGAGCGCGGCCGACGCGAGGAATTCGGCGACGAAATCGCGGTCGCTGACCGCGTCCATGGAATTCATGGCGATGCGTGGCCGTCCGCGCGCGTCGACGAAACCGAGGTCGCGTGCGGTGAACTCCCGATCGACGGGGAGCGTGCTTCCGGCGATCGCCCCGCAGCCGAGGGGGCAGACGTTGGTCCGGGCAAAGGCATCACCCAGTCGGCCGTGGTCGCGGTCGAGCATCTCGACGTAGGCCAAGAGGTGGTGGGCGAGGGACACGGGCTGGGCCCGCTGCATGTGGGTGTAGCCGGGCATCACGGCGCCGGGTTGGTCGCTCGCGGCGCGGAGGAGGGAGCCCTGGAGGCGCCGGATGGCGGCCTGCTGGGCGCGGATCTCATCCTTCAGCCAGAGGCGCATGGCGGTGGCGACCTGGTCGTTGCGGCTGCGCGCGGTGTGAAGCTTGGCCCCGGCGGGCGTGATCTCGGTGAGCGCCGCCTCGATGTTCATGTGGACATCCTCGAGGTCCTCGCGCCACGTGAACCGGCCGTCCCGGATGTCTGCGGCGATTTTCGCAAGGCCGCCCTGGATGTCCGAGCATTCCTGGGCTGTAATGAGGCTGCTGGAGGCGAGCATGCGGGCGTGCGCGAGGCTTCCGCGGATGTCGTGCTCCGCGAGGCGGCGGTCGAAGGAGACCGATTCCGTGAATCGGCGGACCTTTTCCTCGGGCGGCTCATGAAAGCGCCCGCCCCAGGGTGTATTGGCACCTGTGCCAGCCATGGGGGCAGGCTAACCCGCGGGCCGGGGGTCTTCAACCCCCAACAACGGACATCCAACAACCGACGTCCCAGGCCAAGATTTAGGTTGAATGATGGGTCTTCGGGCCGAAAAGTGCATAGATGGACCGGCCCGAAAGAGTGGCACTGTATCCCGGCAGTTTCGACCCGTTAACGAACGGGCACTTGGACGTTACGCAAAGGGCGCTTGAGCTCTTTGACCGTGTGATCGTCGGGATCGCGGTCCATACCCCGAAGACAACGCTGTTCACGGCCCAGGAACGCATGGCGCTGGCCCGGGAGGCCTTGGCGGGGGCCGGGGACCGCGTCGAGATCGTGGTGTTCGAGGGCCTGCTGATAAACTTCGCCCGGCGGCGGCAGGTGACCGCCATCGTCCGGGGACTCCGGGCCGTGGCGGATTTCGAGTTCGAGTTCCAGCTCGCGCTGGTGAATCGCAATTTCGCGCCGGAGATCGAGACGATCTTCCTGATGCCCAAGGAGAGCCTGATTTATCTGAGTTCGTCGCTGATCAAAGAGATCTCGCAACTGGACGGGGATGTTTCCGCCCTGGTGCCGCCCAACGTAGATCGGGCCCTGCGGGTCAAGTTTCGGGCCACACGATGAAAATTCATGTTCTTCAGATCCCCGACGAAGGGCTGGTCTTGGAGGGCGAGGAGCCTCCAGATCTCGTTGCCTGGCCGGATTTTACACCCGCGGGCCCCGTCCGCTATCGCGTGGAGGCGACGTACCGCGGCGGGAGCCTTTTAGTGAGGGGCAAACTCAGTTTGGAGGGCACGTCGCCCTGCGCTCGCTGTTTGCACCCGCTGCCGGTATCCGTGGAGGTGGCCGATTTCACGGTCCTGGTAGAGAAACCCGAAGCCGAGTGCGTGGACTTGACGGAACAGGTCCGGGAAGACATCCTACTTGCTTTACCCGCCTACGTCCGGTGCGAATTGGACGCATCGCAGCGGTGCCCGATAACGGGCGAAAGCTGGGGTGGTGTGGCTGGTGATAGGCCGACATCGATGCATTCTGATGTCTGGTCGGCCCTTGATAAGCTGGGCGAGGAAAAGGAAGAGAAGGATTGATAGATTATGGGCGTCCCGAAGCGCAGAAGTTCAAAGATGCGAATGCGGATCCGCAAGGCGGCGAATCGCTGGCGCGCTCCGAAGCTGACCGAGTGCCCGCAGTGCGGGGCGAAATTCTTGTCGCACCGCGTTTGCCCGTCATGCGGGTACCATCGTGGCAGGCAGGTGCTGACCATCGAGTCGGCGGCAGAGTGAGCCACCGGGCGCACGCGCGATGAAGATCGCCCTCGATGGCATGGGGGGGGATTGGGCCCCGGCCAATCCCGTCTCGGGAGCCATTGAGGCCCTCCGGAGGTTTCCCCAGATCGAGAGGCTGTATCTCGTGGGCCGCGAGGCCGACCTGAAGGCGGAGCTGGACAAGCACGGGCCGGTTTCGCCGCGGGTGGAGATCGTTCCGGCATTGCAGGTAGTGGAGATGGGCGACGCGGCTATCGACAGCGTGCGCCGGAAGAAGGATTCCTCGATCAGCCGGGCGGTGGATCTGGTCAAGCGCGGCGACGCGCAGGCGGTGGTGTCAGCGGGTCACACGGGGGCGGCGGTCGCGGCGTCCACGGTGCGACTGCGGACCCTGCCCGGCGTCGTGCGCCCGGGCATCGCGACCGTGATGCCGACGGAGACCAATCTTTTCGTACTGATTGACGCGGGGGCGAACATCGATGCGAAGCCGGTGCATCTCGGGCAGTACGCGATCATGGGGGCGGCGTATTCGGAGCACGTGCTGGGCTACACGAATCCCTCGGTTGGGTTGATGAGCATCGGGACCGAGGAGGCCAAGGGCAACGACCTGACGCGGGAGGTGTTCAAGCTGCTGAGCGCGCTGCCCATAAACTTTCGCGGGAATGTGGAGGGGCACGATCTTTTCGAGCATCCGGTGGAGGTGGTGGTGACGGATGGTTTCGTGGGCAACGTGATGCTGAAGACCACGGAGAGCATCGCCGGGGCGATGCTCCACTGGCTGAAGCACGAGCTGGCGCAGAATCCGGTGAGGATGTTCGGGGCGATGCTCGCGAGGGGCGCGTTCCGGGCGATCCGGCGAAAGACGAACTACGAGGAGTATGGCGGATCGCCGCTGCTCGGAGTCAATGGCGTCTGCATTATCGCGCACGGGGCATCGAGTCCTTTAGCAATCACCAACGCCATCCGCGTGGCGGCGGAATCGATAAGCCACGACCTGAACCCGCACATCGTAGAAAGGATCGCGGCCGCCCGCGAACTGTTTGGCCCGGCCGAGGAGGCCGCGCCCCAACCCCAAGCATAGCATGAAGCCAGCCGAGTCTGATACGAGCGCGCCGGGCACCGCCCGGTTAGGTAGAAGCGTCCATATCGCGGGGATCGGATCGTACGCGCCCGAGCGGGTGCTGACGAACCAGGAACTCGAGAAGATGGTGGACACCACCGACGAGTGGATCCTGACGCGTTCCGGAATACGGGAGCGTCACATAGCGGCCCCGGGGCAGGCGACCTCGGACCTTGGGGTGGAGGCGGCGAGGGCGGCGTTGGCCGATGCGGGGTTGGCGGCTGGCGACGTGGACCTAATCCTGGTTGCGACCGCGAGTCCCGACATGCTGTTTCCATCGACCGCGTGCCAATTGCAGCACAAGCTGGGCGCGCGGAAAGTGGCGGCGTTTGATCTTTCTGCCGCCTGTTCTGGATTCATCTACGCGCTGGAGGTGGGGCGGCAATTCGTGGCGAGCGGGACGCATGACACCGTTCTGGTGGTGGGGGCCGACAAGCTTTCGGCGATCACGGACTGGACCGACCGGGCGACATGCGTCCTCTTTGGGGATGCCGCGGGCGCGGCCGTGCTGCGGCACGAACCGGGGCGGCGGGGCATCCTTTCGACGCACCTGGGGGCGGACGGCTCCCAGAAGGAAATCCTCAATGTGCCGGCCGGGGGTTCGGCCATGCCGGCCACGGAGCAGACCGTGCGCGACAAGATGCACTTCATTCGCATGAGCGGGCGGGAGGTGTTCAAGCTTGCGGTGAATGCGATGCTGAGTGCGGCGAGGGGGGCGGTTGAAAAGAGCGGGCTGGCGCTCTCCGATATCAACTGCGTGATTCCGCACCAGGCCAACATGCGGATCATCGAGGCGATCTCAGATCGGCTTAAGGTCGGGATGGATCGGTTCCACGTGAATCTTCAGCACTACGGCAACACGTCCGCGGCATCGATTCCCGTGGCCCTTGCCGAAGCCGTGCGAATGGGCAAGGTCAAACGCGGCGACAATGTGCTGCTAGTGGCTTTCGGCGGTGGGTTGACCTGGGGCAGCGCCGTTATCCACTGGTGAGATCAGGGTGAGCCCTGATGGCGGGGCCGCGTGAAGGGGGCGCACCGGAAGAAATCGTTTCACCATGGGGAATGGTGATCAAAACTTGTCGGCTTTCGCGAAATCTGGCGCGGATCCGGCAAGATCTTTCGGATAATTCAGGCGGGATTTTTGGGGTCATTTGACAGTTTGTGTCACCGTGTTATTTATAAGTGTTTCTGGGCGGCAAGATCATTGGAGAAGAGAATGGGTTATAGGCGGCGACGCTGTGGAGGGTTCACGCGTGTTCAGAGCACCGTCCCCGCGATGGCGGATTCGCCATGTTTTGCCGCCACTTCCTTCGAGGTGCACCCGTGTGGGATTCGAATGCGGACGCGATGGTCATTTGACATTGGGGTGGAGCTTGCGCTGACCCTCAGGACGCCGGATGGAGATGTGTCGGTGTGTGGGACCGTCGTTGAATGTGCGCCGGCGTTCGATGAGCCTGGGGCCTTTGATCTGACCGCGTTCGTTCGCCGCGGGGCAGGGGAGCGTTTCGGGATGCGGTCGGGCGCGGTGTGACGCGGGCGGGGCGAGGGACGGTTCAGTCGTAGAGGAAATGCTCTCGCTGCAGTTTTAGGCGACGGGTGCGCCAAGCGGTGGCGTCGGGTCCTCCGATGGATTCGGCGAGGCGGTAGATGGAGAGGGCACCGGCCCAATCGCCGCCGGATTCGAGGATGCGCGCGGCATCGGATGCGGCCTTTCCAAACCAGTGGTACTCGGGCACCTTGGAGGGCAAGGCCGCGCCCTTGCCGGTCAGGTTACCGTAGACGACATCGGTGTAGGCCTCGAGGGCCTCTGTGGTGCGGCCGGCCTTCTCAAGGGTCTGGCCTTTTTTCCATCCGGCCTCGTGGATCAGGTCGGGCCGGAAGACGCGCAGGTTTTCTTCGGAGAGCACTTCGTCATAGATGGCGATCGCCCGGGCGTACCGCTTAGGGTCGTCGGCAGCGAGGCGATAGTGTGCGTCGGCCTCGCCGATGCGGGCCATGGCGAGCACTTCGATGGCCGGGGGTGGCGATATGGTGGCGACAGACGCGTAGACCGCGAGCGCCTCCTCAAACTTCGCTTGGAGGCGCAGCGCGTGGCCCTGGCCGACGCGGGCCTCGGCAAGCCGAGGCGACTTTGGGTGTTCTTTCGCGAGTTCTTCGAAGAGGGCTATGGCCGGTCCCGGGTCGTCGCGCCGCAGGGCGGCGAGGCCGGCAAAATAGAGGGCGTCGTCCGCGAGATCGTGGTCGACGACGTTTCGGGCGAGTCGGGTGAACCAGGTCTGGGCGTTGGCGAAATCTTCGCCGGTGAAATAGGCCTCGCCGATCTGGAAAAGGATGTCGCCGGTGACCGGGGAATCGGGGAATTTCTGAAGAAGGTCCTTGAGGGAGGCGATGGATGCCTCGGGGCTATCGGCGCCCAGCTGTCGTCGGGCGGCGATCATGAGAAACTGAGCCTCTGGGATGTGAGCGCCGGTCGGGTATCGCGCGATGAGTTCCTGGAGCTTCCTGACGGCATCTTGGAGCTTGCCCTCGCGCATGAGCGATCTGGCGATCTCGAAAAGGACGATGTGCCGCTTGGGGGAGTCTGGGAAGGCATCGAGTATCTGTTGCCATTTGGCCCTGGCTTCGCCCTCTTTGCCCATCTGGCTCTCAAGGCGTCCCTGTTCGGCGACGGCAGTCTCGCGGAGGAGGCTCTGGGGAAAAAGGGAGGAGAAGCGATGGTAGAGTTGGACGAGCTGCTCCGGCTTGCCCTGGCGGGCCAGGCAGAGCATGGCATTAAACAGCGCCTTCTCGTGGATCGGTGACGCCTCGGGCATCTTTGCGATGGCAAGGAATTCGTCGTGCGCATCTCCGAAGCGCCCGAGGCCGAAGAGGATCCCGGCGGAGCGGAACCGGCATTCGGCGGCCTGGGATGGTTCGGGCGATTGTTCGGTCGCGGCGCGAAGGAGGGCCAGGCCGCGATCAGGGTCTCCCCGCGCGGCGATGGTCTCTCCCGCCCGGGACAGCGCGGCGGCGGCCCATGAGGTCTTGGGGAATCGCTTCGCGGTGGCATTCCAGGTGGCCAGGGCGGCTTCAGGCTGTTGGGAGGCAAGTTCGGCCTCGGCGATGGCGAGCAGGCATGGTGCGGCGACGTGGGTGACCGGCTCTTCGTCGGCGATGCGCCGGAGTCTGGAGAGCGTGTCGCGAAGGGCGCCGGCATTGGCGGCGGCCTCGATCATCTTCTTGGCGGCGACGAGCCGGGCGGCCTCGTCGGATCCCGAGAGAAGGACCTTCTCGAAGGACTCGAGCGCCTTGGTCGGGTCGTTCATCGCGAGGGCACATTCGCCGCGCCGGAGCCACGCGTTGATGAGCAGGTCATTTCGCACGGGTCCCGGCTCCTGAGTGATTTGCTCAAAATGGCCGAGTGCCTTGGCTGTGTCTTTGGACGCCAAGAGGATTTCCCCGAGCCAGAAATGGGCCTCGAGTCGCGCGGGGCGAGCCGGCTGGGAAACGAGGAGATCAGTGAGCGTCTGGGCGGCGTCGGCGGTGCGCCCGGCGCGGAGTTGCCATCGGGCGTGGAGCACGCGCGCGCCCTGGGCAAAATCTGGGGCACCGGGGCTACGCGCGATGACATCCAGTATGCCCTCGCCCTCTTTGGCTTTATCGCCGCCGAGGTTAAGGAGGGTCCAGGCGAACCCGAGTCGCGCGTCGGGCGCGCCGGGGTAGTCTGGATTGAGGGTGAGGAGGTCGCGATAGAGGCGTTCGGCGTCCTCAAACCGACCGAGATCCGCGGTGCAATCGGCCGCGATGTGAAGCGCCTCGGGCCCCGGTTTCTTGCGCTGTGTCTCTTTGATCAGCGGCTCGAGGGTGGCAAGTGCCTCACCGTGTCGGCCCTGTTGGTGCTGGGCCTTCGCGAGCCACTGCCGGACGAGCGGTGCCGACGGGCTCTTGGGGAAACTGGCGAGGAACGAGGAGGCCTTGGTCTCCACGACGGGGAAGATCTGGGCATCGACCGTCCGCCGGATGGCCTCGAGCGCCGCCTCCTCGTTTTCCGCGGGTGCTGGCTGGGCGGCGGGGGCTGCGGCGACGAGTCCCGCGAGGAGGATGGCGGTGGTGGGCTGGTGGATTTTCATGCGGCGACGGTTTGCGGCAAGACCCGCGGCGTGTCTGTCAGACGGTGGGCGAGGTGGCGTCCGGTGATGCTCTCCGGGCAGCGGGCAATCTCCTCGGGGGTGCCGCAGGCCACGATGCGCCCACCGGCTTCGCCCCCTTCGGGGCCTAGGTCGATGACATGGTCGGCGCACTTCACGACATCGAGGTTATGCTCGATGACGATGACCGTGTTGCCGGATGAGCGGAGGCGCAGCAAGACATCGATGAGCAGTTCGATGTCGGCGAAATGGAGGCCGGTCGTTGGCTCGTCGAGGAGGTATAGCGTGCGGCCGGTCTGGCGGCGGCCAAGTTCGGCGGAGAGTTTGACCCGCTGGGCTTCGCCGCCCGAGAGGGTGTCGGCCGGCTGGCCGAGTCGGAGGTAGCCGAGGCCGACGCGAGAGAGGGATTCCAGCTTCTCCTGAAGGGCGGGCACGTGGCGAAAGAACGAGCGCGCCTCCTCGATGGTCATGTCGAGCACATCGGAGATATTGCGGCCCTTGTAGGTGATCTCCAGGGTCTCGCGGTTGAAGCGTCGCCCGCCGCATGCCTCGCAGGTCACGAAGACGTCGGGCAGGAAGTGCATGGGGATGCGTTTGGACCCCGCGCCCTGACATGTATCGCAGCGGCCGCCGTGGCTGTTGAACGTGAAGCGGGCGGGGCCGTAGCCGCGCACGCGCGACGACGGGAGGCCGGCGAACAGGTCGCGGATGACGTTGAAGGCCCCGGTGTAGGTGGCTGGATTGCTCCTGGGTGTGCGGCCCAGTGGGGACTGGTCGATGGTGACCACCTTGTCGATCTCGCCGAGCCCTGCGATGGCGCCGTGTTCACCCGGTCGCTCTTTGGAGCCGTAGAAGTGGCGGAACAACGAGCGGGTGAGGATATCGTTGACGAGGGTGCTCTTGCCCGATCCGCTGACACCGGTGACGCAGGTCAGCGTGCCCAGCGGGAAGCGCGCCGTGATGTTTTTGAGGTTGTTGGCGCGGGCGCCGCGAACGGTCAGCCACTGACCCGTGCCCTCGCAGCGTCGGCGGGGAACGGCGATCCGCCTGCGCCCGGACATGTACTGGCCGGTCAGCGACTTTTCGTGGGCGGCAATCGTCGCGGGCGGGCCCTCGGCCACGAGTTGGCCGCCGAGAACGCCAGCTCCCGGACCCAGGTCGATGACGTGGTCGGCGGCGCGAATGGTATCCTCGTCGTGTTCGACGACGATGACGGAGTTGCCGAGGTCGCGGAGTCCACGGAGCGTGCCAATGAGGCGGTCATTATCTCGCTGGTGGAGGCCGATGCTGGGTTCGTCGAGGATGTAGAGCACGCCGGTGAGACCGGAACCGATTTGCGTGGCGAGCCGGATGCGCTGGGCCTCGCCGCCGGAGAGGGTGCCGCTTTCGCGGTCGAGGGTGAGGTATCCGAGGCCGACATCGCTCAGGAATCTCAGGCGACGCGTTATTTCGGCCAGCACCTCGCCCGCGATCTTGCGCTGGTGGTCCGCGAGGCCGATGCCGGATAGGAAGGCCAGTGCGGCATTGACCGACATCGCGCAGATCTGGTGGATACCTTTCCCCGGGGGGCATTGCCCTTCCTCCCGCAGCGGTCCACCGATGGTGACCGCCAGGATCTCGGGCTTGAATCGCGCGCCCTTGCAGTCGGGGCAAGGGCGCCGGCCCATGAAAGACTCGATTCGGCGGCGCGTTGCTTCGCTCTCGCTTTCGCCATGCAGGCGCTCCATCTGCGGGATGACGCCCTCAAATGGTTTCTCGGTAGGCGGGCCGGAGCTGGCCCGCCCGTGCGTGAGGCGGATCGCCTGATCGCCCGATCCGTGGAGCATCATCTGACGGAACGCGGGGTCGAGCTGGCGCCATGGCTTGTTCAGCGGCGCGCCACAATGGGAGGCGACGTCCTGGATCAGGCCCCGGTAATACGCGGCGAGTCGGCGGGCCCCACGTCGCCAGGGGACGATCGCCCCCTTTTCGAGGGAGCGGTCGGGGTCGCTGATGACAAGATCCTCGTCGATGACCATGATGGAACCCAGTCCGTGGCACCGGGGACAGGCGCCCAGGGGGCTGTTGAATGAAAAGTGGCGCGGCGTGAGATCGCCGAAGCACTCGCCAGAGCTGGGGTCAAAATTGCGGTTACTGAACGCGGTCTCGCGCCAGTCCTCGTCGGCGGCCCCGGGTGGCCGAAGGAGGGCGATTACGACGCCGCCCCCCCGGTTGACGGCCAGTTCGACGGAGTCGGTGAGCCTGCCCCTAGCGTCTGGTCCACAGACGAGCCGGTCAACGACGGCCTCGATGTCGTGGGCGTCGGCTTTGTTGAGCCGCGGCGAGGGTTCCAGGTCGATGATCTCGCCGTCGATCCGTGCCCGGACGAACCCATCGCGCCGGATCCGTTCGATCACGTCGCGGAATTCGCCCCGGGTCCGCCGCACGAGAGGGGCGAGCACGACGAGGCGGGTGCCCGGCTGCTCGGCCATGAGGGCATCGACGATTTCCTCGACGGTCATGCGGCGCAACGGCCTGCCGGTATTCGGGTTATGCGGCACCCCGACGCTCGCAAACAGGAGGCGCAGGAAATCGAAGATCTCAGTCGTCGTGGCGATCGTGGATCGTGGATTTGTGGCGGACGTGCGCTGTTCGATGGCGATGGCGGGGGATAGTCCACCGATGAAGTCGACATCGGGCTTCTGGAGGCGGTCCAAGAACTGGCGCGCATAGGCCGAGAGGCTTTCGATGTAACGGCGCTGGCCTTCGGCGAAGAGCGTGTCGAAAGCGAGGGAGGACTTGCCCGAGCCGCTGGGCCCCGTGATGACCACGAGCCGGTTTCTGGGGATCCTGAGCGAGATGGCCCTCAGGTTGTGTTGCCGGGCCCCGGTTATGGTGATGTGCGGGTCCTCCATATCGCTAACCCAAAAGTTTGGCATGCTCTCCAGTCCGCGACAAGAGCGCGTTCGGACTCCGCAGCCCAAGATGCGGATCACCGGATTGGCGGTGATCCGTCACGCAATTCCACGGCTACGGGAGCGCGATAGCTCTGGAGACCCACACGCGGACACCGCCAATGGAACTCATAACATATTATAAATAAACGCTTTGCGTACGAAATACCCCAAGGAACTGGATTCTCGAATCGCCGGTGTGCCGCGGGGTTCGCCGGACCGTGCGGGACTGCCGCATGTTCAATCGGGCGGGCTGGGGGATTCGGGCGGCACCGTTTTTCGCACGCGCGCAGAGACGGTTGCTCATCAGAGCAATCCGGATGGACGTGGGGCCCCTGATGCATTACGCTAATAGTGTGGTCGAATCGGTGACGATGACCTGAGACAAGATTTGAGGCGACACTGGCAATGTTAACTGACCGTCTTCAGCTGCAGCGCCTTGAATTGAAGTACATTATTCGGGAGGAGCGTGCGCTGGAGGTGCGGAAATTCGTCAGCAGTTATCTGGTCATCGATGAATTTGGGGCCACTTTCAAGAATCTGTCGTATCCGGTGCACAGTCTCTATTTGGATTCCGACGATCTTCAGAGCTATTGGAGCACGATCAATGGGGACAAGAACCGCTTCAAATTGCGAGTCAGGTTCTACAATGGCGATCCGGACGCGCCGGTTTATTTCGAAACGAAGCGGCGGATGAACAATTCGATATCGAAGGAGCGGGGGGCCGTGATGCGGGGGTACGTGGGCGCGATCCTCTCGGGGCAATGCCCGACACCCCGGATGATGATTGATGAGGAGAACACGAAGCATTGGATGGCGGTGCGGCATTTTTGCGATCTGATGAGACGAAGCCAGGCGGGCCCGACGGCACACGTCGCATACGAGCGAGAGGCATGGATCAGTCCCGCGAGCAACTCTGTCCGGGTCACGATGGACCGCAACGTGCGATGCTGTCCAGATCACACGGTGAATCTGACGACCGACATGGTCGATCCCGCATTCCCTTTCGATAATCCAAACCGCTTTGAGCCTCCGCCGGCCGCCAAACACGTGATCCTGGAGTTGAAATTCACCGGCCGATACCCGCACTGGTTCAAGGATCTGGTCCGGGGTTTTGGTTTGGTGCAGTGTTCGGCGGCGAAATACGTGGACGGGATCTGCATCGCTGGGGAAGAGAGGTTTTCCCGACTGGGCTGCAACCGGCCGGGCGTGGCGCAGGTGCGGGCCATGGAGCGCAGGGCGTTTTCCCTGACGTGTTGCGATTGAGAGGCTCACGGGCGAAGAACCGACTATGTTAGAGGCGTTTCTGAGAGGCGATTATGCCGCGCAGCCGATGGATTTGCCGGCGATGCTCTTGGCCTTTTGCCTGGCGTTTCTCGGGGGGCACGTGATCGCCTGGGTGTACATATACACGCATTCGGGCCTCTCCTATTCCAAGTCGTTTGTCAACGCATTGATCGTGATGCCGATCATCGTGACGGGTGTGATGATGGTCCTGTCAAACAATCTGGTGACGGCGTTCGGCCTGATGGCGGTTTTTGCGATCGTGCGGTTTCGAAACATCCTGCGCGACACCCTGGATACCGCCTTCATTCTGGCGGCCATCGTTATTGGCATGGGCACGGGCACCCACCGGTTTCCGGCGGCGGTGGCCACCTGCCTTGTGGTTTCCGCGGTCTTGCTTTACCTGAACCTGAGCATGTTTGGGGAGCGGCACCGGTATAATCTGATCCTAAACCTCCGGTGGGGGCGGCCGATCAAGGATCTGGGTGACCTGATGCGGTTGCTGGAACGGCATAGCCGTAGGATCCAGTGCGCGGGCCAGAGGACGGGCGAGGGTGAGGAGGGGGCTGAAGTCAGTTATCGGCTGATGCTCCGGGACTCGCTCCGCGAACAGGATCTGTTGACTGAACTCAAGGCGATGGCGGGGGTGTCCCGTGTCGTCAGCATGAGGGCGGAGGACGAGTCGGAGATCTGAAGGTTCATCCATGAGCGCGTTGCCAAAAATCCCGAGCCCCAAAGCCTATTATTGGGATGAATTCCGGCGCAGCTATCTGCCGGTCATCGTATTCGTCCTGGTGCTCGGGTGCTCGATCAATCTTTGGATGGGTCACGTGGCGCCCCCCGTCATTGTCGGGGAGGTGGAGATCGTGCGATCGAGCATCACGGCGACGGCGCCGGGCGAGATCTTAGACCTCAAGGTGGACCTGTTGCAGCGGGTGGCAAAAGATGACCCGATCGCGGTCGTCAGCGTCATGGAGGATGACACGGTGCAGGCCACCATTCGGAGCGAGGAGGCGGACCTGGTGATCTTGGAGGAGCGCCTGCGGCAAAGCAATGTGCGCATCCTGGAAGACTACGAGAGCCTGAAACACGGGCTGGCGATGCGGCGGGTGGAGCGTGCCGCGGAGAATGTGAACCTGCAGCATGCGATCACGGAGTTCCAGCGGTCCGAGAAGCTCCTCAAAGAGAGGACGGTGTCGGAGTCGGAGCATGATCTGGCGAAGACCACGCGGGACTCGCTTCAAGAGAAGGTGGCGCAATTGGACACGCTTATTTCCGAGATGGAGGCGAGCCTCGTGAAACTGAAGCCCCCGGACGATGCGTCGGGAGCGGCCAGCGAAACGGATCCCATCGTGCGGGCCATCAAGGGCAAGCAGGACGCCATCAGGATGGCGTCCAAGCCGCAGGTGATCAAGGCGCCGATCGCGGGCATGATCAGCGCGATCTACAAGCGCAAGGGCGAGAAGGTGGTGCGCGGGGACGCGATCGTGCTTGTCAGCAGCACCGAGTCCGAGCGCATCGTCGGGTTCGTGCGCCAGCCGCTGAACATCAAGCCCAAGGTTGGCGACTCGGTGGAGGTCCGGTCTCGCTCTTCCGGGCGCGCCTCGGCCATGGCCAAGGTCCTGCAGGTGGGCACCCAACTTGAGATGATCAATCCGGCGCTGTTGCCGGTGGCACTGCAGGATGGGGTGAGCGAGTACGGCCTGCCGATGCTGATCGGATTGCCCAAGGGGCTCCAGCTGATGCCCGGGGAGACGGTGGATATCCGCATGGCGGCGGGCAGGTAGGCCGCATCGGAGCGGTGTTGGCCAGAACCCCAGCCATCATGAGGCGCCCGCGTTCATCGCCGCCTGACACAGGCGGCGTTCACATCCGTCCGGGTCAAGTGTAGGGCCGGTCGGCCGGTGCCTGTGGGGCTATGGCCGCCGGGCTCGGGGCCTTCGGGGCGGGGACCGGTGGGGCGGGAGCTGCCGGGGTCGGAGCCGATGGGGCGGCGGCGGGCGGCGTGGCATTGGTGGCCGGCGCGACGTTGATGGTGGCGTTTTCGGGGATGGCTAGCAGGTCGGCCTCGGTCCAGGCGACCTTGCGGGACGCGAATTCGGCGCGGACGGCGGCGACTTCTTCCGGGGTGATGGGTTCGGCCTTGTTGCCCCACTCGTTGCGGACGTAGGTGAGGATGGCGGCGATCTTCTTGTCATCCAGGACCGGTTCCCATGACTGCATGACGTTGTTGTAGGTGTTGCCTTTGACCTTGAACGGACCCTGGAGGCCCTTGAGGACGATGGCGATGACGCGCTTTTTGTTGCCGAGCACGTACTCCGAACCGGCGAGCGGCGGATAGACGCCGGCTTGGCCGAGGCCCGTGGCCTGGTGGCAGGACTGGCAGTTTGCGGTGAACTGGCGTTTGCCGAGTTTGGCGAAGGCGGCGGCGGGATCCTCCTTGGCAGCCGTGCCGCCAGCGGCAGTCCCGGCGACAGCACCGCCGGCGATGGCGCTTCCGATGCGCTCGTCAAAATTGTCCGCGCGATAGCCGCCGGAGAAAGTCCCGAGGTACCAGCCACCCCAGCCGATGAGCAGGGAGACGGCGAGCCACAGCCAGATCGGCATGGGTTCCATGCCCTCGCGCGGTTCGATTTTCTCCCTCAGGACGGCGGCGTGGATGCCAGTGACACTCACGCGCTCGGAGTAGTCCACTCCGGGCAGGGTGGGATCGATGTCGTGGGCTTCTGGCGGGGGTCTCAAGTCGTCGGCCATCGCGAGATCCTCACTGGTCCACCGGGGCTTCTGGCAGAGGGTACATGCGGTTCAGGGAAACGAGATAGGCGACGAGGGCTTTGGCGTCCTCGGTCGGGACGATCTCGAAGCCGGGCTCGGGGGCGTCGGGGCCCTCGATCTGCAGGGCGTCGGGGGAGGGCGCGCCGACGATGCGCTGCTTTCTATACAGGTACCGGAACGGCGGCATGATCGAGCCCTTGGACACCGTCGCGGGCGCAAAGAGGTGCTTGTGGTGCCAGGCCACGCTGTTTTGGCGGTGGCCGATGTTCGTGAGATCGGGGCCGGTTCGCATCGTTCCGAGGAAATGCGGTCGATCGTGGATGTAGTCGCGGGCGACGGTTCGTCGGGCTCCCCAGCCGCGGGCCAAGTCGTAGCCCTGGTGGGCGGGGCGAACCTGCTGGGTGTGGCAGTAGATGCAGCCGTTGGCGGCGTACACCTGGGAACCTCGTTCGGCGAGCCCGGTGCGGGCCGGTGGGAGGTACTGGTTGTCATCCTCGTTGAGGTATTCCTTGAGGCCCCCGAACTGGATGTGGGGCGCGAGCACGAGCCCGAGCCAGGAGCAGATGAACGTGGCGAAGAAGCCGATGAAGAGGTTGCGCATCCGGTTCATGGGCGCACCTCCGCCTCGACGGGGTTGAAATAGACTGGCCCGCCCTCGCGGCGACCCAGCTGGAGGACCATGAGGATGAAATGGTAGGCGAAAACGACGTGGCCGATGCTGAGGAGCACGCCGGACAGCGATCGTCCCACGAGATAGGGCCTTGTCATCGGGACGATCTCGCCGACGAAATCCTTGGCGGGATCGGCGAGCATGAGGCCCTGGACGAGGCCGCCGACCGTGAGTGCGATGATCATGAAGAAGATGCCGTAGGCGGCCGCCCAGAAATGCAGGCGGATGAGGTAGGCGGAGCGCCACTCGCAGCCGCAGAGCCGCGGCACGATGTAGTACATGCAGCCGAACATGACCATGGTGAAGAACGCGTAGAGCCCAAAATGCGCGTGGCCGATGGTGTAGTGGGTGAAATGGGAGATCTTGTTGAGGGAACGAATGGCCATGGAGCTGCCCTGGAGGCTGACGAGCGTGTAGCTCATGGCGCCGAACACGATGAAGCGGAGGGTCGGGCTGTAGCGCAGCATGCCGAAGTGGCCGCGCATGGTCATGTGGTGGTTGACCGCGGTGACGACCACGGGGATGACCATCATGACGCTGGCCACGATGCTGGCGGTGATCACCCAGGCGGGCAGTGGTCCGCCGATGAGGTGGTGCCCCCCGTTCCAGGAATAGAATAGGGCGAGCGACCAGAAACCGATGGCGGAAAGATAATAGCTGTGGATGGGTCGGCCGATGACCTTGGGGATCATGTAGTAAGCGGCGCCGATGCCGATGGGGGTGAACCAGAGGCCGAGGACGTTGTGCCCGAACCACCAGTTGACGATGGCCTGCACGGAGCCCTGCACGGGCTTGAGCAATATCAGGATGTTGGCCGTAGCATACAGCCAGGGGAACCAGAAGAAGGCGGCGAGCACGTACCAGAGCGTCACGTAGACGTGGTCACATTGCCGCGACGCGAACATGTCCACGGCCCAGACGGCGATCATGGCGTAGGCGATCCCGATGATGAGCGCGGCGTAGGGCGGGAACTCCAGCCATTCGACGGAGGTGCTTTGGCCGGCGAGGATGCCGGCTATGCCGACGGCGATACCTATGTTCCACAGGACACCGGCGGTCGTAACGAGCGCGGGGCGGCGGAGCGGGACGCGACAGAGGCGCGCCATGAGCCAAACGCCGACCCCGATGGCGGCGGAAGAAGCCCAGCCGTAGGCGACCGCATTGAGGTGCGAGGCCCGGAAGCGTCCAAAGGTGAGGAATCCGACGTCCTGCATCGAGATGGGATTCGCATTCAGTGATCCACCCGCCTGGAACTTGGCGACATCCGGCAGGGGTGCGCGGGTCATGAACTCGGGATCATGGAGCTTTATGGACGTAACGAGCGCGAAGAACGTGCCCACGAGCAACCAGAAGAGTGCCGATCCGAAGAAGAAGAGGACCGGCGCACGGCACGATCGGTCGATGTAGGCGCGCTCCGCGGCATCGGTGGGCGGGGGCATGGCGCCCGCCGGGTTGTTTCCACTGGTTTGGCTCACGGTCTTGGGGGCCCTTTCATGGCGCGGGTTGGACTGCCGGCGAGCAGCGAGCGTTTCATGCCGGGGAAGACGTCGGTGGGTTCCCCGATGGGCTCGCCGGAGTCAAAGATCGATTCGGAGCCCGCCTTGAAGTTCTCGAATTGACCGGCGCGGGCCGCCCAGACCAGCGCGGTCACGGCCATCGCGCCGAACGCGACGAGCGAAAACCCGAGGATGAGGTAGGCGGTCGTCATAGGATGGATGGCGGGCGGAAGACGGAAGATGGAAGCTCGGAGGCAGAAGTTTGAAGATGGATGCGTGGAGCGAACAGGGAGGAGGACGGTCCGGGTCCGACTGGCGCGGCGGCGGGGGCGGCGTTCGTGGGGGCAGGGCTTGGCGTGGCGGTGGGAGGTGCGGCGCTGGTGGCGCCGGCGGGCGGGGCGTTGGTGGCGACCGGGGGCGGTATGAGGGGGCCGGGGCGGACGGGTTTTGATTTCAGCTGTGGCAGGGCCAGTTCGATGGCGCGCTCCAGGGGCAATCCAACGACGCCGGCCCCGCGGTCGACCCAGTTGTATTCGGCGAGGGCCTTGGTGTCGCTCTCGCGGAGCTTGGCGAGTCGCTCGGTGCGTTGCTGCGCGCGGTCGGTTTCGAGGTCCGTGCGGTCGGCCGGCTGATTTCGGAGCCAGAGCGTTGCCGCGCCAAAGATCAGGAATCCCGCGACGATGGCTGTCAGGCCCAGGGGGCCGAGGCGGCGGGGTGCGGTCTGGTGGTCGGGGGCCATGGTCAATTCTTGAGGGCGATGGATTCCATGAGTCGGGGATCGCGCGATGGGAAGAGATCAGTTTTCTCCAGCATTCGGAAGAGGAGGGCGCCGAGCACCCCGACGAAACCGAGGAGGCAGAGGATGTCGATGGGGTGGATCGCAAAGCCGGATGTGTCGCCGCCGCCCCCGGCAGCGAGGTCGCGGTACGTCTGGAGGGAGGGGGCGATGATCCAAAACAGATCCACCGCGTGCATGAAGAGGATCCAGCCCGCGGCGAACAAGAGGCGTTTCCCGCCGCGTTTGGCGGGTTGGGTGAGGATGATCAGGAATGGCAGGATAAAGTGTCCGACGACCAGGACGAGGCTGACGTATAGCCAGGAGCCGGTGTTGCGTCGGAAAAAGAAGAGGGTCTCCTCGGGGATGTTGGAATAATAGATGAGGAGGTACTGGCTGAAGCCGATGTAGGCCCAGAAGATCACGAAGGCGAACATGAGCTTGCCCATGATGTGGTCGTGCTCGACGGTGAGAACGCCCTTGAGGTAGCCGGCGTCCCTCAGGAGGGAGGAGACCAATATGGTGAGGGCGATGGAGGACAGCGCGGATCCCGCGAAGATGTAGACGCCCCACATGGTCGAATACCACGTGTGATCAAGGGCCATGAGCAAGTCGAAGCCGGCGAACGTGATTGATACGGCGAAGAGCAGCATCAGGCCGTTGGACCAGCGGCGCATGCCCAGGGACAGCCTCGGGTCACCGGTCTCGTCTTGCATGACGGATTTCGTTTTGAAGAGGAGGGCCGCGAAGGTGAAATAGAGGAAGTAGAACGCGAGCCGGAAGAGGAGAAAGCCCTTGTTGAGGTAGGGGGATTTATGGGCGAGGGCGTGATCGGCGAGAGGGTCTAGAGTGAGCCACCGGTAGAGATCGGGCAGGCAGAAGAGCAACGGGATGAAGAGCGCGACGAGATAGGGGAAGAGCGCGGCCACGTGTTCGAAGAGGCGGCGGACGACGACCGACCAATTCGCGTCGACCGCATGGTGGAGGAGGATCCAGAAGAGCGAGCCGGCGCAGATCGTGAAACAGTACATGAAGCCGAGCAGCCAGGAGTGGGCGAATTGTTGACGGTCTACGGCGAGGCCCCACACCAGCGCGATGGCCAGGCAGAGCGCGCCACCGCCGAGAAAGGCGAGGGGCAGGGCGCCTGCCGAGGCTCGGCGGAACCGCTCGGGGGCTGGGGCGCTGGCGGTGTGTTCGCTCATGGCTTCGGGGGACTGGGCGCGGGGACCGCAGCGGGTGGTGCGTTAGAGGTTGGAGGCGATGTGGCAGAGGGGGGGGCATTGGTGGCGCCCGGAGCGGGTTCCGCTTTGGCGGCCTCAAGTTTCGCGCGCTCGGCGGCGGGGACATCGGCAATTGTGGCGTTGCGGGCCTTCTGGAGGACGCGGAGGTAGGCGATGATGGCCCAGCGGTCCTCGGGCCGGGTGTGCGGGTAGGCGCCCATCTGGCCCTTGCCGTGGGTGATGGTGTTGAAGATCTCGCCGTCGGCCATCTCGATGATCCGGGGCTGATGGAGGTTTGCGATGACGTTGAAGCCGTACTGCTGGACGATGCCTTTGCCATTGGCGAGGGCACCGTGGCAGGGGAGGCAATTGATGGTGAACCGCTGCTGGCCGCGGTCGATGAGGGCGCGGTCGACCGTCAGCGGGATCCCGTCCCCCCAGCGGTCGCCCATTATCCCCGTGGTGAGGTAGGGGTTATCGACGGGGACATCAAAAGGAACGGTGCCTGGGACCGGTGGGCGGTCGGCGCGGCCATCGGCGAAGAAGGGGGAGGGCTGCTGGGACTTGAATTTTGGCTGCCGGTCCATGTCGGGGAAGATCTCGATGGGCGGGGCCGATGACCTCGTACCGCGGAAGCCAAAGATGGCCAGGCCCACGATGCCGGTGATGGCGAGGCCGGCCAGGAACCACTTGATGACGGGAAGCGCGCGCATGGGTCAGGATTCCTCGATGCGCGACACGGCGGTGCCGCCTATGGCTTCCAAGAATTGGCGGGTCTCGGCCTCGTCGAAGAGGGCGTCATCGGCGCGGATCGCGATGAAGAAGCCGTCGTCGGTGACCTTTTCGAAGCGATCCCACTCGAACATGGGATGGTGGAGCTGGGGAATCCGGCCGAGCAGGAGCAGGCCGAGGACGGTGCCAAAGGCGGTGAGGAGGATCGTCAGTTCGAAGAAGATGGGAACGGATGGTTCGACGTCGAATGGGGTTTTGCCCGCCACGATCAGGGGGTAGTTGAAGTTGCCCATGATCGCCTTGACGATGCCGTGGTCGTCGCCGGCGAGGCTGATCATGAGGAACGCGAGCGTGAGGCCGGTGGCGCCGCCGAGCAGAGAGACCAGGGACACCTTGGATCCCTTGAGGCCCATGGCGTCGTCCATGCCATGGATGGGGTAGGGGGAATGGACGTCCCAACGGCGGAAACCCTTGTCGCGGACCTTCTCCGCGGCGTGGTAGAGGGCGGCCGCGGAGGCGAACTCCGCCGCGAAGCCATAGAGGCGGCGCTGTGCGGCGTCGCTCACGCGTGGCCCCCCCTGGCCTTGGCCTCGCGCCGGGCGAGGATCTCGCGGACTTCGCCTTGGATGGCCCCGCCGTTGTGGCCTTGTGGCGGACGGGGTTCGGGGAGGTGGTGGGGGTCGGCCTCGGGGAGGACGGCCTTGACCTCGAACATGGTGATCATCGGGAAGAAGCGAACGAAGAGCAGGAAGAGGAAAACGAAGAGTCCGACGGTGCCCGAGAAGAGGAGGATGTCATTGATCGTGGGCACGAAGTAGCCCCAGGCGCCGGGCATGAAGTCGCGGTGCAGCGACGTGACGATGATGACGAAGCGCTCGAACCACATGCCCACGTTCGGGCCGAAGCACACGATGATCCACACGATCCAGGCTTTCTGGCGGCAGGGTTTGAACCAGAAGAGTTGGGGCGCGAGGACGTTGCAGGTCATCATGGTCCAGTAGGCCCACCAGTAGGGGGCGGGGGGCACGCCGGTGGCGGGGCCGATGATGTAGGGGTCGGCGATGCGGTTTCGGAGGAATGCGTGCCACTCGTACGGGTTGCCGGAATACCACGCGATGAAGAGTTCCATCATGTACGCGTATCCGACGATCGTACCGGTGAGCAGGACGATCTTGCACATGTTGTCGATGTGCTTGGTGGTGATGAGATCCTGGAGCCCGAAGAGCCATCGGCAGGGGACGAGGAGCGTGAGCACCATGGCGAAGCCGCCAAAGATGGCGCCCGCCACGAAGTAGGGGGGGAAGATGGTGGTGTGCCAGCCGGGGATGACCGAGGTTGCAAAGTCGAAGGAGACGACGCTGTGGACCGAGAGGACCAGCGGGGTGGAGATGCCGGCGAGCACGAGGTAGGCCTTCTCGTAGTGGCTCCACTGGCGGTTGGAACCGCGCCAACCGAGCGCGAGCAGCCCGTAGATGAACTTGCGGATGGGATCCCTGGCTCGGTCGCGGATGGTGGCGAAGTCGGGGATGAGGCCGACATACCAGAAGATCAGGGAGACGGTGAAGTAGGTGGAGACGGCGAACACGTCCCAGAGCAGGGGGCTCTTGAAGTTGGGCCAAATGACGTTGGCGTTGGGGACGGGCGCGAGGAACCAGACCATCCAGAGGCGGCCGACGTGGAAGGCGGGGAATATGCCGGCGCAGATCACCGCGAAGATCGTCATGGCCTCGGCGGAGCGGTTGATGGACGTGCGCCATCGCTGGCGGGTGAGGAAAAGGATGGCGGAGATGAGGGTGCCGGCGTGGCCGATACCGATCCAGAAGACGAAGTTGGTGATATCCCAGGCCCAGCCGACGGGATGATTGAGTCCCCAGACGCCGACGCCGGTCGAGACGAGGTAGGTCAATTCGATTGGGACGAGGGATGCGATCGCGCCGGTGATGAGGATAGAGATCCACCACCACATCTTGGATTTGTCCTCGACGATGCGGGCGACGTGCTCGGTGATCCATGCCATGGGCCGCCGGTTGAGGACGAGCGGCTGTCGGGCGACGAGATGGGCGTCGGGATGCGCCACGGGTGGATTGAGAATCGCGTCGGCCATGATCAATGCCCCCCGTGTGGTTTAGCGGTGGATTCAGGGGGCGCGGTGCCGCCGTGTCCCGGGGCGTGTTCGCCGGCGCGGGATTGCCCGTGGTCCTGCGCCTCGTGCAGGGAGCTCATGCCGACGTATTCGGCGCCGGGCATGGCGGGGTTCGGGTTGCGGATCTTGGCGAGGTAAGAGACGCGGGGCCGGGTATTGAGGAAGGAGAGGACCTCGTAGGAGAGGACCATTTTCCTCGCCCTGGCGATGTCGCTTCCGGCGTCCTTCTCGTTGCCGAATGTGATGGCGTTGGCGGGACACGCCTGCTGGCAGGCGGTCTGGATAGTGCCGGGGGGCACAGTCACGTTCGGCGTGGCACCCGCCTTGACCTTCTGGTCGATTTTTGCGGCCTCGAGCCGCTGTACGCAGAAGGTACATTTCTCCATCACGCCGCGCATCCGGACGGTGACGTTGGGGTTCTTCTGTAGCTTGAGCGTCTCGGGCGATCCCTTGGGGCGCGCGGGGCCGAAGTAGAGCCCGCCGATGTCGAAACCGAGGAACCTGTGGCGCTCGAGCACGGGCCGCTGATTGTAGTCGAAGAAGTTGAAGCGGCGGACCTTGTAGGGGCAGTTGTTGGCGCAATATCGCGTGCCGACACAACGGTTGTAGGCCATGACGTTGAGCCCTTCTTCGTTGTGGATGGTGGCATTGACTGGGCAGACGACCTCGCACGGCGCATTCTCGCAATGCTGGCACATGACCGGCTGGTTGAGCATCGCCGGATCCGAGGGCGCCGTGCCGAGATCGGGGCTGTAGTCCTCGTGGCTGGTGAAATAGCGATCGATGCGGACCCAGTGCATCTCGCGACCGTTTCGGACCTGCTCGGCGCCGACGATGGGGATATTGTTCTCGGCCTGGCAGGCGACCATGCAGGTGCCGCAGCCGGTGCAAGCCGAGAGATCGACCGCCATGGCCCACTGGTGGGGCGCGGTGAGGAATGGCTTAGACTCGAAGGCGTTTCTCAGCGGAGGGCTGTGGACGCCGAGATGTTTGGCGAAGTCGGGGGCCTTCTTAAAATGCTCCAGCGGAGCCTCGCGGACGTGGTCGCGGCCCTCGAGGGAGTGATGTTCCTGGGTGACCGCGAAGCGGTGCACCCGTCCGGTCTTCTCGATCTTTGCGCCGGTGAGGACGTGCGGTCTGTCGGTGGTGCGAAGGGCGTAGGCGTTGAAGCCGCTGCCGGTGCCGACCTTGCCGATGATCCTGCGACCGTAGCCGAGGTGGAGGGTGATGGAATTATCTGCATGGCCGGGGGCCTCGAGCACTGGCGCCTCGACCGTACGGCCATCGACCGCGATCTTGATGATCTGGCCGACGGTGACGCCGTCCTTCACCACGCCGCCGCGCCTCAGGACACGCAGGTCGAGGGCCTTGGCGGTGGCCGGGCTCATGAGCGCCGCATTCTCCCACGTCAGCTTCGTGATGGGGTCGGGGAACTCCTGCATCCATCCGTTGTTTATATACCTGCCGTCGTCCACGCGGTAATCGGCGGCGAGAACCACCTCGAGGCTTTCCTGGGCCGGGGCGGAATCCGCGGGGAGATGTCCTTTGATGGCGCTGGCGGCAGCGGCGGCGTTGAACTGGCCGGGGGTCGGGTTGGTTGGTCGAGCCACGTGGGTGAACCCATCGTGCACGAACCGGGTCCAGGCCTGGTCGAAATCGGGACCCGGGGCCATGCCGGTCTTTTTGCGGAACGTTTCCTGGACTTCTTCGGGGCCGTCGGAGAAGGGTTTGCCGGCGAGGGCGGCGAGCAGCTGGATCTGCGACCAGCCGCCGAACAGCGGCAGGATCATCGGCTGGATGGAGCAATGGGAATGGTCGGGCGCGATCGTGTCGCCCCAGGACTCAAGATAGTGCGCCGCGGGGATGTGCCAGTGGGCGGCCTCGGCGGTCTCGTCGTAGTGCAGTCCGTGGTGGACCACCGTCTTCACCTGCTTGAGCAACTGGCCGAAGTTGAGGTCGGCGGGCGCGGTGTGGGCGGGGTTGGCGCCGAGGACGAAGAGCGTGTGGATCTCACCGGCGGCGATGCGCCTGGCGACCCCGGCCAGGTCGAGGATTTTTTCTTTGGGATCGAATCCGGGTTTGGGCTTGGGCGTTACGGTCTTGCCGACATTGTCGAGCGAGGCGTTGATCGCGTGTGCGAGGACTTGGGTGGCGCGGTGCTGTGCGAGGCCGGCGACGACGGCGCAGCGGCCCGCGTGGGCGGCGAGGTCTTTGGCGCACTCGCGGATCCAGGCAGACTGGGTCTCGGTCCAGTGCGGCGCGGGCGGCATGGCCTCGACGACGTCCCGGAGGCCGTTGTCCTTGCCCTGCTTGAGCAATTCGCGCGCGATTTCCGCGGCGAAATGTGGGAGGAGCGAGGCGGGGATGCGGAAGCGATGGTCGGCCGAACCACCGGTGATCGTGAACGCATGCTCGGCCACGTAGAGGCGGTTCATTGCCTTGCCGTCCTCGCCGGGGCGGCGGCGCAGCGAGAACTCCCGCACGTCCGCCAGCGTGCCATCGTCCGCACCGAGGAAGTCGGAGCCAATCGCGAGCACGACATCGGCCTTGCCGAAATCGACGACGGCGTGGCCACGGGGACCGAACGCGGCGCGCGTGGCCTCGAGGTCATCGTCGCAGTCCAGGAATGGCTCGTGGATGCAGCCGGTCATGTTGGGGAACTGTTTGAGCAGTTCGCCCGCGAGGCGGAGTCGGGTGGGGCTGAGGGTCTCGTCGGCGATCATGGCGACGCCCTTGGCTCCGTCCGCGGCCCAGGCCGTTCGCCACGCGGCGATCTGGTCTTGGAGGGCCTTGGCGTCGGAGGGAACACCGCCTTTAAGAATCTGGCGGCTGCGGTCGGGGTCGTAGAGATCGAGGATGGAAGCCTGGGCGAAAGTGTCCGTCTTTCCGCCGCTCATGGGGTGGAGGGGGTTGCCCTCGATCTTGGTGGGGCGGCCGTTGAAAGTGGTGACGAGAAGGGGCATGGCGCCTCGGCGGCGGGGCATGGCGGTCGCGTACTGGAGCGCGCGACCTGGGATCATCCATTCCGGGGACTTGGTGAAGGGGACGATGTGGGCCTCGGGGCGGCGGCAGCCGGCGAGACCGGCGAGGCCGAGGGATGCGCCCATCAGCTGAAGAAATGCGCGGCGGGACGTGCCATCGGCGGCCAACTCGGAGGCCCCGGCGGGGAATTCGCGGTGGAGCCACTGGTCGAATTCGGGCGTGCCGGCGAGTTCATCGAGGCCCTTCCAGTAGCGGCGGCCGGTGGCGCTCGAGTGCTGGAGGTCGGATTTCATCGGTGGCACCCCGCGCAATCTTGGGGCGGTTTCACATCCCACTGTTCCACGAGGCGCCGCCCCTGCTCGAGCTGTGCCTGCGGGGATTCCGCCTTCCACGTCAGGTCGTACACTTTATCCAGGGGCCGGATCTTGGCGGCGGGATCGCGGTGGCACGAGAGGCACCATCCCATGCTCATGGGCTGATCGTGCCGGATGACGGTCATCTTGTTGACCTCGCCATGGCACTCGCGGCAGGAGATGCCGCGGTTCACGTGGACCGCGTGATTGAAATACACATAGTCCGGCGCCTGGTGGACGCGGACCCATTCGATGGGCCGCCCCGTCTCAAAACTGCTCTTTACGGGGGCGAGCTTGGGGTTGGTGGCCTGCACATGAGTGTGGCAGTTCATGCAGGTCTGGGTGTTGGGCACGTTGGAATGGGAGGAGACCTCGACCCCGCTATGGCAGTAGCGGCAATCCATGCCGAGCTGGGTCACATGCAGCGAGTGGTCGAAGGATACCGGCTGGGTCGGCTCGTAGCCGATGCGGGTGTACTTGGGGGTAAAATAATACGTGACCCCGACCACCAGGAGCGGCCCGGCGACGAGCAGGCACGCCGCGATTTGCAGCGGCAGCCAATTCGACCAGCGCGGGAAGATGTTTGCCATGCACTTGTTCGCTCGATCCGGTATCAGTCAGTCGTCCCCGAACGATGGCGGGAGAAACGGGTTCTAAAAATGAGAATGTTTTTCAGAGCAATCAGCACTGCTAATTTCGCTCCGGCCACACTCTCCTCCTCTCGCCTTGCCGCGGACGCGGCGAAACGTAACAAGCGAGCTGCCTCCCGCAAGTGCGAAGTGCGTGAACTTTTGCGCGGGGGGGTGAGGGGGCGATTGAAGGGCGGCTAATGGCGCCGGTGGAAGTGCGGGGATGGGCAAGGGGATTCTGGCGGGCGGATGCGGTCGAGGGGCCTTGAACTTTGATCTTTGAAGTCGGGCGGCGGGCAGGCATCCTGACATGAAGCAGGCAGATGGGTGAATCACCGCAGACTGATCACGCGCAGGATCCGTTGATCGGGAAGCGGCTCGGTGGCTATGTGATCGAGAAGCCGCTGGGCCGCGGATCGATGGGGACGGTGTATCGCGCCCGGCAGGTGACGCTGGATCGTCCCGTGGCGCTGAAGGCGATGAGCGCGAGCTTGGCGTCGCGCGGGGATCTGGTGGCGAGGTTTCTGCGGGAGGCGAAGGCGGCTGCGGCCATCAACCATCCGAATCTGGTGCAGATCCACGATTTTGGCCAGGCGGCGGGGACGTATTTCTACGTGATGGAGCTGGTGGATGGGCTCAGCCTGGGGGCGTACCTCCGGCGCGGGGAGCGGTTCTCCGAACTGGAGTGCATAGAGATAGGGCGCGAGGTGACGTTGGCCCTGCAGGCGGCGCACGAGGCGGGGATCATCCATCGCGACGTGAAGCCGGATAACCTGCTGCTGACGGGCAAGGGCGTGGTGAAGCTGGCGGACCTGGGTCTTGCCCACATGCACGAGCTGGATTCCGATGTTTCGCTGACGATGCCGGGGACGAGCGTTGGGACGCCGCTATACATGTCGCCCGAGCAGGCGCGCGGGGACGGAAAGGTTGACCACCGGTCGGATTTTTACAGTCTGGGTGCGACGCTCTTTCATCTTGCGACGGCGCAGGTGCCGTATGACGGGGCGACGGCGGGTGCGATTCTTTCAAAGCAGCTCACGGAGCCGGTGCCCAGTCCCCGGATGAGAAACCCGACGCTCTGCCAGCCGTTTTCGGATCTTATCCGGCGGCTGATGGGCAAGTCGCCCAACGAGCGTCCCGGCACCCATGAGGAATTGTTGGATTCGCTGGAGCATTGTCATTCGGTGGTGCGGCAGCGCGACAAGGCGAGTTCTCGGATCACGGCGGGGGCATCGGTGGTGGCGGAGTCGCCTGCGCCCCATCCGAAGACCGAAGTGTTTGTGAAGCCCGAGCACACGTGGCCGCTATGGGTGGCGTGCGGGGGGGTTTTCTTGATTATTGCCGTGGCGGGTTATTTGGCGAGGCGCGGGACGGAGGAGACGGGGCCGGGATCTCAGCCGGTGGTTTCGCAGGAGGTTCCGGCGGGTCAACCGCCGTCTCTGCCGGGTGGCGGAGAGATGCCGCGGGGGGTTGACGCGGGGATGGCTTCCAAGGGGGGCGCGGAGGGTCGAGCCAAGGCGGCCAAGGGTGGCGCCAAGGTGCATCGGCAGAGGGTGGAGGCGGCGGTGCCAGCGGGGGCGGCGGGCGAGGGTAAAGCGGCGGTGGAGGGCGTGAAAGGGCTGGCGAGGCATGGGGCGCCGATCGCGTCCGCGGAAGAACTCGCCTCCGGATCGCGGGAACGGCCATTCATCAATTCGCTTGGGATGAAATTTGTGCCGGTGCCGGGAACGCGGATCCTCCTGTCGACCTGGGAGACTCGGGTGAAGGATTTCCGGACGTTTCTGGCGGCGACCGGCCATCGTTTGGAAGGCAAAGTGCCGTTTGATCAGGGGCCTGAGGAACCGGTGGCGGGGGTTGGCTGGCAGGATGCGAAGGACTTTTGCTCGTGGCTTTCGGCGAAGGAGGGTTTGGAGTATCGGTTGCCGACGGACGAGGAATGGGATGTGGCGGTGGGCAAGGGACGGTATCCCTGGGGTGATGTCTGGCCACCTAGCACCAATGCGGAGAATCTGGCGGGGGAAGAGGCCATCCTTGGCGACGCATCGGATCCGCGGGGTGGTTCCATTGCCGGTTGGCGCGACGGGCGTCCGCGGACGGCCCCGGTGGGCACTTATGGTGCCAATGGGCTGGGCCTATATGATCTGGGGGGCAACGTGAGGGAGTGGGTTGAAGACTGGTACACGAATGAGGTGCTCAAGCGGCACAAGGATGGGGGGGCGCCGGATGAGGGTTTCTCCGAGGCCCTGCTCCAGGGGATCCGGAAGGGGGATGTCGTGCGCGTGGTGCGGGGCGGGGGGTGGCAGGTCAGCAGTGGGTCCGCGGCGGCCTCCTCGTATCGAGGGATGGCCGAGCCGGGCGAGCGGGATGCTGGGATAGGTTTCCGCTGCGCGCTGATTGCGCCATCGGCATTTCCCGTCGCGGTCGCCCCAGCGGCCACCGCGCCGCCAGCGGGCGGCACCTCGAACGCCGCTCCTGCGGCGGTGGGTTTCTCCACGAACTTGGCCGGGGCGACTGCGGCTATGCCTCCCGATGCGTTGACGGCCGAGGAGCAGGCGGAGATCGAGTCGATCCTCGCACCGCTCCGCGAGGCATTTTCGGCGGGCAAGCAGGCTTCGGATGAGCGGGTGGCCAGGTATGTTGCAGAGCTCGAGGATTTGGAGAAGCGGGTGGCGGCCCGCGGCGATCTGGATGGGGCGCTGGCCGTGAGGAGGGAGCGCGAGGCGTGGGCCGGTGGGCAGGTGCCGCCGAAACCGGATAGTTCTGTCCGCATGCCGTCCGAGTACCACAACCTGCGCTACTTCGTGGACCGAGATCTTGGGTTTGTCGCAAGCCGGACCGAGCCGGTGGTCAAGCGGGAGGGCAGCCGGGCCGCACAGTCGCTTCGAATGATGGAGCTGCGGCTTACGCGAACGGCCCGACTGGAGGCGGCGCTCAAGGTCAGGATGCTGGCGGCAAAGGTGGAGAAGGGGGAAGTCCCTGGCGCAGGGGCTGGGCCGATCGCCCTGCCCAAGGCGACCTCGGTGTCGCCCATCGTGGCGGTGACGTTGGCTTCGGCGACAAAGGACAAGCCTTTCGAGAACTCGTTGGGGATGAAGTTCGTGCCGGTCAAGGGGACCGGTGCCCTTTTCTGCATCTGGGAGACCCGGGTCCAGGACTTTGACGCGTTCGTGAAGGACACTGGGCACAGCAGGCAGACCATCGTGCCATTCGAGCAGGGACCCGATCATCCCGTGGTCCTGGTCAGCTGGGATGACGCGACGGCTTTCTGCGCATGGCTCGCCAAGAAGGAGGGCCTTGAATACCGGTTGCCGACCGACGCGGAGTGGGACGTTGCCGTGGGCAAGGGCAAATACCCGTGGGGGGACGAGTTTCCACCGCCGCCTGGTTCGGACAATGTGGGCGGGGACGAGGTCGGCGCCTTGGCGGGGAAGGAATCGAAGGTGGCCAAGAGAGGTTTTGAGGATGCCCATGCGCGCACCGCGCCCGTGGGCTCGTATCGGGCGAATCGGTTCGGCCTGTTCGACATGGGCGGGAACGTCCGCGAATGGGTGTCGGACTGGTTCAGTGAGGAGATCTACCGACTTCACGTGGCGGGCAGCGGGCACGAGTTGCCGGTCGAAGAGCAGCAGGCGATCAAGAGCGGTCAGGTGTTGCGTGTCGTGAGGGGGGGTTCGTGGCGGGGGTACGGTGTCCTGCTCCTTTCCGCCGCTCGGGGGGGATACGCTCCCGCAGACCGTCATGAGTGGCTCGGTTTCCGTTGCGTGCTGACCCTTCCCCCACAGTGAGGGCAATGAGCGTCTCGGCTGGTTCATGATGGCGCCCACGTGCATGGGGTGAATGCGGGCGGGCCGGGCCTCTGGCGGGGCAGCAGGGCTTTTGGTGCGCTCGACCGAAACCGTTGGAGTCCAGGCTTTAGCCTGTTTCGTGCCCGATTCAGCCTAAAGGTTGAGCTCCAACAGGTTGCTGTCGAATAACCCAAAGCCCTGGGGTTGGGGCTTTGGTCCATGGATAGCGCTGGAATCTCAGGCCCGATCCGCTACACTATCGGCATGGTCGGAATCGATCCATGGATCGGCTTCTGTGATCGTGGGCTCATTTTTTGGGTCATCGATGCCCCGGCCCGGCGGAGGCCAGATACCTGTTGGCGGGCATCAGTTCCCCGGTGTCCTGTAGTGTGGTCCGGTCCTGGAAAATGCGGTGGAAAACACGATGGCCCTGAGGGCTAATAGATCAGTGTAAGCGAGAGACAGTGATGAGAATATTAACAACTTTGGCGGTTGTTTTTCTTGCGGTCGCTGGCGAGGCCGCGTCGCTGGATTCGGGGGCGAAGATTTTCGAGAGTTCCCTTTCCCCGACGCCCGACAGCCCGCTCGATAAGCTGGTCTACGTCAAGGTGATTCCGTTGAATTTCCAACCGACCATCTGTTCCGATGCGGTGTTTGTGCGACGGGCTTTTCTGGACGTGATTGGGACATTGCCCACCGCGAAGGAGGCCCGGGAATTCATTCAGGATCCTGACGCGAAGAACAAGCGTCGGCTGTTGATCGATCGGCTCCTTGAGCGGGATGAATTCGCCGAGTATTGGTCGATGAAGTGGGGCGACATCCTGCGGATCAAGGCGGAATTCCCCGTCAATCTATGGCCCAATGCGGCGCAGGCGTATCACCGCTGGGTGGTGGCCTCGATCGCCGAGAATAAGCCGTACGACAAGTTCGTGCGGGAGATGCTGACATCCAGCGGGAGCAATTTCCGGGTCGGGCCGGTGAATTTCTATCGCGCCATCCAGAACAGGACGCCGGAGGGCATTGCCATGGCAGTGGCCCTGACGTTCATGGGGACCCGGACCGACAGTTGGCCGAAGGAGCGTCTGGCGGGCATGGCGGCCTTTTTCTCCCAGGTCGGATACAAGCCGAGTCGCGAGTGGAAGGAGGAGATCGTCTTCTGGGACCCGCTGGGTCTTGGCACGATGGGGACCAACAGCCCACCCTCGTCCGCAACCAACAGCGCGCCTGCATCCGTGACCAACAGCGCGCCCGCCAAGACCGTGAGCCAGGTCACAATCACGGTGGCGGAGAATCGCCCCCCGCTGTTGGGGGCCCCGGCACCGGGCCCGGCGGCGGCGACGAACAAGTCGGCGACTCCGAGCAAAGCCTCCTCGGCCCCGGCGGGAACCAACAAGCCGGCGGCGACGGCCAAGGCCCCGGGCGCGCCCCCCAAGCCCGCGACGTCGGCCAAGGCGCCCCCGCCGCCGATCACGGTTCCGCTGACGCCGGTGCCGGTCGTCAACTTGCCTCCGACCGTCGGGGTATTTCCTGATGGCACGCGGGTGAAATTGACCACCGAACGGGATCCGCGGGAGGTTTTTGCCGACTGGTTAATCAACCCGAAGAATCCGTGGTTCACGCGCAACATCGCCAACCGGCTATGGGCGTGGCTGCTGGGTCGCGGCATCATCCATGAGCCGGACGATATCCGGGATAACAATCCCCCGAGCAATCCCGCGCTGCTGGCCTACTTGGAAAAGGAGATGATCGCCAACAAGTACGACATGAAGCGCATGTTCAGGCTGATACTCAATTCAAAGACCTACCAGTTCTCATCGATGCCAAGGCCCAACGTCCCCCAGGCCGAAGCGCGTTTTGGGATCTACGGAATGCGTCGTTTGGAGGCCGAGGTGCTCATCGACGCGGTCAACAAGATCACCGGCGCGACGGATCTTTACACCAGCCCCATTCCAGAGCCCTTCACGTATATCCCGCAGGATAAGCCCGCCGTCGCGCTGGCAGATGGGAGCATCACCAGCCCCTTCCTGGCCCTGTTCGGACGATCCGCGCGTGCCACCGGCATGGAAAACGAGCGCATCAACAAGCCCGTTCCCGCCCAGTGGATGCACATGCTCAATTCGAGCCACATCTATCGCAAGATCGACCAGGGGCCAAAAATCAGGGCGCTCGTCGATCCGAAGCGGAAGCCCGGGGAGATCGTCGAGGAACTCTTTCTGACGATCCTGTCGCGCTTCCCGACGCCTGAGGAGGTGAAGACCTTCGAGGCGTATGGCAGGGCGGGTGGGCCCAAACGGCGTGAGGACTGGGTGGATTTCATCTGGTCCTTGATCAACAGCGAAGAGTTTCAATATCGGCACTGAGTTGCCACCGGGATGAGAGGGAATATAATTACGAGTGGGCAAGGCCCTATCGGAATTGAGGAAAGGAACCTGAGCACATGAGCACGAGCAATAGTCCGAGTGGTATCGAAGGAATCTCCCGACGTGAGATGGTGCGCCGGGGCCTGTATGGGGCGGCGGGGTTGGTGCTGGGTGATCGCCTCGGGTCCACCGCAATGGCGGCCGCCGCGGAACCCGCGCCCGCCAAGGCCAAGTCAGTCATTCAGATATTCCTGTGGGGCGGCATGTCGCACAACGACACCTGGGATCCGAAGCCCGACTCGGGCAACGAGTACATGGGCGAGTTTTCCAAGGTCATACCGACCAATGTCGATGGGATCCAGCTCGGCGCGCTGTTTCCCGAACTGGCGAAGGTGGCCGACAAGTTCGCCCTGGTCCGCAGCATGACGCACCGCAACAACGGCCATGAGACTGCGGCCTATCTGATGCAGACTGGGCACGCGCCCGGCGAGCGGTTGGCCTATCCTGGCATCGGCGCGGTGTTCGCGTTGTTCAAGAGCCCCGCGTACAAGGGCATAATCCCTCCCTATGTGGTGCTCACGCAGCCGGCCGGACGGTTCTCGGAAGAGGGCTTCCTCGGCGCCAAGTACAAGCCGTTCGCCACCGGCGGCGATCCCAATGCCGAGCGCTTCGAGGTCGAGGGGGTCATCGCCAGGGGCATCACGGACGACCGGCAGAAGGCACGGCGCGAGCTGCTTGGGAAGATGAACACGATGGGCAACCTCATGGCGGCCAGCTCGCAGGTGAAGGAAGCCGAGGACGCCAAAAAGAAGGCCTATGAACTGATCCTGGGTCCCGGCAAAGAGGTGTTCGATCTCTCGAAGGAGACGCCAGATCTGAGGAACCGCTATGGCCGACACACATTCGGGCAGGAATGTCTGGTGGCGCGGCGCATGGTCGAAACGGGCGTCCCATACGTCTGCATCAATTATCCCGGCGGTTGGGACACCCACAGCAACCACTTCGCCACGATGCGCCGGCAGTGCCCGCAGCTCGACCAAGGGCTAGCGGCGCTCCTGCGCGATTTGAGTGATCGCGGCCTGTTGGAGAGCACGATCGTCTGGTGCTGCGGTGAGTTTGGCCGGGGTCCGAAGATCGATTGGCAGCCGCCCTGGAATGGCGGACGCAACCATTACGGCAACGTCTTCACGGTCCTGGTGGCCGGCGGCGGCTTCAAGGGCGGGCAGGTGGTCGGTTCCTCTGACGCGAAAGCCGAAGAGGTCAAAGAGCGGCCCGTGTATCCGGTGGACTTGCTTGGCAGCATCTACAAGTTGGCGGGCATCGATGCCAACGCGCGGCTGCCTCATCCGGAAGGATTGGAGGCGCACGTGCTGCCGGCCCCGTCGGAGGGTGTGAAGTCGGGCGGACTTTTGACGGAGATCATGTAGCGGAGAGGGGCGACACGGAACGCGCGGACGGACGCGGAGAATCGCGTGGGTCGGCCGCGCGAGACGTGGCAGTGCCCCGGCACAGACAGGGAGTGGCGCTTATGAGCAAAGCAAAATGCCTCGCGGTCTTGGGTATGGCCGGTTGGCTGATCATGCCTTCGGCGCAGGCACAGCGACCGTATATCGGTTATGTGTTCCCCGCCGGCGGCCAACAGGGCACGACGTTTCGGGTCAAGGTGGGCGGACAAGGGCTCGATGGGCTTGAAGAGGCGCTCGTTTCAGGAACAGGTCTCAAAGTCAAGGTCGCCGAGTTCAACAAGAAACTGGGCCCCCAGGAAATCCAGCTGTTGAACGAGCAGCTCAGGGACCTGAAGAAGCTGGTGCCGAAATCCGCCTTGGCCTCCACCACGAAGCCAGAATCGGGCGACGCGATGATGATGATGATGTCTTCATCGGGGGGGGGGGCGGCGATGGCGACGGACCCGATGATGATCCCGTCCACCGCCGTGAGAACGGCCCCGCCGGCGCCCGGGAGCAACGAGGCAATCGTGCAGCTCATCCACAAGATCGAGAGACGAATCCGCGAATACGTCCTCAGGCCGGCTTGCGCTTCGCTGGCCGACATCGCCTTTGTCGAGGTTACGGCGGCTCCCGACGCGGCGCCAGGCGAGCACGAACTGCGGCTGGTGACGCCGCGCGGGGTGTCGAATCCACTTCCGTTTCACATCGGCCAGGTGCCCGAAAGCGTCAGAAAACCGATGAGAACCGCCGAGTTCCAGGTGCTCGGCAAGGAGGAACTGGCCCTTCGGAAGAGGCCGCCGGAAGAGGAAGAGGTTCGCATCAACCTGCCCTGCACCGTCAATGGCCAGATCGCCTCCGGAGAGGTGAACAAGTACCGGTTCCAGGCCCGCAAGGGCCAGCGGCTTGTCATATCATCGCTCGCGCGGCAGTTGATCCCGTACATTGCCGACGCCGTTCCGGGGTGGTTCCAGCCTGTCATGGTGTTGCGCGACGCGGCCGGAAACGAGCTGATGTACGACGACGATTTCCGGTTCAAGCCCGATCCGATCATCCTCTACGAGGTCCCCAGCGATGGGGAGTATGTCCTGAACGTCTACGATGCCATCTATCGCGGCCGCGAGGATTTCGTCTACCGCATCACCATCGGCGAAATGCCGTTTGTGACGAGCATCTTTCCTTTGGGCGGCCGTGCGGGAGCGCCCGGGCCGATCCAGATGAGGGGGTGGAATCTCGACCAGGCGTCGCTGTCGCCGCCACCCAAGGACGCGGGTTCGGGCGTTTTTCAGATCGCCGCAACGAAGGGGAGACTCGTCTCCAACCGGGTGCCCTTCGCGCTCGATACGTTGCCCGAATGCCTCGACAAGGAGGATAACAACAGCCCGGCGAAGGCCCAGAGGGTGCAGCTCCCGATTATTGTCAACGGGCGGATGGATAGGCGGGATGACGCAGACGTGTTCCAGTTTTCGGGCAAGGCGGGTGACGCGGTAGTCGCGGAAGTTGAGGCCCGGCGGCTCGATTCGCCGATGGATTCCCAGATCAGGCTCACGGACGCCTCGGGCAAGCTTCTGGCCTTCTGCGACGATGCCGAGGACCTGGGTGCGGGCGTGAACACGCACCACGCGGATTCCTACATCATGACGAAGCTGCCCGCGGACGGGACCTACTATGTCCGCGTGGCCGATACCGAGCGGAACGGCGGTGAGGAGTATGCCTATCGCCTGCGAATCAGCGCGGCGCAGCCCGATTTCGCGCTGCGCGTCGTGCCCTCCAGCATAGGTATCCGGAGCAGGTCTGCGGAGGGCGTTAGCGTGTATGCGATCCGGCAGGACGGATTCACCAATACGATCACTCTGGCGCTGAAGGATCCGCCCCCCGGGTTTTCGATGCCACCGGCTTCTCTGGTGGGCACGCAGATGGTGACTCGGGTTACGATCAAGACAGACCTGAAAGACACGAACGAGCCCGTCAACCTCTTGATCGAGGGGCGCGCGAAGGTCGGGTCAGGGGAGCTCGCCCATGTGGCGGTGCCGGCGGAGGACAGGATGCAGGCCTTCCTCTGGCGCCATCTGGTTCCCGCGAAAGAACTGAAGGCCCTGGTCTATGATCCGAGCTACCAGCGTCCGCCAAAGCGGGTAAGCAAATTGGCCACGGCGTCCAGCAAGCCCTAGCCTGCATATTTCACGCATCGGCGTGAAATTCCGGGCTAGCCCCGCCGCCGGCGCGCGGCGGGGCCGACCGGATCGAGAGCGCGCCGCATCATCCATGTGGAAACTTCCGCGACGTGGTGCGGGCAATCTTGTCTGCAATCACAAGACGTTGCCACATCGTGGGTTGGCGGACAGGATTGTCCGCCCCACGGTCTTGGGCGCGGCGTGAAGTTTCAGGTCAGCAGATTCCGCCGAATGCCGTAAGAGCGTGCTGGGAGGGTGAAGGAGGAACAAGGCCTCTATTCCGCGGCCTCGCACTCTTTGACTTTTTCGGCGTAGAACTCGTCGGTGAGGAGCCCCTCCTCATACAGGAGCTTGAGCTGCCGGAGTCGGCCCGCGACCTGCGATTTTGTAAACTTGGGTTTCCCTGGGTTCGGGTCGAAGGCCAAGACCATGGCCTTGACCTCGTCGGCGGAGAGCGCGCGGTTGAAAACCTTGACCTCGTCGATCAAACCATCGAGCGACTGGCCGCCCTGTGGTGGTGCGGCGCCGGCCTTGACCATGCCAAGGGTCACGTCGCCATTCGCGGGGACAGCATCTGCGGGACAGGGGACCACCTGCTTCTGGGGCTGGCCGTCAACGTAGAGCCGGAGTTCTTTGCCGTCGAAGGTGGCCGCGGCGCTGTGCCATTGGCCATCGGCGACGGAATTGTCGCTCTGGGCCACCTGACGGCCGTTGAGCCTGACGGTCAGTTTGCCCTGGGCATTCGCGTCCGCAGGGTCGCCGCCGACACTGAGGGCGAAGGCACCGTCTTGTCCGCGGTTCAGGATGCGCCGACAGGCCGAGTCGGATTTCGAGATCTTGAACCAGATGGAAAAAGTGGCCTGCTTGACGGTCAAGGATGGGCTGTTGGCCACCCGGATGCAGCTATTCGTGGGGTTGAGTTCGTAGCCGCCACCCTTCTTGCCGGTGGACGTCCATTTGGCGCCGGTGGTTTTGCCGTTGTTGCTCTGGCCGCTCCCGTCGGCGATCGTTCCCGCGGTGTCCGTCTTGTCAAAATCGAAATGGAGAACGAGGCCCTTGGGGGGTTCCGCGGCGGAAACGAAGAGTGCCGCGCCTAGCCCGAGAGACAGGGCACCCAGGACACGAATCGCTGACGGCCAAAGACCTATTTTTCGAATCATGGCAACCATTACCATTCCTACGAGATGAACCCGATGTCAAGACGGTCTTCGGCCAGGGCTTTTGGTTCGCTCGACCGAAGCCGTTGGAGTCCGGACCCCGGGCGTGCGCGAACTGGAGTTTGTGGAGAATCGGGGCTATGGATTGTGGCGATGGCGCGTTTCAGGGTGAACAGTCCGGCGGTGATTCACCAGACATTCGAGTCTGAGGTGGTCATCGTGAATCTGGAGACGGGCGATTATTTCAGTCTCCGGGGTTCGGGCGCGGACATTTGGGACAGGATTGTGAGGCGCCTGTCGGAGGATGAGATCGTGGCCGATCTGTTGAGGCCCGGAGAGGCTAGGGTGGGGCGGGAAGAGATCGAAGAGGGGGTCCGTGTGCTTTGCGGGGAACTGCTCCGCGAGGGGCTGATCGTGCCAGCAGAGGCGCGGGGTGCCGATGCTCCGGGAGCCGAATCCGGTGCGCCGGCGCGGGCCTCGGCGCGGTGTCGCCCATACGAGCGGCCGGTGTTTGAGAAGTTTACGGACATGCGTGAACTTCTTCTGCTGGACCCGATCCATGAATTGGATGAGATGGGTTGGCCGAAGCCGGCCGGGGGGGCGGTAGCGGGCGAGCGATGAGCGCCGCGCCAGAGAAAGGTCGGTGTCATGCGGCGGTTGGCGCCGAGGCATTTTTCGAAACTGCCTGGGAGAGGGGTTGCCGGGCGCTGGGCGCAGGGGCGGGCGCGGGGGAGCGGTGGTTCGATATTGGGGGATTCAAGGTCCGGATGACTCTTGGGGGAAGGTTGGCAGGGCGGTTTTTCGCGGCCTTTGAACACCTGAGGATGTCGCGGCAGGGCTCTTGGGATCTGGATATCCGGGCGTGGGACAGCGCGGCCAGCGGCGTGCCGATGCCGGCGCCGCCGTGGGGGACGGAAGACTATGGGCGGCGGGGGGAGATCCGGGGTTTCAACGACGCGCGATTCATGACCGCATTCGACCACGGCAGTGGGGCGTTGAGCCTCGTGGATCGGGCGAGCGGTCGCGCGGTTTATTGGATAAGGGATGGCGAGCGGGTGCCCGGGCACGAAAGGGGGGCACCGTTCCGGGCGATACTGAATGGGTGGATGGGGAACCATGGCTGCATGCTGGCGCACGGGGCTGCGGTGGGGATTGGCGATGGGGCGGTTCTTTTCGCGGGCCCGGGTGGGTCTGGAAAATCGACGACCGCGCTGATCTGTGCGGAGGGGGGTATGTTGTTCCTTGGAGATGACTACTGTCTTTTGCGAACGCATCCGTCGTTGGAAGTATGCAGCCTCTATGGCACGGCGAAGATGACGCGAGAGGATTTGGCGCGGCTCCCGGGGCTGGCCGCGCGGGTGTCGCCCGAGCCGGGGCCGCAGGGCAAGGCGCTTCTGTTCTTGGCGGGGGCGATGCCGGGGTGGTTCGCGTCAAGGCTGCCGCTGCGGGCGGTGCTGCTGCCGAGGGTGACCGGGCGTGCCGGGACAAGGCTGCGAGTGGCCGGGGCGTCCGAGGCCCTTCGTTCTCTAGCACCGAGTTCCATATTCCAGCTCTCTGGGGCAGGGGAAGGGGCCTTTGATCTCCTGTCCGGGTTGGTGCGACGCCTGCCCTGCTATCATCTCGATCTGGGGACGGATTACTCTGGGATTGCGCCCGTCGTGCGGGAGATCCTGTCGGGGGCGGGGGCGAGATGACCGCTGGCGAAATGAGGATTGGCGTGCCGCGCGTCAGCGTGGTGCTGGCGGTGCGCGATGGCGATCGGTTCCTGGGCGAGGCGATGGATTCCGTGGAGGGGCAGGACTATCGAGATCTCGAGTTGATCGTGGTTGACGATGGTTCCACGGACGGGACCAGGGCCCTGGCCAAGGCGAGGGGGGGCGCGATCTATGTCCGACAGGAACACGGGGGCATCGCCTCGGCGCGGAATCGGGGCATCGGATTGGCGCGCGGCGAGCTCATCGCGTTCATGTCGCACGATGATCTGTGGGAGCCCCAGAAGCTGCGCGTTCAGGTCGGGCTCCTGGACGGGGATCTCGGGTTGGATCTGGTGGTGACGCGGATGAGGCTGTTCCTTGAACCGGGGTGCGCGCGGCCCGCCGGGTCACGGCGCGAGTGGTTCGAGCGCGATCAGGAGGGATGGGTCCCCGAGACGATGCTGGCCCGACGCGCCGCATTCGAGGCGGTTGGTTTGTTCGATCCGACCTACGTCGTGGGCGAGGACACGGACTGGTTTGCTCGCGCGCGGGACGCGGGATTGCGGTCCGCCGTTGTGCCCGAGGCGCTGGTCCGCAAGCGGGTGCACGATCGGAATGCGTCTGCGGAGGGGGGAGCCAAATCGCATCTTCTCCTGCGCGCGCTGAAGGCCTCGTTGGAACGCAAGCGAGCGATAGGGCCGGGGCAGTGAGGGCGGCATGGGTCAGGCATCTCTGGTGAGCGTTATCATTCCCGTCCGCAACGGGGTGCGGTACTTGGCGGAGGCGGTCGAGAGCGTGCGCGCGCAGCGTTATCATCCGCTGGAGATCTTGGTGGTGGATGACGCCTCGACGGATGGCACTGGGAAATTGGCGCGGCAATGGCCGGACGTGCGATATATCGCGCGGGCTACGCCAGGCGGGGCGGGGGCGGCGCGCAATCTGGGGGTGGCACGATCCTGTGGTGCGATCCTTGCGTTCCTTGATGCGGACGACATCTGGGCCCGTGACAAGCTGGCGCTCCAGACGGCGGTGCTTGCGGGTGACCCGACCCTGGAGGCGGTATTCGGCCACGTGGTTCCATTCTGGGAGGATGGCGAGGGTGAGGCGATGCCGGGTCCCGTGCCTGGTACGATGCTGATACGGCGGGAGACGTTTGATAGGGTCGGCGGGTTCGATGAGGATCCCGGGTCGAAAGAGACGGTTGACTGGTACCTGCGCGCCACGGAGGCTGGCGTGCGCATGCGGATGCTGCCGGAGGTGGTCTATCGGCGCAGGATCCACGGGGACAACCGCGGGATCCGGGAGCGCGACATGGGCGGTTATCTCTTGGCTCTGAAGGCCTCGCTGGACCGGAGGAGGGGCTTGGGGGGCTTTGGGCCGTGAACTTGACGGAAATCGAGCGCGAGATCCTGCTGGCCGTCGCTCGCCAGAAGGTGGCGGATGAGGGGGTGGAGCGCCTGCGGTTGCTGCTCGGGTCCGACGCGCGATGGGAGACGCTGATCGAATCGGCATGGCGGCACGGGGTGGCGCCGTTGATGTGTTGGCATATCTCCCGGGTTGATGGGGGCGGCCTGATCCCGGCGGCGATCCGCCACAGCCTGCGACAATGCTATGTTCGCGCGGCCTTTCGGAACAGCTTTCACATCGGCCAGCTGGCTCTGGCACTCCGTGCCCTGGCAGACGGCGGGGTGGGCGTGATCGTCTTGAAAGGGGCGCATCTCGCCCCGCTCGTCTACGGGGATCCGGCGCTTCGGCCCTTCGCCGACATCGACCTGCTGGTCTGCCCTGGTGATGTGGACCGGGCGCTGATTCTGCTGGCGGGGGCCGGCTACGATCTGGCGCCCGGGTTGCTTTCGGTCGCGCTCAATCGCCGATACCATGTCAATCTGCCGCTCCTCAAGCGCGGCGACCGGCCCGTCCACGTAGAGTTGCACTGGAGACTGACGGACAGGTTCAGCAGCCACGCCATGGAGCATGAGGCGATCTGGGCACGTTCGCGCGAGGTGCAGATCGGCGGCGCCCCGGCGCGGGTGCTGGCCCCGGAGGACCTGGTTGTGTATCTGGCGTTGCATCTGGATAAGCATGGATACCTGAATCGGGGCGTGGTGGGCTCGGGGCGCGAACGGGCTTTTGCGCTGGATGGGTTGAGCGCAAATCGGTTGATCTGGTTCACGGATTTGCACGAGGTGTGCGAGCGGCACGGGGGCGCGCTTGACTGGGGCACCGTTGTGGAACGGAGTCGGACGTGGGGGATGGCGGATTCCGTGGGAACGAGCCTTGCCATGCTGGTGGCGCTGCTGGGGACGATCGTGGGCGACGGGGCGCTCAAGGCGCTGGGCGGGGGGACGGCCGGGTGGTTTCGGAGGTGGTTGGCCGGCCGCCTTTCCCATTCTGGGTGCGGGGCGCGGGATCGGACACGTGATTTCGTGCGGCGGATGATGTTGCCGACCAGGAAAGATTTCGAGCTGAGGCTGGTGCGACTCTTGGATCTCGGGGAGTTCTTGTTTCCCGGGCGAGGTTCATGTCCCGCGCGCGCAACGTGGGGGGCCGGGAAGATTTTGGCGCACGCGATCCGCGGCATGGCCATGTGCGTGGGTTTGATGGCTGGCGTCCTCGGGTGCCACGCGAGGGCGCGCTTTGCGCGGCTGATGGGCGCTGGAGGTCATGATCGTGGGTAGGGAAGTGGCCGTGCCGACGGTTGAGATCGCGCGCGATCAATCGGAGCGATGGATTGCGGTGCTGGTTGCGGCCGTTGGCTTTGTCGTCTATCTCAACAGCCTGGCTGGCGGGTTTGTCACCGATGATCGTTTCTTGATCTTGGAGCATCCCTACACGCGTGACACGGCGCTTATGCCGAGGATATTCACAGCCGGACACTACGCGGGGCAGGGGGGATATCGCCCGCTCGTGACGCTCTCATTTGCGCTGAATCACCTCGTGGGCGACGTGGAACCCGCGGGATATCACCTCGTGAACGTGCTGCTGCACGCCATCAATTCGGCGCTGGCGTTTCTATTGGTGCTGCGGCTTTTTGATTCGAGGGCGGTGGCGGGCATGGCTGGCGCGCTTTTCGCCGTCCACCCGATCCACGCGGAAGCGGTGGCGTGGATCAGCGGCCGGGCGGAGTTGCTTGGGGCGGCCATGTTTTTGGCGGGCTGGCTGCTGTATCTGCGGGCCACGATGGGGGGGCGTTTGAGGGCCTGGCCGTTAGCGGCGTCGCTGGCCGCATTTTTCTTGGGCTTGCTGTGCAAGGAGCACGTGCTCGTGCTGCCTGTGGCACTGTTGCTGACGGAGGTGCTGCGCGCGCGCGCGACGGGCGGTGCGGGGGGGCCGCGTTGGATATCGCGCGGGGCGCTCTTGCGTTGCGCGGCGTACATCGTGGTGGCGTTGGCGTACTTCGCCTTCCGGCACGCGCTGTACGAGCGGCCCTTCATGCGGGTGCCATCGCAGATCGGGCACTACGACAATCCGCTCGTGTCGGTCGGACCCCTGGAGCGCGCGTGCACCGCAATCTGGATACTCGCCGACTACGTGCGCCTCCTGGTCTGGCCGCGGGTCCTCTCGGCCGATTACTCTTTCGATCAGGTCCGGATTGCCGGTGGGCTAGGAGAGCCGGCGGTGATTGCCGCATTGTTGGTGCTTCTGGCGCTGCTGCTGTGTGGCGGTTTGTCGTTTTGGAGAGGTGGCAGGGCGTGGTTTGGGATCGCGTTCTTCTTTTTGTCTATCGTGCCGACATCCAACCTTCTGGTGTTGATAGGAGTGATCCAGGCGGAGCGCCTGCTGTATCTGCCCTCGTTGGGTTTCTGCATGGTCGCGGGTTTGCTTTGGGCCCGGGCATGGGAAGGGGGCGCCGCCCGGCGAATGCGGCGTGGCGCGGTGGCGGTGGCCTGCGCGGCGGCGCTGTTGGGACTGGTGGCGCGAACGCTCGCGAGGAACGCAGACTGGCGGGACGAGGCGACGCTGTGGAAGGCAACGGCCGAAACGGCGCCGCGCAGCGTCAAGGCACAGATCAATCACGGGGACCATCTTCTGAAGGAGGGCAAGACTGACGGTGCGATTGCGGCCTTTCGCAGGGCACTAGCCATCGATGCCGGTTCGGAGGAGGCGATCTTGAATCTGGGGGCGGCTTTGGCCCGGAAGGGCGCCGTGACCGAAGCCGTTACGCTTTATCGGGGGGGCGTGCGATCGCATCCGGATTGTGCCGCGCTGCATCTGAACCTTGGCGTGCTAGAGGCGGGGTTCGGGGACCTGTTGGCCGCGGAGGCGTCTTTTCGGCGCGCGGTCGCGCTTGCGCCGACCAATGCCGTGGCCCGATTCAATCTGGCGTTGGCCCTTTCGCGGAGAGACCAGTTGGACGAGGCCGTTCGGGAATATCGCGCCGCCGTCGAGGCGGATCCGGAGTATCCTGAGGCATGGAATGGCCTTGGTGCCGTCTACATGAAGAAAGGGGGCTTGCGCGAGGCGAAGGAGGCGGTCGGGCGCGCGCTTTCACTCAGGCCCGATTACGAAGACGCCTTGCACAACATGCGGCTGATCCACGAGTCGGGGGCCGGACGAAACCCGGCCCCGCGCGGCCCGGTACCCTGAAATGGCGGAGCAGCACAGGAGCCCGTTGCAATTTGACAAGCTGATCCGACCGGGGAAGATTAGTAGCTTTGGAGGAGATACTGATGCGGCTACGTCAATTGTTGGGGTGTTGTTGCGCGACGGTTGTTCCGCTTTGGGCGAACCCTGTGGCGGCGATGCCAATAACGAACGGCGGATTCGAGACGGGGACGCTCGGGCCGTGGACGGCGACGGGCGTGGTGAGCGTGGCGGCGGGTTCCGTATCGAACATTGCGCCGGCTGAGGGCAGTTTTCAGGCGGTGATCTCGGGGTTTCCTGGGACCGTGAGCCAGGCGGCGATGGAGACTTTCTTGGGTTTGGCTCCGGGGGCTCTAAACAGCATCAACACGATTGGCGGACCGCCGGAGGGTTCGGCAATGGCCCAGACGATTGATCTGGCGGCGGGCGACTGGGTTGAGTTTTCGTGGGCATTCGTTCCGAACGGGCAGGTCTCCTCAGGAGCGAACCTGGATTCTTTATTTTACACGCTGCATCTGGTTTCGGACACGCCGAACTCGGTGGTTGTGTTGACGAACAATGCCGTGAGCGGGAACCCGATCGGCTATCAGGTGTACAACACGGGTCCGGTGTCTGTATCGGGCCAGTACATTTTGGGATTTGGCATTTTCAATAACGCCTCGATCGGCGGCAACATCGATCCCATCGCGATGATCGACGCGGTGATCCCGGAGCCTTCTGCGCTGGTGGGCATCGGGTTTGGTGCGCTGGCCCTGCTGATCGCGCGCTGGAAGCGGCGGGGAATTTCCTGATTGTGGTGGCAGGGCGGGGGGCTCTATGGGCTGATGGGCCGCTGAGGATGCGGTCGCAGAGCCTGACCTGAAACTTCGGGCGCTGTTCTCGGGCGCGGCTCGTGCCCCGACCCAGGATCCGGGCCGGGAGGGCCTTGGACTGCGGTGGCAGAGTCCGGCGGTTGCCGGACGGCGCCACCGCTTTGGCATCGCGCGAAGCGCGGGCCGGGGCCATCGGCTTCGGCTCCGCCGGGGGCAAAAGCGGTGTCGCCGCTTCGCTTTGCCACCGCAGTCCAAAACGGCCCCCGGGGCTGAATCGAAAATTCAGATGCCGGGCAGCAGGAGCCTGCTTGCAGGCGATTCGCATCGCGCGCGAGCGCGCTCCTACGTCTCATTTTCACCCCCGGTGGTGCCCCGAATGCCCGCCGGCGGGCGGACGGCTGGGGATGATGTCTCACATGGAACTTCGCACGCGTTTGGCGTCTCGCAGAGACGCCCCACAAGTCTTGTGGGCCGCCTGTGTCAGGCGGCGACGGGCGTCGAGTTTCCCCATGAATGGTGCGGTTGCAATGCGAGTTGGGGCTTTCGTGTGCTTCGATCAAGAGCTACAAGACCAAAATGTGGTCACAGGGTTATACGCCTTTGGGTGGCAGCGTGTGGTGGTCGGCTCTGGTGGCGGGTGGGCCGCTGATCGCGCTGCTGGTGTTGCTGGGTGTGATGCGGAAACCGGCATGGGTATCCGCGCTCGTTGGGTTGGGGATTGCCGCGCTCGTTTCGGTGGTGGCGTACGGGATGCCGGCGGGGCTGGCGGCGTCGGCGGCGGGGCTGGGCGCGGTGTTCGGGTTGTTTCCGATCGGGTGGGTGGTGTTCAACGCGATCCTGTTGTATCGGATCACGGTTGAGACTGGGCAGTTTGAGATAGTGAAAGATTCGGTGGGTGGGATCACAGATGACAGGCGATTGCAGGCGCTGCTGATCGCCTTCGCGTTCGGCGCATTCATCGAGGGGGCGGCCGGATTCGGCACTCCGGTGGCGGTGGCGGCGGCGATGCTGACGGGATTGGGCTTTTCTCCTTTTTACGCGGCTGGGATTTGCCTGTTGGCGAATACTGCACCGGTGGCCTTTGGTTCCATCGGGACACCGATCTTGACGCTGGGTGCGGTCACGGGCCTTCCGGTGGATCAATTGAGCGCGAAGGTGGGACAACTCAGTGCGCCGGTGAGCCTGTTTGTGCCCGCCTATCTTTTGGCGGTGATGGGGGGATGGCGGGCGCTCAAGGGCGTGTGGCCTGCCGCCCTGGCGTGCGGGGGGGCATTCGCGGCGGCGCAATTTCTCGTCTCGCGGCACATCGGCCCGCAGTTGACCGACATACTGAGTTCGCTGGCGGCGATCGGGGCGCTGCTGGTGCTGATGCGGTTCTGGCGTCCGGCGGATGGGTTTGACCTGGAGGGGCATCACGCCGGCGAGTCGGGTGAGGTGAAGCGGCACCCGGGGCGGGTGCTGCTGCGCGCGTGGGCGCCCTATGGCGTACTCGTGCTGTTGGTGCTGGCATGGGGGTTCGGCAAGGGTTGGCTGGGGCAGGCGAGCGTGGCGGTTCCGTGGCCGGGATTACACGGGTGCGTCGTGCGCACTCCTCCGGTGGTCGCATCGCCCGCCGTTTATCCCGCCGTCTACAGTTTTGAGTGGCTGGCCGCGTCCGGGACCGCGTGCCTCGCGGCCGCGCTGATTTCGGCGGCGCTTCTTGGGATGCGCCCATCGGCGCTCGGGGGTGTGATCCGCAAGACCGCGCGGCAATTGGCGTTGCCGATGGTGACCGTCGCTGCCGTGCTGGCCCTGGCATTCCTCATGAACTATTCTGGCGCCACGGCGACGCTGGGGCTGGCGTTTGCGGCGACTGGGCGCGCATTCCCGTTTTTCAGCGCGATGCTCGGCTGGGTGGGTGTGTTCCTCACCGGTAGCGATACATCGGCCAACGCATTGTTCGGCAATCTTCAGGCCGTGACGGCCGGCACCTTGGGCCTGGACCCTGTGCTGATGGCGGCGGCGAATTCCAGCGGTGGCGTGATGGGCAAGATGATCAGCCTGCAGAGCATTGCGGTGGCGGCGGCGGCAACCGGGATGGCGACCTCCGAAGAGGGCAAGCTGTTCCGGTTCACGCTAGGACACAGCGTATTGCTGGCCGCTGTGATCGGGCTGGTCACCGCGTTGAACGCGAGCCTGTAGGCGAGCGCGTGGGCTGGCACGCGCGTGATTCGCGCGTGCCCAGATGCCATGTCTGGTGTACGGTCTAATAGAGATCTCGTATGAACCCTGAGCCGGAGGAGGAATTGGGTCCTGGGGCACCGCGGCGGCGGCGGCGTTTCCTGATCGGGCCGATTCTGATAGCGCTGGCAATCATAGCGTTCAAGTATTTCACTGCCGAGGAATTCACGAATCCCGAGACGGGGCAGACCGTGCGCGTATCGCTGTCGTCGGAGCAGGAGCAGGCCCTCGGGTTGCAGAGCTACCAGCAGGTTTTAAGAGAGTCGCAGACCGTCGATTCTGGGCCGCAGCACGACATGGTCTTGCGCGTGGCTAGGCGCCTGATCCCACTGTTGGACGAGCGCTCGCGCCGCTACGAGTGGAGCGCGTCCCTGGTCAAGAGCGATGTGCCGAATGCCTTCTGCCTCCCCGGGGGCAAGATCGTGGTGTTCACTGGTATCCTGCCGATCACCCAGAACGAGGCCGGGTTGGCCGCGGTGATGGGGCATGAGATCGCGCATGCAACAGCGCGCCATGGCGCCCAACGGATCTTTCAGAACGAACTGCTCCAGACGGCGATGTCGGGGATGCAGGGGTCGCTGGCGGAGTTGGATCCTGAGCAGCAGCGCGCGATCCTGGGGGTGCTGGGCGCCGGGGTGCAGTACGGGCTGGTGCTGCCGTACGGACGTGACCACGAGAACGAGGCGGATAAGATGGGGCTGATGTACATGGCCCGCGCGGGATACGATCCCGAGGAGGCACTCAGGTTTTGGCTGCGGATGGAGGAAGTCGGAGGCGCAAACCCGCCGGAATGGGCGTCGACCCATCCCTCTCACGGGACGAGAATCCAGCGCTTGCGCGAACTGATGCCCGCGGCCATGGAGCAGTACCGGCGGGCCGCCGCGGCGAGGTAGCCAAAGTCGCGAACGCCCGCCCGCCGGGGCCGAAAACGAGATGCCCGCGGCCGAGGTCGCGGCTATTTCTTTTTCGCGGGGCCTCTTCCCTGTTTTTTAAGCACGGCGTTGGCGCGCGCGATCGTCTGCTTATCTTGGCAGGAGGCGGCGACTTTCTCCAGGCAATCCAGGAGCGGCTTCGGGTCGTTCTTCTTCCACCAGACCTTGGCGAGCTTGTCGGAGATGGCGACGATGGCGGCCCCGGCTTCTTCCTTGAGGGTAGCGCTGTCCAGGAGCGGCACTAGCTGCAGCATGGCCTCGGCGGTGGCGATGTTGCTGAGGGCGCCGATAACGAGTTTCTTCTCCTCGTCGCGGGTGGCGGCGGCCATGGCCTCTTTGCACATGGCGACCTTCTGCTCATCGGTGATGCTGTTGCTGTCGGTCAGGCGGACGTAACCACGGAGCGCGAGTACGCGCTGTTTCTCATCGGGGAGAGACTTGGCTAATTCGAGCAATGCCGGGGCGGCATCCGGGTCTGACCACTCGCTGAGGGCGCGGAGGGCGCTGTCCTGCACCTGGGGGTCGGGATCCTTCAGGTTCGTGCGGATGGCATCGAGCGCCTTCTTGCCGCCGGTGGCGCTCAAGAGGCGGAGGAGGGCCGATTTCGCCGCTCCCTGGGCCTTTGGCAGTGCGGCGAGGATCTGGGAGGCGACGGCGTCCTTTTCGGGCAACCGGGCGCAGGCGCTTCGGAGGGCGGCGTCGGCGAGGCTGGCATCGCGCGGTTGCTTGGGTTGGGTGAGGATGTCCGTCAGGACGGCGAGGTCCGCGGGGGCGGCACATTTCCCAAGGGCCTCTATCGCAGCGGCGCGGAGTTCGTCGTTGGCATCGGCGGCAAGCCCCTTCAGAGCCTGGGCGGCGGCGGGAGCGTGGCGTTCACCCACGACCTGCACGGCGACCTTTTTCGCCGCGGCGTTGTCCTGCCCGAGGAGCGCGATAATCGCCTCTTGGGCGCCTTGGCCCTTTATGGTCACGAGAGCAATCTTCGCGGCCTCTGCGACATCGGCGGGTTCGGCACCGGCGGCGGCGGCGAGCACCGGGACCGCTGTTCCGTCACCAATGCGCCCGAGGGCCTGTATCGCGGCGATACGTGCGGGGGCGGGACCGTCCTTGGCGGCGGCGACGATGGGCGGGGTGGCCACCGGATCGCCGCGGTCGGCGAGGGCAACGAGGAAGGAGGGCTGGCGGTCGGGCGGGAGGGAACCCATTGCACCGACCAAGGCTTTGGTGACCGATTCGCCCTTGAGTTCGCGTGCGACGCGGAGGCCGAGGGCGAAGGTGGGCCAATCGGGGGATTTCAACTGTTCGAGCAAGAGGGCGACGCCGTCGCTGCCTCGGGCGAGGATGGCCCCGCGGGTGGCGGCCAGGCGAATGTGGCCGGGCAGGTCCGTCTTCCGGGTGGCGTCGGCGAGCGATGCGGCAACATCGCGCTGGCCGGATGTGGTGAGTTCCTCGACGCAGCGCACGCAGGCATCGCCGAAGGCGACCTTCCTGTCGGCGGGCGCGGAGGCGATGGCTTTTTCAAGCGCTTTGGCGCAGGTGGCATCGCCGATGCGCCCGAGCGCGGCGGCCGCGGCGGCCGCCGCGCTGGCATCGGCATCACCGAGCAGGTTGGTCAGGTCGCCGATGGCCTTGGCGTCGCGCCGATTCCCGATCGAGTTGATGACTCCGACGAGGAGTTTGCCCTTCACTTTGCCCATCGCGTCGCGGAGGGCCTGTCCGGCGGCGGGATCGGGCATGGGCTCGAGGCCGTAGCGTGCCATGTGGGAGAGCTTCTCGTCACCCAGCAGGGCAGCGAGGGCCGGTATGGCATCTTTTGAGCCGACGACCGCGAGTTTTTTGCAGGCAAGGACCTTGTCGGCCTGCGGGGCCTCTGCCGACTGGAGGGTGGCGATGAGCTGCTTCTCCTCGGCCTTGTTGTAGATCGAATCCAGCGCCGAGGCGCGGGCGACTAGGAGCGCAAGGGCGCCTGCGGTGATGCAACGGGTGATGATATTCATTTGGGTATTCCGGTTGGGGTTGGTGATTCTCATTTCAGTCCCTCAGTTCAATAGCGCCACGGCTCGCGCTGGGCGCGCGAGCGCATGCGGTTGGCCTCTTCGTCGCCGATGAATTCGGCCTTCGCCGGATCCCACTTGAGGGGGCGGCCGAGCTGCCAGGCGATGTGCGCGGCATGGCAGGTGATGTGGGAGCTGGAGGCCAGGATGTGGTTGGCGTGAGGGAGGCTGCGGCTCTTGACGCAGTCGAAGAAGTTGCGCCCGTGGCCGGCTGGGTCGGTGCCCGCGCCGGCTTGGATCTTGCGTTCGCCGAGCAGGGACGCCGGGTGGCAGCGGACCTGTCCGGAGTCGCCCGCCTCGACCCAGCCCTCATCGCCCTCGTAGCGGACCGAGCATGTGCCGAGGCCCATCCAGCCATCGGGGCGCATGACAAGTTTGACGCCGTTGGCGTAGTGGCAGACTAGGCCCGTGGGGTTCGGCTCGTAATCGACGGCATTGGTGCCGTCGGCGCCTGCGGCCCACTGGCAGAGGTCGACGGTGTGAGAGCCCCATTCGAGGATGCCGCCGCCGTGGAAGTCGAGGTGGCCGCGCCAGCCACCGGCGACGTACTTGCTATTGTAGGGTCGCCATGGGCATGGGCCGAGCCACATGTCCCAATCGCATTCCTCTTTGGGCGGTTCAGATTCGGCCGGGAGCCAGTCGTGGCTGGCGGCGGGGGCGAGGGTGTTGGCGTGGACGGTGTGGATTTTGCCGAGTTTCCCACTGAGGGCCAATTGCGCGGCGAAGACGAAGTTGCCGACGCTGCGGCGCTGGGTCCCGGCCTGATAGATGCGGCCATAAAGGCTCATGGTGGTGTTGAGGGCCTGGGCATCCGCGATTGTCATGGAGCATGGCTTTTCACAATACATGTCCTTGCCGGCTTTGGCGGTGGTGATGGACGCCATGGCGTGCCAGCGCTCGCCGGTGGCGATGAGGACGGAATCGATATCATCGCGGGTCAGGATATCGAACATGTTCTGGTACATGACGCAGTCGGAGTTGCCGTACTGTTTGTCGACCATGTCCTTGACCAACTGGCGGCGGACGCGCTGCACGTCTGCAATGGCGACAAACTGGATATCTGGCTCGGGCAGCATGCCCGCGAGGACGCCGCGGCCGCGGTTGCCGACGCCGATGCCCCCGAGGACGATGCGCTCGCTGGGGGCGGCACGGTTGCCAAGGCCGAGGGCCGTGGCCGGAATGATGGTGGGCGCAACGATGGCGGCACTGGCGCCTGCGGCGGCGCGGAGGAAGTCGCGTCGGCCGAGTTTTCTGTCTTTCCTGAACATGCGTCTGTCTCCTTCTTTCGGGATGTGGCTTGGGGCTAAATTCTGGTTGGGGTGGGGTTCAACCACGAATGGGCGTGAATGGGCGCGAATCCGAAAGCAGCCGACTTAAATCGGGATTCGTGTTCATTGGTGGTGTTAGATGCTCCATGGCTCGCGCATGGCGCGGGAGCGGAGGCGGTTGGCCGCCTCGTCGCCGATGAACTCGTCCTTGGATGGGTCGAACTTGAGGGGTCGATTCAGCCACCAAGCGATCTGGGCGGCGTGGGATGTGATGTGGGAGTGGGCGGCCACATGATGGTTGGCGGAGGGGCGGCGGCGCGATTTCACGCAGTCGAAGAACTCGCGCCCGTGGCCGAGGGGGCTGGTGCCTTCACCTGCCTGAATCTTGCGCTCGGCGAGCAGGGATGCGGGATGGCATCGGACCTGCCCGGAATCGCCGGCCTCGACCCAGCCCTCGTCGCCCTCATAGCGCGCGGAGCAGGTGCCGAGGCCCATCCAGCCCTCCATGCGCATGACGAGTTTGATGCCATTGGCGTAGCGCGCGACGCCTCCATCGGGCCTCGGCTCGTATTCGACGGCCGAGGTATCCTCGACGTCGGCACCCCATTGGCAGAGATCGATGGTATGGGAGCCCCATCCGAGGATGCCGCCGGCGCTGAGATCGAAGTGGGGGATCCAAGCGCCGCAGCCACGGAGGTACGCGCTATTGTATGGTCGCCAGGGGCAGGGGCCGAGCCACATGTCCCAGTCGCACTCTTCTTTTGGTGGCTCGGATTGTGCGGGAAGCCACTCCTGGGTGGTTGAGGGATCCATCATGTGGGCATGGACCGTGTGGATCCGGCCGAGCTTCCCTGAGCGGGCGAGGTTTGCGGCGAAAACGAAGTTGCCGACGTTGCGGCGCTGCATGCCGCCCTGGAAGATGATGCCGGCGCGGTCCACGGCCGATTGCATCGCGCGCGTCTCGGCGATGGTGATGGAGATGGGTTTCTCACAATAGATGTCTTTGCCCGCGGCCGCGGCGTGGATCGACGCGATCGTGTGCCAGCGATCGCCGGTGGCTATCAGGACGGCATCGATGTCGGGACGGGCGAGGACTTCGCGGAAATCTTGGTACGTCGCGCAATCGGTGTTGCCATTGCGCGCGTCGGCCATGGCCTTGACCGCATCGCGCCTCGATTTCTGGACATCGGCGACGGCCACGAACTGCACGTCCGGTTCCGGCAGCATGCCCGCGAGGACGCTGCCGCCGCGGTTGCCGATGCCGATGCCACCGAGGACGATGCGCTCGCTGGGTGCGGCGCGATTGCCGAGTCCGAGGGCTGAGGCGGGGATGATCGTGGGGGCAGCGATTGCCGCGCACGCCTTGGCCGTCTCCTTGAGGAACTTCCGCCGGTCCATCCTGCGCGTCAGTCGGAACATGATCGTCGATCCTTTCGGCGAGCCATAAGAACGCCCTGCTCGAGTGCCTTTGCGGTCCGCATTTATTTGATCGAGGTCCGACGATAACGGTGGGCGGGAGTCGATCAAGGGTTTTTTTGCGACCTGTGACATGAACGGGGTCCCGGGATCTGGCGCGGAACCCGGGGGCGGAGGGGAGCGTGGGAGAGCGGGCTATTTTTTGGCGGAGCCCTTCGATGCGGCGAGGATGGTGCGTTTGTTCTTGGTCCAGTCGGGATTGGGCAGTGCCTCCCAGACCCTGAGGTTGCGGACGCTTCCCTCGACGCTTGAGACAAACATGATGCTATGTTTATCGGAAGCGATGAGCGGGTGCTGGCCGGTGAGGCTCTTGCCGTTGAGGGTGCCGACCATCTCGTCGTCGAGGATCTCGAATACGATCGTCTGCCACTCGCCGAGCTTGATGGGCGTCTTGATCTCCCCGAAGGGCACTGCCTTGTCGGGGCCAGCGTGGTCATTGTCGTCCTTCTGGATCCTCATTCCGGCCTGGCTGAGCATGACGCTGCACACGTAGTCCTTTGCGTCGGTGGTACGCACGCTGAAGCCGCGGAACTTCCGGCCCTCGAGGGGCACGTCGTGCATGCGCGCCTCGCAGGCGATGATGACGTTCTTGAAGTCGAGGCCGATGGACGCGCAGGCCGGGTGATTGACCTTGGGGTTCTCGATGCCGCGGAATGCGCCGTCCACGATGTCCCATCGGCCGCCGCGCTCCGAGACGTTGCAGCGCCAGCCCTTGAAGCCGCTGGCGTAGTTGGCGGTGCTGCCCTGGGGCGGTGGGAGAGGTTTTGAAAAGTTCTCGGCCACGAGCAGCTTGCCAGCTTTCGTCATCAGGGTGGGCGGCGGCATGCTGGCGAGATCGGCGAGGAGGGCATGTGCGGGGAGAATGGCGGCGGCACATGCGATCGAGAGGGTTTTCATCGTGCGGACATGCTGCGCGGGGTGCCGCGGCGGAGTAAAGAGGCAAAGGGGTGGGGCGCCACGGGCGTCGCCCCTCAAGGCGGGCTTCCGGGAATGGGCGGCGAAGCGGGCGCGACCCATGCGGAATGGTGTTGGGTCATGCCAATCTTCGGGTAGTACTCCGCCGCCTGCGGCGCGGACAGCAGCACGATCAGGGCCTTCGGGTGCAGTTGGCTTTGCGTGAGTCGAATCAGCTCGGTGCCGATCCCAGTGCCCTGAAACGCGCGATCGACCGCCAGATCCGACAGATAACAGGAGTACGCAAAATCCGTCACCGAGCGTGCGACGCCGACCAGATTGTCGTCGGCCCAGGCCGTGCAGAGCAGGTCGGCATGGTCCAGCATCGTCGCGATCCGCCCCCGATCCGAAACGGGCCGTCGTTCCGCCAAGCCCGACCGCGACAGGATGTCAATGAACTGCGCCGGGGTGATCTTGCGCTCTGCGCTGTATTCTATTTCGTTCATCTGCCTGAGGGTCTGTTTTTGGGGAAGGGGCGGGGCCTTGTCCTCGTGGCCATGTGTTCGGTTTCCTTCCCGTTTCGATTTTCGGGGACCATATCCGTCTGCGCCTGGGTGTACAGATTGGGTTCCGTGCGCCTTCGCCCGCGCGTTTCGATGCCGGGTCTCCACAGGGTAGCGAAAGGCAGCTGTCATGCGCGGCCCGCGAGGCCGCGGGCCCTCCCGGCGGAATCGGGCCACGTGCGCCATCAGGGAGAATGCAGGGCCTTATTTAAACAGGTTGCTAGCCGTAGCGTCCCTCGATGTATTCGGCGGTCTTGGGGTTTTTGGGGTTGAGGAAGAGGTCCTCGGTGCGGGAGTGCTCGATGAGCTTGCCGAGGAGCATGAAGATGCACTCGTCGCTGGCGCGGCGGGCCTGGGCCATGTTGTGGGTGACGACGAGGATGGTGTAGTGGCCCTTGAGCGCGAACATGAGTTCCTCGATGGCGCGGGTTCCCTCGACGTCTAGGGCGGAGCAGGGCTCGTCCATGAGGATGACGTCGGGTTTGAGGGGGAGGAGGCGGGCGATGCAGAGTTTCTGCTGCTGTTCGAGCTGGAGGCTGGTGGCCTTGCGGTCGAGGCGATCCCGGAGGTCTTTCCAGAGCCCGACCTCGATCAGCGCTTTTTCGACGGCCTCGTCCAATTCGGCCCTGGTGAAGGTGCCGGGGGGGTGGTGGATGCGGAGGCCGAAGACGACGTTTTCGTAGACGGAGATGGGGAGCGGGTTGGGGCGCTGGAAGACCATGCCGACGGATTTTCGGAGTTCGACCAGCGCGACATCCGGGTCGTAGATATTCTTGCCAAGGATGCGGATCTCGCCGGTGGTCGTGACGTAGCCGTAGCGCTCGTTGACGCGGTTGAAGCAGCGCAGGAGGGTGGTCTTGCCGCAGCCGGAGGGCCCGATGAGAGACGTGATGAGCCCGCGTGTGATATCCAGGTTGACATCGAAGAGGGCCTGGAAATCCGCGTACCAGAGATTGAGGCCGCGGGTCGTGATGCAGGGCTGTGGGGGCTCGCTCATCCGAACAGGCCGTTAACGTATTCGTAGGTCCGCCGGTCGCGGGGCTGATCGCCGAAGATGATGTCGCTGGAGTCGAGTTCGATGATCTCGCCGTTCCAGAGGAACATGGTGCGGTCGGCGAGGCGCCGGGCCTGCTGGGTGAGGTTGGTCACGAGGATGACGGTCATGTCCCTGCGGAGTTCCTTGATCACGTCCTCGATGCGCATGGTCGTGACGGGGTCGATGGCGATGCTGAACTCGTCGAGGCAGAGGATCGCGGGCTGGTGCGAGAGGGCGCGCGCGATGGTGAGCCGCTGCTGCTGGCCGCCCGAGAGCTTGGTGCCGAGGCTGGAGAGGCGGTCTTTGACCTCGTCCCAGAGGGCGGCCTGGCGGAGGCACTGTTCGACGATGGCGTCGAGGTCGGTCTTTCGCGTCATGCCGGCGCATCGCGGCGCGAAGGCGACGTTGTCGTAGATGCTGAGCGGAAGGCCGACGGGGAGGGGGGCGACCATGCCGATTCTGCGGCGCAGGGCGAAGAGGTCCTTGGTCCTGCGGACGTCCTCGCCATCGACGGTGATCGCGCCGGAGACGGAGGCTTCGGGGGAGAAGTCGATCGTGCGGTTGATGCAGCGGAGCAGGGATGTCTTGCCGGACTGGGCGGGTCCGATGATCCCGAAGATCTCGTTGTGGCGTATGTCAAACGATATGCCGTGGAGGACCTCTCTGGTGCCGTAGGCGAGCCGGAGGTCCTGGACCTGGATATGGGCTTGGGCGCTCATCGCGGCGTCACCATTTCTTTCTCGAGCGCATGAGGGCGCGCAGGGTGATGGCGGCGGCGTTCACCAGGAGGACCGAAGCCAGGAGGACGACCGCGGTGGCGAAGGGGATGGACTCCTTCACGCCGGGGACCTGCGTGGAGATCGTGTAGAGGTGCATGGAGAGGGCCATGCACTGCTCGTTGAGGTGGTATGCGAACACCTCGCCCTTCTGGACAGCCTTAAAGAAGACGGCGCCGGTGAACATGATGGGGGCGGTTTCGCCGGCGGCGCGGCTGACTTGCAGGATGACGCCGGTGAGGATGCCGCTGATGGAATTGGGGAGCACGACGGCGCGGATCGTCTGCCACCGGGTGGCGCCGACGTTCCAGCACGCCTCGCGAAAGCTCATGGGGACGCTGGCGAGGGCCTCGCGGGTGCTGGCGATGATGACCGGCAGGGTCATGATCGCGAGGGTGAGCGAGGCGGAGAGGATGGAGTATCCCAAGCGGGCGGCGTAGACGAAGGCGCCGAGGCCGAAGAGCGCATGGACGATGCTTGGAACCCCGGCCAGGTTGATGACCGCCAGGTTGATCATGCGATTGAGCCAGTTGTCCCTCGCGTATTCGTTGAGGTAGACGGCGGCCAGGATGCCGACGGGGGCCGAGATCGCGAGCGAGATGAAGACCAGGTAGACCGTGCCCACGAAGGCCGGCCAGATCCCGCCCTGGGTCATGCCGCGCCTCGGGACATCGAGCAGGAAATTGATGTTCAGCGAGGGGGCCGCTTTCACGAACAGGTATCCGACGATCAGCAACAGCGGCAGGACCATCGCGGCCGACATGGCGAAAAACAACCATTTGGCGAACGCCTCGGAGCGTCGTTTGCTTCGGACGAATGGGGTTTCGGCGAACATCACTTTTTCCGGATACCGCGGACGGCCATGTCGGCCGCGAGGTTGACGACGAACGTGATGGTGAAGAGCAAGATCCCGATCAGGAACAGGACGCGGTAATGATCCGAGCCCGCGGGGGCCTCGCCGAGTTCGGCGGCGATATTTGCGGTGAGGGTGCGCACGGAATCCAGGATGCCGTGCGGGATCTGCACGGCGTGGCCGGTGGCCATCAGCACCGCCATCGTTTCGCCGACGGCGCGACCGACCCCCAGAAGGACGGCCGCGAGGAGGCCATTCTTGGCCGCGGGCAAGAGCACGCGCCAGACGAGCTGCCAGCGGGTGGCGCCCAGGGCGAGCCCGGCCTCCCTGAAGGAATCCGGGACGGCCTTGAGGGCGTCCTCGCCTATGGACACGATGATGGGCACGCTCATCAGGGCGAGGATGATGCCGCCGTTGAGGATGTTGACGCCCACCGGGGCGCCGGTGAGCTGGACTATGAGCTTGCTCATCACCGTGAGGCCGATGAAACCCCACACGACGCTGGGGATGGCCGCCAGCAATTCGATCGTGATCTTGAGGGTCTCCCTCAGCCGTGGGCCGCAGAATTCCGAGATGAAGATGGCGGCGCCGAGCCCGAAGGGGACCGCAATCATCATGGCGAGTGCGGTGACGCTGAAAGTGCCGGCGGTCATCGCCAGGACGCCGTATCGCTTGTTCAGCTCGGACGTGGGATACCATTGTTCGCTGAACAGGAACTGCGACAGGCTGAAACGGTCGCTGAACAGCACCGGGGCCGCCTCCTTGAATACGAACAGGAATATGCCGACGACGAAGAAGATCGCGCTGATGCCGCAGGCGTAGATGAGTGCCGTGAGGGATCGCTCGGCGAGGACGTACAGCGTGGGGCGACGCGCCGAGCGGACGGCGAAGCTGAACTGGGCGGTCGGCTGGGGGCTGGGATCTGTCATCGTCGTTGGCGTTCGGGGTGGTCCTGGGTTTCCGTCGTGTGCCCCCGGGGCCCCGCCCCGATGGCGGTCGGCGCGGTTCAATCAGCCGGGGGCGTGCCGGCGTCGATCACTTGTGGCGCATGTCTGCCGGCAATGGCACGTAGCCGCTCTCCTCAACGACCTTCTGGCCGGCGTCCGATAGAATCCAGTCGATGTAGGCCTTGGTCTCGCCGGAGGGTTCCCCCAAGGTGTACAGCAAGAGCGAGCGCGCGACGGGGTAGCGCTTATCCAGTGCGCTGGCGACGCTGGGCTCGACGGCGGGCTCGCCTTTTCTCGTGGCCACTTTCAGCATCTTGACTTTGCCGGGCACATTGTAGCCCATGCCGCTATAGCCGATGGCGCCGGGGGTGCCCGCGACCAGTTCCACGACCTCCTTGGATCCGTTCATGTCGCGGGAGCCGAGCTTGAAATCCTCCTTGTTGAGCACGTGCTCGCGGAAGAATTCGTAGGTGCCGGAGCTCGACTGCCGGCTTACGCGGACGATCTCGTCCTGTCCGCCGGGGATGGAGACGCCGAGCTCAGACCACTTGGTCGTTTTTCCGCCCTCGCCGAAGATATCGGCCAACTGATCGATGGAGATCTCGTTGAGCGGATTGTCCCTGTGGACGTAGATGGCCAATGCGTCGTGCCCCACGATGAACTCCCTGGGCTCCTTTCCGGTGTTCCTCTTGGCCTGCTCAATTTCTTCGGGCTTCATGTTCCGGCTGGCGTTTGCGATGTCGATGGCGCCCTTGATGAGCGCGGCGATCCCCACGCCGGATCCGCCCCCCGATATCTCAACGTCCACTTCGGGGGCGACCGCCCTGTATTCCTCGGCCCAGGCCTGGGCGACGTTGACCATCGTGTCGGAGCCCTTGTTCTGGATGCAGACGGTGTCGGCCTCATCGGTGCCTCCGCCGCCGCATCCCGAGAGGAGCAGGCAGGTCGCGGCGGCCCCGCCCCATATGGCGGTGACGGCAAAACGGATTCCTCTGGCTGCGAGCTGGTTCATGTGGGTCCTTCGGCTAGTGGCTCTCTTCCAGGCTGCTTCCCAGGATGGCTTCCACGAGTTGCCTGATATGGGTGTTGATAGAATCGAAGGCCCTTTCGTAGTCCGCTCGGATCTCGTGGGGCGCTCCGGTCTTCTTTGAGGGGTCTTCGATGCTCCAATCGAGGTGAATTATTTTTCTAGATTGCTTGGGGAACGCATTCCTGGCCTCTGCAGACAGGGCGATGATGACGGCGAAGTGGTCGAGTTCTGGCACCTGGTGGATGGCCTTGGGCGTGGCTCGCGAAAGATCGAGGCCCTTATCTTTCATGAATGCGAGGGTCTCGGGCTCGATGGGTTTCGGGTCGACTCCGGCGCTTGCGAAGATGAAGTCGGGAAGGCCGATGGCGTTGGAGATGGCCTCGGCCATCTGGCTCTGGCAAGCGTTCTCCCCATCGACAAAGAGGACCCGGCAGATGTTGGCGCCCGGGTGCTTGGGGTTTTCCCCGGTGCACATGTACAGGACCTCCATGCAGACATTTCGGGCCTGGTCCGAGACTCGCTCCAGGCGTCTGCCGATGGTGATGAGTGCGCTCATGGCATCGATGGACAGGTGGTCCTGCCGGACGAGCCCCAGAAGGTGCCTCGCGAGAGCGCTCTTGAGGGCGTCGACGGTTTCCTCGGTGCATATGGTTCTCTTGGCGAGTTCGGCGTCTTGCTCGAGGAAGGCGCGCACGGCATCGTGGACCATCGGGATGGAGAGGTTGGCCATGTCCGTAAAGCGATCCATGGGTATCTGCGCGCCCTGGTCGAACAGCTTCAGGGTTTGTCGCGCGATGCTCTCGGCGTAGTCGCCGACGCGTTCCAGCTCGAGGTTGATCTTGATCGCCGCGTACGCAAAGCGCAGCAGCCCGGCGACGGGCTGTTGGCGGACGATGAACTCGAGGCAGAGGCGCTCGATCTCCTTCTCGATCGCGTCGATGTTTCGGTCGCGCAGGATGACCGCGCAGGCGGTCTGGCGGTCGCTCGTGGTCAGGGCGCTGATGCAATCGCGCAGCGCCTTCTCGCACAGGGCGCACATGGTCCTGACCTTTTCGCGAATGGCGTCTACTTCGCGTTGGAGCGATTCTTCTAGATGTGGGTGCGTGCTCACTGGCCAGAGACCTATACGATTAATATGAGAGCGGCCATGCTTTTTTGCCAACCATACCAGGTCGCCAGTATGGCGGGTGGTCGTTACGGCACTGTTACCGCGATGTTACGGTACTGTGACAATGGTGGCGTCGGAGGCAAAAGGGGTTTTTCTGTGGGGCAAAGCTTCGGCCTTGCGATAAGGGCCGAGGGTGATATTGTAAAAATTCTTTCGGGCTGTAGCGCAGTTTGGCTAGCGCGCCTCGTTCGGGACGAGGAGGTCCAGGGTTCAAATCCCTGCAGCCCGATTCTCTTTATCTCGTGGGACACGAAGGACTGGGTGAGGCGCGGGGCGCGGTGGAACTGCTTGCTCCGGCGAAGGATGCCGAGTGCGGTAGGGCGGCGATCCTTTGCGGTGCGGATGCGGTTTACATCGGGGGGCCTCGGTTTGGGGCGAGGGGTCGTGCGGGGAATTCGGTCGAGGCGATTGAGGGGCTGGCGGCGTTCGCGCACGTGTACCGGGCGCGGGTGTTTGTGGCGATCAACACGATTCTGAGCGATTCGGAGCTGTCGCAGGCAGTGGAATTGATCTGGGCGGTGCATGGGGCCGGGGTGGATGGGGTGATCATCCAGGACATGGGTCTCCTGGAGTGCGAACTACCGCCGCTGCCGCTCATCGCGAGCACGCAGACGCACAACATGACCGCCGAGAAGGTGCTATTCTTGGAGCGCGCGGGGTTCAGCCGTGTGATCCTGGAGCGGGAGCTGACGCTGGAGGAGATCCGGGAGATTCGCTCGACGACCGAGGTGCCGCTGGAGTGTTTCGTTCATGGGGCGCTGTGCGTGTGCCAGAGCGGCCAGTGCTTTCTGAGCTATGCGATCGGCGGCCGGAGCGGCAACCGCGGCGATTGCGCGCAGCCGTGCCGCCGGCAGTACTCTTTGCTGGATGGCTCGGGCCGCGTGCTTGTGAGCGAGCGGCATCTGCTGTCGTTGAAGGACCTGAATCTGACGCCGGACATCGGGGGTCTACTCGATGCGGGTGTGAGATCGTTCAAGATCGAGGGGCGGCTGAAGGATGCGGGTTACGTGAAGAACGTGGTGAGCCACTATCGGCGCACCGTGGATGCGGCGCTGGCCCTGCGCCCGGGGTTGCGGCGGGCGTCCTTTGGCGAGAGCGAGATCGAGTTCGAACCGGATCCGGCGAAGAGCTTCAACCGTGGCTTCACGCCGTACTTTTTGCATGGGAGGCACCGGGGAATAGGCTCGATCGAGACTCCCAAGTCTGTGGGGGCCACGGTGGGGACCGTGGCGGCGATAGATGCCCGGGGTGTGCGGATCGAGGGGGATGCGCTGCGGCCGGGGGACGGGATCGCATTCTTCGACGGGGCGGGCCAACTGCACGGCACGTCGGTGGAAGGCGTGGAGGGCGATCGGGTCCGGTTGGCGGATGCCTCGGGGATAAGCCCGAGGGTGGTCGTCCACCGCAATCTGGATCGGGAGTTCGAGAATCGCCTGGCGCGAGGCAGGATCGCGAGGCGCGTGGCGATCGACATCAGGCTGCGCCACGGCGGATCGCGCCCGTATCTGGAGGCGCGAGACCCGGAGGGGATTCGATGTGCCGTCGAGATGCCGGCGGCCGACCTGAGCCGGCCGAAGGATCCGGTGGCGATGGCGGGCGTGTGGAGGCAACAGCTGGGCAAGTTGGGGGGAACAGAATTCGGGGCGCGCGAGATCGTCCTCGAGTGCGATGAGGTGCCATTTGTGCCCGCCGGCAAGATTGCGGCGTGGAGGCGGGAGCTTGTGGCAAAGTTGAGGGCAGCGCGGGCCGCGGCGTTCATGCCCGCGCGCGCCGAGGCGCCAAAGGGAACTTCTCACCCATGCCCGGGGCGGGAGATGGGCTTTGAGGCGAACGTGATGAATGCGAAGGCCCGCGCCTTCTACGAACGGCACGGGGCCCTGGTGACAGAACCAGCGGCAGAGACCGGCGAGGTGGACCTCGCCGGACGGCGTGTGATGACCACCCGGCATTGCATCCGATACGAGCTCGGGCAATGCCCCAGGGAGAGCGGCGGTGGGACCACGGAAGACCTGTGGCTGGTGGATGACCGTGGGCGGCGCTTTCGGCTGACGTTTGACTGTGCGGGGTGCCACATGGAGGTCTGGCTGGAGACCGCCGAGGGCAGGACCCGGGCCGCTGACGGACCCTGATGGGCGCGGGCGATCCCGGCGCGTCACGCCTCGGCCATGAATTCTTGTAGCCTGCGTTTTGAATCCGCGAAGTCGGCCTTTGCGCGCTCCTGCGTGCTTTCGATTTCGAGGACCATCAGACCCCTGTAGTCGATCTGCTTCAGTTTCCGCAACAGCCGGGGGTAGTCGATCACGCCGCCGGCGCCGATCGGCCGATGATCCTTCCAGAGCTTGCGGTCAACATCATGGACATGGAAGTGGATGACTTTCGGGCCAAGTTGGTCGATCAGCTCGTGCATCACGTCATTATAGATGGCGATGCCGTCTGGCGTGGATCGCTCGCCCGGTTTCACGCGGGACGTGAATTCGGCAAATCCGATCTGGGCCGACGTCGATCGCGCAACCGACGCACGCGTGATCGATCTCCCTCAAGAGCCGCACGTGCTCGCGCACGGATCCTGGGTATGAGGTCTCGATGGCGATCTTGAAGTTGCCCTTCTCCGCGATGTCGCCCCACTCGCGGAATCGGCGCACCATCTGCGGCAAAGCGTCTTCGAACTTCAACGGCCATGACGGTGGCGTGGTGTGCGCAACCGCGATCGTCGCGCCGAAGAATGCGGTCGCCTCCAGCGCGAGGCGCAACTGCCGGGTGGAGAATTCGGCGATCGGCGCGAACCGGGAAAAGAAGTGAAGCTCTTGGAATGGAAGGTGCGCCGAGACGTGCCGGAAGCCGCCCAGGGCGGCGCGGATCTTCTGCCTGTCGTCCTGGGATAACGAATCGAACTGGAAGCCGGGAAAGACGAAGGGTGCCGGCTCGGGCGACCCAAACGGATGTATTTCGATCGCGGGGAAAGCCAGGTCGCGCAGGGCCTGGATCGCCTCCAGCAATCCGAATCCGGGGAGGGCGGTGTTGGCGCCGATGCAGGAGGGATCGAGCATCGCGGCGCGCGCACCTTCGTTCGGTATAACGGCGGCCATTGCCATGGCCGCCCGCGCCAGGAACTCGCGCCGGTTCATCAAATCGAACCCTATCTGGACTGGCGCACGGTGCCAAGCGAGGAAGGGGCATCGTGAATTCTGGTTCCCAGTAGGGTTTGGAGGGAGTGCCTCTTCTGGACAACTGACTACCCGGAGCGCTATCATGATCTGATGGCGGGATCGGGCTCCGCCGCGGGTAGTGGCCTCGGCGGAGGTCAGCGGGCACCAGGTCCGATTATCGGGTAATTAGCAGTGATCGCCGTGGGGTTTTATGAGCGCAAGACCGATCGAATGGATCAACATGTGCGAGGCGGGCGGGCTTCAGGCCGCCCTGGATGCGTTGCCGAAGCACGGCGGCACTGTCTACGTTCCCCCCGGGCGGCATGAGATCACGGGACCGGTGGCGAAGACGCTGGTCGAGGGGCAGCATCTCTTCATCGTGGGAGACGGGCGCGGGAGCGTGCTGGTCAATACCAACACATGCGGCGAGCCATTGCTGCAGCTCAGCGGCGTGACCGGCTCGTGGTGGCCGGACCTGCGGATGACCGTCCGGGACATCACGTTCGAGGGCAATCACCAGAGCGGCGATGGCCTGCTGGTGATGTTTCCCAACGACACGATGATCGACAGCTGCTTTTTCCTCGGGCACGGGGGTTACGCAATCCGGCTCGTCCCGCATGGCACCAACGTCGTCGTGCGGGATTGCTGGATGCGCGACTGCAAGCGCGGCGTCCGGGCGGAGAACGTCCATCATCTCACGCTGCACGGCAATCAGACGCGGCGACTTGAGGGGGGGCAGGAGCAGGAAGAGCACGTCTATCTGGGCTGGGAGTGTCGAGAGGTCCGCGTCGTCAATAACCATTTCGCCTATGGCAAGAATACCGCGATCATCCTCGACGGCACCGCGCAACATGTCATCGCGAACAACACGATCGAAGGTTTTCACACGGCCATCGAGGCGAGAGGCACCTGCGAGCAGAAAGTGCGCGACCGCTGTCGCGACATCGCGATCACGTCGAATTATCTGCACGCCGACATCGGAATCCGGCTTGTCGGTGAGTGCCGGGGCTTCGCCATCACGGGAAATGATTTCATCAACAACAACAGGGCGGCCGTGCTCATTGAGGCGGCGGAGGGTGCCGGCAAGCACACGATAACCGGCAACATGGTCCGCAAGAGCGTGTATGGCGGCGCGTTCTTCCCGCTGCCGCAGATGGTCCCGGACCAGGGCGGTTTCGATCTCGGCGATGCCGGGGATTGCATCGTCACGGGCAATCTGCTCGACGCGATCGATCCGGGTCCCGGCATCAGCGCCGGTCCCGGCGGAGGGCGCCACATCATTGCAAACAACCGCATCGTCCGCGCGAAGGGCCAGGCGCTGGACATCCGGGCCGCGGCGTGTCTGGTGGAACACAACCTGGTCGCGTGATTCGAGAATAGCCGGAGGATGTGGCGGTCCCGCGACGCAGGCGGAAAGGGCCAGTTGTCCCTCAACGGGTCGCGCGGGGCATGGCCGGAGTGGCTGGCTGGTGTGATGGGTCGATGGCGCCGTGGTTGCGGCCCACATCGCCCGCGGCCGCATGGAGTTCCACACGCATCGGCACCTGTTGTCGGCCGCCGTGGGCGGCGAGGGGCTGGAGGAGCGATTGCACGCAGAACCCGACGATCGCTGTTGTGGGCAGGGTGAGCACCCATGCCCAAACGATGCGGTTGACAATGCCCCATTTGACCGCGCCGACTCTCTTGCTGGCACCGACGCCCATGATCGAGGTCGAGATCACGTGGGTGGTCGAGAGCGGTATCCCAAGGTGGCTTGCGGACTGAATGACGATGGCGGCGACCGTCTCGGCCGCAAAACCATGCACCGGCTGCAGTCGCACGATCTTATGGCCCATCGTCCTGATGATTCTCCAGCCGCCGGACGCGGTACCGGCGGCCATGGTTACGGCGCAGAGCAGGATCACCCATGTGCTGAGTTCGAATTGCGGGGTGCGGAGGAAGTGCAGCGGTTCCGGCAACTCCTTGAATGCCCCCGCCTGCGTGCCGCTGAAAAGGGCCAGGGTGATGATGCCCATCGTTTTCTGCGCGTCGTTCGTCCCGTGGCTCAGCCCCATGAAGGAGGCGCTGACGATCTGGAGTTTACCAAAGACATTCTGGATGATGCTGGGGCGGGTCCGGCGCAGGGCGATGGTCATGCCCGCCATCAGTATGGCCCCCGCGAAGAATCCGATTATCGGCGATATGACCATGGGCACGACGAGTTTCGGCCACAGTCCGCCGCTCCAGTTCAGGACGTGCCAATCCCCGTGGGTGGTGGCCAGGGCCGCGCCACAAAGTCCCCCGACGAGGGCGTGGCTGGAGCTGGAAGGCATGCCAAACCACCACGTGAACAAATTCCAGAGGATCGCCGCCACCAGGGCCGAGAGGACGGCGAGCACGGTGATGGCGGTCGGATCAACCAGTCCCTTGCCGATGGTCGATGCCACCGCGGTGCCCATCAGGGCGCCGATCATGTCAAACGTGGCGGCCAGCATTATCGCCACGCGCGGGGTCAGGACCTTGGTGGAAACGACCGTCGCGATCGCGTTGGCGGCATCGTGGAACCCGTTGATGTACTCGAACGTCAGGGCCACGAGCAGGACTAGGAGGAAGAGCCACATGCGCCGCCCGCCGCGTCAAGAGTATTTCAGGATGACGTGGAAGACCACGTTGCCGACGTCGCGGCAGAGGTCGATCGCCTTCTCCAGCAACTCGTAGAGATCCTTGAGGATGATCACGCGCTTGGCTTCCGTGCTGCCCTGATAGAGGGAGGCAAGGAGGTCGCCCACCAGCCTGTCGGCGTCGCCCTCGATGGTCTGGAGCTTGTCGCAGGCGGCCTCGATCCTCTCGCCATGCAGCCGTTTCCGGAGGCTCCCGACCAGGGTGACGACGATCACGCTGGCCTCGTCCAGCATGCCAACCTGTTTGAGTGCGACATCGTGAAGGACCTCGGGCGGGCAGACCAGCAGGCGACCTGCGATCTTCTGCACCGTCTTGGGGACGCGGTACAGCGCGGAGGAGAGCGCCTCGATGTCCTCTCGCTCCAGCGGGGTCACAAACGTGCGGCACAGGTCCTGGATGATCCTGCTGCGCAGCCGCTTCAGCGTCCTGCGCCTGTCCGCCAGATCCCCGACGATCTTCTCGGCCTCGGGCGAACCGAGGGCCGGCATGAGTCGAACCAGGAGTGCCGCGCTTTCTCGCGCCTCCATCGCGCTCGCCTCCAGCAGGTCGTAGAACTTCCCGTCATGACCCAGGAGGCCTTTGAGATAACCTAGCATATCAGCCTGTCCTCCCACGTCCCAGATCCGCCGCATGCGGGCGCGATCAAAGAACCTGGCATGCGGTTACCGGACTTCTGGCAGGGACGCAAGACCAGTTTCCCAGATTGCTCGATTTGGTCAAGCAAACTGACCAAAATACCATGCTTGTCCGCCCGGTCCTTGTGGAACAGACTCACTGGCGACATGGGCACCACCGAGGGGTGGCGAGGATTCGCAAGCGATTCTCCAAGAGGCTCTCACGGGCGCGCCGGCTGGTGGGACCCGATCAGATCCATGCCGGACCCGCGCCTTTTTGTCCCTCTCATCGGTCTCGTGTGCGGCATCGGCCTTTCGCCGTCACCGGCGGGGGAGAGTGTTTTCTTTGCCTTCGACGACCACAGCATTCCATGGCAGCACAATCTGAAGGTCACCCTGGTGCCCGTGACGAAGCACCCGGAAAACCCCGTCTTGCGGCGCGGGCCGGAAGGATCGCCCGATCATGGGCATGCGGCGCTCTATGGCACGGTCATCAAGGACGGGGACAAATTTCGGATGTGGTACCTGGGCATGATCGAGGCGGAGGTCGTCAAGGGGCAGGCCCCGGGCCTGTGGCGACCCATGTGCTATGCGGAGAGCGCGGACGGCGTGCATTGGAAGAAACCGGAGCTGGGCCTGGTGGATTTCAGGGGCAGTCGGAAGAACAACATCTGCCTGATCGAGGGCGAGCCGTTTTCGTTGACCCGCGTGAACGATTTTCTCTCGGTGCTGCATGATCCGGGCGATCCCGATCTGGCGCGCCGATACAAGGCGGCGTTCATCGCGCACGTGCCATATGGCGACATCCCCGGTGGCATGAGTAACGTTGGGAAGAGGGAGCGGCGGATCTGTGCGATGGTCTGCGCGGCGAGTTCGGACGGACTCAGGTGGAGGGTCGTGGGTGATCGTCCCGCAAACGCCGGTGGCGAGCGTTTCGAGGTTTCGAGTCTCTATCGCTTTGGCGAGTTCTACTACGCGACGGGTCAATTGATCTCGCCCTGGTGTTGGCGACCCGATGGCGGCGAGGTGGGCCGGGTGATGCTGGCATACCGTTCTCCAGATTTTAGGAATTGGTCTCAGGCGAAGGCCTTTGCTTTTGCGCGTCCGGGGCAACTCATCGACCCGGCGCTAAAGGGCCAGCAGACGCACATGGGCGCGGGCTTGTGGAATCGCGGGAACGTTTTGGTTGGGCTCTACGGACAATGGCAGGACGCGCCTGCGCCACCGCCAAAGGGGTCATCGTCGCACCTGCTGGGCGTCCACATCGATCTGGGCCTGATCTTGAGCAATGACGGCATCCATTTCCGGGAGCCCATCCCAGATTTCAAAGTCATCGCGCGCGGCGCGGGAGGCGAATGGGACGATGTCGCCCTGCTCCAGGGTCATGCGTTCGCGAACGAAGGCGACAAGACCATGATCTGGTATTCGCACTGGGACACGGACGGCGAATTGAAGTCGATGGACATTGGTCTTGCCACATTGCGCCGCGATGGTTTCGGCTATCTGTCCGCCCAGGCGGGCGATGCGCCCGCGAGTTGCGAGACAGCATTCTTCGAAATGCGCGAAGGGTCGGCGCTGCTCCTGAACGCGGACGGCGTGACTCCCGGCAATCCGCTGAAGGTGGAATTGCTGGACGAGAGATTGAGGGTCATTGGCACGGCAGATGTGATCGAATCGGGGATCCGGGTGCGCGCGCTGGCGTTACCGAAAGGGCGCGGCGCCGCACGCGTCTCGATGCGCACCGGCAGCGCCGCGAAGCTCTACGCGATCTACGTCAGCGACTGATCCTGGAATACGCGACCCTGAACGCCGCGGGCGGTTGGTCACATAAAGAGACCAAGTGGCCGCGCTTGACGGCCATGGCACCGTGCGCGGACGATTGTTTCATGACATCCATTCGCCGACTATCCCAGGTTACCTTTTTCCTCCTGTTGGCATCCCGCGGGTTTCCGGTCGCGCCCCCCGTCGATATTGGTTCGCGCTGGGAACTTTTCGTGGACGGGTTTCTCGTTGACCGGCAGGAAGGCGTGGGCCTGAGGTTGCACGAGCCGGTGAAGCGCGAGGTCGTGCTCGTCACCGACCAGCCGTGGGAGGGTCCCACCTGCGCCTACTTCTCGGCGATCCAGGACGGTGGCAAAGTGCGACTCTACTATCGGGGCTCGACGGGTGGGTTGGACCATTCGGTGGATCAGGTCACCTGCATGGCCGAGAGCGACGACGGCATCCGATTCACGCGCCCGAAACTGGATCTGATCGAGGCCGGTGGCACCAGGGCGAACAACGTGGTCTGGCGCGGTGTAGAGTCTCACAATTTCGCGCCCTTTCTGGACCAGAATCCGGCGGCGAAGCCGGAGGAGCGGTACAAGGCATTGGGGGGTCTGAAGCAGCCCGGCAAGAACTGGACGCAGGGGGCCACGCCCGGCGGCCTGTACGCGTTCGCTTCCGCCGATGGCATCCACTGGCGCAAACTCCGCGACGACCCCGTGATAACCAAGGGGGCGTTCGACTCACAAAACCTCGCTTTCTGGGACGCGGTCCGTGGACGGTACGCGTGCTACAGCCGCATCTTCAGCAACAAGATCCGGGCGATTCAGAGTTCCGCGTCCGCGGATTTCCTGACGTGGACGGAGGGTGTGCCGAACCGCTACGCCGAAGGGGTGCCGGCGGAGCATTTCTACACCTCCGCGACAGTTCCCTGTCCCACCGCGCCGCACCTGTTGCTGGCTTTTCCCAAGCGTTTCGTGCCCGCGCGCAAGAAGGTCGCCGAGCACAAGGAGATGGGCGTATCCGATGCGGTTTTTATGAGCAGCCGCGACGGGGTGCAGTGGGATCGCCCGTTCCTCGAGGCCTGGGTGCGGCCCGGCCCAGATCCGAAGAACTGGACGGATCGCAACAACATGACAGCCTGCGGCATCGTCGAAACGGGCACCGGAGAATGGTCGCTCTACATCAGCGAGCACTATCGCCATGCCGATCACCGCCTCCGCAGGCTGACGGTGCGCAAGCAGGGCTTCGCCTCCATGCATGCGGATGCCGGGGGCGGCTCTTTCGTCACCCGGCCGCTGCGCCTGACCGGAAAGAGGCTGGTGCTCAATTACTCCACGTCCGCCGCCGGCTCGGTCCAGATCGAACTGCAGGATGAGCGAGGCCAGCCCATCCCCGGTTTCGCGCTGGCCGACATGCCAGAGCTGTACGGCGATGAGTTCGAGGCGGCGTGCTCTTGGAAGGGCGGATCCGACCTCGGCCCGCTGGCCGGCAAGGTCGTCCGGCTTCGCATCGCAATGCGGGACGCCGACCTCTATGCGCTCCGATTCGCCGATTGAGCATCCACCAGGTCCAATGCTATGACCACGATCGATCTTTCCGGCAGGGTCGCCCTCATCACCGGGGCGTCGCAGGGAATCGGGGAACAGATGGCGCGCAGGTTTCATGCGGCGGGCGCGACGGTGATCCTCAATCATCCTGGCGTGGGCGGCACCGGTGACGACGCGGGGCGCATCGCGGGCGAACTGAATGCCGCTCGGGCCGGGGGCGCCCATGCCATCGCCGCCGACGTTTCCGATGCGGCGGCAGTGGAAGCGATGATGGCCGAGACCAAACGGATGCACGGGGGCCTGGATTTTCTGATCAACAACGCCGCCATCATCCGTGATCGGACCATCGCGAAGATGGCGCTGGAGGAATGGGATGCGGTCATTCGAGTCAACCTGTCCGGCGTATTTCATTGCACCAAGTTCGCCCTCGCGATCATGCGCGACGGGGGCGCCATCGTGAGCATGGGCAGCATCGCGGCGATCCAGGGATTTTACGGGCAGGCGAACTATGCGGCGGCGAAGGCGGGCGTGCAGGCGATGATGCGGGTGATCAGCCGCGAGGCGGCACGGCGCGGCATCCGGGCCAATGCCATCGCGCCGGGCGTCGTGGACACCGCGATGGCCGCGACGATTCCAGAGAACGTCCGCGCCGAGATGCTCAAGAACATCCCGCTGGGCCGCTTTGGCACCACGGATGATATCGCCTGCGTGGCGCTGTTTCTGTGTTCGTCGCTGGCCGCGTACGTGACGGGGCAGACGATCGAAGTCAATGGGGGCTGGCGCGGATGAGGGCGGCCGCACGCGTCGCGACAGCCGAGGAGGCCATCGCCGCCATTCCCGATGGCGCGACGGTGGCCGTGGGCGGTTTCGTCGGTGCGGCGCATCCGGAGATGCTGACATCGGCGCTGGAGCAGCGCTTTCTGCGGACCGGTGCGCCGCGCGACCTGACGCTCTACTATTGCGCGGGGCAGGGCGACCGGGGCGATCGCGGGCTGAATCACCTCGCGCATCGCGGCCTGATCAAACGGGTGATCGGCGGCCATTGGAATCTCGCGCCAAAGCTCGGCGCGCTCGCCCTGGCGGGTGAATTCGAGTCCTATAATCTGCCGCAGGGCGTGCTCAGCGCTCTGCTTCGCGAGATCGCGGCGAAGCGACCCGGCCTGATCACAAGGGTTGGCCTCAACACGTTCATCGATCCGATCCACACGGGCGGTCGGATGAACGCGCGCACCACTGAGGCGCTGGTCGAGCGCGTTGAATTCGATGGCCAGGTTTGGCTGCGCTACAAGGCCGTGCCCGTCCATGTCGGACTGATCCGCGGCACGCTTGCCGACGCCCGCGGCAATCTGAGCATGGAGCGCGAGGGCATGATCGGCGACGTGCTGCCGATCGCGCAGGCGGCGAAGAACCACGGTGGTATCGTCATCGCGCAGGTGGAGCGGGTGGTCGGGGCGCTGTCAGATCCGAAGGCGGCGCGGGTGCCCGGTGCCCTGGTGGATTTCGTGGTGGTCAGCGGTGGGCGGCAGCACGATCAGACATTCGGCGAGGTGTTCAACGGGGCATACGTGGCGCCATGGGATCATGCGCACGCGCTGCCGGCGATGGATCCCGGCGAGCGCAGGATCATCTGCTCGCGCGCGCTGCGCGAGATTCGCGCGGGCGACATCGTGAATCTGGGCATCGGCCTGCCGGAGGGCGTGGCGATGGTGGCGGCGGAGACCGGGCGGCTGAAGGAATTCACGCTCACGGTGGAGAGCGGGCCCATCGGCGGCGTGCCGGCATCGGGGCTCAGTTTCGGATGCAGCCACTATCCGGAGGCGATCATCGATCAGCCCGCGCAGTTTGATTTCTATGACGGCGGCGGGCTGGACATCGCGGTGCTCGGGGCGGCAGAAGTGGACGCGGAGGGCAGCGTGAACGTCGCGAGCTTTGGGGGGCGCTTCGCGGGTGTCGGTGGTTTCGTGAACATCGCGCAGAGCGCCCGGCGGATCGTGTTCTGCCTCACGTTGCGGGCTGGCGGGCTCGAGGTCGCGATGGAGGGGGCGCGCGTCGCCATAGCCAAGGAGGGCCGCCACGCGAAGTTCGTTCGCCGCATCGAGCACGTGTGCTTCCACGGACCGACCGCGACGGCCTGTGGCCAGCGCGTCCTGTATGTGACCGAACGCGCGGTGTTTGAGCTGACCCCGAATGGCCTTGCGGTCAGGGAACTGACGGCGGGGATCGATCTGCAGACCGATGTTCTCGATCAGATGGAATTCACACCCCTGGTGCAACTGGAGGCATCCCGCCCATGAGACCCGTACACATTGTCGCGGCCATGCGCTCGCCGATAGGCCGGCTCGGCGGCGGCCTTAAGAACATCGTTCCCGCGGAACTCGCCCGCGCCGTCGCCGACGCCATGTTGCCGGAAGGCGTCCGCGAGCAGATAGACCAAGTGATCCTCGGCCAGGTGCTGCCGGCCGGCGGTGGGGTGAACGTGGCGCGGCAGGTGTGCCTGAGACTGGGGCTGCCCCAGCAAGTGCCGGCGATGACGGTGAACATGGCGTGCGGTTCGTCGCTGAAGGCCGTGGCGCTAGGCGCGGATGCCATCGCGCATGGCGACGGCGAACTCGTGCTCGCGGGAGGCGTCGAGGTGATGAGCCGTGCGCCGCACTACGTGATGGATGCCCGGTGGGGCCGGAAGCTGGGCGATCTGACGATGCATGACGCGATGCTCATGGACGGCCTGAGCGATCCGATCTTGAAGATCGGCATGGGGGAGACCGCCGAGCGGGTGGCCGACAAGCATGGGCTGACCCGGAGGGAACAGGATGAGTTTGCCGCGCGCAGCCAGGCCCTCGCGGCCGCGCACCGCGATGCGTTCCGCCGTGAGATCGTGCCGATAGGAGACGCCGACGGCGAGGTGGCCGCTGACGAGCATCCGCGGGCCGACGCCACGATCGAGTCGCTGGCGAAGCTGAAGCCGGCCTTTCGCAAAGATGGCACCGTCACGGCCGGCAACGCGTCCGGCATCAATGACGGCGCGGCGATGGTGCTGCTCGCGACCGATGATGGGGCGCGCCGGTGCAAGATGCCGGGACGCGCACGGATCATCGGGACCTCGGCGGTAGGATGCGATCCGGCGCTCATGGGCCTGGGGCCGGTGGCGGCGATCGGCAAGCTGTGCCGGGTCACGGGCTGGGCGCTCGAGTCGGTGGACGCCGTGGAGATCAACGAGGCCTTCGCGGCGCAAACCCTGGGCTGCGTGCGCGAATTGCGGCTCGATATGGAGAAGCTGAATCAGCGCGGGGGGGCGATCGCCCTGGGCCATCCCATCGGGGCCAGTGGGGCGCGGGTGCTCGTGACGCTGCTGCATCTGATGGAGGACAAGGATTACCGGCGCGGGATCGCGTCGCTGTGCATAGGCGGCGGCATGGGCATCGCCATGGCGATCGAGCGGGGGTCTTGAGTCGCATCGTTGCGCGAGAGGAGCCTATCGCGAGAAGGGGACGATGCACGGGGGCCAATCATGAGCTTCTTGAAGGGCTTGCCGCATGTCGCGGTGGCGCTGCTATTTGTCGGATGTGGCCGCCCCGGGCACTCCGGCCTGGGCCGCGCGGCACCGCTGCGCGGCGCGGAGATCGACAACCTGATATACGTCAGCTGGGGTGACCAGATCATGGTCGCCAAAGGGGACGCGCAACTCGATGCGGCGGATAAGATTGAGCGCAGCGTGGCCGCGTGGGCAAAACATTATGACGCGGGAGCGGTCCTGTGGCGCGGATCATCTCTCTACATCAAAGAGTATTATGAGCAGCGCCCGACATCGAGATTCATCAGCAATTATTACGCGAAAGTCGATAGCATCGAGGCGAAGTTTCAGCCGCTGGAGGTCGTCCGGCGGGAAACGCGGAAGCACGGGCAACGTTTCCTGATCTACATGACGATTTTCGATCACGGTGCGCCGACCAACCAGCTGTATGGGGGAAGCACGCCCTTCCCGTGGCAAGACCGTGCGACGATCGAGCATCCCGAGTGGCAAGATGTGGATCTGCGGGGGACGCCGCATTATGGTGTGCTCGATTTCTCTTGGCCGGAGGCGCGCGCCCTGATGGTCGGGCGCATCAAAGGATACGTGGAGCGGTTTGGTTGCGACGGCGTGTACGTCTGCACGCGGACGCATTCGCTTCCCGCGCTCCATGCGGATCAGTTTGGGTTCGGGCCGAAGGTCGTCGAGGAGATCAGAAGACGCGGTGGCCCAGACATTCTGTCCGATCCCCGTTTTGACTTTCGCGATCCGCGCTATGCGCCGGGCGATCGCGCGGTGGCGGATTGGCGCAGGCTGCGGGGGGAATACCTGGTCCAGTTCTATCGCGAGCTGCGCGCGGCGCTGCAGGGAAAGGAGATCATCACGGGCATCCCGCGCGGCCGTTATTTGGGACCGCCATACGGGAATCTCTATTTGGACTGGGAGAGCATCATCCGCGAGAAGCTCGTCGACGGGCTGGTCCTCGGGGTCCGTTCGGGGGCGGGGCTGCATCCGCCGCTCTATGTGCCACACCGCCAGATCGGCTACCTGTCCAGCGAGGACGACCAGATTGAGATCCCGAAGAATCGCGAGTGTGTCGGGCAGGTCCATGGGCCACCGTGCCGCGAACGGGGTGTGCGCCTGTATCTCCAGAGTGGCTATAGCATCGGCCAGGCCAAGTGGGCGAAGGGAGATCCCAACCTGACCGGCTTCATGATCGGCTGTCCCTCTTCACGACTTTCGCCGCGCCTGCCACATGACCCCGGCCTGAATTTTGCCGGTGGGGAGATGACGATCGAGGCATTTTTGAGACTCGACGCCGCCGGAGTGAGGGAATCGCAGCGCGTGCTCAGCAAGTATGATCATGAGAATGACGATCTGATGCGGGGGTGGGAGTGGATCGTTCTGCCGGGTGGGCGATTCCGTTTTCGAATCAATCTCTTTGATCCCGCCGTCAAGGGTGGGGGCGAAGATTGCACATTGGATACCGCGTTGCCCCTGCCGTCTAACCAGTGGATCCACGTGGCGACGGTGTATGATCGTCCGGGGCGCGAGCTGCGGCTCTATGTGGGTGGAGCCATGGCGGCGCGGCGCACGATTTCGGACAAGCCCCTGCGGGTGAATCCCGATCAGGATCTCTATATCGGGCGCTATGGCGGTCATGCGGCATTTTGCGCGGAGGGCCTCCTTGATGAACTGCGCATCAGCACGGTGGCGCGCATCTACACCGAGGCGCCCCGCGCGCCATATACTGGCACAGAAGCTGGCACATTGGCGCTATACCATTTCGATGCGTTGACCGACGGCAGCACGTGCGCGAACAGTGCCCGAGGGACCGCGCTGCGAGCCGCCCTGACGGGGATGGATGGGTCCCGGCTGGAGGAGGGCCTCTCTGGATTCGGCAATGCCTTCCGCATGGGCGAGTGAGCGGTCGCGGAGCATGGGGCTGCCGAGGGGATGATGGGGCGTGCGATATGGGCTCGCGGGGGGCGGGGTTTCTGATACGTTCGCGCGATCGAAGGTATGGCGGTGAAATGGCTGAAAGTGGCGGGCGCGGCGTTGAACCAGACGCCGCTGGACTGGGACGGCAACGGGCGCCGGATCCGGGAGGCGATTCGTGTGGCGCGCGAGGCTGGCGTGGGGCTGCTCTGCCTTCCAGAGCTGTGCGTGACGGGGTACGGGTGCGAGGACGCATTTCACTCGGCGGCGACCGCGCGCATGGCCGCTCGGGTCTTGGGTGAGATCGCGCCAGAGACGGCGGGGCTGGTGGTGGCCCTCGGGTTGCCGCTGAACTTTCGCAACGGGGTTTTCAACGCGATGGCGCTGGTGGTGGACGGGGTGGTCGCGGGTTTCGCGTGCAAGCGGTTTCTGGCCGGCGAGGGGATCCACTACGAGCCCCGGTGGTTTCGGCCTTGGCCTCCGGGGACCCGCGGAGAGATAGAGTTTGGCGGGAAGACCGTCCCGATCGGGGATTGGGTGTTCGACGTTGGGGGCGTCAGGCTCGGATTCGAGATCTGCGAAGACGCGTGGGTGGCCGAGAGGCCGGGGGTGGCGATGGCGCGGCACGGCGTGGATGTGATCCTCCATCCGAGCGCGAGCCATTTCGCGTTCGGGAAGCGGGACGTCCGCCGGCGGTACGTGCTGGATGGGTCGCGCGCATTCGGGGCGAGCTTCATCTTTGCCAACCTGCTTGGGAACGAGGCGGGGCGCGCTATTTACGATGGCGGGGTAGATATCGCGTCGAGGGGCCAACTCGTGGCATCGGGGCCGAGATTCTCGTTCCGCGAGGTGGCCCTGACCTCGGCGGTGATCGATCTGGACCTGACGCGCATGGGCCAGGCCAAGGCCTCGGGTTTCCGCGCCGAGTCGGGATCGGAGTCATTGGCGCGGGTGCCGTTTTGCCTTGCGGGTGCGGGGCCGGAGGAGACGGGGTGTGCTGTTGAGGCATGGGAGGGGTCGGCACGGCTGAAGGAGGAGGAATTCGCCCGCGCCGTATCCCTCGGGCTCTTCGACTACATGCGCAAATCGCGCTCCAACGGCTTCGTGGTCTCGATCAGCGGGGGGGCGGATTCGGCGGCCGTGAGCGTGCTGTGCGCGCTGATGGCAGAGATGGGCACGGCCGAACTGGGGATCGGGGGATTGTGCGCGCGGCTGTCGCACGCGGGGCGATTGACCGGGGCGCGGGACGCCCGCGACGTGGTGGGGCGGCTTCTGACGTGCGTCTATCAAGCGACCCGGAACAGCTCGCGGGTGACGCGCGAAGCGGCGGCCTCGGTGGCGAAAGGCGTGGGCGCGGAGTTCCTGGAGTTCGACGTCGAGGGGCTGGTGAGGTCATACATCGATATGGTGGGTGCCGCGATGGGGCGCCCGCTGGATTGGGGAAAAGACGATTTGGCGCTACAGAACATCCAGGCGCGCGCGCGCGCGCCGGGCGTGTGGCTATTGGCAAATGTGCGCGGGGCGCTGTTGCTCTCGACGAGCAACCGGTCCGAGGCGGCGGTGGGCTATGCGACGATGGATGGGGATACCTGCGGCGGCCTGAGTCCGATCGCTGGTATCGACAAGGCCTTTTTGCGGGAGTGGCTGAGGTGGATGGAGCGCGAGGGGCCCATGGGCGCGCGGGCGTTTCCCGAACTGGGGCCCGTGAACGAGCAGGAGCCCACGGCGGAATTGCGGCCGCCGGATAGGAAGCAGACGGATGAGGCCGACCTTATGCCATACCTTGTGCTGGATGCCATCGAGCGGGCCGCGATCCGCGACAAGCAGGCCCCGGTCGACGTGTGGCGGCTGATGCGGCTGCGGTTCCCCGGCCATTCCTCGGTGGAGCTGGCGGGCTGGGTGGAGCGCTTTTTCCGCCTGTGGTGCCGCAACCAGTGGAAGCGCGAGAGGTACGCGCCGTGTTTTCATGTCGACGACGAGAATCTGGATCCGAAGACGTGGTGCCGGTTCCCGATACTATCGGGAGGTTTCGAGCGGGAGTTGGCGGAATTGCGGGATGTTGCGGCGCGCGAGGGGGCGGGCTGATCTCGCGATCGCGTCACATCGTTCATGCGGCGATTCCTGGGCGTGGCGCGGGCAAGGGAGCGCTTGATTCCCCGGTTGCAGGATCAGGATGCGAGGGCATAAAGGTTCCGGCCCCGCGGGAGTCGCGGGGGAGGTTTTTATCACCATGAATCTTGTGGAGATCCCGCCGGCCCACCGGCGGACAGGGAATTTTGGGCTTGCGGTGATCGCCGCGGTGGCAATCGTTCTTTACGTTGGGGCGAGTTTTGGACCTGCGATATACGACGAGACGGAGGGGCAGTACAGCGGCGCGGCGAAGGAGATGCTGGCCCGAGGCGATTGGCTGGTGCCGACCAACAACGGGGTGCCGCGGTTCCAGAAGCCGCCGCTGGTCTATTGGGCGATCATGGCCTCGATGTCGGTGCTTGGGGTGAATGAATTCGGCGCGCGCCTGCCCAATGCGCTGGCGACGCTGGGGTGGTTGTGGGCGACCTATCTATTGGGCGCGAGGATCGGCGGTCGGGGCCTGGGACTGTTTTCGGCGCTGTGCCTGGGCAGCGCGTGCGGCTTCTTCGTTTTCTGTCACCTGATCATGCCCGAGCCGTATCTGGCGTGTTTTGTCACGCTAACGATGTGGTGTTTTTTCAGCGCTTGGGCCCGGCCGGAATCGGCGGGGCGATGGTTTGCGTGGGCGTGGCTCTTCATGGGGCTGGCGACGATGAGCAAGGGGATACATGGCGCGGTGTACCCGCTCGTGGCCGTGGGCGCGAGCGTCGCGCTGCGGCCCCGGCACGCGAGGTTCTGGCTGGGGTTACTCTCGTGGCGCGGCGTACTGTTATTCGCGCTGGTCGTGGTGCCCTGGTACGCGGCGCTGGAGTCGCGTTATCCCGGTTTCGCGTGGGATCACTTCGTGAACGAGCAGCTGGGACATTCCCTGAACAAGCGGTGGCCACCGACGAGCAATCAGGTGAGCCCGGTGGTGTTCGTGGTCCAGCATTTCTTTTTTCTGGTGCCCGCGGCGCTGTTTGCGCCGATGGCGTGGCTCGCGTGGCGGCGGTGCGAGCACGCGAGGCGGCTTGACGGTTTCTCGAAGCACCTGCTGGGGTGCTGGTTTCTGGCGACGTTCGTCACCTCGTTTGTGTCGGCGCGCCAGGATTACTACACGATGTCGGCGTGGTCGGCGGCGGCGGTGTGGCTGGCGCTGCCATGGGCCTCGCCGGTGGCGCTTCCTCGGCGGGGTTTCGTGATTCCATTGCTGTTTTTGATAGGGGCCGGCGCCCTCGGGCTGGTGGCGGCGCACGTGATCAGCGCGGCCCCCGGCGGAGATTCGGTGCACGCGGTGCCCATGGTCGAGCGGGACCATCTGTGGACGGCGATCCAGGGGTTCTCGATGAATGCATGGAAGCGGTTTGTGCCGCTGTTACAGGGGACGTCGGTATCCTTCGTCATTGGCGGGGGTGTTGCGGTGGCCTGGCTTTGGCGGGGCAATCGGATGGCGGCGGGGCTGGCCGTGGCGGGGATGATGGCGGTGCCGCTGCTGGCCGCGGCGCGAGGATTCTGCCTGAAGGAGAACTATTTCTCGCTTGTGTCGGTTGCGCGTGACATCAACCGGGTGGCCGATGCGGGCGCGATCGCGGTCTATCATGGGGAACCGAATCTGGCCTCGAGTCTTTTTTTCTACTTGGGGCGGAGGGTCCATTGGGTTGGGGCGCGGCCGAATGCGGATTTTGCGCCCCGCACGCTGGGGGTGGGCCGTGAGCTGTATTTGAGCGACGAACAGTTCGTGTCGCGGTGGACGGGGCCCGGCCAAGTTTTCCTGATGACGGAGGAATCATGCCTGGGAGAGTGGGAATCGAAGCTGGGGCTTTCGGCCATCCAGCGTCAGCCTGTGGGGCGGAGCGGGACCAGGGTGCTCCTATGCAACGATCCGCGAGTCGGGCGGCGGCCTGATGTGGGCGCGCGGGAATGAGGGGTTGCGCGAATTGAGTTCCTCGGCTAATAGCCGTCGATACCAATGAAGGAGACAATGATTACTGCGATTGGCGCCGTCTGTGCGCTGGCCGCGCTGGGACCCCTGGCCGATCGGGGTTGGGCTGGCGACATGACCGTCGAGGAGGCGGGGCGGGCACTGGACCAGGGTCCGGTTGAGGCATTGAACATCTCGCACGAACTGGAGATGGGCGGGTCACATGTCTTCGGTGGGGACACGGAGTTTTCAGGGGATTCGGCCGACGTCTCGGAGTGGGCGGCGGACCTGCAGTACGTGGCGATTTTCCAGCTTGGCTCGGCGGCTTATCTGCGGGCGGGTCTGGGTTACGAGAGCTACTGGTTCATGGGCGGCGAGGGATTGCCGGTTCCGGCGAGCCTTCAGGAGCTTAATCTGGTGGTGGGCGCCGACGTCAGCCTGAGCGACCACTGGCTGATGCGGGTCGAGGCCATGCCCGGCATCTACAGCGATTTTGCGGACATCGGGTGGGAGGATTTCAACGTGCCCTTCAACATTGGGTTCACCTATCTGGTCAACGATCGCCTGCAGTGGGCGTTTGGTTTTCAGGTGAACTTCATGTCCGACTGGCCCGTTGTCGGCGGTGCGGGGATGCGCTGGCAAGTGAGCGACTATTGGACGCTGAACCTGATGGTGCCGCGACCCCGGATCGAGTACAAGGCCTCGGAGAATCTGACGCTGTTTACGGGGTGTGAATTCCGGGGGGGCAGTTTCCGGGTGGCCGAGGATTTTGGCGAAGGGCTGGATCGCGAAGAGCTGAATGGCGCGCTGGTCGACTATCGGGAGTACCGGGCCGGGGCGGGGCTGAGCTGGCTGGCGCATCAGGGCGGGGGTCTGGAGTTGAGCGTGGAGATTCAGGGCGGCGTGGCATTCGACCGCGAGTTTGATTTCCACCGGACCTCCACCGATCTGGATAGCGATCCCGCGCCCTACGCATCGCTTGGGGCGAAGGCCAAGTTCTGACGGCTGGCGGCTGGTTGCTGCTGGCGGAGTTCGCCCCCCCGAGAGGGACTGGCGCTGGCACCGGGGGGGTCAGTTGCGGTGTCGGCCTGAGGCGGCGGTGAGGTGGCGTGGCGAGCTCGCATTGGCGTGGGCGATGGCGACGGCCAGGGCGTCCGCCGCGTCGGGCGGGGGGGTGGTATCGAGACCCATGAGTGCGCGGACCATGATGGCGACTTGTGTCTTGCCGGCGGTGCCGTGGCCGGTGACGGCAGCCTTTATGGCCTTCGGGGCGTATTCGACCATGGCGATGCCGTGGCGTGCTATGGCAAGGATTGCGGCCCCTCGGGCGCAACCCAGCGTGATTGCGACGATGCGACTTTGGACATAAATCGTTTGTTCAATGGCCGCGCACGTTGGGCGGTGGGCGCCGATGACTTTCGAGAGAGTGTCGTGGATGGCGACGAGGCATTCGCCGAGGGACAATTCGCGCGGGTTTGAGATCACGCCATAGGCCAGGGCGCGGAGGCGCCCGCGTGGCAGGACCTCAACGACGCCGTAGCCGGAGCCGCGGAGGGAGGGATCGACACCGAGGATAACATCTCCGGGCTGTGCCATTGACAAAGCAAAATCGCGGGGCGTAAGTTTTGCAAGGGAGATAAAAAGAAAATGATACGGAATGTGATAGGCGGAATGGCCCTGGCGATGTTCGTTTTGCCCGCGATGGCGGAGAATTTCCAGGAATCGGTGTTGGTCCGTGACAGGGAGATCGGCAGGCAGCTGGCACCGATCGTGCCGCGGAGGCCGGCGCCGAATCGGATCGTGGGGCGCAAGACGAATGTGAGTGGGGCACTGGTGACCATCGCGAAGGCGCGGCAACCCCTGCATGCCATCAACCCGTGTGCGCCGGCGGAGTACGGCTCGGGGTTTGCGAATGTGGCGCGGGATCCCATCACCGGCCAGGCGGACGGGATCATGCTGCTCTCGATCGAGTTCTGAGGACGCGATCCTCGCGCCCTCGTCAATGGATGCGACGAGAGGGGAGGCTGTCATGGCGGCGAAAAGACCGATATCCAAGGCGAAGAAACCGAGACCCAAGATGAAGAAGCCGACACCCAAGGCCAAGAAAGCGACACCTGAGATGCAAAAGCCCAAGCTCAAGACGAAGAAACCGGTCAAACGCGTAAAGATTGCCATCGCGCCCGCGGCGAAGAAGGTGAAGAAGGTGGTGCGGCCGGCCAGGCGCGCTGTCGCAAAGCCCATTCCGGTGGCGGACCAGCCGCACGTTGCCCGGCGACCGGAAGAGGATCCGGGCGTCCTGAAATTCGTCGTCATGCAGCCCGAAATCCCGGAGGCACCGACGGTGCCCGAATATGAAGATCTGGGAGAGTTGCCGGAATCGTATGGGACGGATCGGGTGTTTCTGATCGCGCGCGATCCGCACTGGTTTTACGCATATTGGGATGTCAGCCGAGAGCGGCTGGCCGAGGCGCGGGCCGCATCGAGGGAGGGGCAGGTGTTTCTTCAGGTGTGCGAGGCGGGTGGCGCCTGCGTGCAGCAGATCATGGTGCCCGGTGAGGCGCGCAACTGGTTCATCTACGCCGGGCGCCCCGGTGTCGATCTCTACGCGGAGTTGGGCTACTTTGACGCGGGCGGGGCATTTCGATCCATCGGCCGATCCGGCTTGGCGCGGGCACCGAAGGACGTGCCATCGGGGGATCTGGAGTCGCGGTTTGTGACAATCCCGATCAGCCTTTCGTTCCGGCAGTTGCTGGATCTGGTTGCCGGCGAGCGTCGCGAGGGCGAAGGGCTGGCCGAGACGCTGGCGCGTTTGCAGGAGCGAGGTTTCGAGTTTCCGTTCGATGTGGGGGGGGCCGGGGGCCTGTCCGAGGAGGCCAGGGAAGTGCTGTTCCGGCAATTCATGGCCGAGTTCTCGCGCAGGTTTTGGGTGGGTTCGATGGAGCTCGCGGAGCGATGGCAGCGGGCCGAGCGGGTCACCGGCATGCCGCCGGGGGTGCCGTTCGGTGCCTCATTTGGCGGCAGCCCCATGGGCGGTCCGGCATGGAGCGGCACGATTCCGCGCGGGGCGTGATGGGGCGATGCCGCCCAGTTGCCTATCGGCCGGAGCCCGCCAGATCCTGCGGAGGCGCGTATTTCCGCTTTACGTTTCGCGCGCGGGCTTTTGACTTTCACGCACCATGTATTTGAAGAGCATCGAGATGCTCGGGTTCAAGTCCTTCGCGGAGAAGACGCGGCTGGACTTCCATCCCGGCGTGACTTCGATCGTAGGCCCTAACGGCTGCGGGAAGTCCAACGTCTTGGATGCAATCCGGTGGGTGTTGGGCGAGCAGTCGCCCAAGGCGCTGCGCGGCAGCGAGATGGCGGATGTTATCTTTAACGGGACCGACAGTCGCAAGCAGATTGGGATGGCGGAGGTCAGCATGACTTTCGCGGGCTGTCGGGAGGCCCTGAAGACGGACTATGACGAGGTGACCGTGTCCCGGCGCGTGTTCCGCGACGGCAAGGGCGAGTACGAGATCAACAGGACACCGTGTCGGCTGCGCGACATCCATCACCTGTTCATGGACACCGGGATCGGGCGGACGGCGTACTCGATCATGGAGCAAGGCAAGATCGACAAGGTCTTGTCTTCGCGCCCCGAGGACAGGCGCGAGATTTTTGAGGAGGCGGCCGGCATCACGAAGTACAAGGCGCAGCGCAAAGAGGCGCTGCGCAAACTGGAGTACACGGAGTCGAACCTCCTGAGGCTGGCGGACATCATCCGGGAGGTATCCCGGCAGATTGGTTCGCTGCAGCGGCAGGCGAACAAGGCGAGACGATACAAGGAGATCCACGACCGCCTTCGGGACATCGAACTGCGGATCGGGGCCAGGGCATACCGCGATTTTTCGACCCGCGTTGGGGCGCTGGAGACGGCGATCGCCGAACTGGATCGGGCCATCGCCGAGATGGGCGAGAAGGTTTCCACCGAGGAGGTGGAGCTGGAGCAGTGGCGGGCGCACGGCGCGGAGATCGAAACGGCCCTCGAGAATTCGAGGCAGGAGCGGGCCAACGCGACGGCCGCGGTGGAGCGCGCCGAGGGCCAGCGCTCGCTGAACGTCGAGCGCCTGGCCGACCTCGACAAGTCTGACGCGTCGGCGACCGCGGACATCGCGTCGGCGGAGGAACGGGCGGCGATCCAGAAAAAGGATCTCGGGGCGATCGACGGGGATGTCGACGCCGTGGCCGCCGAGTTGCGGGCATGCCGGGATCATCTGGCGCAGGCGGTGCGGCAGCTGGGGGACTGCACGGAGATGACGGGCAAGCGGCAATCGGAGATCGGGGGGCGGCGCGAGCGGCTCACGGCTGCCGAGCAAGAGCTGCAGTCCCTTGTTGCGCAGATAGGGGGCTGGGACGTGCAGAAGCGGACGCACGTCTTGCGCGTCGAGGCGGCCAACAAGGAACTGGAGCGGGCGAAGGCCCAGCTGGAGCAGGAGCGGGAGACCAATGCCGGGGTGGAGGCGGAGCTCGCTGCGGCGCGCGTGCGCCGAACCGAGGCGGGGGACGAAGTTGCGGCGCGGAAGGTCCGACTTCGGGACGTGGCCGAAAGCCTGGAGGTCCGGTCGCGGAGGCGCGCTGAGGTCGAACAGCGTCTGGCGGGCATCAAGAGCCAGCTGGATTTGCTGAAGCGGATGGCGGCGTCGCACGAGGGCATCGGGTCGGCGGCGCAGGCGGTCATTGCGGCATCGGGGAAGGGGGCGCTCGAGGGCGTCGAAGTGCGGGAGGCGCTGGCGGACGCGATCAAGATCGAACCGGGGGCAGAGGCTGCGATAGGGGTCTTGTTGGGTGATCGGGTGGGGGCGCTCCTTCTCGAGGACACGAGGGCGGTGCGGAAGATCCTGGCCTTCCTCAAATCATCGGGGAGCGGTCGGCTCATCTTGGCGCCATCGATCTTCCCCCGGGTGCGGTGGAAGGCGCCGGCGAGGGAGGAGTCCGCCCTAAAGCTCGTGACCGCGGGAGGGGCCGCGCGCCGGCTACTGGAGGTGCTCCTGGGCCACGCTTATGTGGCGGAGGATATCGAGCGGGCGCTGAAGCTTAAGGCCGAGTTGCCGCACGCGATCATTGCAACCAAAGACGGGCATCTCATCACGCCGGAGGGGATCATCGTCTCGGGAGTGGGGGAAGACGTCGCGCGCGGTGGATTGCTGACCCGGCGGCGCGAGATGTCCGATCTGGAGGCGAAACTCGCCAAGGCGAGCGAGGAGTTGGACGAGGCGATCTCGCAGGAAGAAGCCGTGCGCATCCAGCGGGACGAGGCCGACAAGAGGGTGGAACAGGTTGCTGCGGACCTGATGGCCACGGACGAGGCGATGCGGATCGCGGAGCGCGAATGGCATGTCTGGGAGAAGCGGCGGGAGGATCTCCAGCAGCGGATCGCTGGCATTGAGGCGGAGATCCGCCACATCGGCACCAGTGGCGATGAGATGGACGAGCACGAGCGCGCGCAGATGCGGCGGCGCGATGAGTTCAGCCAAGTGGTGGAGACGTTCAGATTGGAGCTCAAGGGCGCAGAGGCCGAATTACCCGCGCTGCTGGGGCGCGAGTCGGAGCTGAACGCGCGCGTGCTCGAACTGCGGGTGAGCGGCGCGGCGCTGGAAGAGAAAGAGGTGGGGCTCAGGGCCCGGAGGGCCCCGCTCGCGGCGCTCGTGGCCGATCTGGAGGAGACCTGCAGGCTTCGGCGGGCGGTCATTGAGGCGAACGCCGCTCGGCGCGCCCAGTTCCTGGAGGAGAACGAGAGGCTGGCCAAGCAGGTGGAGGAGGGCCGGGGGCAGATCGCGCAGCTGGAGGAATACCTCAAGGCGCTACAGGCGCAGCGAACGGCCGCGCTAGAGGCCATCAGGTCGAGGGAAGAGGATCTGAAGGGGCGACGGCGCCAGCAGCACGAGAAGCAGGAAGAGCGGGGCCGGATCGACGTGGAGCTGGCGCGGATACGGATGGATCTTGAGGCGCTGGTCCTGCGAATCCACAGGGCTTACCGGGTGGAGCTTGCGGAGTACGCGGCGGGGGCGCCCGCGCCTGCCGTTGCGGGGGCAGAGCCACCGGAGCCCGGGAAAGGCGAGGCGCCCGCGGCACCCGAGCTTGAGGCGGCCGAGGGAGGCGTCGCGGAGGAGGCGGCTCCCGAGCCAGACTGGGCGCAGCTCGAGGTCGAGGCCGGGCAGTTGCGCGAACGGCTGGATTCCATGGGTCCGGTGAATCTCGAGGCGATCACGGAGTACGACGAACTCGAGGCACGGCACCGCTTTCTGGAGGAACAGCAGCGGGATCTTCTCAACTCCAAAGAACAGCTAATGCAGGCGATCGCGCGCATCAACCGGACGTCGCGGCAACTCTTCGCGGAGACCTTCGAGAAGGTGGCGGTGAATTTCCAGCAAACGTTCTCGGAACTTTTCGGCGGGGGCAAGGCGACCCTGTCTCTGATGGACGAGGCAGATCCACTGGAGTCGGGCATCGACATTTCGGCAAAACCGCCCGGCAAGCAGTTGGCGCACATCACGCTGCTCTCGGGTGGCGAGCGGACGATGACGGCGGTCGCGCTGCTGTTCGCCATCTACATGGTTCGCCCGAGTCCCTTTTGCATCCTCGATGAGATGGACGCGCCGCTGGACGAGTCCAACATCAATCGGTTCATCGACATGCTCAAGAGATTCGTGCTGCAGTCGCAATTCCTGCTGATCACGCACAACAAGCGGACCATTGGCATGGCGGATGCGCTGTACGGTGTCACGATGGAGGAGAGTGGCGTATCCAAGGTGGTGTCCGTGCGGTTCCGTACGCGGGGCGACGAGGGCGAGGGCGTGGTGGACACCGCGACCGATGGAACCGAGGCGGGGTCGGCGCAGGGGGAGACCGGCGCCTGATCGGCGGCGTTCTTTCCGCAGAAATCATTTGCTAACTGGGGAAACTGCTCCAAGAATTCGCCAGTGTGGTGAGGAGAGAGGGCACTCGGAAAGAAGGCTTAGCGCGCAAGTGGCGCGGGGGTGTCCGGCCGGAGGAGGGTCCGCATGGCGACGGGTGATTCGGGCTCACGGGAAACCGAGAGTCCCATTAAGATCTATCTTCGCGAGATTGGGGAAGTATCGCTCATCAGCCCGAGCGAGGAAGTCCGGCTGGCCAACCAAATCCAGCGAGGGATCCGGGCGGAGATCGAGCTGAAGAAGATCCGGCTTCGCGGTGGAGGGGGCAAGGCCGCCAAGGGGCGCGCCGGGGCCGTGCGCGTCAAGGCGCTGACGGATGACGTGGAGCGCGGGAACGATGCGCGCCAACGGATGATCAAAGCGAATCTTCGCCTGGTGGTGAAGATCGCCCAAGACTACGCAAATTACGGGCTGCCCCTGCTGGATCTGATATCGGAGGGCAACATCGGCCTGATGAAGGCGGTGGAGAGGTTCGAGCCGCGAAAAGGGGCGAAGTTGAGCACCTATGCGGCCTGGTGGATCAAGCAGGCGGTGAAGAGGGCGCTGGCGAATCAGGGCAAGACGATCCGACTGCCGGTGCACATGGCCGACAAGATCTCGCGCATGCGCCGAATCGCATCGCAGCTCAGTGAAGAATTTGGGCGTGATCCGACCGATGAGGAATTGGCGGAGGAACTGGGCATCTCGACGACGAAGGTCTCTCAACTCAGAAGCGCCTCGGTGCGGCCGGCATCGCTGAATTCGACCATCGGGGACACCGATGGCTCGGAGCTGGGCGAACTCGTGGGTGACGAGGCGGCATTCACGCCGTCGGAGTGGGTGCAGACGAATGACATCACCAACGAGATGCTGCGGCTGCTGGGGGTGCTCGATGAGCGCGAGAGGATTATCCTGAAGATGCGTTATGGCCTGGATGGTGGCGATGCCATGACCCTGGAGGAAGTGGGCGAGCGATTCAAGGTGACCCGGGAACGGATCCGGCAGTTGCAGAACATCGGGCTGCGGAAGCTGAGGCGGGCGATCGACAGGAAGGATCGCTGCCTGTCGGACGGATGACGGCCGGCGCAATGGCTGCGTGGGGCGTGAGGGCGTTCCCGGGAACATCGCCGTGCGCCAGTGCCGGGGCTGACTCATTCCCTTCTTCACAAGCCGGGGTCGTGGTTTGAGCGCGACGAGGCAACCGGCTGATATGGGCGAGCTTCCGGTCAGTGCCCTGGGGGTGAAGATCGCGGGGGCGTTGTCGGGATGCGAGCGGTTGGTGCTGACGGCGCCGACGGGATCGGGCAAGTCGACGCGCCTGCCGCAAATACTGGTGGATTCCGGGGTTGTGCGGGGGAGGGTGATCATCCTGCAACCCCGGCGGCTGGCTGCGCGTCTGCTGGCGCTGCGGGTGGCATCGGAGCGAGGTTCGCGGCCTGGGGACGAGGTGGGTTATCAGATCCGGTTTGAGGACGTCTCGTCGGTGGCGACGCGGATCCAATTCGTGACCGAGGGGATACTGATCCGGCGCATTGCGAGGGATCCTGCTTTGGAGGGGGTGGGCGCCGTGGTGCTCGACGAATTCCACGAGCGCCACATACACACCGATGTGACGTTAGGCCGGATGCTTGAGCTTCAGGAGACGTTGCGCCCGGACCTGAAACTGGTCGTCATGTCCGCCACGCTGGATGCCGCGCCACTGGCGTCATTCATGTCGCCTTGCGAGGTCATAGCGGCGGAGGGGAGGACCCATCCGGTGGACATCGGGTATCTGACGAGGCCGGTGGGCGATGCGCCCTGGGACGCGGCGGCGCGCGAGGTGGGGAAACTGGCGCGGGAGGGCTGGTCTGGCGGTGCGCTCGTTTTCATGCCCGGGGCTTGGGAGATCGGGCGGACGCTGCGCGCGCTGGAGGCGGAAGGTCTTGGCAGGCGGTTCGAATTGCTGCCGCTTCACGGCGACCTGCCCTTGGCTCGACAGCAGGCGGCGGTCGCGCCGGCGTCTGGAGGCCGGATCATCGTTTCGACGAACGTTGCCGAGACATCGCTGACGATCGATGGGGTCGATCTTGTTGTGGACAGCGGTTTGGCCCGGGTGCCCCGGTATGATCCGCATCGGGGGATCGACACGCTGCTGGTGGAGAAGATCAGCCGTGCGGCGGCCGACCAGCGCGCCGGTCGGGCGGGGCGCACGGGGCCGGGGAGGTGCATTCGACTTTGGACGGAAGCGGACCACCGCCAGCGGCCCGCTTTCGACATGCCCGAGGTGTGCCGACTGGATCTTGCGGAGACCGTGCTGGCGTTGAGCGTGGCGGGATTGCAGGGGCCTGGGCGATTCCGGTGGTTCGAGCCGCCGCCGGAATCATCATTGGCGCGCGCGGAGAATCTGCTTCGCGACCTGGGAGCCCTGGACAGGGAAACAGGGGGCATCACGGAGATCGGGCGGCAGATGGACGCTTTCCCCGTGCATCCCCGGCACGCGAGGATGCTATTGGCCGGGGCGACCCACGGCTGCCTCCGGATGGCGGCGCTCGTCGCCGCGCTGACTTCGGGCCGGCCGATCCTCATCCGCAGGGCGGGAGCGGAGGCCGAAGCGCGAAGATGGGAGACCGTCGGCGAGGAGGAGGCATCAGACTTGCTGGTGTTGATCCGGGCCTGGGAACACGCCCGGGCGGCGGGTTATTCGGTGGAGGAGTGTGGCAGGTTGGGGATTCATGCTGGAGCGGCGCGGGAAGTGGGCGCGGCGTTTGACCAGTTCATGGCGATCGCGCGGCGCGAGGGTTTGGCGGAGGACGTGGGCGAACCGTCGCCAGGGGCCCTGGAGATGTGCCTATTGGCGGGGTTCTCTGATCATCTGGCGGTGCGTCGGGATGAGGGGACTCTGCGATGCGACGTGGTGCACGGTCGTCGCGGGACGCTCGACAGGGAAAGCGTGGTGAGGCGCAGCCGGATGTTTGTGGCCGCGGAGATCCGCGAGATCCAGTCCGGGGGCGGGGGCATCGATGTTCGCCTCGGGCTGGCCACGGCGGTATCGGAAGATTCGTTGCGCGAGCTTTTTCCGGGGGACTTTTCGGTGCGGGCGGACGTTTCGCTCGATCCCATGCAGCGGCGTGTCGTGGCGCGCCAAGAGAGGCTGTTCCGGGATCTGGTCATCTGGCGCGGGCCGGAGTGTCCGGCCCCCGAGGGCGAGGCAGCGCGGCTCTTGGCGGATGAAGTCATCGCGGGGCGATGTGCCCCGAGGGAGTGGGACGAGACCGTCGACCAGTGGATAGGGAGAGTCAACTTCCTGGCGAGCCGCATGCCGGAACTGGGAATTGCCCCGATAGGCGACACGGAGAAAAGGGCGCTGATCGAGCAGATCTGTTATGGCGCCTCGTCGCAGAAGGAGGTGCGGGACCGTCCCGTCTGGCCGGTGGTCCGAGGCTGGCTGAACGGCGCGCAGCTTGCGGCGCTCGAAAGGTTGTCCCCGGACAGGGTGGAACTGCCCTCCGGGCGGCGCGGGCGCATCCGCTACGGGCCGGGCGGGGATCCGGTCTTGTCGGCGCGCATACAGGATCTTTTTGGGTTGAACGAAGTGCCATCGCTTTGCGGGGGTCGAGCGGTGCCCGTGGTCGAGATCCTCGCGCCGAATTCCAGGCCCGTCCAGACGACGAAGGATCTGGCAGGATTCTGGCGGGACACGTACCCGAAGATCCGCCAGGAGCTCAGGCGCCGGTATCCGAAACACGAGTGGCGCTGACGTTGGCACCCTCGGCCCGTGGGCGATTGCGCAACTGCACAGTCATTCGCTTGAGGCGCGACTCGCCGGGAGGGCTGACGGCCTCGACATCGCGGTCGTCCTGGAAGACGTTGTGGACGATGCGGCGATCAAAGCTGTTCATGGGCTCAAGTCGGATGGGCTCTCCGGTCTGGCGGACGCGCTGGGCGATGCGGCCGAGCCGTGAGACGAGCTCGCGGCGCTGGTTGGTGCGGTAACCCTCGACGTCAACGACGACGCGTTGTGCGACTTCCTCGCTCGAGTGGGAGAGGCGATTGACGAGGAACTGGAGGTCCTCGAGGGTGTGGCCCTCGCGGCCGATGAGGCGGCCGGGATCGCGGGTGCGCACCTGAAGAACGAGTCCGTCGGACGTCTCCTCCTCGTGGACCTCGAAGACGAAGCCCAGCGTACCGAGGATCATCTCCAGGATATGCCGGGGTGATTCCATTAACGAAATTTTGTCAAACCCCGGCCGGATGTCAAACGGGGCCGGAGGGGATTCGGGCCGCGCGCGGGTCAGAAGTTGATGGCCGGGCGCGCGGCTAAGCGGTTTTCGGGCCCATTTCCCGTCGGAGCAGGAAGAACTCGATGCTCTCGGCGAGCGCCAGCCACGAGGCGTCCAGGATGTTGTCGGAGACCCCGACGGTGTTCCATGTGCTTCGGCCATCGGTGGAACTGATGAGAACGCGGGTCCTGGCCTCCGTGCCGGAGGTGGAATCGATGATGCGGACCTTGTAGTCGGTCAGTCGGACCTCGTCGAGGGAGGGGTGGAATTGGCGGAGCGCCTTGCGGAGGGCCTGGTCGAGGGCGTTGACGGGGCCATCGCCGTCGGCGACGGTGTACGATTCGGCGTCGCGGACGCGGAGTTTGACGGTGGCCTCGGACACCTCGTAGCGGCGTTCCACGCTATGCCGGACGGACACGCGGTATTCGAGCGTCTCGAAGAAAGGCCTGTGGTGCTGGAGGGCCTTGCGGACGAGCAATTCGAAGGAGGCGTCGGCGCTCTCAAACTCGTAGCCGGCGGCCTCCATGCCCTTGATGGTCTCGAGGATGTCGCGGGTCTCGGGCGCCTTCTCATCGAGCGATATCCCGAGGTCGCGGGCCTTCATGAAGACGTTGGTTCTGCCGGAGAGTTCCCCGACGAGGATGTGCTGGCTATTGCCGACAAGCTGGGGCGGGATGTGCTCGTAGCTGGCTGCGACCTTGTTGACGGCATTGACGTGCATCCCGCCCTTGTGCGCGAAGGCATAGGCGCCGACGAAGGGAGCGCGGGGGTTGCTGTTCTGGTTGGCCACATCATCGATGAACAGCGAGACCTCCCTGAGGTGGGCAAGTTCCGCATCGGAGACGACGGGCAATCCCATCTTGAGCTGGAGGATGGGGATGAGGGTGGTGAGGTTGCAGTTTCCGGTGCGCTCGCCGAAGCCGTTCATGGTGCCCTGCACATGGGTGGCGCCGCTCTCGATGGCGGCCAGGGCGTTGGCGACCCCGAGGCCGCTGTCGTCGTGGGTGTGGATGCCGACGCGGCAGCGGACGCGGGACAGGACCTGGGCGGTCATCAGTGCGATTTCGCGCGGGAGGGTGCCGCCGTTCGTGTCGCAGAGGACGACGGTGGCGGCGCCCGCCTCGGATGCGGCGGCAACGCAATCCAGAGCGTAGGCCGAATCGGCCTTGCAGCCGTCGAAAAAGTGCTCGGCGTCATAGACGACCTCGCGTCCGTTGGCGACGAGGTGGCGGACGGTGTCGGATATCATGGCGAGGTTTTCCGCGCGTGTGGTGCGGAGGACCTCCTCGATGTGGAGGGTCCATGTCTTGCCGAAGATGGTGACGATGGGGGTGGCGGCGTCGATGAGGAGTCGGACCTGCTCATCGCCCTCGGCGCGGACTCCGACCCGCCTGGTGCTGCCGAAGGCTGCGACGCGAGCCTTCTGCCAGGGATGCCGGGCGGCTGCCTGAAAGAACTCGATGTCTTTGGGGTTGGAGCCGGGCCATCCGCCCTCGATCATGGCGACGCCAAGCTGGTCGAGGCGGCGGGCGATCAGCAGCTTGTCGTTCACGGACAGGCTGACGCCTTGGCCCTGGGCGCCATCGCGCAGAGTCGTGTCGTAGAGTTGGATCGCCGCATTCATCGCAAGCAAGAATTATGGGCCATTTAGGTCGGGGCGTAAAGGCCGGGATGGGAAGGTGTGGTGCGTGGCGATGGTGCCGGGGATTCTCGAGTTTGTCGGATTGTGTTTTCCCGGTGGACGGGCAGTCTAATTATTTATGGGCGTGAATGTTGAGGAGAGAGTGGCTGGCGTCCTGGTGCCGAGTTTCTCATTGCGGCGGGACGGGGATCTTGGGATCGGGGACACGGCCGCGGTGCTCGAGATGATTGACTGGTGCGCGCGGAGGGGTGCGCGGGTGCTGCAGTTGTTGCCGATCAACGAGACCAGCGACGATAACAGCCCGTACAACGCGATAAGCGCGATGGCGATCGAGCCGACAACGCTGGCGGTGGATCCGGCCCACGTGCCGGACCTGAGCAAATCCGAATTTGAGGCCGAGGCGGGTGCGGAGGTCTTGCGGTCATTGCGTTCGGGGCCGGTGGACTATCGTGGCGTGAGGTCCTTGAAGGGCAAGTTGCTCTGGCGGGCGTACGAGAATTTCGTCGCGAGGGAGTTGGGGAGGGGGACGGCGCGGGCTGCGGAGTTCAGGGGATTCTGTGAGGCGCACGGCGATTGGCTGCCAAAGTATACCCTGTTTCGGTTGTTGGTGGATGAGAACGGGGGCAGTCCGGCGTGGACGGGGTGGCCGGCAGCGCACCGGAATCCTGGGGCAGCCGAATCGTGGTTGGCGTCGCAGGCACCCGCGCGGCGCGAGGAATTTGCGCGGCGGCGGGAGCGATTGAGCTACATCCAATGGCTCGCGTATGGCCAATGGGAGGCGGTCCGGGCGCACGCGGACCGCGCGGGAGTCAGGCTGATGGGGGATATCCCGTTTGGAGTGGGTCGGTGCAGCGCGGATGTCTGGGGTGAGAAGGAAGTTTTCGATCTCGATTGGAGCGGGGGTGCGCCGCCGGAAAAGACGTTTGCCGCGGATCGCTTCACCGCAGAATGGGGGCAGAACTGGGGTATTCCGCTATATGATTGGGGGGCGATGCGGGAGAGAGATTTTGGATGGTGGCGGCTTCGGGTGAAGAACACGTGCCGGGTGTTCCACATTTTTCGAATCGATCACGTGCTGGGTTTCTTCCGGGTCTATGCATTCCCCTGGGTGCCGGAGCGCAACGATGAGTTTCTGGGCTTGGGCGAGGCCGGGGCGGTTGCCCTGACGGGGGGGAGGCTGCCGGGTTTTCGGCCGCGGCCCGACGACACGCCGGAGCACAAGGAAGCGAACAGGCACGAGGGCGTTGCGCTCTTGCGCGTTCTCGCGGAGGCGGCGGGTGATGCGGCGGTGGTGGCCGAGGATCTGGGTGTGGTGCCGGATTATGTGCCCGGGGCGCTAGCGGAGTTGGGCATGCCTGGCTTTGCGATCCCGATGTTTCGGCGGCATCCGGGCGGGGGTTACCATCATCCGGACAGCTATCCCCCGCTGTCGGTGGCGACGCCCGGCACGCACGATCATCCGCCATTGGCGGCCGCGTGGGCGGATTGGTGGCGCCCGGTCAAGAGGGACCCGGAGTCCGAAGCCGGACGCCGTGCCCGGAGGGAGATTGACGCGCTGATGGAGTTCGCGGCGCTAGGGGGCAAGGAACCCCCGAGGGGTTTCGCCGCCGCCTTGCACGAGGGGATCTTGCGGGCGACGATGTGGTGCAAGTCTTGGTTGGCGCTGGTGATGCTGACAGACGTGTTCGGACTGGAGGGGAGGTTCAACGTCCCGGGGGTGGCCAGGGGCGGAAACTGGACGTTCCGGATGCCCTGCGCCACCGGAGAATTCGAGCGGTTTGAGCCGTTTCGCGTAAAGGGCGAGATGTTTGCGAGGCTTATAAAGGAGACGGGACGAGGCCCGGGATGAGAAACCCCAAGGATTTCGTTTTCTCAAGCTGGGCCGAATGGGCGGGTGGAGACCGTGCGTGCGGCGGCGCCTTCGTGAGGCGCAGGTGACGGGCTATTGACTGGGGGAGCGGAGGCCCCATACAAGCGGACATGCAACCACGCGCCATTGAATCGGCTGGAGCGCCAAAGGCGGTCGGGCCTTATTCGCAGGGGATCGTCACGGGCGATTTCGTCTTTCTGTCGGGACAGATACCGATTGATCCGTCGACCGGAAAACTGGTGGACGGGGATATAGCGGCGCAGACGCGGCGGGTGCTGGACAACGTGGCCGCCGTGCTGGGGGACGAGGGGCTGGGATTTGGCGATGTGGTGAAGACGACGGTGTTTCTGAAAGACCTGGGTGATTTTGCGACGATGAACGCGATCTACTCGGAGTTTTTTGGAGGGTGGAGGCCGGCGCGGAGCACGGTCGGGGTGGCGGCGTTGCCTTTGGGCGCTCGGGTTGAGATCGAGGTGGTTGCCTGGAGGCGCTGATCGAGGTCAGGCCGCGCGGCTCCAGGTCGAGGGGGAATCCTCGGCGGCCCGACAAACAGACGGGTCCGCCGCCCCGATTCGATTTGGATTCAGGTTAGCGGAGTTGGGGGTATATTTGCGTTGGTGAAGCCGTCGCTGAAACGGTCGGAACGGCCTGGTGTTGGGGTACATCGAGTCGTTGGGGGCCTGATCGGTGATGTGATCGGGGGGGCGGATGTTGCGGTAGGTCCCGAACACGTGCATGGGCTGCGCACGGCGATCAAGAGGCTGCGCGCCTACTTGCGGATGGTTCGGGCGAGTCTGGAGGACGCTTACTATCATCGGAAGACCGTGGAACTCCGCGATTCCGCCCGGGGGCTGGCAGATTTCCGGGACCGTGCCGTGATTTTTCAGATTACCGATGAAATGCGAGAGGACGCGCGGAAGCCGGAGTTGCGGGAGGCGCTCCAGGGGTTGCGGGCGTTTCTGGAGAGGGCGTTGCCGGCGGATGGAGACAGTGGCGCCGCAAAAAGGGCGACGCATCATGCCGAGGAGACATTGCGGTCCATGGTGGGGTCGCTCGAGGGGCAGGCGCTGGAGGCATCGGGCTGGCAGGTTCTCGAGGGCGGGTTGCGGGGGACCTACCGGAAGGCGCGGCGGCTGATGAGGCAATGGGGCGAGTCGGGCCTGATCGAAGACGCCCACGAGTGGCGGAAATTCTCCAAGTATCTGATGTTTCAGGTGCAGTTGGTGGAGAAGGCGTGGCCGGGGCACCTGTCAAAACTGCGCAAGCGGCTCAGTCGGCTGGAGACATGCCTCGGCAAGGCGCACGATCTTGCGATGTTGGAAGACGCGTTCATGGCGTTGGCCCCGGAATGCGACATGGACACTGATTCATGTATGCTTGTGAGGAGCGCAATGATTCGCCACCGGAGATATCTCGTGGGGCGGGCCGAGAAGCTGGGGGCCCGGATATTCAAGGAGGCCCCGGAGGATTTTGTGGGGGCGATAAAGAAAAGGTGGAGGCGCTGGAGTCGCACGAGGGAATCTCGGATTGAGGGAGGTCACATCGATGGTTGACGCGAAACTGCTGGCGGTACTGGTTTGTCCTGAGACGAGACAGCGCGTGCGCCTGGCGGATGCCGCGACAGTGGCGCTGCTGAACGCGGCGATCGCGACGGGCCGCGTCCGGAATCGCGCCGGAAATGTGGTGCGGGAACCAATTGACGCGGCCCTGGTGCGCGGGGACGGCGCATTTTGCTATCCGGTGCGAAAGGGGATCCCATTCATGCTTGCGGAAGAGGCGCTGGCGTTGCCACCGGCATGAGTGCGGAGAGGCGCGGGAGCCTAGGGGTGCTGCTCGGGTCGGGTGAGACGGGCGTGGCGTCGAGGGGAGCCGTGTCGGCGTGCGCCGGCGCCATGGGCAGCGGGGCCGAGGCGTACCTGTATCTCCTGCACGATGGGGTGCACCACGTGCACGAGCCGGCGTTCCAGCGATTGCGCGATCGCGGGCTGCGGCTTTTCTGCTGTGCCTTTGGGGCCCGGCGACGAGGGATAGAGCCCGATGATGCGGCGATCTATTGTGGCCTGGGTGTCTTGTCCGACATCGTGGCGTCCGTGGATCGGTTTCTGTGTTTCACGGGCTCACCGTGGGATGGGCAGACCGGTGAGGCGGACCGCGTGGCACCGGGTCGTGCCCGTCGCCGAATACAAATCCGGGCGATATCGAATCCAGACTTGACGGACCTGCCTGCCGAGGGCGTGCGCGTTGCGGTGGGACTGCTGGCATCGGGTCGCTTGGATGTGGGGCTGGCGTTTGGCGGGGAGGCCCGCCGCTGTGTGGAGGCTGGCGCAGAGAATCTACGGGATGGGCGCGATATGGTGATGCATCTGGAATCGTTCAGGGGCGGGGGTGGAGAAGTTCGGCTGGATGCGGGGCGCGACGCGAGCGTGACGGGGTGGTTCTCGGTGCTGGGATTCTGAAACCCGCTTTCCGGTCAGCGGCTGCCGGGTTTCTCGGCTGGGATGGCCGCGAGATCCGGGGGCAGCTGCGCGGGGTCGAAGCTCTCGACCTGCAACCGGAGCAGGCTGTGGAAGGGGCAACCGAACTGGGGCTCGGAATCGCCGCGGTGGACGAGTGCGGCGGCGGCAACCGGGACACCGCCGGCCCCGCGGACGATCGCTATGGTTTCCGCCACGCGGCCCCCGCTGGTGATGACATCCTCGGCCACCAGAAATCGCTCGCCCGGGGAGATCTCGAAACCGCGCCGGAGCACGAGGGCGCCGTTTTCCTTTTCGGCGAAAATGTGGCGTTTCCCCAGGGCCTTGGCGAGCTCGTGCCCGACAAAAAGGCCTCCGAGTGCGGGCGAGATGACGGAGTCAAAGGCGGCGGGATCGAGGCGTTGGGCAAGTGCCTGGCAGAGTCGTTCGGCTTTATCCGGGTACTGGAGGAGCAGGGCGCACTGGAAGAACTGACGGCTGTGGCGACCGGAGCGGAGGATGAAGTGACCTTCCAAGAGGGCACCGGCGGCGCGGAATTCGGCGAGGACTGCTTCGGGTTTCATGGCATTCTGGATCGCATATTGAACGGCGGGAGGTTAGGGCAGGTTGGGCCGGGTGCGCAAGGGCGGATGGCCCCCGGGGGCTCGCACCGATTCGTTCGCGAAGGCCACGGTGTCCCGGGCCCCTGTGGTTGCGCGGTGCCGCTCAGCCGGTTCGTCCGAGGCGGCGGCGGAGTTCGCGGGCGCCGATGAGGATCATCGTGGGCCTGCCTCGGGGGCAGGTATAGGGAAGGTCGCAGCGGTGGAGATCCTCGATGAGGCGTTCGATCTCGGGGCCCTTCAGGGTCTCGCCGACGTGGACCGTCCGATGGCAGATCGTGCGGAGGATCTCGTCGTCATCCAGATGGCGACGGGCGCCGGCGGCCCCGCTCTTGTCGATGTCGGCGATGACATCGCGGACGAGATTTGGCGCGCGCCCCGGCTGTATGAACGGCGGGACGGCCTCGATCTTGAAAGTGTTCCTACCAAAATCGTGGACGTCGAGGCCCGCGGCGCGCAGCTGTGGCGAGAGCCTGCGCAGCAAGGCGGCCTCCCGGGGCCCGAGTTCGAGGGTCTCGGGAGCGAGCAACTGCTGGCTGGCGACGGTGCCGCCGATGCGTTGCCGCAGGAGGTCCTCGAACAGTATTCGCTCGTGGGCGGCCCGCTGATCGATGATGACGAGCCCCTGATCGGATTCGGCGACGATGAGCGTGCCCAAGGTGACCCCGAGGATCCTGAGTTTCGTGGGACGAGCGTCGGCTGGCATGGGCCGATCGGGGGTTTCATCGGGTGGATGCGCGGCCAGATTCAGGGGCAGTGAGGTTTCCACCGGGATCTGGCGGGGGGCAATCGGGCCTGTGAGGACGAGAGGCCCGGGCGGTGGAAACTGGGTGGGCGGCGATGCCTCATGCGGCTGCGCGGCAGGGGCGTCGGTGGCGTCCGGATGAGGGGCTTGGGACAAAGGCGCGGGTGGGGTGGCATGGGCATTGCCGCCGTAAAGGGCGCGTCCGACAGCGGCGACCACCGCCGCGCGCACCGGTTCCGAATCGCGGAATCGCACCTCGCGTTTGGCGGGGTGGACGTTGACATCCACGGTATCGGGCGGGACATCGACGAAAAGCAGAGCGACGGGGTGACGGCCGCGCGGGAGCGATGCGCGGTAGACCTCTCGGATGGCGTGGTAAAGGGTCCGGTTGTCAACGGGCCGGCCATTCACGAACCAGAGTTCGTCCGACCGGGATGCGCGGTGGATACCGGGGCGGCCCACCCATCCTCGGACGGCGCACGTGCCGGCACCCGACACGGCGATCAGCGCCTCGGCGAAAGGTTCGCCAAACAGGTCGCGCACTCGGCGCTCGTGCGATTCCGTGGCGGGCAGTTCCAGCACCGGCCTGGCATCGGCGCGCAGGTGCCAGGCGATGCGCGGGTGGGCGGCCGCATAGACGCGCACCAGATGCTCGATGTGACCGTATTCGGTCGGGGCGGACCGCAGGAATTTCCGGCGGCCGGGGAGGTTGAAGAAGAGCCGCCGCGCCTCGACCTGGGTCCCGGGAGGCAGGCCCATGTCGCGGACGGATTCCACGCGGCCTCCGCGCACCAGCAGTTCGGTGCCACCCACGGCACCGGCCTCCGCGGTGCGGATGCGGAATTCTGATACCGACGCGATGCTGGGTATCGCCTCCCCCCGGAAACCGAAGGTGCGGACGGTGAAAAGGTCTCCTGCGGTGCGCACCTTGCTGGTGGCGTGTCGCTCGAGACAGAGCAAGGTATCATCGCGCCCCATCCCGCAGCCGTCATCTGTGATCCGGATAAGGTTGCGCCCGCCCTGTTCGATTTCCACATCGATGCGTGTCGCACCGGCATCGAGGCTGTTTTCGATCAGCTCCTTGACAACGGATGCCGGGCGCTCGATCACCTCGCCCGCGGCGATCTGGTTAGCCACCGCCTCGTCAAGGAGCCGGATGCGGCTGGGCATGGTGGGCGCTTTCCTTCGGCTGGCTCAGGATTCCTCGTCGATTCCCATGAGCGCGGCGAGGCGGTTCAGGTCATCGAGGCTGTAGAATTCGACCTCGATGCGCCCCTTGCCGCCCGAATACTTCAGGTTGACCTGGGTCGCGAAGCGGCGGCGCAGGCGACTCTGGAGTTCCTTTATGTCGGCATCGGTGGGTCTTTGGGCAGCTTTCTTCTGGCGGCCGGTTCTGGCATCGCCCCGGGCCACGCCGGCGGCCACATCTTCGACCTGGCGGACAGACAGGCCCTGGCGGATCGTGCGCTCGGCGAGCGCGCGCTGGAGGGCGGCATCTTTGATGGACAGGAGGGCTTTCGCGTGACCGGCGCTGAGCTGGCCCTTGGAGACGAACGCCTTGACGGTGGGGTCGAGGTCGAGGAGGCGGAGTGCGTTGGCCACGGTGGCGCGCGGTTTGCCCACGACGCGGCTGATCTCCTCCTGCGTGAGCTTGAAGCGATTCTGCAGGTTTGCGTAGCCCTCGGCCTCCTCGATGGGATTGAGGTCGGCCCGCTGGAGGTTCTCGATGAGCGCGAATTCGAGCGCCTCGACATCAGAGACGGATCGCACGAGGACCGGCACCTCGGCAAGTCCAGCGAGTTTCGCCGCGCGCCAGCGGCGCTCGCCGGCGATCAGCTCGAAGCGTCCCTCGCGCTCGCGCACTAGGAGCGGCTGCATGATGCCGCGGGAGCGGATGCTGTCGGCGAGTTCCTGGAGCGAATCCTCGGCGAACTCCTTGCGGGGCTGGAGGGGGCAGGGGACGATCTGTTCGTGGGGGATGCGGCGCACGGTCTCGCCGGGTGCTGGGGCGGTGGTCGTCGATGGGGTCGTTGCGCGAGAGCCCAGTAACGCATCCAATCCCCGCCCGAGAGGTTTCGCAGACATGGGGGGACGATAGAAACGCGCCGGGGCGGCGTCAACGGTGGGCGTTCGGGGCCGAAAGGGGGGCGCGGATTCTCGTTTGCTGACTCGAGAATTCGGAAACCGGGCAGTAGGAACCTGCTTGCGGGCGATTCGAATCGCCCGCAAGCGCGCTGCTACGTCCCATTTTCTGCCCCGGTGGTCCGGCATCCGCCGGATGGGGTCCATCCGCCGGATGGGGTCTGACTCGAGAATACCGTTTGCTGGCAAAAGCGGCGCGGTTGCGCTTGGCAGAACGGCCGAATGCAAAGATCGGGGCCAATAAGCGTGTCTTGCCTAGCGATGCGAGATCTGTAAATCTGGCTCATGGTTGCAGGAGTGATCGGATCTTGCGCCGCGCGGGCGGTGGCCGGCGCGCCGCCGGGTTCTGTCGGGGGCATCGGGGATGGCGCATAGCCTGACAACCTGCACATTCTGCGGCGTGGGTTGCGGTCTGTATCTGGAGACCGCTGACAACCGGATTGTGGGCGTCTGCCCCAGCATGTCACACCCCACGAACCAGGGCAGGATCTGCATCCGCGGGTGGAACGTGCATGAGGTGGCGAGTTCCCCCGAGCGACTGAAGGTGCCTTTGCTCAGGAAGGACGGGCGTTTTCAGGAGGTCGGCTGGGACGAGGCCATCGACTTCATCGTGCGGAGGCTCGAGGAAATACGGCGGCGCCACGGGCCGGATGCGCTGGCGTTTTTCAGCTCGCCCCGCTGCTCGAATGAGGAGAGCTACCTCCTGCAGAAACTGGCTCGCGCGGTCATTGGCACCAACAACGTGGATCACGGGACGGGCGTTTACTGCAACAACAGCGTCAATGTCCTGCTGGACATGCTGGGCGTGCCGGCCACGACCAACTCCATCGGCGAGTTGTCGCGGAGCGAGGTCATTCTCGTGGACGGCGTGGATCTGGCGTTGCAGATGCCGACGATCGCTGGCCGCGTGATCCGCGCCAAGCTGGGTGGCGCGAAGTTGATTGTCGTGGACGCGCGCCGGCACCGGGTGGCGGAGCAGGCGGATTTCATGCTCCAGGTTCGTCCCGGAACGCGGGTCACGCTTTACGGGGCGATGGCCAAGGTGATCGTCGATCACGGCCTGCTGGACCTGGCCTTCGTCCGCGGGCACTGCCGGGACTACGAGGGGTTGGTGGCGGCGGTGCAGGACTATGACTTGCTCCAGGCCGCCGACACCTGCGGCGTGCCGCCGGAACACATCGAGGGTGCGGCGCTGACGTTGGCGCGGGCTGGTTCGGCCGCGTTCCTGTACTCGACTGGCATTGAGGCGCGGGGGATGAACAGCATCCGCGCGATGGTGAACCTGGCGCTGCTGACCGGCAATATCGGCAAGGTGAACTCGGGGCTTTTCGCGCTGACCGAGCACAACAATCTGCAGGGCGCCTGCGACATGGGCATGTTGCCCGATCGGCTGCCCGGCTATTTTGCGGTGGATGAGCCCGTGGCACGGGGGCGGCTCGAGTCGCTGTGGGGCGCGGGCGCCCTGCCCACAGCGCAGGGGCTGGGGGCGCGGGAGGTTTTGACGGACCGGGGTGGGGGATCGGTGCGCGCCGTCTGGCTGACGCGCTACGATCCGGTGACGACGGCCGCATTCACCGATGCCGCGGCGACGCTCCGGGAATTGGATCTGGTGGTTTTGCAGCACCTGTTCATGACGTCGACGGCCCGATACGCCCACGTGATCCTTCCGGTGGTGGCTTTTGGCGAAGAGCAGGTCACGTTCACCAGCACGGATCGGCGAATTCAAATTGCGGGACAGGTGCTTGATCCACCGCCGGGGCTGCGGCCGGCGTGGCGGCAGATCGAGGACGTCGCGCGCGCGCTGGGCGCCGGCTGGAGTTATGCGACATCTGCCGATGTCATGGCGGAGATCGGGCAGGCGGTGCCCAACTACGGCGGCGCGAATTACGAGAACCTCTCGTGTGAATACGGCCGCCAGTGGCCGTGCACGAAAGACAGGCCCCTGGGCACCCGGTTTCTTTTCGAGGACGGCATCTCAGGCAAACCGTTCAAGTTCGTGCCGGTGCCCAGGCCGACGACGCAGGTCAATCCGCCCCAGGAGTACCCCTTTGCGCTCATCTTTGGGCACTCGCTCTATTACTGGCACCAGAACGTGCTGGTGAAACACAGCGAAACCCTCAAGCGTGAGCTGCGCATCCTGCTGCTGGATTATCCGGACGGTTTTGTCGAGATGAACACCGACGACGCGGCCCGCGCCGGCATCCGCGACGGCGACCGGATCAGGCTCTGCGCGGCGCGGGGTTGCGCCCTGACCACGGCGCGGGTGAGCGGCGAGGTGAGGAACGGAACGGTCTTTGTGCCATTCTTCGTGCGGGAGGTGGAGAAGGCGATCATGGGGGAGACCCCGCTCGAGGCAGGGCACCAGGGGAAGCCGGTGTTTGTGAGCATCACCAAGGACTGAACATGCGCGCCCGCATCATTCATCGCGACGACGTTCTGAAGATCGTGGATCTTCTGCGGAAAGACCACGAAGTTCTCGCGCCGTTCCGGGGACGGGGGCGGGATAGTGTCTTTGACATCGTGACGGACGAGAACCGCGACCAGATCCAGATCCACATCGCAAATCCCTATCATCCCCCGAAGCGGTACGTGTTTCCCCAGATCGAGCGGATCATGAAGATTCGGGGAGGGGGCGGGGACCCGCGGGTCGAGCCGACGTATGATGGGACTCGGCGGGCGATCTTTGGCATCCGCTCGTGCGACGTGGCGGGCATCTGGCATCTCGACAGGTTTTTCTTGGGCCGGGATTTCCGCGACGTCTACTACGAGCGGCACCGCAGGGGCCTGTTTTTGGTCAACGTCGTGTGCACCGACCCGACCTCGGACATCGATGAGTCCTGCTTCTGCGTGTGCGCCGACACCGGTCCGGCGGCGCGCGACCACTTTGATCTGCAGCTGATGGATCTTGGGGGGGGCGAGTTCATGGCGGTGGCCGGCACGCCCGCGGGTGCGGCGCTGTTCGCGGATCCGATTTTCAAGCGGGGGGCGGCGGAGCAAATCGCCCGGCGCCGCAGGATTCTCGGCGAGGTGCGCAAGCAATTCAAGGAGGCCACGACAAGCTGGTTTTCGGCGACCGTGCGATATGTCTCGCAGGGGAAGATTCTCGATAAGACGTGGGAGGAGATTGGCGTCCGCTGCCTGGAATGCGGCGGGTGCACGTACGTCTGTCCCGCCTGCACCTGTTTCACGGTCAGGGACCGTGAGGTGGGCGCTGGCGAGTGGGAGCGGGTGCGCCTGTGGGATGCGTGTGCGCTGGGGGGGTTCACGCGGATGGCCGGGGGACACAACCCGCGCAGGGCGGTGCATGATCGCCGAAACCGTCGTTTCTTCAGAAAACTGGCCCACTATTTCATCCAGCGCGAGCTGTCGATGGCATGCGTAGGCTGTGGTCGCTGCACGGAGGTTTGCCATGGTGACATCGGCATGCCGAGCGTCGTGGAGATGATTCGCCGCGCGACGGCACAGGACGACAAGATCGCGCCCGAGAGGCCGGGGGCGGCGGAACCGAAAGGACAGCATGGATCCGCCGGTGACTGACAACGTCTACCTTCCGAAGATCGCCGTGCTGGATCGCGTCGTGGACGAGATCCAGGACGTGAAGACATTCCACTGGCATTTCGAGGACGCGCGGGAGCAGGAAACCTTCATGCGTTTCAGGCCCGGCCAGTTTGTGCAGGTGTCGCTCTTTGGGGCCGGAGAGATGCCGTTGTCGTTGCCCCCGAGCCCGACCGAGGGGAAGACGTTTTTCACGGTGCGGCGGGTGGGCAGTTGCACTGCGGCGCTGCATGACCTAAGGCCGGGCGAGAAGTTCGGAGTGCGCGGGCCATACGGCAACGGCTTTCCGATGGAGGCCTTCTCCGGGAAGAATCTGGTTTTTGTGGCGGGTGGCATCGGGCTCATCCCGCTCCGCTCGTGCATCATGTATGCACTGGCGCACCGGGAGAGCTACGGGCGCATCCAGATATTCCTGGGGGCGCGGACGCCCAAGGATCTGATGTACCGGGACAACCTGCGCGAGTGGGAGGAGGCGGCCGGCGTGGAGTGTCACCTGACCGTTGATCGCGGCGAAGATGGGTGGACCGGGAACGTGGGCGTAGTGGGCAGCCTCTTCAAGAAAGAGGGCGTGAGGGTGCCGGTGGAGAACACGGTCGCTTTTGTGTGCGGGCCGCCCGTGATGTTCCGTTTTGTCATCCGAGATCTGTCTGGGATGGGGATCGCGGAGGAGAACATCGTCTCGACGCTAGAACGCTACATGAAATGCGGCGTCGGAAAGTGCGGGCATTGCTGCATTGGGGTGGCCTACGTGTGCGTGGACGGCCCGGTGTTCACATATCGCCAGATCAAGAAGCTCGGGGAGGACATCTGATGAGTGACCTGCGCGAGGAGATCGAAGCGTGCGTCCGGGGGCGGTCCTGTCTGGTGGGTGTGGGGAATACAGATTCTGGCGACGACGCGCTGGGAGTGAGGCTCGCGGAGTCGCTGCGGGCGGCCGCGGGAATCGGCGATGGGGGTGGAGACGCGCCCGAGATCATCGCCGCCGGCCCAGCGCCGGAACGTTTTCTCCCGCATCTGGCGGATGGCGGTTACGATACGGTGCTGTTTCTGGACGCGGTTGATTTTGGTGGCGCGCCGGGATCCGTGGTGTTGTTGGACTCCATGCAGATGGCGGAGCGTTTTCCCCAGATTTCGACGCACAGGGTGAGCCTCGGCACGCTGGCTTGCGCGATCGAGGCCGATGGGAAGACGCGGGTCTGGCTGCTCGGCGTCCAACCGAATTCCCTTGTGGGGGAAGCGTCCCTGACGTCGGCCGTGCAGCAGACCGTCGACATGTTGGTGAAATTGTTCGTCGCGGCGCTGGCCCGAACACAAACCGATCCGGTCCGCGTATGACTTCGGGCCAGGCACACATGTTTGCGATATTCACCTGCCTTGCGGGTGCGGCGCTGACGCTGCCTGTGGCTCGGAGTCGCGCCGCCGCCGGGTGGGTGGCGTTTGCGGTCACGGGCATTTCGAGCGCGCTGGCCCTTGTTGCGGTGGCCGGGGTGCTGGGCTCGGGCGAGCCGAGTGGGCAGGCGTGGCTGATCCTCGGGCATCCGGGTCTGGCGGTGAGATTTTACGTGGACGGATTGAGCGCGATTTTCGTGGCGATCATCGCGATGATCGCGCCGATCGCCGCGCTTTTTTCGATCCGGTACATGGACCACTACCCGGGCTACGGCGTTGCGCGCTATTACCCTAATTTCCTGATGTTCGTGGCTGGGATGTATGGGATCGTGGCGGTCACGGACACGATGTGGGTGTTCATGGTCTTCTGGCAGATGATGACCGTGCCGAGCTATCTGCTGATTCGATTCGAGCACCGGGAGGCTGCGAACATCCGTGCCGCGAACAAGTACATCCTCATGATGCAGGTTGCGTGCGCGCTGGCGATGATCGGGGCAGCGCTGCTGGCACCGACTGGGGCGGGTGCCGGGGGGCACGCCGGCAGGTATGAGTTCGATTCGCTGGCCGGGAACGTATCGGTGCTATTGCAGACGCGGCCGTTTGTGGTGGTGGTGGCGCTCGCGCTGTTCCTGGCGGCCTTTGGCATCAAGGCGGGCATGTGGCCATTCGGTCAGATTTGGCTGCCGGACGCGCATCCGGCGGCGCCCTCGCCCGTCAGCGCGCTGCTGTCGGGCGTGATGATCAAGACGGGTGTTTATGGGATGATGCGCTGTTTCTTGTGGTTGGTGCCAGAGGGTTCTCGTGCCGGATGCCCGATGTCAGCGTGGGGTTTGACCATCGTGATCTTGGGCACGATCACGCTGTTCACGGGGACGGTGGCCGCCCTTCAACAAGACCAGACGAAACGGCTGTTGGCATTTTCGAGCATTGGTCAGGTCGGGTACATCCTGTTTGGGCTTGGCGTTGCGCTCTCGTTGCTGCCATCGGCGGATCCTGCGCTCGTGGCGTTGGGGGCGATGGGTCTTGGGGGGGCGCTCTTCCACACCATCAATCACGGCCTCTTCAAGAGCCTGCTGTTTCTCAATTCGGGGTCGATGGTCTGGGCCACGGGCACGCAGAGTCTCGACAGGCTGGGGGGATTGATGCGGCTGATGCCGCTGACGGGCGTGACGGCACTCGTGGGCGCCCTGTCGGTATCGGGCGTTCCTCTGTCAAATGGTTTTGCGAGCAAGTGGGGACTGTGCGTTGGGGCCATCCAGGGCGCGTCGGGGGCGAGGTATGTTCCCCTGTGCGCGGCGATCGCCATTCTTACCAGCGCGCTAACGCTTGCGGCGTTCGTCAAGTTCTTTGGTGCGAGCTTCCTCTCTCGGACCAGCGCATGGGTGGAGCAGAGGGCCACGGGTCGGCGCTCGATGGAGGTGGGCTGGATGATGGGTCTGCCGCAATGGCTGCTTGCCGTTGCGTGCATCGTATTGGGCGTGCTTCCGGGTTTGGGGCTCAAGCTGGTCGGTGCCGCGCTGGGCAGCAGCCCAGGAGGGTCGGGGGCAGCGCTGGCCGAGGCATGGCCCGTGGAGGGCGCGGCCGCACTTGGGGTCGCGGTATTTGGAGGGCGTGCGGTCTTGGTGCCGGTGGTGCTCGCGTGTGTTTTGGGCCTGGGGTTCTTGGTCGCGCGCCTCGTGTCGAGGTTGGGGGCTGCGAGGGCCCGAGAGGCCGAGCCATGGCTGTGCGGTTATGTGGCGGAGGCAGACTGTCACCGTTATGCGGCAAAAGGGTACTATGGAGAATTGATGCGGTATTTCCGGTGGATGGGCGGTACAGCGTCCGGCGCTGCACGCGACGGTGCCACAACATCGCGCGCGAGACCTAGTGGCGAACTGGCGGCGGGCGGGCGCGGAGACGATTGAGGGCAGGCATGGAGGCACGCACAAAACTGGGTGAGCTGAAGGAGAAATTCGGCGGGTCGATCCGGCGGGCGGATCTGCCCGGCGGGGGGCGCATGTTCGTGGTGGTCGATCCCAGGGCGATCAAGGCCGTGTGCGGGCATATCTTTCGCGACATGGGCGCGCGGTATGTGATCAGCATCGGGGCGGATGACCGGCCGTTCTCTGGCGAGTATCTCGTGGCGCACAACTTTGCGTTCGACCGGGCGAAATTGCTGTGCGGGGTGTTGTCATATCTGCCGGCCGAGAGGCCCGCCTTGGACAGCATTTCGGACGTCGTTCCGGCGGCCAGCTGGGCGGAGCGGGAATTTCGCGATCTCGTGGGCATCGAGCCCATCGGGCACAGGTATCCCAAGAGGCTGGTCCTTCCGGACGGGTGGCCGGAGGGCGTGCACCCGTTGCGAAAAGATGTTTCGTGGGATCACGTCCCAGCGAACTTTGATGGTGAACTGGAGTTCAAGTTCGACGATCCGCCCGAGGGCTGCGTGGTGGTGCCCTTCGGGCCATTTCATCCGACGCTGGACGAGCCCGCGCATTTTCGGCTGTACGTGGACGGGGAGGTGGTGCGCGGGTGCGAGTATCGCGGGTTCATGGCGCATCGCGGGATCGAGAAACTCGCCGAGTCGGTCCTTTCCTACAATGACATCCCGATGATGGCCGAGCGCATTTGCGGGATCTGCGGGTGCGTCCATAGCGTCACCTACGTGCAGGCGGTCGAGAACGCCGCGGCGCTGCGGGTGCCCGAGCGCGCCGAATTCGTTCGCACGATCATGCTGGAGGTGGAGCGATTGCACAGCCATCTGCTCTGGGTCGGGCTGGCGTGCCACATCGTCGGCTTCGACACGCTATTCATGCAAAGTTTCCGCATCCGCGAGCCGATCATGTGGGTGGCGGAAAAGATCACGGGCAATCGAAAGACGTATGGGCTCTGTGTCGTGGGGGGCGTGCGCTGGGACATCGGATCCGAGATGGCGGCCGAGCTGCGGGGGGTTCTCGACAAGCTGGAGGAGGAGTGGAGGAGTGTGGTGGATGCGGTCAGCAGCGACCGCAACATCCAAAAGCGCACGCGTGGCGTGGGCGTGGCGAGCGCACAACTGGTCAAGGATGTCGGCCTGGTTGGGCCGGTGGCGCGGGCATCGGGCGCGGACATCGACTGCCGTCGCGACCACCCGTACGCGGCCTACGACAGGGTGGATTTCGACGTGATCGTGGCGCGCGATGGCGACGTCTGGTCGCGCCTCGTCGTGCGGATGAACGAGGTTTTCGAGTCGATCCGAATCATCCGCCAGTGCCTTGAGAAGATGCCGGGCGGGCCGATCCAGTCGCAGATCGAGGACGAGTTGCCGGTGGGTCGCATGGGGCTCTCGTCGGTGGAGGCGCCTCGGGGCGAGGCGCATCATTTCGTCGTGACGGGCGAGAACAACCGCCCGCGGCGCTGGCGGGTGCGCGCGCCGACCTATCAGAACCTCCAGGGTATTCCGTCGATGATCAAGGACCAGCAACTCGCAGACATGACGATCGCGCTGGGCAGCATCGACCCCTGTTTTTCGTGCACGGACCGGATGGAGACAATCGACGTGAGGTCGGGCCACAGGCGAATCTGGTCGGGCGAGGATCTGCGGCGCCTCGCGCTGGGGGGGAGGGGATGACCATGGACTGGGGCAGGTTGGTCTTGGCTGGGATATTCAACGTTGGCGCCGTCCTGTTGGTGGCGCCGTTCCTGGAGGGCGTGGTGCGGAAGGTGACGGCCCGCATCCAGTCGCGCCAAGGCCCGCCGATCTGGCAACCCTATTTCGATCTGTTGAAGTTGCTTGGCAAGGAGGACATCGAGTCTGGGGACGTGCCGGGGATGCAACAGTTTGCGGCAAGGCTGTCATTTGCGGCGGCGGTGGCCGTGGCGTGCATGGTGCCGATGGGCGTCGGGGTGCCGCTGCAAGGCGCCGGTGATGCCATCCTCCTCATCTACCTGATGACGTTGTGCGGTGTCTGCACGGTGCTGGGCGGCCTGGCGGCGGGCAGCACATTCTCTCTGGTTGGGATGAGCCGCGAGATGATGTCGATGGTCGCGCTGGAGCCCCTGTTTGCCGTGGCGATTCTCATCGGTGCAATCCACACGGGGTCATTCCGGCTGGAGACCGTGCTCGACGGGTCCGTGTACGCGGCGGGCGGGGTGCCCGTTTCTGGTTTGATCATGCTTGGGGTCGTGGCCCTGTCGTTCCAGGCGTTCGTTGCGCGGGTGCCGTTCGATATCTCCGAGGCTGAGACGGAGATCATGGAGGGGCCGCTGATGGAGTACTCGGGGCCGAAGCTGGCGATGTTCAAGTATGCGCGGATGGTGAAACTGGTGGCCTACAGCGCGCTGTTCGTGGCCCTGTTTCTGCCGTGGGGCTCATCGCTGGTGTTTCCGCTGGGCGCGCTGTTGACCTGGGGGAAGGTGCTGGGGTTGGTTTTGCTGGTGACGCTGGTGGCGGCGACGCACGCGCGGTACCGGATCGATCAGGCGATCCGGTATTTCGGGTGCCTGCTTGGGGTGTCGATGGTCGCGCTGGTCCTTGCGAGCCTTGGCATGTGAGGTGAAACGATGTCTTTTGTGAGCAAGCTGAAAGAGGCGATCGTCTGCCTGAGGGCGGGTCGCGTGACGCTGCCGTACCCGGCACGTCCGCGCGAGGTGCCTCCCAATTTTCGTGGTCGGCCCATATTTGATGCGGCGAAGTGCATCGGATGTGCCGGGTGCGCGAATAACTGCCCGGCGCGGGAGATCCTGGTGTACGACCCCTGCCAGGAGATCCGGATCCTGAAGTATCTGGGGCGCCGGTGCACCTATTGTGGGCGCTGCGCGGAAGTGTGCCCTGAGAAGGCGATCACCATGAGCACGGAGTACGAGAATGCCACCGACGTCATCGGGGACGTGGGGCAGCGACTGGAGTTATTCATGAGCACTTGCCAGCGCTGCGGGCGATGTTTCAAGGAACCGTCGGCCCTGGAGCAACTGAAGCTCAAGGGCTATCGCTTTGACGACCCGGAGAACGAGCGTTGGGTGTTTCGTTCGCGGGCCTATCTCGAGGGCGAAAAGCCCGTGGACGATATCCAGATTGAGATGGACTGAGGTGGCGCCGATGCTGAGAGAGCTGTGCAAGAAGATGTTTGGCCGCTCGCTGTGGGTCTATCACGCGAACAGCGGGGGGTGCAACGGTTGCGACATCGAGGTGCTGAACGTCCTCACGCCGTACTACGACGTGGAGCGCTTTGGCATCAAACTGGTGGGATCGCCTCGGCACGCGGATGTCATGCTGTGCCAGGGGCCGGCGATGCGGAGCACGGCCAAGGCCCTGCGGCGGGCCTACGACGCGATGCCGGCGCCCAAGCTGGTATTTGCGATTGGCTCCTGCGCGTGCGGGGGTGGGATCTGGCACGATTCCTACAGCGTGATCGGGCCAGTTGAGAAGATCGTTCCCGTCAACTACTACATTCCCGGGTGTCCGCCGAGGCCGGAGGCCATCATCTACGGTGTTGCGGTGGCCGTTGGGCTGGTGGACAAGAAGACCGCGCCCGTTCAGTTCAAACAGACCGAGCTGACGATCCCGCGATATCACCCCAGCCAGTTGAAGAACGAGGGGGAGCTTGTGGTTTACGAGAAGCTTGATCAGGTTTAGGGATCGCATGGATGCGGGTGGGCTTGTGGCGGTGGCGGCGCGGCTCCGAAAAGAGGTGGGCGGCCTCCGGTTCGGCCAGCCGGTCGCGTGCGTGTACAATCCGTTGGATTATGCGTGGCGGCCACACGAGGCGTATTTGCGGCGTTGGGGAGCATCACCGAAGCGGATCATTTTCCTGGGCATGAATCCCGGTCCGTGGGGGATGGCGCAGACGGGCGTGCCGTTTGGCGAGGTGGCGGCGGTGCGGGATTGGGTGGGGGTGTGCGAGCCCGTGGGCAGACCCTCCGCGGAGCATCCGGCTCGGCCGATCGAGGGGTTTGCGTGTCGCCGGAGCGAGGTAAGTGGCGCACGGCTATGGGGATTATTCCGCTCGAGGTTTGGTGCGGCGGAAGCATTTTTCGCGGACCATTTCGTTGCGAACTATTGTCCGCTGGTTTTCATGGAGGCATCGGGCAAGAACCTGACGCCCGACAAACTTCGCGCGTCCGAGACCGCGCCTCTGTGGGAAGCCTGCGACCGCCATCTGGCGCAACTGGTGCGCGCGGTGGGGGCCGAGTGGGTGATTGGCGTGGGCGCGTTTGCACAGGCCCGCGCGCTGGCCGTGCGGGAGGCCACGGGGCTCGACTTGGACGTGGGGCGAATCCCGCATCCGAGCCCGGCAAATCCCGCGGCGAATCGCGGGTGGGCGAAGTTGGCCGAGGCGGCGATGATCGAGTTGGGCGCATGGCGCGCGTGATTCCATGCTTCCGTTCAGAGGTTTTCGGACCGTGGGCACGGTCCCGCTGGCAGAAGCGGATCTGGATGAGATCGATGAAGTTTTGAGTTGGGATGTTTCGGGCCCTGCCGTTTGGCCGTGTCGCAACTTCTCGTTCCTCTGGTAATTTTTTGGTCATCAAGAGAGAAAGGCAATTTTCCGCGGGGAATGTGGCGGCGGGGGCGCGGCAGGCTCCGAGGATTGACGTTCGCGGCGGCTGGGCGGCGGCCATGCTGTGGGGGATCACGCTTGTCATATTCTGGCCGGCGCTGCGGTGGTTGTTGAGCGTGACGTTGGACCAGCAGCAACTTCTTCAGGCCTTTGCGATATTTGGATTTGCGGGGATTCTGCTGGCACTGGAGGGGGGTGGTTTTCGTCCGGTCTGGCGTTTTGGGCCCGCCGTGGTGCGCGGGCTGGTGGCCTCGTATGCGCTGGTGGGTTTGGCGATATGGCTGAGGTGGCCGCTGCTGGTGCTGGCGGCGCTTTGCGCTGCGATCGGGGCCGCGGCGCGGTTTGTTTTTGGGGATCGCGCGAGGCGCGCGAGCCGATGGGTGGTGCTGGTGTTTGGACTCTATCTGTTCTTCGTGGTGGCCATGCCGTTCTTCGACTGGCCGCTCCGGATTACTTCGGGCCGCATGGGGGCTTGGCTGCTGGAGATGCTGGGGAGGCAGGTGCAATTATTCGTCGTGCTGCGGCCTGAGCCGAGCCTGATGCTCGTGATGGGGGATCGGGTGTTTGAGGTGGCCGCGGAATGCAATGGCTTTGGGCTTCTGAGCAGCAGCAGTCTGCTGGCCCTGTTATTGGCGGGGGCGTCGCGGGAAGCCTGGTGGCGGCGGGTGGCGAAGGGCGGCGCGTCGGTGGCGCTTGGACTTTTTGGGAACATCGCACGAATCGTGATCATATGCATGCTTTCGGGATGGGCGGGGCAACGGCACTATCATGCCATGCACGAGGTGGTGGGCACGGCGTGCGTGCTATTGGCGCTTGCGGCGGTGTGGTGGCTGTGGCGCGGGCAAGGGCGTGTCCGATAAAGATGGAACGTAGGAGCGCGCTTGCGCGCGATTCCAATCGCCTGCAAGCAGGCTCCTACTATCCCTGCGCCTGGAGTCTTCGAGTCATTCCATGCCCCGCCGGGCGGGCACCACCGGGGCAGAAAATCGGGTTGCAGGGCGTCTGTGTCAGACGCCACCCTATCCGCCGCTGCCGTCTCGCAGAGACGGCCTACAAGATTCGCAATTTTCGAGTCGGCGTCGCGCGCCTGATCGGCTACTGGTTTTCTTTATCGAAGGCGGAGTCGAACGCGATTTTGCTCGGGGGGAAGTCAACGCGCTTGACGAACGCGGCGGCCTCTGCGGCCCCGTGCTCGCGATCCATGCCGCTATCCTCCCACTCCACGGATAGCGGGCCATCGTAGCCGACGCGGTTCAGGGTGCGGATGATCTCCTCGAATTTGACGCATCCGCGGCCGAGGGAGCGGAAGTCCCAGAAGCGGCGCACGTCACCGAAGTTGGTGTGGCCGCCGAAGACGCCAGCTTCCGTGGGCACGGGCGACCAGTACACGTCCTTCATGTGGACGTGGTAGATGCGGTTGCCTAACTTGCGGATAAAGGCGATGTAATCGACGCCCTGATATCCGAGGTGCGAGGGGTCATAGTTGAAACCGAATTCGGGCCGGCCTTTGACGGCGGCGACGGCGCGCTCGGCGCTGGCGACGTCGAAGGCGATCTCCGTGGGATGCACCTCGAGGGCGAACTTGACGCCGCATTTCTTGAACTCGTCGAGGATGGGGTTCCAGCGCTTGGCGAAGTCCTCGAAACCGTCATCGATCTGGGCCGCGCTGACGGGCGGGAAGCTGTAGAGGAAGTGCCAGATCTTGGAGCCGGTGAAGCCGTTGACGACCTTGACGCCGAGGTTTTTGGCGGCGTGGGCAGTCTTCATCATCTCTTCGGCGGCGCGCTTGCGGACATCTTCGGGTTTGCCATCGCCCCAGACATGGGGGGGGAGGAGGGGTTTGTGGCGCTCGTCGATGTTGTCGCAGACAGCCTGGCCGACGAGGTGGTTGGAGATGGCCCATGTCTTGAGGCCGTGTTTGGCGAGCAGCTCGTGCTTTGCGTCGCAGTACGCCTTGCCCTTGGCGCCTTGGGCGACGTCGAAGTGGTCGCCCCAGCACGCGAGTTCGAGACCGTCATAGCCGAAGGCTTTGGCCTTTTTGGCGAGGGTGGCGATGGGGAGGTCGGCCCACTGGCCGGTGAAAAGGGTGACGGGACGTGCCATGGTAATGCTCCTTATTCTGGTTTTGATGAGACGGGTGAAAAGCTAGCGCGCTGGGGGTGTGCAGGGAAAGGCAGAAAAACGGTTTTCACCAGCGGTAATAGCGATACGGGTCATCATCGGCGATGGGGTCCTGGAGGTACAGGGCGCCGAGCCAGGGTTTTTCCGATTTCGGGGGCTGGGCGAAGCGATCGAGGATGGGGCAATCGGCGCGTGCGCCGAGGTTGGCGAGCAGGCGCGAGACGAGGAAGACGTTGCGACGGTACGTCGTGCGGAGGTAGGGCTTCTTCTCGTAATCGAACATCCATGGGGCGGCTTGGCAGAGGACGATTTGGCCCTTGCCGCGGGGGAGAACGGCGAGGGCGGGTCCTGATGGGGTATCTGTTGGCAGCGCGGCGATCGAGGGCCCGGTGCGCCAGTGGAGGTCGGCGCTGGCGATGCCTGCGGTCGCGGGACTTGAATATTTGATTGGCCGAGAGATGGTGGGCCCCTCCTTTGTCTCGATCCGTTGCGCGAATGCCCGATCGAGTTCGGAGGGAGATAGGCCGAGGCAGAAGACGTTGGCGCCGGCATTGACGGCTGAGTCGAGGTTGCGTGCCTGGTGGCCGGGGCCCAGCACGAGCAGGGTTGCCGATGTGGCGTTCGCGGCATCATAGGGGCCCGGCGCGTGCCCGAGGCGTTTCAGAAGATCGAGGGCCTCGACATTTCCGCTGTAGATCACGGGCCGCGCGGTCGCGGGTGGGGCGGTGCCAAGGTATCGCAGGAGATTCGCGCAGAGGGCCATTGCCGCGGGTTCCTCCTTGGTCCGGGTGGTGACATCGAGCTGGCAGAAGATGATGCGGCCCTTGCCGTGGGTGCATTCGAGCAGCGGCGTGTACTGAAGGTCGAAGCCGCCGTCGACGATGGGTAGCCAGTCGCCGCGTTCGGGTTTCTCAATGAGGACGGTCGCGACGGAGCCATGGTTGCCGCAGCGCCAGACGCGTGTGTTCTCGAAGCCGCACCACAGCCACTTCGGGTCGGAGGTCTCCGGGCCGGTGATGTCGAGGTGGGGCGGGACGAGTGTTGCCGCGCCGCGCCAGTCGCGGAGGAGTTCGGCGCCGATGCCGGATAGCGCGGGGTGCGTTGGCGCGCGAGGGAACGCCTGTCGCAAGCCGTGAATGTTGGTGCGGAATCCGAAACGGTGCTCTAGGACATCTGGGTCCTGTTCGAGCACCAGGACTCTGAGGCCGTCGCGGACGCGCGAAAGGTCGGGGCCCGGCCCGTCGACCGCGAGGGACTGGCGACCGATAACCAAGACGTCGGTCTCTGCAGGGTGGGACGCTGACGAGGGCGGGGTGAATTCCGCGCCCAGGCGCCGCAGGAGCGGGGCAGTGAGACCTTTAGGGTCCCAGAGCACGAGGCGGGACTTCGGTATTGGGGCGGGGGCCTGGGCCCGGATTTGAATCGGCAGGCTGTCGTGCTGGAACTTGCCATCACCGAACTCAAAAGTGGCCTCGAGCCTTGCCCCGACTTCGGTGAGTCCTTCGGGCAGTGTGATTTCGAGAGGAACGAGGGCCTTGTCGCCTGGGGGGATTTGAACTTCGCCCCTGCCTTTCAGGTCCGTGGGCGCCAGCGACCAGTTGTAGCGGCAGGTGGTCTCGCGGCGCGAGTCGTTGAGCATCACGAGCTGTTTGTGGATTGTTTCGCCGGGGCGGAAGACGTGGGATTTCTCGGTTAAGCGTTCGGGGCCGCCGCCGATGAAAGCGCAGAGGGGCATGTTCCATCGGAGGAATTCGTCGCCCAGTGCGGAGGTCCGCATCGCCCGATCATCGCGGCAGTAGATGAACTGAGATGGCGGCGGCAACTGATCGGGGACGATGCCGGGGGACTGGAGGTTCTGCCAGCGTTCGGGGGCGAGCGTGGGGGCACTGGGGAATGCGGGCGTTTCGCGCCAGAGGTTTTCCTGGTCCCACGGCAGCATGGCGGAGATGCCCCAGGTGCGATGAGAGCGCCAGTTATCTGAGGCGAAGAGCGCCTGGATCTCCGTGTAATTCTCATCTTGCGACTTGAGGTGGCGTATGAGGTTGGACCAATAGAAGGGCTCGCCCTTTGCCCAGAGCTCCTCCTCTAATTTCATGGATGCGATCTTCGTCTCGGTCATTTCATAGGCACGTTCGCCAAGATAGGCCGCGGCGAATTCGCTGTCCCAGATCTGCTGGAACGCGGGGTTGCGCCAGATGAACAGCGGGCCACGGAAGGAGGACCAGCTTGAGATATGGGGCAGGCCCCATTCGACGAAAAACATGGGCTTTTTGCCGTTGGTGGACCAATGCTCGAGCCAGTCGCTGCGCTCCTGGAGCGGGGCCCAGTTCAGGTAGATGTTCACGGTGTAGAGGTCGCCGAGATTCCCGGACTGGTGGTGGTAGACGGGGCGTGTGGGATCGAGGGATTTCGCGATATCGGCCGCGAGCTGCGCCTGCGCGCGATTTCTCGCGCGGGAATCGGGCTTGGGTGGGGCCTTGGGATCCGAGGAGGGCCTGGGTGGGAAGTTGGGCTCGTACACGCCGTCCATGCGGAGTGGGTTCTGGTCCCCGTAATAGCCGGTGGCGTTGTGGTTCATCGAATAGAGGATGATGGAGGGATGGTGCTGCTCCCGACGGATGAGCCATTCGCACAGGGCGCGGTAGCGCGACGACTGCTCGGGGGTGTCGAGTCTCCAACCGAAATCTTTTACGTGCGGGAGGGAGAAAGCGGCGAGGATGCCCGATTCGTCGCACGCGTCGAAAAGGGCATCCATGTACGAGACCTCGCCCGGGCTGAAGTTGTAGTTGCCGGTGATCAGGAAATTGAAGCCGTGCTGCGCGAGGCGGCGGCAGGTGTTGCGACAGCCCTCGATCGAGGCGACGTCGGCGCCGCCGTTGATATTGCTGCTGTGGAGCGCGCGGAGGTGGATGAGTTTCCCGTTGAGGAGAAAGTTGCGCCCGTCGATGGTGAACTCGCGGAAACCGAAGCGGACGGGGAGGGACCGATCGAGGACATGGCCGCGTTCATCGGCGAGCGTGACGACTGCCTCGTAGAGGTTCTTTGGCGAATCGGTGTCCCAGTGTTTTGCGTCGGGCCAGGGTGAGGAGAAAGCGCGGCGGCCATCCTTGAGTGCCGTGGCATCGAAAGGGGCGCTCCGGAAAGTTTTTACGGTTTGGCCGGCCTCGAGGATCTCGGCGGTGAGGGTGCGTTTGCCAGCGCCAGGGCCGATGAGGCCGGTGTCGATGGTGATGTTGCCGTCGCGGACGGAAGTGCGGACCTGGACATCCGCGATCGCGTCGGAGGGCGGCCCCGAGACCAGCATCACGTCGCCGGTGAGGCCTTTCAATTTGACAACCGCCTTTGACTTTATGATGCGCTCGGGTGCCATGAAGACATTCGACTCGGGCTCGAGCGGGCTGGCCGTGACGAGGAGCGCGAGGTCGTGGCGCGCGCCGGGCTTGACGGCGGCGGTGATGTCGGCGCGTCCACCGGGGAAGAAGATCTCTCCCGCTGGTTTGGCGTCGATCCAGATGCGGGCATGCGTTTGGACCATCCGGAGGTCCAGGTGGATGCGGCGGCCGGACCAATCGGCGGGGATCGTGATCGAACGGCGGTACCAGGCCCGCGTGAGGCCGTGGGGGGATTCGGCGTCGGGGTCTTCGGGGAGGATGGCGATCTGCGCCGATCTGTCGGAGGCGGGCCATACGCCGGGCACTTTCAGCCAGCCCCAACCGTTGCGGGGCGTGGGGGGTGAGTTGGTGGGGCCGGTGCCGGGCGGCAGGAATCGCCAGAGGCCGTTGAGACAGATCTCGGCGCGCGTGGCTGAGGAGCGGGACCAGGCGCGGGAGAGATCGTCCGTGTCGGGCGCCCCATCGGGCAAGGGTGCATCGGCGATGGGCATGCCTTTGGACCGAGCGATCGTGACCGAGATGTCGGCAAACTCGACCTTTCCGGAGGGGCCGAATATCGCGGGGTTGATGTCGAGGGTTGCGGCGCCCTGAGGGATTTTGAAGATGCGCTCGTGGGACACCCATTCGCTGGTGCCCGTGGCGTGGAAGACTTTGGGCCATGGGCTCATGTGTTTTCCGTCGGCGTCTTTGAAATCCATGGCGAGGCGGGCGTCCTGGTAGGATTCTTTTCCGACGGTGACGCCGGTGACGCGCATGCGCGCGGAAACCCGGAGCGAGAGCCAATCGGGGTCAAGGTGGATCCTTTGGGAGAGGGAGGTGGCGGGCGCCTCGAGTACCGCCCAGCGGTTGGTTCCTTCGGTGGGGAAGGTGATGCCGCCACGCAGCCTCGTGGCATCCGCGGCCCATCCCGCGGGGCCCTGATCAAAGGAGCCGTGGCGAACTAGGTTGGTGGCTGAGGGTGTGGCGTGGGCCACGGGGGCGATGGCGATCGAGAGGCCGAGGACAAGGGTCTGGATAATCCGCGTGGGTGGACGGTGTATTTTCACGACTTTGGCAGCATGGCACAATCAGCGTGGGCCGCGCAAGGGGCGGCGATGCGATGGCCTGTGTGACGGGCCAAACGTTCCCAGGGCCCGATTCCTGCCCGCGGCGTCGGCCGAGGCACGCGGCGGCGGGCAGGATTGCCTGCCTCACGGCTATGGGGATCCTCGAGCTGGGCTGCGGACAGCACGGGGGCAGAGGAGAGTTTTTGGGATGCAATCAAGGGCAGTCTGGGCAACCTTGCCGTCGTCGTGGGGATGAAGCGCTGGTTGCTGCTGGTGGGCGTCTGGGCCTTCCTGGCCATTTTTCTGCTGTATCCGTTATTCCGCGTGGCGGGGGACGCCTTTGTGGTGCAGGGGTCCGACGGTGTGGTGTTCACGCTGGAGTACTTCCGGTTGGTATTTGCGAATGAGCTGTATCGCCTGTGTTTTGCGAACAGCCTCGTGATCGGATTGGGAGCCACGGCGGGGGCGCTGATCATCGCGCTGCCCCTCGTGATGCTTTTCCGACGGATCGATTTTCCTTGCCGGCGGCCTCTGGAGGTGGCGTTGCTTGCCCCGATCATTCTGCCGCCGTTCGTGGGCGCGATTGGGATCAAGCATTTTTTCGCGCGCTTCGGATCGATCAACCTCCTGTTGGGCGAATGGGGCCTGATATCTCTCAAGGATCCACCCGATTGGTTCGGGGACGGCGGTCTGGGTGGTGTGATCCTGATGCAGGCGCTGCATCTTTTTCCGATCCTGTATCTCGGGCTCTCGGCGGCGGTCGCCAACGTGGATCCGTCGCTTCGCGAGGCGGCCGCTGGCCTCGGCGCGGGTCCCTGGCGGACGTTTCGCACAGTGACCTTGCCTCTGCTCGCCCCGGGGGTGTTTGCCGGTTGCAGCATCGTGTTTGTCAGCGCGTTTACGGACCTGGGCACGCCGCTGATATTCGATTGCAATGCGACGGTTCCGACGCAGATCTTCCTGGCGTCGTCGGAGGCATCCTCGAGCCCGGTAGCGAGCGCGCTGGTGATGCTGACGCTGGTGGCCGTGATGGTCCTGTTTTTTGCGGGGCGAGCGTGGGGAGAGGCGGGCAGTTGCGAGATGTCGGGGCGGGCGGGGGGGGCGGTGGCAATGACCCGGTGGCGGGGGTTGGGGGGCTGGCTGGTCACGGCAGCGGTCTGTGCCCTGCTCGGCGTCGCGCTTCTGCCGCACGCCGGGGTGGCGCTGAATTCCATTGCCGGGAAGTGGTTTTTCACCGCGTTTCCCACGGAGCTGACGGGGGCGTTCTACGCCGAGGTTTTCCGGGATGAGCTGACGGTTTCGAGCGTGCGCAATTCGCTGGTCTATTCGTTGTGCAGCGCGGGTTTGGACATGGTGCTGGGCGTGGCGATCGCATGGCTGTTGGCGCGCGGTCGCATTCCGGGGCGCGTCGCGCTTGACGCGGTGGTGATGATGCCGCTGGCGCTTCCCGGGCTGGTGCTGGCGTTTGGTTATCTGGTGAGTTTCAACGTCGACGTGCCGTGGCTGAATCCGAGGACGAACCCGACTTTATTGCTGGTGGTGAGCTATGCGGTGCGACGTTTGCCATTCATCGTGCGTGCCGCCTACGCCGGATTCCGACAATTGTCCCCATCGTTTGAGGAGGCATCGATGAACCTGGGGGCGAGCCCGCGGAAGACGCTGATCAAGATCACGCTTCCACTCATAGCCGCAAATCTCGTGGCCGGCGGGATATTGGTCTTCTCGTTTGCAATGCTCGAGGTCAGCGACAGCCTGATCCTCGCGATGGAACTCCGGTTCGCGCCGATAACCAAAGGGATCTACGAACTGGTCGGGCGGCCGCAACCGGAGGCTGCGGCAGTGGCGTGCGCGCTGGGCGTGCTGGCGATGGGGTTGCTGGCGGCGGGGCTCTGCGCCGCGTCGCGGCTCATGGGCCGCAGCCTGGGCGAATTATTCCGGGCGTGAGGCCGGGTCACGGCATGGTGCGCCGGGAGGGAGTTGCGGGCGCCGGGTGGATCTGGTAGATATCTTGGGTGTGAGGGCTCATTCCGGGTGCCGCCTGCTTGCGGTCTTGGGCGCTGTTCTTGCGCTGGCGCGACCGGTCGTGGCGCTTGATATCGTCAACTACAGCAACACGATCAATGACCGGTTCCTGCCGGGGACCTATCCGTCATCGCCGACCAACAACACGGATTTTTGGTTCGCATCGTTGGATTGGTCTGGGGTGGGGTGGAACGTCAGCGACCCGCGGAAGTCGGTGGCGATGATCAGCCCCACGCACTTCGTGGCGGCGGCTCACTTCCCGGTGAGCGGGCAGCTGAGTTTCATGAACTCGAATGGCGAGACGATGACGTTTGGCGTGTCGTCGACCATCAATTATTTGACTGATCCCGTCACCGGATCCAACTCGGATCTATACGTGGGCGAGTTGACGACGCCCATTCCATCGGCGAGCAACATAATGAGCTATGCGGTGATGGACCTGCCGTCCACGAACAGCTACGTGGGTCTTCCCATGCGGGTGTACGGTTACCGACCCGAGGGCGGCACGAACATCAATGTTCCCGTCGGAATATCCGTGGGGACGAACGTATTCGGGGGTTTCGACGAATTCTTGGGAAACCCGGTTTTCTGGTACGATCAGTATCCGGCGACGGGGGAGGCCTACGGGCAACCGGGCGATTCGGGGAGCCCTTCGTTCACGTTGGTGGGGTCGACGCTGGCCCTTCTGGGCACGCACTATCTGGTTGGTGACGTGGGCGGCTACCCCGCGACATACGACACATTCATGCCGAATTACATTTCGCAGATTCAGTCCATCCTCGAGGCCGATGGCTATACGCTGGGGCTGATTCCGGAGCCGGGGGCGACGGCGGCGTTGCTTGTGGCATGCTGCCTGCTGGTGGGGTGGCTGCGCCGGCGGCGTTCCTGCTGACGGCGATCGGCGGTTGCCCCTATTCCATCCTAGGAAAGAGGGGCTGGGGTTCGCCGACGGCGCGACCGGCGAGGAGACCATCCGGGGTTGACGCGTCGAACCGGGTTTCCCGCTGGTCCATGCCGAGTTGCTGCTGGATGCGTCCGGCGGTGGATGGCAGGAAGGGCTCGACGAGGATGCTGAGGATGCGGACGGTTTCCGCGAGGGTGGCGAGCACGGAGTCAAGGGCGGCTGTCTGCGCCGGGTCTTTTGCGAGTTTCCATGGGGCACGCTCGTCGACGAATTGGTTGCCGCGCTGGGTGAGGCGCGCGATGCGCTCGAGGGCGCGGTGGGTCTCGAAATTGTCCATGGCCTCGGCGACACCGTTTCGGGCCTCTGAGATGGCCTCTTTGACGACCGGTTCGATGGCCGCAGCGGGGACGATGCCAGCGCGGTAGCGCCGGATCATGGAGATGGCGCGGTTGACAAGGTTGCCGAAATCGTTGCCGAGGTCGCTTCGGTAGCGGGTGGCGAAATTCTCTGGAGAGAAGTCGGCGTCCTGGCCGACGGTCATTTCGCGGAGGACGTAATAGCGGAAGGCGTCGGCGCCGTAGCGGTCAACTAGCTCGAGGGGATCGATGACGTTGCCGGTGGTCTTGCTCATCTTCTCGCCGCGGAGGTGCCACCATCCGTGCACCAGGAAGTGCTTGGGCTGCTCGATGCCGAGGGCCCTGAGCATGATGGGCCAGTAGATGCCGTGGGCGGGCACTAGTATATCTTTCCCGATCGTGTGGACGTCGGCGGGCCACCGGCATCCGGGTTCTCCCCAGCCCGAGAATGACACGTAGTTCACGAGCGCGTCGAACCAGACGTAGGTTACGTAGTCCTCGTCGAAGGGCAGGGGTATGCCCCAGGCGAGGCGGCTCTTGGGGCGGGAGATGCACAGGTCACCGAGGGGCTTCTCCAGTGCCCCGAGGACCTCGTTGCGCCGGAAGGCGGGGTAAATCCAGTCCGGGTGGTCTTCCGCGTGCTTTCGGAGCCAATCCTGATACTTGGAGAGCCGGAAGAAATAATTGGGCTCTTTCATGCTCAGGACTTCTCCAAAGATCTCGGGCCACTGGCCATCGACCATGTCCTTTTCGGTGACGAACTGCTCCTGGCGAACGGAGTAGAAGCCCTCGTGTTGCTCGAAGTAAATGTCTCCGGCGTCGTGGAGTTGCTGGAGGAATTGTCGGACGACGCGCTTGTGCGAATTCTCGGTGGTCCGGGCGAATCGGTCGTGGCTGGTGCCGAGCCCCTCGCAGAGACGGCGGAAGTGCCCGCTCATCTCGTCGCAGAAAGCCTTGGGTTCAATGCCTCGTTTTTGGGCGGATTGCTGGACCTTTTGGCCGTGCTCATCGACGCCGGTGAGGAAGAAGACATCGTCGCCGCGGGACCTGTGCCAGCGAGCCACGGCGTCCGCCAAGACCTTCTCGTAGGCGTGCCCGAGATGGGGCAAGCCGTTGACGTAGTCAATGGCCGTAGTGATGAAGAAAGAAGCCATGCCTCACCCATAGCGGAGGGGGAGGCTTGAGGCAACGGCAACCCGGTGTCGTGGGATCCGGTGGTGAAGCCGAGATCGGGGGTCGGCCCATGGGACAGAGGTTGCTGTGGCGCAGGAGGTTCCGATTTGGGCGGAGTCTTGCAATGCGAGGTTCTCGCCCTTTATGAGCATCCTCGCCATCAGCGGGGCATGCTTCTCCTCGACTTTGAACGCGCGTTATGAAAACGTATGAATATGGTGGCATTGGGCCGAGCCAGACATGCGGTCCGCAGCAGGTCCATGGGGATCAGATTTGCCCTGGGAGCCCGCAAAGCAAGTTTCGTCTTGGCCCTATTGATGATGGGGAGGGGGGCAGACCGTTCGCGGGCGGACATCTATATATCCGAACTACTCGCCGACAATACGACCGGCATCGAGGATGAGGACGGCTCGCGCCAAGATTGGTTGGAGTTGTACAACGCGGGTGATGGGGCGGTAAACCTCGATGGCTGGTGGCTTACTGACAAGGTCGACAACAAGACGCAGTGGCGCCTGCCCAATGTCAGCGTGCCGGCCAAGGGGACGCTTTTTGTATGGGCATCGGGCAAGAATCGGACCAATCCCGCAGCGCCCCTGCACACGAGTTTCAGCCTATCAAAGAATGGCGAGTATCTGGGGCTGTACAGGCCGGATCCGACCAATGGTCAGCCAGTTCTCGTGGATGAGCTAGCGCCCGGGTTTCCCGTTCAGCCGCCGGATGTGTCGTATGGGCGGACGTTCTCCGAACCGGAGACGAACTTTATCGCATCGGGAGACGTCGGGCGTTTCCGGGTCCTTTCGTCGGCCGAAGGGGACGCGGTGTATTTCGGGACGAATTACGCGTCGGGTCAGATCGGGCACGGCAAGCCCGGTGGCTGGAATGTGAGCCCATCGTATGGCGACGGTTCGTGGCGGTCCGCCGCGACCGGAATCGGTTATGACACGGCGGGCAGTTTGACGCCCTGGATCGGAGTGTCTCCGTCGGGGGACTGCCTGGGTGCCTTCCGATACACGAACACCTCCCTCTGTTTCCGAAGAACCTTCGTCGTATCTTCGCCAGGGCAATTCCTCTCGTTCAAGCTGCGCATGAAATATGAAGACGGCTTTGTGGCCTACATCAATGGGGCCGAGGTGGCGCGTGCCAACTGCACGAACGCGATGGCCTATAATACGAGGGCCGATGTCGCGTTGAACGAGGCGCTCGTCAACACCTGGACCGAGTTTGGGATATCCAACGCGCTTCTGGTCGCGGGGACAAATCTGCTGGCCGTGCAGGGATTGAACGTGGCCACCACGAGTTCGGATTTTTTGCTGCTGCCCGAGGTCGTGGGAAAGGCCCCGCACACGCCCTCCTTGACGGGCTATTTCAGCGAGCCGACTCCAGGGGCGCCAAATGGGATCGCGACGGCGGGCCCGCTTCTGTTCGGAGCGACGCCGACCGATCCCGACGTCCCGCGCCCACTCGGAAACGCATCGAGTCCGCCGTTGGGCGTCACGGTGCGTGTGATCAAGACCAAGGATCCGGTGGCGGTGGTCCGGGCATACACCCGCACCATGTGGAATGCCGAGTCCGCCCCGCAGGTGCTTCAGGACGATGGCGTTCCGCCGGATGCGGTGGCGGGGGACGGGGTCTTTTCGGCATCTCTGCCGACCGTCGGTCCGGGGCCGGGCCAGATGTTCCGCTGGCGTTTCGAGGCGCAGGACACTCAGGGGGTCATCACGAAACTGCCGACCTACGCCAACACGAACGATTCGCCGCAGTATTTCGGGACTGTCGCGGTTGATGGCACAACAGCGTCGAGCCAGTTGCCGGTGCTCCTGTGGTTCGTGTCAGGGTCGCCAACAAATGGCCCGACCGCCGCCGCGTTCAGGGGTTCCTGTTATTATCTGGACAGGTTCTACGACAACATCGGGCACGAGATCCACGGCCAGACCACCTCCGGGTTTCCCAAGAAGAGCTACGATTTCGATTTCAATTCGAACCACCGGTTCCTTTGGCGGGACGGTGAGAAGCGGGTGAAGGACCTGAACCTGCTGTCAAACTATGCCGACAAGACGAAGGTGCGGAACACGTTGTCCCACTGGGTGGGGCTGGTGGGGGGAACGCCGTATCATTACGCCTTTCCGGTGCGGGTGCATCTGAACGGCGTATTTCATGGCGTGTTGGACATGGTGGAGAATGGTGACGAGGGCATGCTCGAGCGCAACGGGCTCGATCCGGCCGGGGCGCTCTACAAGATCTACTCGACAAACTTCGTGGTGAACGTCGAGAAGAAGTCTCGCGAGGAAGAGGACAACACCGACCTCCAGTCGCTCTATGACGCCCTCGATACCAACATTACGTTGTCCGTGCGGCAGACCTACGCCTATGACAACATCGACATACCTGCGGCGATCAACTATTTCGCCGTTCGCTCGCTGAACAGCGACGGCGACCACGGCCACAAGAACTACTATCTCTATCGCGACAGCGATGGCAGCCGCGAATGGCAGCCCATCATCTGGGACGTGGATCTCTCCCACGGGCATAATTACGGTGGGACAAACGGGGGTTATTTCAATGACACCCTGGTCACCAACAACACGCTGGAGCGCGGCTACAACAGATTGTATTCGGTCGTGTACGAGTCTCTCGAGATGCGGCAGATGTACGTGCGGCGCATGCGGACGCTGATGGATGCGCTGATGCAGCCGCCGGGCACGACCAACGGGATTTTCGAGACGCAAATGCGGGCGATCGCCGCGTCGGTGGACCCCGATCCGGCGAATCCCTCGCCGTGGACGGATGGCGATCTGGACGCCGCGCGGTGGGGATTCCACACGAACTTCGTTCCGAACCGGCCGCGCGAGGAGGTCGAGCGCGTCATCAGCGACTATGTCGGTCCGCGCCGGTCCTATCTTTTCAACACAGGGGCCGGGCGGCCGACGATCAGGGGGACGCCGCTGCCCAACACGCCGCAGGTCAATTACCCCGGCATGGTGACGTTCGACTCGCTGGATTTCCTGCCCGCGGGCGGCACGCAGGCGGAGGAGTATGTGATCTTGCGCAACATGACGACGCAGGCGGTGGACATGTCGGATTGGACCGTGGATGGGGAGGTCCGGCATGTCTTCAAGGGAGGCACGGTGATCCCGCCGCCGACGAACGTCTTCTATCAGGGGCTGCTGCACCTGGTGAAGGATGCGCACGCTTTTCGATCCCGGACTTCCGGTCCCACGGGCGGGCAGCGGCGTCTTGTGCAGGGCAACTATCAGGGGCAGTTGTCGGCGCGCGGCGGGACGCTGAACCTTCGCGATGACCGGGGCACCCTGATCGCCAGTTATTCGTACGATGGCGCGCCGCTGCCAACGCAACGGTGGCTGCGCATCACGGAGATCCAGTACCATCCCGCGGATCCAACGGCGGCGGAAGCGCAGGCGATCGTGGGCGTGAGGGATGATGATTTCGAGTATCTGGAGCTGATGAATACGGGGGCGACCATCCTGACGCTCACGGGCGCGTATTTTTCACAGGGCATCGTGTTCACCTTTCCGGCGGCAACGCTCGGCGCGGGGCAGCGGCTGATCGTCGCGAAGAACCCGGCCGCATTTGCGCTGCGCTATCCCTCGGCGGGCGTGCCCGTGTTTGGCCCGTACGAGGGCCAACTGGACAACGGCGGAGAGCGGCTGGAGCTGACCGATGTCTCTGGCGAGAACATACTGGATTTTGAGTACAAGGATGGGTGGTATCCGGCATCCGACGGTTCTGGCCGATCGCTGGTGCTGCGTGAGACATCGACCGCCTACGACGCCTTCGGCAACGCCGTCAAGTGGGCGATCAGCGGGGCGGCGTCGGGCAGTCCGGGCACGGGGGACTCTTATTGGGCGCAGGCCTATCGGGGTTGGGACAATTTCCACTTCAGCGAGCTTGAGCGGGAGGATCCGCTGGTATCGGGGCCGTATGCCGATCCGGACGGGGATGGGCGCGTGAACTGGGCGGAGTATGCGCTGGGATGCGACCCGTGGGTAAAGGATGTGGACCCGGTGGCATTCACTTGGGCCGATCAGGGCGGCGCGCGATATGCGGGGCTTCGCTTCTATCGCCCCGCCAACGCCCTCGATGTGGCATATGAGCTTTGTGAGAGCGGTGATCTCGGACCGTTGTCATGGTGCGTGAGCGGGTCGGTCGTGCACGGGAGTTCCCCGATGCCAGGCGATCGAGAGGCCGTCATTTTGCGCGAGGCTTCCCCCGCCACGGCCCCGCGTCACTTCTTCCGATTGCGCATGACATTCGAGGAGTAGGCGGCGTCATGGGGCGGCCGATGCGAGCGGGGTGCGCTCGGGCCGGTATTCGTAGTTGGGCCAGAGGGGACAGTTGAGGTCGATCCAGCATTTGACGGCGTGGGTCTCGTCGCGGGTGAGTTTCACGTCGTGGTGACCGGCATCGATGACCCGAAGTAACTTGCTCTGCAAGGTGCCGAACGACATCGGCGGGGCCATCGTGTGGCGGAGACGGTAGGTCATGTCAAAGTAGTGGACCCACCCACCGGCGATCAGCGTGCGATAGGATGTCGGAACGTGATCGGCATCTGGCGCGCCGGTCAGGTTGATGCCCCGCTCGTGCGAGGCATCATGGCAACGCACGCATTTCGCATCCCAGACGGGTTGCACGACGCGCTCGTAGGCGAATGGAACGGCGCCCCACGGGGGTGGATCCAGCGTGCTGGGCGGGCGTCGCGACGCCATTGTCTGGCGCACCGGGGCGGCGGTTTGTCGGTCCTCGTGGCAACCGATGCAGCCGCGCTGTTCGCCGGGCTGGAGTTGGACGACGCTGCGCATCCGCTGAAGTTCGTTGAGGTTTTTGTCCAGGGCCTGAAAGTAGAGGATCTTGCCTGCGGGCGCGTAGAAGCAGGCGGATCCATCGGTCTCGACCGGGGCCAGGCCGAGCGAGGCCTTTGCGACGTAGGTTGGCCAACCGTTCGGGCCGTTGACTTTATGGATTGGCGTGGCGTACCAATCCTGGAATGGACTGTGGTCGTTCTGATACGAGCCGTCGGGCAATCGGAGCAGATCGGCGCGGACCTCTTGGCACACTCGGATAAACTTCACCTGGCCTCGGGGCACGGCGGGCCCCAGGCCCTGGTAGACATCGGCCACCGTTAGCACGCCGACCTGCGCCTGCGCGAGCGGGGGCGCCGAATGCTCGAGCCTGGGGGGGGCTGGTTCTGGCCGCAGTGGCGAGGGGCACATGCTGCCGATCGCGGGATCGAGGAAGAGCAGTTCGCGGTTGCCGAAGCGATCGAGGAGATACAGTCCGAACCGGTCGGCCGGGGCGTGGCTGGCGAGGAAGTAGTCGCGGGTCATCGGCACGGGGTCTCGCCAGCATTCGTGCCGCGGCCAGTTCATGTTGTAATGGGGTCTGGTGTCGGGGGTGATGTTGGTGATGGCATCGACATCGGAGGGGCCCTTCGCCTTGGCAAGGTCGATCAAACCCAGCGGGCCGTTGTGGTCGCCGCCGTGTGAGAAGATCGTGGAGAGGATCTCGTGGGTGCCGGGCACCTGGCGGCCGTTGATGTAGCAGTTTGGCGTATTGTTGCCGAAGATCAGCTCGGGGTGGGTGCCGTCGGGTCGGATGGCCCAGAGCGTGTGGCCGAAGTCCGCGCCCTTGTCGATGTATTCCGAGCGTGTCCAGAGGATGCGCCCATCGCGCATCACCGTCGGCGACCATTCGCTGAGGTTGGCGTAAGACAGGGGCCTGATATCGCCACCATCGGCATCCATGCGGAACAGGACAAATGCCTGCGGCCGCCAGCAGAGGAAGCGCGCGCGGCAGCGGGTGGAGATGAACGCAAGTCCACCGTCTGGCAATGGGCACGGGTAGTAATCGTGGAAGGGACCGTCGGTCAACTGCCGGGCGCCTGACCCGTCGGCGTTCGCCGACCACAGGTGCCAGTAGGCTGCCGCGTCGTCGGCCGGGCCTTTATCGGGGCGGAAGGCGAAGTAGACCTTCTTGCCGTCGAAGTCCGCCATGGGATCCCGGGCGATGCCATCGGTGGCGTCGAAGAGGATTGTCAGTCTGGCGGCCTCGGGAATGAGGCGACCGTGGCTGCGGGGAATCTCCAGCAGGTAGATGCCGCCTCCGGGGCGGAACTGCGAGTCGAGCACATCGCTGTAGTTGTGGGACGAAAGGTATGGGTGGCGTTTGACGAAGAGGACGCGCTGCAGTGATGCGAGGTCGGGGTCGCGGAAGATAAGCTGGCGCTTGGCGAGGCGTGCCTCCAAGTACACGGCGTCGCCATCGGCGGTCTGACGCGCGCGCAGGGTGGCGAGCTGTTGGCGCTCGGCGAGCACATCGACGCCTTTCTTGCCGAGGCGATCGATCATTTCCTCCAGGAGCGTCAGCGTGCGTTGGGCTTGGGAAAGCTTGGCGACGCGGCCCCAATAGGGTGGGCCGCCGGGATAGGCGGGGCGTTCGACGTTAAGGGGCGAGAGATGGTCCTCGCGGTCCAGTCGTTCCCACGTGGCCTTCTCGCAGAGGAAGGCGTAGCGAAGGAGCCCGTCCCACGTGATCGGTTCGGGCATGTCGGCGGGGGGCTTATAGGGTGGGGCTTGGCGTTTCGCGGTGCGGGCGGGCGCATGGTTCATCATTTGCGCGACCGTCTGCCAGTGCGCGCCGTCCATGGAGAGCCGGACGTCTAGCGCGGTTGGCACGCGGTCGGCATACTGGTCCTCACGGTCGCGGGAGATGGCGATCTTTGCGACGGGGGCGGGTTCGGGCAGCTCGATCTGCGCCCATTCCTCGCCCGTGGTCGCCGCGATCCAGCTGTGGCTGTTGCCGTACAGGCCATCGTTGAGGTGCTCGATGCGGTGGATGGCGTGGCCGGGCAGGCTGGAGGAGGCGGTGGCCCTGGCGCCACGCGACGCGCGCGCGAGGTTTGTTTTCCCGTCGGGACCGAAGAGTTCGAGTTCATCGATGCACGGCTGGCCTTGGCTGGTGGCGCGGATGATGACGCGGATGAAGCGCGCAGGCTGGGCCTCGAAGGTGCTGGTGAAGGGCTCGGAGGCGGAGGCGGGAATGGCGGCGAGGATGGCCACGAATGCGCACAAGACGCACGAAGAGGGCCGTCTCTTCGTGTCACTCGTGCTTCGTCGTGGCGGCCAGAACGCGTCTGTCCGGATGTCCGATTTCATAGGGCGATATGGCGCTTGTTCATGGGGACTCTTTGACGGAGCTCGCCGATGTGAAATTGTAATCCCCGTAGGACGAGATGTGAAAGCGATCGACGATGGGGGCCGTTTGGATGCGCGGGCGGACGGCGAGCCAATCGACGCCCTGAAAGATTGGATCGGGTTCCTGGCGGACTTCTTCGTCGCCGCGGTAGGGGCACATCGTGTCCACCCAGCAGATGAGCCGCTGCAGGCTGATTTCGTCCACGCGCACGTCGTGGTGTTTGCCGCTGGAGGCGATATCGATCAATCGGCTGCGGTATGAGAGACGGGTCATGGGGGGAGGCGTGCGGTAGGCGACGGGATCGACCTTGTCATAGCCCTCGACGAGGAAGGTGTCGGCGATGCCGAAACCGGGTGGGCAGTCCTTGGGCAGCTCGTAGGCTTTGCCCCACGTGGGCTTGCCGATCAGGAGCCAGTAGACCTCGTCGAAATCGAGGAAGCCGGGCCTGGCGGTCAAGTCGAGCGTTTTTCGGCCCTCGCCGTCGCCCGCGTGGCACTTGGCGCAGTATCTGTCCAGAACGGGTCGAACGTATCGGGGATAGCTGACCGTGGCGTCGGGCCAGGGCGGGGGCGTAATGTTGCGCGGTGATTGCACCAGCGCGCGGGCGGGGGCGGCGACGGTCGGCGCGCGGCTGTGTGACTCGTGGCAGCCCAGGCAGCCGCGATATTCGCCCGGCATGACGCCCACGAAACTGCGCATCGTCTGGAGCGCTCGGAAGTTCTCATCGAGAAGCTGGAAGTGCAGCGCCTTGCCGGGCGGCACGTGGAATGAGACGGAGCCATCTTGTTCTATAGGCACCGTGCCGAGGATGCGCTTGACGCCCTCGGACTGCACGCCGGAGACGACCGGACCGGTGGAGATGTAGGGCCGTTTGTACCAATAGGTGTATGTTTTCGGATCGATGTGCAGGACGCGCAGGTACTTCGCCTTACCGCGCAGTTCCCTGGGGGCGCCATCGTACACATTGTTGCTGAAAATGACTCCGTCCTTGGCGCGGGAGCCTGTTTCGACCTTCGGCCACGCGACGCGATCGACGATGATCGGGGGCTGCGGCCGTGGGCGCACGGGGATGGCGTGGAATACGTTATGGGTTCCCTCGTAGATCAGTTCGCGGTTGCCGTCGACGTCCATGAGATAGAGGGCAAACTTGTCCCCTCGGGTGGCAGAGACGAGGAAGTCATGTTCGTTCAGGGGATAGGGGGAGTAATATGCGGTGAACTTGCCGTGGGGGTGGTAGCGGGGCGACTCGATCGGGTCCGTGGGTCCGTTGCCGCATTCTGGCCACGGGATTTCCCCGGTGACCTTGGTCAGGCCTTCGGGAAAGTCTCGCCCGCGATCGGGATCCACGATTCCGACCGAGCCGGCAAACCAGTCGTGGTGACCGCAGCCGGTGAACATCACGCGGCGGGTTCCTGGGATCAAGCGGGCATCCTTCATGACATCGGGCCACACGCTCTGGTTGCCCCAGAGCATCTGCACCTGCGTGCCGTCCGGGTTGATCGTCCAGAGTTTCTGGGCGCGCCAGAGCGGCTTGTCGGTGTATTCCCACCGCGTGTAAACGACGCGGCCATCATCCATGACCGACGGCAGGTAATCCGGCTCGTTGTTTGCGGAGACGAGGTAGATATTTCGGCCGTCGGCGTTGCAGCGGGCGAGGACGAAGGAGCTGGTGGGTGGCATGCAGCGGACATAGGTGTGGCCGCGGGTTGTGGAGAACAGGATGTGGCCGTCGGGGAGATAGATGGGGTCGAGGTCGTCGAATGGCCCATCGGTGAGTTGCCGCAGTCCGGTGCCGTCGGCGCCGATCTCGTAGAGGTGGAATGATTTTTCGTTATGGGGTTTGAAGCAGAAGAGGATCTTGCGCCCGTCGAAGGAGACATCGGGCCGCCAGAAAGAGCCGTGGAGGGGCGGCCGGGGCATGAGGCGGGCGATCTTGCCGTCGGGGCGGAGGCCATCGAGGACGAGGAGTCGTGCTCCGGGCACGGCCATGTAGCCGAGGCGGTGTCGGGTCTCGTGTTTCCATTCCTTGCCATTGGGGAGGGGCATATCGACAAACACGACGCGCCGGAAATTCACCGCAGGATTCTTGAGCATGATGCTGCGTTTGACGGTGCGGGTCTGCAGATAGAGGGAGGCGATGTCCGCGCTGGCGGCCTGCGCCCTTTCCTCGATTCTCGACAACGAGGCGAGTTCCGCCGAGAGATCGACATTGTGGAGGCGCGCGGCCAGCTCTTTGGCCCAGCCGATCTCGTTGGCGACGTGCTCGCGAGTGGGCCTGTTGTTGGCCTGATGGAGCCAGTCGCGTTCCAGCGCATCGCGGCCTTCGTCGGCTGTGAGATCTCGCGTTTCGGGAGTTGAGGGTGGGATGAACGGTGCGACGGGTTCGTACTCGTAGGGTCGCCACTGGATACGGGATGCGATTTCCTGCATCAGCGCGATCCATTCGGGCGAGAACTGGATCTCATCGCCGCGTGCCTTTAGCGCGGCCAATCGCTCTTCGAGCACGTCGGCATCGCGCCAACGGGTCCGGTCCTGTTCGGTCTGTCTGGACCACTGGGCCTGGGTCAAGGGACGGTATTCGACGAGCATGCCGATGAGGCGCCCGGTGATGGCGAGGTGGAAATCGTTGCCTTTGGCGCGGAGGTAGGCGATGGGATCAGCGCCCGTCCAGAGGCGGAACTGGCGGCAGTCTTCGGGGAACTGGGCCTGCAGTCGGGCGAGGAAGGCGCGGGCGACGGCGGCGTCGAGGGACAGCTGTTTTTCGATGAGGTTGCGGCGCGATGCCGCCAGTGTTTCGGCGAACGAGTTGCGGGGAGAGAGGAGCGCCTCGAGAGTTTTCGTGGCGGTGGCGTTCGATCGGGCGATAGCCTCGACGCCGATTGCGTGGAGGGTGGCAACTTCGGTGTGGGTGAGTGCGGTGGCGTATATGCGGAGGTCATCCATCGCGCCCTGGAAGCACTCGTGTCCGTTGGCGGAACCGATGGCGGCTGGCGCGGGACCGCCGGCGGTGATCGTGCCGGGCCGTTGGAGGACGCCAATCTGGACTCCGTCGAGGTAGACGCGCATGACTTGGCCGTCGAACGTGGCAGCGCAGTGGTGCCACGCGCCATCGAGGACCTGCTTTGGATCTAGCTTGGCATCGCACTCGACGTAGCCGCCGATATTGAGGCCCAGGGCGAGGACCTTGCCATCCTCTTGGAAGGAGAAGAGGACGCGGTTGTTGCCATCCTCCTTGCGGAAGATCTCATTGTAGCGGTCGAAGGCGTTTGGCTGGACCCATGCCGAGAGGGAGATCTGGGGCAGCGGACCGAACGCGGGTTTCTGACCGCATAGCAGGCGATGGTTTCCCTTGAAGGCCAGTGCACCATCGGAGATGCCGGTCGTTCGCTCTGCGCCCGATGGCGTGCCCTGCAACGCCGCGTCGCATCCGTGGCCGGTCACGTCGCGGCAGGTTTCGCCCATGGGTTCGTTGAAGGTCCAGTGGGCGAGGAGCGATTGATCGGCATCGGCAGGGGCGGGGGGCACGGCCATGCCGCCGACGCCCGGGGCCAAGGACGCGAGAACGAGACAGCATAGACCTGCGTGTGCCAACCGTTTCCCATTCGTTCGAATCGTTTTCACGGCGCAAGAATCCTATTCAACGATCACCCGGAAGCCGACATCGTACACTTTCTGCCACGATTCGTAGGCGCGACGCACCGATGAGCCCGCATCAGCGGGCCGGTTGGCCCAGGAACCGCCACGGGCGACTTTGCGCTCGCCAGGGTTCTCATCGTTGCGCGTGTCATCGGCATACGGATACGGGCGATAGCTGGAGCGGGTCCATTCGCTGACGTTGCCAATCATATCGTTCAAGCCCCACGGATTCGGTTCGGTCTGGCCGACGTAGTCCACCACATGGTACTTGTCGCGGAAGCGTTCGTCACGCAACGGGAAGTTGTTGTCCGATGGATAGGGGAGGCGCGGCTGCAGGTTCCCGGGGCCTGGATAGCCCATCTTGAACCAGCGCAACGACTGATCGGCCAGATTCGCAAAACGTCCGAAATCCGTGTCCATGGTGCCGTAGAAGAATTGCGTGTCGGTGCCACCGCGCGCGGCCCATTCCCATTGGGCTTCGGTGGGCAGGGTCACCCGCAGGCCGATCTTGAGGCCGAGCCATTCGCAGAAAGCCATCGCCTGCTGCCAGGAGACACGCGCGACCGGCTGGTCGGGATGATTGGCGATGTAGCCGGGGGTCACCCGATCCATGTGGTGCATGTCGATGTAGCGCGTGTCGTGCTCGGGATCGAAGAGCGCGTACTGGGCATTGCTGATCTCGGCTTCCGCCATCCAGAACGGCTGTGCGACCTTGACCGTTGCGCGAGGACGTTCGTCCCGCGCCCCGTCGCGGCTGCCCATGACAAATTCGCCAGAGGGGATCCAGCGCAGCACCAGCCGCACTCCCCGGCCAAACTCCATCGTCTTGATGCCGCCGCCTGGCGCCCCGCGCAGGCGTTCGGCAGCGGCCGCCGCGTCGAGGGGAAAGCCATCCACCTGGAGCACGTCGGGTGGTTCGTCGGCGGGTCTCGCGGGCGGTTCGAAAACAACCGGCGGTGCATTTTTCCTGGCTTCGGCCAACTGCCGCGCCTCTTGCTCGGGGTCGGGCTCGATCTCCGCCAGCACCTTGTTCAATTCGCGTCGGCGCTGGGCGATGTGCTGTTTGTCGGCGGGCAGCTCATACGAACCGCGCCGGGGCACGTTGAGGTCGATCCAGCAGTAGAGGCGTTCGCGGGACTCGCGAGGGAGGTTATCGAGCCGGACACCGTGGTGTCCCTTCTCAAGCATCTGGATCAGTCGGCTGCTGGAGGCGTGATACTCCATGGGGTTGAGAGGTGCCATGTCGGCTTCTGGCCCCGGGCGGTGGACGTACGGGTGCAGCGTGTCGTAGGCAACGTCAGGTTGGCTGAACGACGGTTTGGCGCGAGGGCCAACCGCTGGTCTGTCTTCGTGGCAGCCACCGCAGTGCTTTTGAAGGACCGGATACACCTCGTTGGCGAAGTCAAACGGTCGCGGCGGCCCGAACCACGGCGCCAATGGTTCCGGCAAGCGCTGGTCGGCCAAGGTGCGTCTGACCGACAACGTCTCGGCGCGGTTCTCATGGCAACCGGTGCAGGAGACCCGTTCGCCCGGCATGCCGACAAGCCAGCTCCGCATCAGTTGTACCGCGCGGCCTTCGCCGTCGAGCGGTTGGATCGAAATGGGGGTGTTCGCCGGGACGACGAACAAAGACGAGCCGTCCGATTCCACCCTGGCGGTGCCGAGGACGCGTTTCACATCCCAGCCGGCCTGCGTGCCAATTATCTCGAAGCTCGCCTTGCCCAGGTACCCGAAATGGTAGGAGAAAACGCGCAGCGACTTGACCGTGCCATCCGGTATGCCCTTCAGCCCGGGACCGGCATAGATATTGCCGATATGCACCGTGGCGGTCCTCTTGCCAAGGTCGACCCTGTCGGGGATCACGTGGGGGCGTTTTCTTGGCTGCAACGGGACCGGCTCGAATAGCGCCGCTCCCTCTTCCTCGACGACCAGCGTCATGTTGTCGAAAGCGTCCACCAGATAGATGCCCCAGAGGCTCCGGGGCGTCGGCTTCATCGCGACGAGGAAGTATTTGCCGCTCAGCGGATGCGGGTGCGTCATCAACTCCGGCCGCTCCTTGAGATAGACGCCCCTGACGATGTTGTCGCAGACGGTGCCGGCCACCGGTTTGCCGCGGCCCGGCGCCAGCTGCAAGAACCCGGTCTTTTCTGCGGGCAGGATATCCGGGGTGAGGGCGACGTGCTGGCCTTCGACGCCCCACTCTTTCGACGCTGGCCGGTAACGGAACGGATAGCCGCCGGCCAGTCCCGGGTCGAGCAAAGCGAGGCGGCCACAGTCGCCGTAATCATGGTGTCCGCTGATGATCCCGACCAGCATCGTCGGATGATCCGGAACCGGTCGGGCAAAGCGGAACGCCGTTGGGAACCACGAGCCGCTGCCGTGCAACGCAAGTTGCCCGGTGCCGTCTGGGTTCATCGTCATTCGTCGGCGCGCGAAGTAGTGAGGGATGTCACTGTACTCCCAGCGCTGGTAGAGCACGCGCCCGTCGTTGAGAACGGCAGGATCATTACTGTGATCCTGGTCGAATGTGAGCTGCCGGAGTTTTCCTGCCGCGGGCTCCAAAAGATAGAGTGTCGCCACCGGCTGCTGCCCGCCGAGACAGGGGACGCCGTGATAATTCGCTGTCGAGGCCACGATGATCCGTCCGTCGGGCAGATAACAGGCGTCGAAGAAATCCACATCCGGGAACGTTGAATGCGTGATCTGGTGAGGTTCGCCGCCGGTGGATGGGATTTCGTAGACGGCCCATCGGCCCCTATCGTCAATGCTGGAGAACAAGACCCTATTCGCATCGAAATCTAGGCGCACGTCGCGCAGGATGCGCGTCTCCTTCGGCCGATGGAGAGTCTGCAGCGTGGCCTTTCCGCGCAGATCAGCGAGCACCGCGATCTCATTATCCCATCCGGTTCGGCCTGTTATGCTGGCGTGCGACAGGTAGTTGGCGGGGACAAAGCCGTTGCTGTCCCTCGGGCGACGTCGCATCACCAACAATCTGTCGAAATCGAGCAGGGGATTTTCCAGCAGGGCGGTCCGTATCCCGGCGAGCAATTCTTCGACCGGTGGTGCGGTTTCAGGCAGTTCGCCCTTATCGAGCGCCTCTGCGAGCGATTCGTGGATGCGCGCAAACTCGGCCAACGCTCGCCGATGTTTCACCCCGTCGTACCGTCCCGGAAAACTCCGTTCCATGTCTTCGATGGCTAGGCGTACGGCTTGGATGTTGATGCTTTTGAGCGCCGCAACTTTCGCTTGGATCTCCGCCCGATGCTCGGCGATGCGCGCCCGCTCGGCGCGTTCCTCTGGACTGAGGCGCCCGAGAGTCGTTCCCGCGGGGAGTGGGGCGGGCGGTTCAATCCGCAAAGCGCAGATGTGCGGCAGTGGGCCTTCGCGTTGAAGGGTGATCGTGTGCGTGCCACGTTCGATGCGCAACGTGCATTGCTTTTCCCACTTTGCCGACTTCGTCTGCCAGCTGCCGGTCACGTCCGTGAGCCCGGTATGAACTGGTCTTCCGTCGATACTGATCTCGACGGGTCGCGACTTAGCTGCCGCATACAAGGCAGACAGGGTGTAGTCACCGGTGACGGGAAACTCGATCACATACCCCGCCTGATCTGGCGAGCCGCTGCCGTGCCAGATGCAGGGGTGCCCGTCGGCATACGCCTCGCCCGCGAGGCTGATCCGGACGTTGCCTTCGTCGAAGTCGGTTGCCCGGATGGTGAACGCGTCCATCTCACTCGCATGGACCAGGGGCGCTGCGGTCAGTGCGATGGCGAGCAGGAGGAGACGGCGGGTGAGGATGCCCGCGCCGGGCCGGGTCGCGGTCGCGGACGGATTCCGGCGAGGCGACGGCCCAGCGGCGGTCGTTTTCACGTTTTGATCTGCCATCGGGCTCATGAGATCACTGGGTGGCGGGCATGGGGACGAGTTTGCCGACGAGCTGGGCGGCTTGGTGTTCTGGGTCGTATGAGCCGTAGAAGATGGCGTTGAGGTCGATCCATGCGGCGAGGCGGCGGATGTCGTCGTCGGAGAGTCTGACGCCCTCGTGGCCGTCGCCATTGAGAAGGAGCCGCATGAGTCGGCTGCCGCGGGCGCCGTACGCGCCGCCGGGCGGAGTCATCTGTATCTGGTTGCGCTGCACGAAGCGGGGGACGAGAAGTTTCTCGGCAAAGGCGGGGACGAAGCCGCGTTCCTTCCATGAATCGGGTGTTCCGCAGAGGGCGATGTAGGCGCGGTTAAAGCCGGCCTCGGGCTTTCTGGAGAGATCGATGCCCCCGTCTGTCTTTTCGCCGCCGTGGCAGCTCACGCATTTGGCATCCAAGATGGGCTGCACCATCTCGACGAAGCCGAAGGGGCGGCCCCCCAGCTTTCCCGGGTCGATTCGCGATGGCGGGCGGGTGGTGGCCAGAGGTCGTCCGCAGGCGGGGGGAGGCGCCAGCATGCGGTGCTCGTGGCAACCGATGCAAGCGGTCGTCTCGCCGGGCTGGACATAGGTGGATGATCGCATGGTCTGGTATGCCATGCCGCAGGAGTCGAGCGCCTGAAAGAGGATCTGCCTGCCGGCCGGCACCTCGAAGTACGCGGAGCCATCGGCCTCGACGGGCACGGTCCCAATGATTGCGCGACCGTTCTCTTCGCCGGCCACACCCATGCGGGGATTATTGGCGAGCCATGTGGATTTTGGAAAGAGCTGGACGATGCGCAGTTCCTTGATCGTACCGCGCGGGACATCCCCGAGTCCTTGGTAAATATCGGCGACCAGCATGCGACCGACACCGGTCTCGGTGGATGGGCAGGTGGTGGCGATGGCCTTGGCGGGTTGGCCGCTGGGGCGCAGCGGGATTGGGGTGGTGGTGGATATGTCTGGGTCACGGTAGAGCAATTCGCGGTTTCCGGAGGAATCGAGGAGGCAGATGCCAAGAGCATTATCGGGGTTGGGTTCGCGGATGTGCTCGCCCTGGAAGCGGAGCGGGAACGGGCTGTGGGCGACGAGGAAGAGGGATTCCGAGAGTGGCCATGGCGACTGATACCACTCCTTCGGTTTGCCCTCTGCCTCGGGGAAAGGCTCGGGCGTGAGGCGGGTGACGGCGTCGAGGCTGTTGGGATCTATGGTGGGATCGAGGAGGCAGACGGGTCCGCCGGTGATGGAGTGGTGAGCGGACGCGATGAAGACAAGTTTTCGGCTACCGGGGACAGGGCGGGCTTGGAAGGTGCAGTGGGGCTTTGGGGTGGCATTGCCCCACAGGGCCGTGGGGTTGGTGCCGTCGGGGCGCATAGCCCAGAGGTTCTGATGGGTGACGGCATCGCGGTCGATGTAGTCCCAGCGGGCAAAAAGCACCTCTCCTGATGGGGCGATGCATGGGAACCATTCGGAGACGTCGTTGAAGGACAGGGTGCGGATGTGTGAGCCATCGGGTCGCATGCGGTGGAGGGTGTAAGTGTGCCAGCGGTTGGAGTATTCGGGCCCGAAGCAGCGTGAATAGCCTTTGCGCCGAGTGGAGCAGAAGACGATATCGCCGCCCGGGAGGTACTCGGCCATCATGTCGTCATAAGAATCGTCGGTGATCTGGCGCAGACCGGAGCCGTCGATGTTGATCTCGTAGAGGTGGAAATAGCGGTCGCCATCGCCGCGCTCGTTGACGGGCAGCTGGTCGGGTTCGGGGGCGTCAGTGCCACAGGCAACGTGGGCGAACAGGATGCGGCGACCATCCGGCGCGAGGCGGGGCTCGAGCACGCTGCCGGGGGGCAGCTGGGAGCGAAGTATGTCCCGGGTTTCGAGGGAGTGGCCGGGGCTGGTGACGACGAAGAGGCCGCCGCCGGGGCGCTGCCGCCATCCAAAGTATTGGGCGACAAGGTGGCTCCATGAGGGCATGGCGCGCTTGCAGACGAGCAACTCGCCGAAATCAAGGAGCGGGTGGGCGAGCAGGATGCGGCGCTTCAAAATGCGGGCATCCAGCCAGAGGGAGCGGGCGGCGGCGCCCGCGAGCGACCCTGAGCATCGAGCGCTTAATCGGGAGAGTTCCCCGATCGCGGTCTGCCGGGGGGGCGCGCCTGGGGCATCTCCCAGTGAGGCGAGCGCCGCCATTGCGCGGGCGGTCTGGTTGGTCGTGGCCGCGAGATAACGGGAGACCGAGCCATCGATCTGGTCCTGGCGGATCCATTCTTCCTGGACCATGGCCCAGAGGGGCAGCGTGGTTTCGGTGCGCGCGAGGGTCATGTCGAACCATTTGCGGAGCGTGGCCGGTGCATCGCCGGAACGAATGGCGGCTTCCATGGCGATGAGGCCGTTGGCCCAGTCGCCTCGGAATTTGGCGTGCCAGACTGGCGCGGAGCTCTCGGATACCCCCGCGAGGCGGACGGTGCCGTCGGGCATTGGGGCTGCGGAGAGGGCCCATGGAGCGGATGAGTCAAAGGCGACGACGTGGGCCGGGTCGTTGGGGGTGGCTGAGATGATGGCGAACGGGAGGGCGTCCTGCTGGGTGAGGCGAGCGGGAAGAGATTTTTCTGTTAGGCTCAGGTCTGGGCCGAAATAGCGAATGCTGGCCGATGGCGTTGGTTTCAGGGGTTGACCGTCTGGAGCCATTTCGTAATGCCAACCCGAAGCGCCCTGCGTGTGCGCGGCGAAGGCGGCCGAGGCGGTGAAAGCGGTCCCGTCGTCGTACGCGATGGTGGGGTCCCAGCCGGTTGTGTCGCAACCGATGCTGCCGTTTTTCTCGACAACGAAGCGGACCGTGTCGCCCCGTTGGGCGTTTATGGGGAGCTTGTGAGACTTGCCGGTGGCGTCGTCGCCGGCGATCTGGACGCGCCAGATTTCACGGTTGTTGTGGAAGACCCTGGCAACGATTCCGTCGCCGGCGAGGTGTCGTTTGAAAACGCGTCCCGCGATCGTGATGTGTCCATCGCGCGGGCAGGTGAAGCGGCGAACGCTGGCTGTGTTCTGGCCCGGGTGGTGCCAGTCTTTTCCAACGCGGGTCCAATCGGGTCCGGTCCAGAAAGTGGAGCCGTGCCACTCGCGGGTGTCGTACTCAAGTTCGGTTTGGATGGCCGCGTTGGCGCGCGCATCGGGCACCAGCGTGAAGACGAACGACGTGGGAGAGGCGGCGGTCGAAACCTCGCCGAGGAGAGCTGCGAAGACGATGGCGATCGAGATGGTTCTCACAGCCGTTCGGCAATGTACTGGATGTGTTCGCGCATCGCGGAAGATGCCGCACTGGCATCGCGACTTTGGACGGCGGCGTTGATGCGCTCGTGGAATCTCAGGGAGGCCTCGCGGTGCTGGAGCTGGTCGGGGTAGCGATACTGCACCTCGCGCAACAGGTCGGTCAGGGCGGCCATGAAGACGTGGAAGATCGGATTGCCCGCCGCGCGTGCGAGGCACTGGTGGAAAGCGACGTCGGCATCGATGAATGTCGCGCGATCCTCCAAGTGGGCCTTCATCTGTGCGATCTGCTCCTTCAGTTCAGCCAAATGAGCATGGCTCCGGTGCTCGGCTGCGAGCGAGGCGATGACAGGTTCCAGATGAAGACGCGCCTCGATGATCTGCGGCACACCTATGTTGACCTGTGCCTTCAGGAGCGGGGAGAGCAGGCTGAAGACCGAGGCGATATCCAGGTTTTTGACGAAGACGCCCTTGCCGTGGTGCGCCTCCACGATCCCGATGCCTTTCAGGATCGAGAGTGCCTCGCGCAGCGGCAGGCGACTCACGCCAACCATGTCGATCAGTTCGGGTTCCGATGGCAGGCGATCACCACCGACCAGACCTTGTTTCGAGATGTACCGGATGAGGGCGCGGGCGGTGGCTTCGACGAGGGTTTCGCGGCGTTCAAGGCGCAGCGCATGGGTAGCGACAGCACTCATATGATCAGATGATGACATGGGCAAAAGGGGATGTCAAGGGGGGAGGCACCGCCGGGGGGTGCAAATCCACTGGAGCGTAACGCGGGCAATCCTGCCCGCGACGGCGTCCAAGGCACGCGGCGGCAGGCAGGATTGCCTGCCTCACGGCCACGGGAGTTTTCAGGTCAGTAATCCGCGCCGTTGAGGCTGGCGACGACAGAGCGCAGCCAGTTTTCCAGCCCGGCCTGCATGCGGGGGATGCGCTCGCGTTCGGTGTTGGCGAGGTCGTGAGATTCGGTCGGGTCAGCGGCGAGGTTGTAGAGTTCATATTTGACGGGGCCGTTTTTCTCTTGGATGCGGTGGAGTTTCCAAGGGTTATCGAGCCAGGCGGCGTGGCCCGGAAACGAGTCAGTGGGGTAGTCGGTGCGGAGTTGGGCGGCGGGGATGGGTTCGGCCTCCGCGGCTGGGCGGACCTTTCCTGAGGCCTGCTCTTGGGCGAGGGTCTCGAGGAGTTCCGTGCTTTTTGTTTGGAGGCCGCGGATGGGGTAATCCCAGAAACCCATGGGGCTGGGGCGGGAGGCCATGGTGCCATCGATGAGTGAGGCGAGGCTGATGCCGTCGAGGGGCGGGCGCGCGGGGACTTTCGCGCCGGCCAGTTCCAGAAGGGTTGGGAAGATATCGACGGTGCCGCATGGGACGTCGCACGCGCGGGGCTGGCGGATTCGCACGGGCCACTCCATGAGGGCGGGCACCCGGAGGCCGCCCTCCCAGATGCTGCCTTTCTTGCCGCGGAGGCCGCCGGTGGAGCCCTCTTGGATTGCGCCGTTATCGGAGCAGTACCACAGGAGGGTGTTCTGGGCGATGCCCGCGTCGCGGAGACCGCTGCGGAGCTTGCCCATGGCGCGGTCCATGGCGGTGATCTCGGCCAGGAAAGGCCGCATTTTTTCGGGTTGATCCTTATAGAGCGCGAGGTCCGCTTCGGTGCCGATGTGCGGTGAGTGGGGCGAACCAAACCAGACCACGGCGAGGAAGGGGCGCCCGGCCCTGGCGGCACCACGGATGAATTCGAGCGCGGCATCGACGATGACCTCGGAGCCTTCGCCGGAGGTGTGGATCGACTTGCCCTCGCGGGCCATCCAGGGGTCGACGTCAAAGAAGTTGGGGCTGGAGAACCATGTGTCGAAACCGCTCTGGCCGGGGCATGTGGGGCTGTCGGGCCGGAGGGAGCCCAGATGCCATTTGCCGAAATGTCCCGTCGTGTAACCGGCGCGCCTGAGGGCTTCGGCGACAGTGACCTCCTGAGGCCGGAGCGTGTAGCCCCACTTGAAGCAGCCGTATCGGTTTGGCGTGCGGCCCGTCATCACGCTGCCTCGGGTGGGCGAGCAGACGGGCGCGGCGGCGTAGAAGCGGTCGAGGCGGAGCCCTTCGCGCGACAGGCTGTCAAAGTTTGGGGTGTGGAGGGTGGGATGGCCGCAGTAGGCCATGTCGCCGGCGCCCTGATCGTCGGCCATCGCGAGGACGAAATTCGGGATTTGTGCGGAGGTTGCGGTGCAGCAGGCGGCGAGAAGGAGCAGGAGTATCCTCATGGCGACCCAGTATCGGGCCACTGCGGGGCGCACCGCGAACATTATCTTTGGGCGGGACGGTGAGATGCCCAACGGCGGGAGATGGCCGGACTCAGGGGCGCCGCCGGGGGGAAAATGAGACGCAGGAGCGCGCTTGCGCGCGATTCGCGTATGGGGTCGCCTGCAAGCAGGCTCCTACGATTCGGCATGTGAATTCTCGGGCCAGGTCACGTGTCGAAGTCTTCGACGCGCAGCGCGACCGATTCGCCCTGATTGACGGGCAGCCGGGAGATCTCAGCGAGGGCATCGCGGAGATACTGTTCCCGGGCCCGGTAGAGCAGCATCACGAGGGGCACGACCGCCCCGGGATGTTCCTTCGGCTGAAAGACCGAGGCGATGCTTATCTGGTGCTTGCCGAAGACGTCTGCGATCTGGGCGAGGACGCCGGGCCTGTCGGCGACCGAGAACCGGACGTAGTAGCGGCTGCGGGTTTCCCCGTAGGGACGAAACCGATTGTAGAGGCCGTGGATTCCGCAGGCGGGCAAGTGATAGCCCTGGGCGAGGGCCGAGGATGCCTCTGCGATATCGCTGATGACCGCGCTGGCGGTGGCATCCGGGCCGGCACCGCGCCCATAAAAAAGCGTGTCGCCCACGACGTCGCCTCGCACGGCCAGGGCGTTGAAGACTCCGCCCACGGATGCCATGACATTGGTGGAGGGGATCAGCGTGGGGCCGACATGCACCTCCACCGCCCCGTCTTCGTCGCAGCGGACGACCGCGAGGTGCTTGATCGTATAGCCGAGGACCTTGGCGAAGTGGAGATCCTCGGGCGTCACGGCGTCGATGCCGCGGGTGTGGACGTCCGAGGGTCGGATCCAGAAACCATAGGCGAGTGCCGCCAAGATGCAGGCCTTGTGCATCGCATCGAAGCCACCGACGTCGAGGGTGGGATCCGCCTCGGCAAAGCCCTGCCGCTGTGCCTCGGCCAGCGCCTCCGCATATGGTTGGCCGGATTGGGTCATGGAGGACAGGATGAAATTGCAGGTCCCGTTGACGATGCCATGGATGCTGATGATGCGGTTCGCGACGAGGCCCTCTCGGAGGGCCTTGAGGATGGGGATGCCCCCGGCGACGCTTGCCTCGAAGCAGAGAGGCAGGCGATTCTGGGTTGCGAGGCCAACGAGGGGTTCTGCGGCCTCCGCGAGGAGGGCCTTGTTTGCGGTGACGACCCCTTTGCCCTGGCGCAGCGCAAGGTCGATGAACTGGCGGGCGATGCCGGTGCCGCCCATGAGTTCCACGACGATCTTGAGCGAGGGGTCGCGGGCGAGCTCCAGGGGGTCCACGGTCAGCCTGGATGAGTCGATGCCGAGGGCCGAGCATCTTGCGGGGTCGCGCTCTGCGACGCGGGCGACCTCGATCCGGAAGCCGGTGCGCTCCGCGATGAGATCGGCGTTGGCCCAGAGGTGTTTGACGACCCCGGAACCGACGACACCCAAGCCTGCGATGCCGATGCGGATGGTTTGCATATCGAAAATTCCAATAAACCCGAGGCCCGGCCGCCTGTAAAGATCCGAGTTGGGGCTTGTCAATGGGCCAAGAAGGCCAGATATTAGAGGGTCATGCAGCGCATCTTGGGGACAGCTCTGGTGTGCACTGGGCTGCTGGGCTACTTCTCGGCCCAGGGGGCCCTGGTGTGGCGTCCCGGCGAAGGGTGGGTCAATGAGGACGCGACGGAAGAGGGCCCGGTCGCGGCGAACTCCCGAGATCAACTGGAGGCCGGCAAGAGGCTCGAAGAGTCCAAGGACTGGAAGCAGGCCAAGACGATGTATCTGGCCCTGGTGCGGAAGTGGCCGTTCTCATTCAACTCTGGCGAGGCCCAGTACCGGATCGGGTGGTGTTCCGAGCAACAGGGGGATTTTTCGCGGGCGTTTAAGGACTACCAGAAGTGCGTCGAGAAGTATCCGGCGAGCGAGTACTTTGAGAAGGCGCTGGAGAGGCAGTACCAGATCGCGAATCTATTCCTGATGGGCGAGCCCCAGCGCATCTGGAAGATGCCGCTCCTGCCGTCCTGGGAGCAGACGGCGAAGATGTACGACCAGATAATCAAGAATGCGCCCTACGGCCGATATGCGGCAGAGTCGCAGTTCAAGATTGGGCTGTGCAATGAGAAGACCAAGAAATGGAGCGAGGCGATCACGGCTTACAAAACGGTGCTCGACCGTTTTCCGGGCCACGACATCGCGGATGACGCGCTTTATCAGATCGGGTACGTGTGGTTTCAGGCGGCCGAGCGGCCGGATTACGATCAGGGGGCTGCCGAGAAGGCGATCCAGGCATTCACGGAGTTCATAGCGCGTTTTCCGAACAGCGACAAAGTCGCGCAGGCGAAGGAGAATCTGGCGATCGTGCACGGGCGCCTAACGCAGGGGTCGTTCAACATTGCGAAGTTCTACGAGACGCAGAAGAAGCCTGACGCGGCCGTGATTTACTATCGGGATGTGGTGCAGAAAGCGCCGGATTCTGAAATGGCCAAGATCGCGCTGAAGCGGATCGAGGAGTTGACGCCCATGACCGAGTCTGGACCCCCAATGCCGAAGGATTTGGCGCGCCATCAGGAACGGGCGGCGGAGGCCATGGCGCGTGAGCGGGGAAAGTCGGCGCAGGCCATGGATGAGGCGGTGCCGGACGGGCCCGAGTTTGCCGGGATCAAGCCGCGCATGGACGACGCCGAGCCGTTGCCGCAAGCGGAGGCGGTCTCGGCGCCTGCGGTCGAGCGGGCGAATAGGCCACTGGCGCCCGATGTGGCACTGCGGAAGCCGGTGCCGGCGCCGGCCGCGCCGTCTGCGGATGACGAGATGATCGGGCCGGTCCTGCCGGAGCCTGCGGTGCAGTAGACCGAGTCACGTCCGGAAGATTTTTATGAGCAAGAGCATAATTGTGGCATGTGTTGCGGCGGTTGCGGTGGGTGGTTGCGCCTATCGGCTTGGAAGCATCGCGGGCGAGGAATTGCGAGGGGTCAGGACGATATACGTGCCGGTCGTCAAGAACGAGACATACGAGCCGAGCATTTCGGTCATGGTCACGGATGCGATCATCCAGAACCTGCATCGGGACGGGACCCTGCGCGTGGTCCGCGAACCGAATGCCGATGCCACGCTCGACGTGAAACTGATTGAGTTCGAGCGGCGCCCTCAGCGCTCTTCGAGGCGCGACACGAGGCAGGTGGCGGAATACCGTGTCGAACTGAAGGGCGAGGCCACGTTGAAGAAGCGCGGCGACGCGGAGGCGATTTTCAAGGGCGAGGAATTCACGGGCGAGACGGAGTTCTTCATCGGCCAGGATTTGCAGGAGGCAGAGCGGCAGGCGATGGGTCTCTTGGCAGAAGATCTGGCGCGCAAGATCGTGTCCAAGATCACCGAGGGATGGTAAGGGCTGGCGGCTCGCCCGCGGTGGCGTCCGGCCGCGCTGGCGGATGAGCTTTCTTGCGATCCGCTGGATCGCCGATCTGGGATGGCTATGCGGCGCTGCGTCCCCAGTATGCGTCGCCCATGGGGGGGGGCTCCGCTTCCTCGGGAAACGTGTCTTCGTCGATCATGGACCGGGTGGGTTTTCTGGCGGTGCCCGAGGCGGCTGCCGGGACGGTCGTTGGTTCCCAGCCGAGTTCGACAAATGCCCGGTGGACGAAGCGTGCTGACACGAGGCCAAAATGGAGGCTGTCGTCGGGTTGAAGGACGACGTCGCAGATGCGGTGGGACATCAGCCAGGTGCCGTTTCGGGAACCGAGGTCCCTGAGGATGACGCCGAAATCGCGGACTTCGAGTCGCGCATGGTAGCGCGAGATCGAGGGGTCTGCGATAACGATGTCGTTATCCAAGGAGCGGCCTATCTTGAGCAACTCGCGTTCGAGGGGGAAGTGTCTCGCGGTCTGGTAGCCGGCAAATACCTGGAGCGCCGGGGTCACCGATTCGCCATCGCGTGGGGTCTCGTGGCTAGCCTCGTCGGCCCTGCGGGCGGCTTCTATGAGCAATGCGATGGAGGGTTGGTCGATGGTCCGGTAGGGGTGACGATAACCGTGTGTGTACGTGGTGGCGGTCTTCGGCAACCGCAGCAGCGAGAATACCGCCTCGGAACCCCGGCGCTCCCCATGCACGGCATCGATGATCTGGCCATCCTCGAAAAACAAATAGGACGGTTGACCTTCCGTCTTGATTTCCAAGTATCCGGTTTTGTTGGCGTTGGATAGGGTTTGTACCTCATCCATCAGGGTGAAAAGATCCCCATAGTAGATCGTGCCCTCGGCTGCGAAGGTTGGATTCACGCTTCCCGGCCGATAATATCGCCCGTCCGCGGCGATTCTTCAATGGTATATCGGCCATTCAGGCGTGTTATCGGAGCCTGCTTTGGCGCCCCAATGTGGGTGGGGGGCTTGGGTTGGCCCACTGATGTCGTCGGAATGAACTCTGGGGCAGATGGTTCCGCCGATTGCTGGACAGGGAGGCACATGGGGTGGGACACACGGGTCAGGGAAGACGGATGCCGCTGCGGCGGCCCTGCGCGTGGGTTGTGCGTTGGTCCAGGGACTTTGTGGCCCTTGGGGTCAACAGCCGCGATGGTTGGAGGCGGCTGGGCGGCGGATCAGGCGGAGGCTGCCTCGGCGGTCTTGAGGAGCTTGGTGAGGCGGGAGATCTTCCGCCGGGCCTTGTTCCGATGGACCGCCGGGGTCTTCGCCGCCTTGCCCAGGACAGAATTCACCGTGGGCAGGAGGGCCCGGGCCTCATCGAGCTTCTTTTCGCCGATGAGTTGGCGATACTGTTTCTCAATGTCTTTGACGCGACTCTTGACCCGTCGGTTGCGTTGGCGCCGCTTCTCCGAAGAGCGGGCGCGTTTTGCTGCTGAAAGCGTATTGGCCATGATTACAATTGGTGAGGGGCGAAGGTAGTGGCGACAGCACAAAAGGCAAGCGCCAAATGGTTGAAATGGTGCGTGGCCGTGGCATTGCTCCTGCCGCTTTGCGCGGTCTGGACTTTAGCCGCATGGCGCCTGGGGCGGGTCATGCTAATGGGGGGGGAGACGACCCGGAACCCTTTGCTTTTGAGTTTCGCGGGTGGGGCGTTGGCGTGGTGGATCTGTTTCACCGCCGGGATCAAGCCTGTCCGGCTCTATGTTCTGGGCCATGAGCTGACGCACGCCATCTGGGCGTGGCTTTTCTGGGGTCGCGTGACGGCGCTGAAGGTGGGCCTCGAGGGAGGGTACGTCCGGACCGATCGCGTGAACTTCTGGATCTCGCTGGCGCCATATTTCTTTCCTTTGTACAGCGTGCTGGCGGTGTGGCTGTGGTGGCTGGCGGGGTTCTGGGTGAATCTGGGGGGACAGCTGTGGGTCCTGTTGGCGGTGCTGGGGTTGACGTGGGGTTTTCACATTTCTTTCACGGTGATGATGCTTGGCCGCGTTCAACCCGACATTTCGGGGGAGGGATGGCTTTTTTCACTTTCGTTGATCTATCTGATGAATCTCATTCCGCTGGTGTTGCTGCTGGTTTTTGTGAGCCCCGAATTGCGGGCGCACGATTTGGGCCGCGCGCTGGTGTGGGCGGCAGGCTGGCTGCGTCACGCGGCGATTCAAGGGGCTGCGCTGGCACGGGACGTGCTCCGGTGATTTGCCCTTTTCCGCGGCATTGGGGCCTACGATCGGCCGGTCGGACTTTCCAAAGTCGGACAGGCTGCTAGAAAGGCGATTCCTGCGCGCGCCGCTTGGCGGTGCGAGGAGCGAGACAAATTGATATGAATCCGGTGATCAGAGAATTGGAGACTGCCCTCAAGCGCGCGATGGCGGGTGCGGGCCTGGAGAGTGTCGAAGGGCGCTGGGATTTCCGGCCGTGCGCGGATGCCCGGCACGGCGACTATCAGGCCAATCCGGCGATGGTGCTGGCCAAGGAGGTCGGACGCAATCCGCGCGAGATCGCAAATGACGTGGCGAACCGGTGGGGGGCGGGCGCACTTGCGGGGGTGGGGGTTGCGGGGCCGGGCTTTCTCAACTTCAAGCTGACGGAAGAGGCCCTGGTGCGGGGTCTGGAGGGGCGGCAGGCGGGGCGGTTCATCGAGGCGGTCGAGCGGCCGAAGACCATCGTCGTGGATTTCAGCGCCCCGAACGTGGCGAAGTCCATGCACGTGGGACACATAAGATCGACGGTGCTGGGCGATTCCCTGCAGCGGGTGGCCCGATACATCGGGCACCGCGTGATCAGCGACAATCATATCGGGGACTGGGGCACGCAATTCGGCAAGCTGATCGTGGGGCTGCGGCGGTTTGGCTCGGACGAGGCGCTGTTGGCGGACCCCATCGGCGAGATGGAGCGGCTTTATAAGCTGACGCACGAGGCCTCGCAATCCGATCCCGAGGTCCAGGAGGCGGCCCGGCAGGAACTGAAGAAGCTCCAGGATGGCGATCCGGCGAATCTGGCGCTCTGGCGGCGTCTCCGCGAGCTGAGCCAATCGGCTTTTGAGAGGATCTACGCGCGGCTCGGGGTGCACTTTGATGAATCCCTCGGGGAGAGTTTCTACAATCCGATGCTCCGGGGTGTGGTTGAGGAACTCGTGGCGCGCGGCGTGGCCCGGGAGAGCGAGGGCGCCATATGCGTGTTTTTCGATGAGGCCGGATTGAAGGACAAGCCATTCCTCATCCGCAAGAGCGATGGCGCGGCGCTATATTCCACGACGGATCTGGCGACCGTCAAACACCGGGTGGAGGCCTTTCGTCCCGACGAGATCTGGTATGTCGTGGACATGCGCCAGAGCCTGCACTTCCAGCAGCTTTTCGCCACGGTGAGGCACTGGGGGCTCGGGGTTGAAATGAGGCACGTGGGTTTCGGGTCGATACTGGGCGCGGACAAGAGACCCCTGAAGACGCGCGAGGGGGATCCCGTGAAATTGGATGCCCTGTTGGATGAGGCCGTGGTCAGGGCGAGGGCGATCGTGGACGAGCGCCGGGGCGATCTGGGCGAGGAGGAGCGCCGGGACATTGCCGAAGCGCTGGGCATCGGTTCGGTGAAATATGCAGACCTGGTGCAGAACAGGCATCTGGACTACGTGTTCGAGTGGGACAGGCTGCTATCGTTCGACGGGAACACCGCCCCCTACGTCCTCAACGCCTATGTCAGGATCCGGTCGATCTTCAGGAAATCGGGTGATCCGGAAGATGCCGAGTATCGGCTGGGGCCGCCGTCACATCCGAGGGAACGGGACCTCATGATGCGATTGCTGCAGTGGGAGGATGTGGTCGCCCAGGTGGCCTCGGAGCAGCGCCCCCATCATCTCTGTTTCTATCTGTTTGGGCTGGCGGGGTGTTTCCACGCCTTTTTTGAGGATTGTCCCGTGCTGAAAGCGGATGCCGTGCTGCGATCGCACCGCCTGGCGCTTTGCCGGGCGACGGCCGGGACGCTGCGGGCCGGATGCGAGCTGTTGGGCTTGAAGACGGTGGAACGGATGTGATGGGAGGGATCGCGGGTCCATCCGGTGACTGGGGCGAGCCCGTCGATAGGGCCGTACTCTGTTTCATTATCCGATCCGGCGAGATCCTTCTGATCGAGAAGAAACGTGGCCTGGGGTCTGGCAAGGTGAATGGGCCTGGGGGCAGGATCGAGGCCGGGGAAACTCCAGAGGCGGCCGCGGTGCGCGAGACTCGGGAGGAGGTTGGCGTGACTCCGTTGGGGCTCGTCCGCCTGGGGACCCTATGGTTCCGGTTTGCCGATGGCTACTCGCTTCACTGCGCGGTGTTTCGCGCATCGGGCCTTGAGGGAGAACCCATCGAGACCGGCGAGGCAAAACCATTTTGGGTTCCTCTGAGCGACGTCCCATTTGACCGCATGTGGGCGGATGACGAGCACTGGCTCGGTCATCTTATCCAGGGAAGGAGTTTCGAGGGCTGGTTCGATTTCGATGGCGAGCGGATGCTGGAAGGGCGGGTTGCTGTCGGAAACGGATGACTCGAAAATTTCGTTTGCTCGCAAGAGCGGCGCGGTCGCGCGCCGCACCAAGAGCCTTCGTCCGAAAGGCGGCGATCTCCTGGGAACATGTTGGCACTATCGGGGATGAAAGTCGGGTCGTAGGGCGTCTGTGTCAGACGCCACCCTGTACGACGCTGCCGTCTCACAGAGACGGCCTACGAGATTCGCAATTTTCGAGCTAGGCGACCCGCCCACATCGGTGGAGCGGGGTGTTGTGTTCCCCATGGTGCCGGGCGATCACATGCTCTCGTCGCGGTGCTTGTTCTTCTTGGCGATGCGCTGGAGGTCCTGGAACTCTTGGGGCGAGATGCCCGATGGCACGACGAGCTGGCCGTTGGGGAGGGTGGCGTCCACGGTGGGCGCGAAAACGGGTCGGCCATTGACGACGACGAGCATGCGGCGGCCCCGGTTTGCCTCCGTGAGGAACATGAGCACGCGTTTGCCATGGTCGTCGAAGCGCAACAGCACGGCCCCGGGGGTCCCGGGGAAGGCTTCGACGGCAAGGAGGTGTTTCTCCCAGAGCTCGGGGAATTTGCCCACGGCGATTTCGATCTTGGGGTTCTGCAGCTGATACATGATTCGCTGTTTCTCGGGCAGGTTCGGGCTAACCTCGAAGTGAATCCTGAGGGACGCTTTTGGGCGCCCACCGATCGCCAGGGACAGGTCGGGTGACAGGACTGTGACAGCGCCGAAGAGTGCGATGAGGCTGGCCCGCATGACGGGTGGGCGCAGCGACCGAGATGTGGCGCCTACGCCAGACTGGGTATCAACTTTAGCCATGCGAGCAGTCTGGCGCGGGTCCGGGTGTCGGCAATCGGAAAAACTGGGGGCTTTCCGCGAGTTGATCCGGCGGGAGATGCGTCTACAATGCCGCAATGAGATGCTTGTTACCCATGACCCTGATCTGTGCGCTTTGGCCATGGCACGGGGCGCTGGCGATCGACGTGGATCCGAGCAAGAAGACGGTGCCCAAGAAGTTCTTTGATCCGGGGGGCGGCAAGGGCTTCAACCTATTCGCCGGCGATCCCAAGCGCATCGAGAGGGCCAACGCGATCCGGAAGGAGGACTTCGAGATTTCGATGACCTTCCAGCCGGACCAATTGGCGGTCCCGGCCAGTAGCAACGAGGCGATGCCCCAGATTCGCGCCGGGCTGGTGGTGCGCAATATATCGAAGCGGCCGAAGACGCTCACGTTCCCCAATTCCCAGCGGGTTGATGTGGTGGCGCGATCCGCTGATGGGCGGGAGATCTATCGCTGGGCGGCCGACAAACAGTTTGTCGAGTCGGTGGGCACATCCATCGTAATGCCGGGAGAAAAGGTGGCATTCCTGGTGGACATACCCCTGTCCGCATGGGGCGAAAGGCACCCGAAGCCGGGGCAGACCATCGCCTTTTTGGGAGTCTTGGCGAACTATCCAGAATTCTCGGCGACGACAAATGTCGTCTTTGCGGAGGGTGCCGGGATGCCGCCACCGACGCCGGCGATTGCGTCTGGAACAGAGGCGCCATCGCCCGCGGGGCTCCCATCACTTGCGCCCGTGGGGCCAGTGACGCCGTCGCTACCGATCCCGGAGATGCCCGGGCAATCCGCGGGGTTTGGGTTAACGCCCGGTGGAGATGCCATGCCTGGATTTTCCCTGGGTTCTGGCAGCGGGCCCGACGGTGGGCATGCCCCCGGAACCTCCGGTGCTCCCGCCGATCCCTTGCCCAGGCAGTGATCCCTCCTGCGGCTTGGCCTCGGCCGTTGGCTCAAGAGAAGAGCCGGGCTTGTTGAGCAGTTTCTTGACGTCGTCAACGGACAGGGCATTGGGCTGCGTGAGGGTCCGATCGACGGTCGTTTGCAGGTCTTTCACCGACTTGCCCTGATAGGCTTTGGTGGCCGTGTCGGTGTCGAGGCCGCGCGCCGTTTGGCCGCTGAACTTGCTCGTCTCGGCCGGATAGTTCTTCTGCAGTTTGGACATGTCGCCGGTGCGCGCGGGTTTGAAGCCCTTGCCGGCATAGGGACTGGATTTGAGAGGCATGGGGTCGGTGGCGGGGAGTCGTGCTGCGTGCTCTTTCAGTCCCGTGGCCTCGGGCGAAGACCATTGCTTCACCTTAAACGATTTCATCTTCACGTCGCCATCGGCCAGGCGCGCGCTGCGCCCCGCCATCTTTGAGGCAGTTCCCGTGAACGACTTGCCGGCGAGATTGGAGACCTTGTTGGTTTCCAAGTTGGGATTCCAGCTGGGGTCCGCGTACTTGCTGATCCCCTGGGCGGTGGCCACCCACGGGACAAGCGCGATCGCCAGGGCGACCGGTGCCAGGGCATGGGTGGAACCGAACATCGACCAACTATAGGCCCAAGGCGCCGAGATTACCAATCGGGAAACGGCCGAGGCTATGATCGCGCGAGCAGGTCCCTGACGGCATCGAGGGCTCCTGCGATGGGGACGAGCGTTTTCTCCTTTGCGGTCCTGGCCTTGATTTCGACGCCGCCGGCCTTCCACGATCTCTCGCCGATGGTGATGCGGACGGGGATGCCGATGAGGTCCGCGTCCTTGAATTTGACACCGGGTCTCTCGGGGCGGTCGTCGAGGAGGGTGTCGAAGTTGGCGGCTTCAAGGAGGTCGTGGAGTTCCTCGGCATGGTGGGCGAGCGAGGCATCGACCAGGGTGATCAGGACATGGAAGGGTGCGACGGCGGCCGGCCAGATGATGCCGTCGGCGTCGTGGTGCTGCTCGATGATGGCCTGGAGCGTGCGCGTGACGCCGATGCCATAGCAGCCCATGAACATCGGATGGCTCTTGCCGTGCTCGTCGAGGAATTGGGCGCCGAGGGCCTCTGAGTATTTCGTGCCCAGCTTGAAGACGTGTCCCACCTCGATCGCGCGGCGCACACGGAGGGGTTTGCCGTCGATCGACGGCTCGCCATCGCGGACCTCCCTCAACGGGCGAAACTCGTCAACGGCGATGTCGCGCGCGAGGCTGACGTTGCGGAAGTGGAAGCCGTCCTCGTTGGCACCCGTGACCATGCCCTCCTGGCCCTCGATGTCTGCGTCGGCGTAGACCCGGGAGATGGCCGGTTTGATCTTGCCGACCCCGCCGAGGCTTCCGGGATGCGCGCCGAGCGCCGCGAAAATCTCCTCTGGCGTGGCGGGGCGAAATTCGGCGAATCCGAGGGTCGCGACTTTGGCCTCGCTGAGCTGATGGTCGCCGCGGACCAGGAACATGCAGGGCTTGCTGTCGCAGAGGTACACCAGTGTCTTGATCTGATCGCGGGCCGCGACACCATGTGAGCGATCGAGGTCCTCGATGGTCGTGACGCCGGGCGTGGCGAATTTCTCCGGTGCGGGCGTTGTTGCCGTTGGCCGGGCGCGGGGTTCGGGGCGGGCCACGGCTTTCTCGATAGTCGCGGCGTATGAGCCATCCTCGGTGAAGACGATCTCGCTCTCGCCGATCTCGCACGGGACCGAGAATTCATGGGAGAAACTGCCGCCCATGACCCCGGTATCCGCTTCGACGATCATCGTGGTCAGGCCGGCGCGCGCAAATATGCGGCGGTAGGCCTCGTACATGGCGCGGTACGAGTCATCGGCGGCGGATTCCGAGACATCGAAGGAATAGGCGTCCTTCATCACGAATTCCCTGGCGCGCATCAGGCCGAAGCGGGGGCGGATCTCGTCGCGGAATTTCGTCTGGATCTGGTAGATGGTGCGGGGGAGTTGCCGGTAGGAGCTGACGGTGGCGGCCATGAGGTCAGTGACGACCTCCTCGTGGGTCGGGCCGAGGAACATGTCGCCCTCGGCCTTGCGGCCGGCGCTGCTGGCGCGGAACATGACGGCCTGGGCCGCCTCGAAGCGTGGCCCCTTGCGCCAGAGTTCCCCCGGTTGGAGCGCGGGCATCAGCACTTCGATGGCCCGCGCGGCATCCATCTCTTCGCGGACGATCCGTTCCAGTTTTCTGAGGGATCGCAGGCCGAGGGGAAGGAAGGTGTAAACGCCACCGGCGAGACGGCGGGCGAGGCCGGCCCGCAGCAACAGCCTGTGGCTGGCGATCTCCGCGTCGGCCGGGGCCTCGCGGAGTGTGGGTATGAGCGTCTGGCTCCAGCGCATAGGCGGACGAGGGTACGGGCCGCGCCCCGCGCGACAAGGCGAAACGCGATCTCGCCCATGTGGTCGCGGCGCTCCCCGCGTGGCGGCGACCCGCCGTTGGAGACGGTCCTGGCTCGAGAATTCAGATGCCGGGCAGTAGGAGCCTGCTTGCAGGCGATTCCATGCGCGGATCGCGCGCAAGCGCGCTCCCACGTCCCATTTTCATCCCCGGTGGTGCCCCGCGATGGTGGGGCGGACTCGATGGTCCGCCCCGCCCGCGCGCCCGTCACATCGTCTGGCTGCCGACGTTCTTGATGACCTCGATAAGGGGCATGAACAGGGCGACGACGATGGTGCCGACGATGACCGCCAGGAATACGATCAGCAGCGGTTCAAGCATCGAGGTCAAGCCCGCGACGGCGTTGTCCACCTCGTCATCGTAGACGTCGGAGACCTTGATGAGCATGTCGGGGAGTCGGCCGGTTTCTTCGCCGACGTCGATCATGCTGATGACCATGGGGGGGAAGACGCCGGAGGCCTCGAGCGGCGCGACGACGCTCTCGCCCTCCTTGACGGCGTCGTGAACCTTGGCGATGGCGTCGGAGAGGACGATGTTGCCGGCGGTCTCCTTGGTGATGTTGAGGGCCTGGAGGATTGGGACGCCGCTGGTGATCAGCGTGCCGAGGGTCCTGCTGAATCTCGCGATCGCCGAGAGCCTGACCAGGGGGCCGATCAGCGGCATGCGCAGCTTGGCCCGGTCGATGTACTCCGCGCCCTTCTGGGTCATGGACAGGAGCTTGAATCCCACGATGATGACCGCCAGGACCGCGGCGATGCCGATGAAGTTCGTCTTGATCATGTGGCTCACGTCGATGACGAACTGCGTGAGCGCGGGCAGGGGTTTGCCGCCGAGCATGTCGCTGAAGATCTGCTGGAATCGGGGGACGATGAACGTGAGCAGGAACACGAGAATGAGCATCGACAAGACGAGGACGACCAGGGGGTACACCATCGCCGAGGTGATGCGGTTTTTGAGCTTCTGTGCCTTCTCCTGGAATTCGGCCAGTCGGGTGAGGACGACCTCGAGGACGCCGCCGACCTCACCGGCCTTGACCATGTTGACGTAGAGCCGGTTGAAGAGGAGGGGGTGAGACGCCATTGCCTCGGAAAAGGTCGAGCCGCCCTCGACGGACTCGGCCATCGTGTGGATGGCGCCGCGCAGGGCAACGTTCTTCTCCTGTTTTTCGAGGGTGCCCAGGCCGCGGAGCAGGGGAAGGCCCGCGTCGATGAGCGTCGCGAGCTGACGGGTGAAGACCGTCAGCGTGCGGCTGGGCACCCGGCGGCCGCCCTTGAACAGGGGGCGGGCCTGTTTCTTGGGTCCCGCGGCGGCCGCGGCGTCGAGGCCCGTCTGTTCGACGATGCGCGTGGGGAAAGCGCCGTATTGCTGTTTGATGACGGCGGCGGCCTGATTTTGGTCGGGGGCCTCGACCGAACCGTTGATCTCTTGGCCCTGGGGGTTGATGGCGGTGAAGGTATATAGTGGCATAGGCGTCAGGTGTATTTGATCACTTCCTCGATGGTGGTTATCCCGTCAAAAACGCAGCGAAGGCCGTCCTCGCGGAGGGTTTGCATGCCCAGTTCGATCCCCTTTTGTCGGATGACGACCGTGGGGGCCTTCTGGTTGATAAGGTCGCGGAGGGGGTCCGTGATGTCGAGCAGTTCAAAGATGCCCTTGCGGCCACGATATCCGGTGTGGTTGCACTTCGCGCAGCCGCGGCCGTAGTAGAACATCTTCTCCCCGACGTCGTGCGCGGAGAATCCCGCGCTGTTGAGCACGGGCTCGTCGGGTTCATAGGACGTGCGGCAGTCGGTGCAGATCGTGCGGATCAGCCGCTGGCTGAGGACCGCCTCGAGGGTGGCGGAGATGTAGAAGGGTTCGACGCCCATGTCGATCAGGCGGGTGACCGCGCCGGGCGCATCGATCGTGTGGAGGGTGGTAAGCACGAGGTGGCCGGTGAGGGAGGCCTGGACGGCGATCTGTGCGGTCTCGAAGTCGCGGGTCTCGCCGATCATGATGCGGTCGGGGTCCTGTCGCAGGAAGGCGCGCAGGGCGCGCGCGAACGTGAGGCCGATCCCCTCTTGGACGGCGACTTGCTGGATGCCCTCGATGTCGTACTCGACCGGATCCTCGATGGTGAGGATCTTGGTGCCGATCCAGTTGATGCGGTTGAGGCAGGCGTAGAGGGTGGTGGTTTTGCCCGAGCCGGTGGGCCCGGTGACGATGAAGATGCCGTTGGGTTTTTCGATCGTCTGTACGATGTACTCGAAGACCTTGGGCGGGAGGCCCAGCACCTCGAGGTCGAGGTTGACCGTGCTGCGGTCCAAGACGCGCAGCACGACGCTCTCGCCAAACTGGGTGGGGAGCGTGGAAATGCGCAGATCCACGGGCTTGCCCCCGAAGACGGCCTGGACGCGGCCGTCCTGCGGCAGCCTGCGCTCGGCGATGTTGAGGCCGGACATGACTTTGACGCGCGATGTGATGGTGGTTGCCAGGGAGCGCGGGGGCGGCGACATCTCGTAGAGCGCGCCGTCGACCCGGTACCGGATCTTGAAGTCATTCTCGAAGGGCTCGAAGTGAATGTCGCTGGCGCGCGCCTTGATGGCCTGCTCGAGGATGGTGCTGACGAATTTGATGATGGGGGCGGCGTGTGCGGCCTCCTCGTCGCTGGCACCGGGGACGAGGTCGCGGCGCAACTGGGCGAGCAGTTCGTCGGTGGAGATCGTCTCGCTGCCGTAGTACCGGTTGAGGCGGTCGGTGACCTGGGAGATTGGCGCGACGGCGACGTGGATCTCCTTGTTGGTGATGAATTGGAGGTCGTCGCGAGTCTGGGGATTGAGGGGGTCGAGCAGGACGACCGTGATGGTGTTGCCGTCGAAGGCGATGGGCAGGGCGTCGTGGAAGCGGGCGCTCTTGGACGGAACGGAGCTGAGCACGTCGGGGGTCAGCTCGACATCGTCGAGGTCGTAGAAGTCGGTGGCCAGCGCGCTTGCGACGAACTGGGCCAGGCGGTGCTCGTCGAACACGCCGAAATCCTGGAGGATCCCCTCGATGGGTTTGCCGGAGCGCTGCTGCTCGTCGATGAGGTCGCTGGCCTGGGCCTTTGTGAGCTGGCCGTGTTGCTCGAGGAGGGGGAGGAGAGTTGAGGCTTCCATCGGTCGTTCCGGGGCGTTGCGGCGTTCAGTTCTCGTCCTGCATGGTGGCGGTGACGACCTCGGTGACGGAGGTCATGCCGGCGACGACCTTGCGGATGCCGTCCTCGCGGAGGGTGCGCATGCCGAGCTGGCGGGCTTTGGTGCGGATGGCGTTGGCGGGCGCGCCGTCGTTGATGAGGCGCTGGACCTCGTCATTGAGCAAGAAGATCTCGAATATGCCCATGCGGCCGCGGAAGCCGGTGCGGCGGCAGTTGTCGCATCCGGGGGCGTGCTGGAAATTGGCGCTGGCGATCTGGCTGGGGCGGAGGCCGAGGGCGGCGAGCTCACCCTCGCTGGGCTCGTAGCCATGGGAGCACTTCGTGCAGAGCTTGCGCACGAGCCGCTGTGCCATGACGGCGCGCATCGCGGAGGCGACGAGGAACGGCTTGACACCGAGGTCCACCAGGCGGGTGACGGCGGTTGGCGCGTCGTTGGTGTGGAGGGTGGAGAAGACGAGGTGGCCGGTGAGGGAGGCGTTGATGGCGATCTGCGCGGTCTCGGCGTCGCGGATCTCCCCGACCATGATGATGTTGGGGGCCTGGCGCAGCATGGAGCGCAGGGCGGCGGCGAAGGTCAGCTCGATCTCCTCGTTGACCTGGACCTGGTTGATGCCCTGGAGGATGTATTCGACGGGATCCTCGACGGTGATGAGCTTGCGATCCGGCTTGTTGAGGAAATTGAGGCATCCGTACAGGGTGGTGGTCTTGCCCGAGCCGGTCGGGCCGGTGACGAGGAATATGCCGTCGGGCAGGTTGAGGATGCGCTCCATGACGAGCTGGTCGTCGGAGAGGAATCCGAGTTCCGGGAGGCCGAGCAGGAGCGAAGATTTGTCGAGGATACGCATGACGATCGACTCGCCATGGTTGGTGGGGATGCAGGAAACGCGCAGGTCGACGGCCTTCTCGGCCATCTGGATCTGGATGCGCCCGTCCTGGGGCATTCGCTTTTCGGCGATGCTCATGTTGGACATGATCTTGATGCGGCTGATGATGGCGGCCTGGAGGCGCTTGGGGGGGTCGGGCATCTCCTGGAGGACGCCGTCGATACGATATCGGACGCGGAGGCGCTTTTCCAGTGGCTCGATGTGGATGTCGCTGCCCCGCATGCGGTGCGCATCGACGACGAGCTGGTTGACGAGCCTTATGATGGGTGCGTCGCTCGCGGCGCCCTCGGGTCCGCCCTTGAGCTGGATCTCGCTCTCGGTCTGCTCCTCTTCGACGCCCTCGCCCAGGGGGCCGTAGTGCTGGTTGATGGCCCGGTCGATCTCCGCGCTTGGGGCGACGACGGGCTCGATGTCGGTCTTGAGGATGTACGTGAGGCTGTCGATGGTCTCGAGATCGAAGGGGTCGGCGACGGCGATGCGGAGCGTGGATTCGGTGCGCCCGAGGGGGACGACGCCATAGCGCCGCGCGATGTGCCTCGGGACGGCCTCGAGGGCATCGTGGGGGATGGGCTCTATCCGTTCGACGAACTCCATGCTGGCGGCGTTGGCGATCGCCTTGGTGACGTCGAGTTGGGTGACGCGGCCGGTTTCGATGAGTGCGTTTACGGGGTCAATGCCGCGCTGGTTGGCGAGGTCTTGGGCCTGCTGGATATCCGCGGCAGAGATGAGGCCAAGGTCCTTGAGGATCTCGAGGACATGGCCGTCGTTCGGGGACATGGCGTCAATCTAATGGCGGACGGGGACATGCCAAGCCCTTTTGTGTTGTCCGTCCGGGCTGGGCGAGGGCTTCGGCGACGAGAGCGAGACCGCGGAGGGTGAGCTTGGGGTCGACGCGGTCGATGCCGCGGGCGTGGCGGCGGACAAACGGGGCATCTCCGCCGGTGGCGATGACGAGGGGGCGGTCGGGTGCGAATTCCTTGCGAAGGGCGGTGATGATCGCGGAAGCGAGGCCCGCGAAGCCGATGGCGAGACCAGAGCGGATGGCCCCGCGCGTGCCCCGTCCGAGGGCGCGGCGGGGCATGGTTGGCCGGACGTGGGGCAGGAGGGCGGTGGCAGATTCCAGCGCCCGGGCGAGGGTGGATCTCCCGGGTGCGATGACGCCCCCGATGAAGGCGCCGGTGGCATCGATGACGTCGAAAGTGGCGGCGGTGCCGAAGTCTGCCGCGATGGCGGGGGCGGCGTGGAGGCGGGAGGCGGCGATGGCGTTGGCGAGTCTGTCGGCGCCGAGCGTCTTGGCCCCTGGATAGCGCAACGCGATCCCGCAGGGACTTTTCGCGGACAGGAAGTGGGTGCCGGGCAGCGCGCGGGCGAGGGTGCGGCGGGCGGCGGGGACGACGCACGAGGCGACGACGAGCGGGGGTGAGCCGGCGGCGCGCCAGGCGCGGCGCCATCGCCGGGGGCTCCAACTGGCGGTGGGGAATCGGCTGACCTGGCCGATGCGGCGGCCGCGCGCGGGCGCGCACTTGGTGAACGAATTACTGATGTCGACCAACCAGGCGGATGGGGTTGCGGCCGTCATGATTCGACCCCGTGGATCACGTCGCCGTCGTGGATCGTGCGGAGACGCCCGGAGCCGTCCCTGACGATGAGGGCGCCGCCCGCGTCGATGGATTCTGCCACGCCGCGCAGTGGCGCGCTTCCCCCGCTGAGTTCGACGGTGCGACCGAGCGTGAAGCACCGGCTGATCCAACGTTCGCGGATGGGGCCGAAGGGGCCGTGGCAACATTCGGCGAGACGATCGAGCACGGCGGCGGCTATGTCGGCGCGGTGAGGGGACTGACCGTTCTCCATGGCGATGGATGTCGCGGTGGCGCGAAGTTTGGGCGGGAAATCGTTTGGCTGGTGATGGGCATTGATGCCGATTCCGACGACCGCGTAATCGATGCCGTCGCCGGTGCAGCGGAGTTCGGTGAGGATGCCGGCGAGTTTTCGGCCATTCACCCAGACATCGTTGGGCCATTTTATGGTGGTGGGGAGTTCGGTGAGGGCTGCGATGGATTCGGCGACCGCCACGGCGGCGACCGCGGTGAGACGGCCCGCCTCGGACGCGCGCCAGCGGGGACGGAGCAGTGCGGAGAACCAGATGCCGCGGCCTGGGCGGGACTCCCATCGCCGGCCAAGCCGACCGCGCCCCCGGGTCTGGGATTCCGCGAAGGCCGCCAGCCCCTCGGCGGCGCCGGCGCGACCCGCGTCGTCCACGATGTCGTTGGTGGATGCGGTTTCGCGGAAGACCTGGACGCGCCATTCGATGGGACCCTGGCCCAGGGATGCCTCGATGTCTTCGGCGATCAGGGCGGCGGGACGGCGCAGGAGCCGACAACCGGTGCCGGGCGGGTGCTCGAGCTCGAATCCGGCGGACTCCAGTTCGCCGAGTTCTCGCAGCACGTCTGACCGCGGGATGCCTGCGGCCTGGGACAGTTCGTCGACCGGCGTGAAATCCAGTCCCGCCGATCGCAGGTGTCGGAGGATGAGGGCGCCGGGTCGCATGGCCAACTGTGCCGCCATCGGCGATGGGATGGCAAGGGGGTAGGGGATCATGGTCCAAGTTTCAGGCGCATCAGCCGGACGCGCTCCCGTCCCTCGCGACCTGGGTGGGCGGTGCGCGGGGTCCAGTCTTCCAGCAGATCGAAGTCTTTGCCGAACAGGTCATCGAGTTCTTCGGTTGTCACGGGAAAGGGGGGCTCGCCGGGTTCGGGGTCGGTGGGGTCCAGATAGAAGATCGCGAGGAAAAGGCCGCCGGGCTTGAGGGATGTGGTCGCGGATGCGGCATAGTCGTGGCGCCTGTCGGGGTCGATCGCGCAGAAGAGCGTGTGCTCGAAGAGCCAGTCGAAGCCGCCTGCGAGTTCCTCGGGCGGTTTGAGAAAATCGGCGAGGGCATAGCGCTCATTGCCCGCGGGCCGGTGTTCGCGCGCCAGGCGTATTGCCGAGGGCGCGATGTCGATGCCAAGGACGGATGCCCCGCCCGCGGCGATGGCGCGCACGTCATGGCCCGTGCCGCAGCCGGGGACCAAGACCTCGCCAGACATTCTGTGGCGCGACAGGAATTCCACGAGCGGTGGCGCCGGGGCGCCCTTTTCCCATCGCGTTTCCCCGCGCCGATATCGGCCCTCCCAGTCAACAGGCATGGCGATCCCGTGGTTCAGCCCGGGCCGACGACGCGGAAACCCTCGCGCTCGAGCATCGTGCGGAGGCGCACGGCGACGTCGCCCTGGATCTCGATTTCGCCGGCGTGGGCGGCGCCCCCGGTGCCGAGGGAACGTTTCAGGCGCGACGCCAGTTCGGCGATGTGGTCGGACGTCCATGTCCTCGGAAACCCGGAGATGACCAGGACGGTCTTGCCGCCGCGGCCCGATTTCTCCTTGCGGATGACCAGCCTGGCATTGGCGGCGGGACCTGCGTGCGCGGAGGTGGCCGGGTGCCGGGGTGCGGCCGCGGCGGGGATGTCGCCCGCGTCCAGGGAAGCGAAAGGCGATGCCAGGGGCGCGGGGGTGGCCCGGGTGTCGATTTTAAGGCGCGATTTCTCTTTCGCCATGGGGTCATTCTCTTCTGCGCCACACGGTGGCCAAGGCGATCGACCACTGGAACTTGCGGGCGTGCTCTCGGATGAGAAACGGCATATCGCGCTTGGAGACGAGGGCGAATGCTGGCTCAAGGGCGATACGGAGGGCCTCGGAGGTCTGCTGGGGGCTGCCATCCACCAGTCGCCCGCCGAGCCATTTCTCACGCGGCGTGAAGCTGCGGGTCCACGTGCAGGGGGTGGTCACGACGAGGGTTCCGCCGGACGCGACGAGCGCGGGGAGGCGGCAGATGCAGGCGCCCGGGTCGGGCAGCCGGTCGATCAGGTTTGCCATGAGAACGATGCCGAAGCTGCCGATGTCGGCGGGCAGGTCGCAGGCGTTGCCGCGCTCGAAGCGGGTGGCCTCGCGGCGGACATCCTTTGGGACGCGGGCGATGGCCGACGCCGAGATGTCCCCCTCGACAGGATATCGGTAGGGCAGGCGGCCATCTCGCTTGAGGGCACCGCATGCGCCGATGAACATCGTCGAGAAGTCGACGCCCACGACCTCGTCGCAGGCGCGGGTCAGCTCAAAGGTGGCGCGGCCGACGGCGCATCCGAGGTCGAGGGCCCGACGGCGGTGACCGGTCGCGGTGGCCTCGACGCACACCGCGGCGCATCGGGCGGGAAAATCCAGAGAATCGGGCGGGGGTGGCGCATGGGGCGATGTTTCCTCCGGATCGCCGTAATGGAACATGAGATACTGGGCCAGCGCGGCGCCCGTCTCATAGTAACCGGTCTCCGCCATCTTCATTACTATCGTCCTCGCGCGATGGCGGTGCAACCGAGATCTCCAGGGCGCGGGTGTCGCCGGTGGCCGATCGCGCGGCCTTTGGCGCAAGGCCCGCGGGTGAAGTGGGGTCAGGCATGAATGGCGCTAAGTTAAGTTTGTCGCGACAGTGGCACGGCCATCCTGGCCGTGGCGCTGGCCATGGGCGGGATGCCCATGCCACGATCGCAAAGGTCCTTTAACTTATAGCGCCATTCGGGTCAGGCATCGTTCCTGCCTCACGGCTACGGGAATTCTCGCGCCAGCCAGCCGATCACCAAGTTCTATCAGGCCTCCAGAATAGCGCGGAGGTATTCCGCGGGCTCGTAGTCGCGCATGAGGACGTGCGTTTTGCCGCCGCGGTACATGCGGACCTCGGGCACCCGGATCTCGGGCGTCTTGTGCGGCGCGAAAAGGATATCGTCGTGCGTCGCGTGGGACGCCTCTGTGAACTTGTCGGGGGTCAGGTGTCCGCCGAGGTGGTCGCTGCGGCCGGTTGCGACATGGACGGTGCCGAGGACCTTCTCGTCCTGGATGTCGCGGCCCGCCCATGGCAGGCGCTGCGTGCCAAACCCGAGTTCGCCCAATTCGCCCGTCACAGGATCGGCGGAGAGGCGTTCGCGATGCTGCCGGATGACGGCCTCGTTGCCGGAGATAAGCGTTGCTCCGACGATGCGCCCGCCCGCGACGCGCATCAGGCCGATGGTGCCATCCTCGTATTTCATCGGAAACTCGCCCTCGGCACCCCCGGGGACAAAATAGACTTCGCCCGCGGGCAGATTGGCGACGTCGGCAATCTTGCCGCGGCAGAGGCCGTGGCTCTTCTGTGCCTCTTGGCCGTTCAGTATGAGCCGGAGCGTGTGGCGGACTTCGGCGACCTCGAAATCGATCTCGACGTGGTCGGCCCGGGTGAGCCCCAGGCGGAGTTTCTCGGCCTCTCGGCTCACACTATTATAGTCCACGGCGAGGCCGGTCCTCAGGATTGTGTCGTTGAGGCCGTGGAGCGTGGCGCCCCGGAAGCCGAAACGCTTGGCAAATGCCGTCAGCGGCGCCGTTGCCGAGAACGTGGAGATGCAGAGGATGATGTCGTAGCGCGGATAGACGTCCCGCTGGAGGCTCAGGCTCGCGCCTGCGGCATCGATGGCCTCGTCGGGGAGATCCAGGTTGCTGCCGCCGGTGATCCGGTAGGCGAACATCTCTCCGCCCTTGAGATCGAGTTCCTTGAGCACTCCCTCGCGCAGGCCCCGGTAGAACACGTCGTGCGCGTGCCTCTGGATGGTGAGCGCGGGATTGCCGAGGAACGCGAAGTCCTTCATGTCCGCGGGGTCGGCGAGGTCGATCAGTATGGCGATCCTCTCGCCGGGCTGGGGTTCGAACACGGTTCGCAGGAGCCTTGCAAGACTGAACGGCGGGAAGCTTTTCGGGATTTCCATGGGAATAGCTTGGGCCATTTCGGCCGAGTTGCCACTGTCCCCGCGAAGAAAAATGAAGCGCCCGCGGCGTGAAAAGAATTTGACCGAGGGTGGCGCGGTGCGGTATCTAGCATGCATGCGATCGAGTATCACCTTTCCCGTCGTGGCGGTTCTCGGCGCCCTGCTGGTCGGCGTGGCCGGCGCGCGCGCGCAGCGGACCGAAGCGTTCGGAATCTCGAAGATCGAAGTCAGTTACCAGAAGATGCGGGGTGGTGGGCTGAGCCTCTGGCCCAAGGCCAAGCAGGGCATCCCGGCCCTCAGGCTCGACGAGTGGATGGAGATCGAGGTGGAATTCCGCGCGGAGCCCGATGATGTGGATGGCGATTTCTTCGACGAGATTGAGGTGCGCATCCACGTCCTGACTCCCGAGGACAAGAAGGGCGAACTGAAGCGCGAGCGCATAACGGCGGAGATGAAATTCTCACCGGTCCCGAAGGCCAAAGCACTCTACGCCGTGGCCTACCTGCCCCCCGTCGTGTTGGAGCGCTACGGTGGCAAGAGCGCCTGGGAGAACGGCTGCAACGTGGCCGCGGAGGTGTTCTATAAGGGTAGGGCTGTGGCCGAACTGGAGCTCAAGAGCAAGGGCAATCGCGCCGGCGACGAGAACTGGTACACGCAAGCCGGCAAGAAGGGCGTGCTTCTCAACCGCTCCAAAACACCGTTCGCCCTGGACGGCTGGGACAGATATCTGCCCGAGGTGGAACCGTCCCGGTGATTGGCGTTCGCACGGCAGCCCCCAGAAAATTCAACCGATGAGCAAGCCGACCATCGCAGCGATCGATCTGGGCACGATGACGGTTCGGGTCGGGCTGTTCCGACCGCACGACCGGGGTATGATGCTCACGGGTTTTTCGATCGCCGAGATGCCCCCAGACACCGGCGACGAGACCACCCGCACCGGCGCCGTCGTGTCCGCACTGCGCTCGGCGCTCACCGGGGTGGACCGCAGTTCCCTGACTCTTTCCTACGCGATCTCCGGGCAGACTGTCTTCACCCGATTCGTCAAGCTACCTCCCTCCCCGCCCGATCAGGTCGCGCAGATGGTGCGTTTCGAGGCGCAGCAGAACGTGCCGTTCCCCATGGCCGACGTCGTGTGGGACTACCAGCTCATGCGGCAGTCGCCGGACAGCGACCTCGAGGCCATCATCGTGGCGATCAAGGCCGACATGCTGGACCGGCTCAACGCGGCCGTGGTTTCCGTGGCTTGCCTGCCGCAGCGGGTGGACGTGGCGCCGCTGGCCCTGTTCAATTCGGTGCGCTTCAACTATGCGGACTGGCGCGAGACCATCCTGGTCCTCGACATCGGCGCGAAGTCCACGAATCTGATCTTTATCGAGGAGGGCAAGGCCTTCGTGCGCGGCGTGCCGATCGCGGGCAACCAGATCACGCAGGCGCTGGCCAAGGACATGGGCCTTGGGCACGACGACGCCGAGGCGCTGAAGCGTTCCAAGGGCTACGTGGGGCTTGGTGGCGCCTACGAGGACCCCGCCGATGAAGAGGCGGCGCGGGCCTCAAAGGTGATACGGGGCGTGATGACGCGTCTCCACAGCGAGATCACCCGGTCGGTGAACTTCTACAAGGGCCAGCAGGGCGGCAGCGACCCGACCCGCGTGCTGCTGACGGGCGGCTCGAGCGTCCTGCCCTACATGAATCTCTTCTTCCAGGACAAGCTGGGCATCCCCGTCGAGATGTTCAATCCGTTCCGCAACGTCGCGGTTGGGCCGACGGTGGACAGGGTTGGCCTCTCCAAGTCCGCCCACCTCCTGGGCGAGAGTGTCGGCGTTGCGCTCCGCGAGATCGGCGGCTGCCCGATCGAGGTGGATCTGGTGCCGCAGGTCTCCCGGGCCAAGCGCGAGGCGCGCGAGAAGGCGGTGACCGGCTTTGGGATCGTCGCGGCCGTGCTGATGATATTCGGGAGCCTCGGGGCGGCCCAGATGGTCCGGTCCTCCGCGCTGGACCAGCGGCTGGCCATCGAGTCGAAAGAGCTCGCCAAGCTCAAGGCGGAGGCGTCGAAGCTCGAGACGCAGGAGGGTTCGTTCCAGGCCAATTCCACCCGTGCGAAGCAGCTCTTGGAGGTGGCGCGACGACGCCTGCAGTGGGTCAGGCTCCTCGACGAACTCAACCGGATCGTCCCCGTGGGCATATGGGTCACGCGCATGGAGCCAGCGACCGACGGTGCCCCGGCGGATTTCGTCGTGGGTGCGCCCCCGCCCAAGGTGCCGGGCGATGCGCCCGGGATCGTTGTGGCGAACGAGGTGATCATCAAAGGCTTCTACGAGGCGTACGACAGGGACGCCCTCGAGAATCCCGACAAGGCGGTCGGCGAGCGAGCGATTCGCGACTTCCTCGCCAGCATGACCAAGTCGGAGCTTTTCGCGATGACCACGCAAGACATCCAGGATCCCAAACGGGTCACCACGCAGATCAAGGTCGCTGGCGACAAGAAGCTCGCGCTGGAGTTTCAGGTCAGCGTCAAACTCAAGGAACCAGTGCCGCTCTCGCCCTGATTTTCTCGCCATGGATTGGTTCAAGAAAAATCCCTTTTGGAGCGTGGTCGCGATCGCCTCGTTGGTCGCCGTGATCGGCGGGGTGGTCTTCTGGCGCTGGGCTGCGGGCCGAGCCTCAGATCTTGAGCAAGATCTCGCCGGCACGCGCTCGCAGGTCGCGCGGCTCAAGAGCCGCGGAGTCTTTCCGAGCAAGGAGAATGTTGAGATCTTCAACCAGACGAACGCGCGCCTGCAGGAGTATCTGGCGCCGGCCGAGGAGCGCATGCGGCAAGGGCAGATCCCGCTGGAGAATGTGGGTCCGCTTGAATTCAAGCGGCGGCTCCGGCTGGCGATCGACACCCTGACGCGCGAGGCGCAGCGGGGAGTCGGCCAGAGCACCAAGCTGCCGGAGGGGTTTACGTTTGGGTTCTCTCAGTACGTGGCCGCGACGATCCCGGCCCCGGATTCCATTCCCGCTTTGATGCAGGAGGTTGCGGCGGTCCAGGAAATCGTGCGGATGCTCTATGAGGCCAGCGTCGAGGAGATCGTTTCAGTGCGCCGCTGGCCGGTTGAGAGTTTCGTCTCGCGACCCGAGGTGGAGGCGGCTGGAAAGGCCGCGGTGCCGGCCAAGGGCGCGCCCAAGGCCGCCGCCGCGCCCGCGGCCCCTGCTGCCGCCGGGGGCGACCTCTTGCCCGCCATCGACGTCAACCCGGACTGGCTCACCTATCGCTCGGTGCCGATGGAATTCACCTTCGTGACCGACGCCGAGAAAGTCCGCCGCTTCATGAACCGGCTGCTCGATCCTTCCGTGACCAAGCCGTTCTACATCATTCGCGCCATGCGCGTGGTCAACAGGCGGGAGGCGCCCCCCACCCTGGACCTCCTCAAGGACCAGGCCAAGGCGGCCAGCGACAGCGGGAAGACCCTGGGCATGAATTTCATCCTCGGCACCGAGAGGATCGCGGTCACGATGCGCATCGATTACGTCGAACTCAAGGCGCAGCCGGCCGCCGCGCCACCGGCGGCCCCGGCCGCTCGCGGCGCGAATAGGGGTGAGGCAAAATGAGCTGGGCCAGCGACAACGCCGAGAAACTAGTGCTCTCTGGGGCGCTCTTGGCCCTCGCCGCGACTGCCTCCCTGTGCGCGCTCAAGTTCTCCACGTCGGACGAGATCCGCGGCGCGGCCGCCAGGACCCCGAAATCCGCCGAGGGCTCGTTCGAGGTTGGCCAATACGCCGAACTCGCGAAGAAACTCACCGCGCTCCACCCTTGGCAGCAACCCGAGTCCGGCCACCGACTTTTCATTTCGCGCTTCGTGCGCTGGGATGCCAAGAGCCAGCGCATCCGCGTCTATGATCCGCGGGAACCGCTCGATGATGGCATCCCGCCGATCTGGAAGCAGAAGTACGGATTCCCCGTCGACGACGTCAACGTGCAGTCACAGGACCCCGACCAAGACGGATTCAACAACAAGGAAGAGTACACCGCGCAGACGGATCCGGTGAGCAAGGACTCGCACCCGCCATTCATCACGAAGCTCAAGGTGCTGCAGTACAATCCGAAACCCTTCAACATCGATGTGCGCTCCTATCAGGAACTCGACGGCCAGATGACCGTCATGATCGAATTGCCGGAATCGCCCGACCCCAGGAAGAAGCGCGTCCGCGTGCGGAAGGGTGACACTTTCTTCAATTGGACCGTGCAGGATTTTCGGAAGAGCGTGAAAAAAATGTTCAATCCGAAGGTGGGCGCCGAGATCGAGGCGGACGAGTCCGAGTTGGACATATCAAACGACGTCACCGGTGAGAAGGTGACGGTTATTTTCAAGAAGAAGTTTAACGCCGCGATCCACGAGGGGACGCTCGCCTACCTGATCGACAAGAGCCAGATTCCGGTCTCCAAGGGCCGAGAGTTTGAGTTCCTCGGGGCAAAGTACCGGCTTCTCTCGATCGATGCGAATGGCGCGAAGGTCGGCGCCGTCGAGGGCGGCAAGGAGGAGAATCTCCAGCCTTGCACGCAGGAGGATCTCGTGGCTTTGGGTCTCGCCGCGGCGCCCGGCGCGGAGAATGCGGAGGGCGATGCGCCCGCCGCACAGTCACCACCCGGTGGCGGTACGCCACCGGTCACACCCGGAGGACCACCGATGACGCCGTCGCCAGCCCCAGCGGCCGCACCCTCCGCCGCCCCACCTACGGCCGGTCCGCCCCTGACGCCGCCACCGGGTCCTCCAGTGACCCCGCCGCCAGGGCCCCCGATTACCCCCAAGCCCGCGGCTCCGTAAGGCGCAGGGCACATGAGGGTAGCCGCGCGGGACGCCGGATCGCGCGATGCGCCCCTCGCTCGCATGATCGTGACCCAGTATCCCGCTGTTTCATCGGCGGCGGACGAGGTTTGCAGCAGGCGCGCAGCAGGATTTTTCGTCAAGCCCTTACGGGTTTGGCGTTGGGGGCGCTTCCGGGGTCTCGGGATGCAGATTTCGGGCAGGCTTTTTGATGGCCTCCGCCAGGGGCAGATTTCCGGTTAAATTCTTCTTGCAATCGCTCTTATGGGACGCACGATTCCACCCATGTTCGAGCAACGATTCGGGCACCTGCGCATTGTGGTGTGCGCGTCCCTATTGGCCGCCTCCCATTCCACGTCATTCTGCGAGGGTGCGGCGGGCAATTCGACAACCAGCGTGCGGAAAGCCGTGCAGGACGAGAAGACTCGGCGCATGGATCTGGTCATCGAGTCTCAGCGGGCGCTGTCCGAGGGCGCCAAGCTGTACGCGGCTCGCGAATACACTGCGTCGGCCACACGATTCCGCTGGGTCCTGGACAACGTGCCGATGAGTCCCAACACTTACAGCACCCTCCAGAACGCGGCGGTGGGTCTCGTCAGCGCGAACATGCACCTGGCCGACGAGGCCGCCGCCAAGGCCGATTGGGAGCGCGCGCGCACGATCGCTGTCGAGGGCCTGAAGTATGACCCCGAGAACAAGCGCCTGCGCCAAATCGCGGAGACATCCTCCAAGGCCCTCGATCCCTACAGCGGCACGCCCGCCTACCAGATCAACACCGCGATGACGCCGGAGTTCATCCGGGCGATCCATCGCGTGCAGGAACTCTTCTACGAAGGCGATCGCCTCCGCGACACCGGCCAGGTCGACAAGGCGGTCGACCGCTATCGCCAGGTGCTCGTCATCGACCCGTACAACGAGCTCGCCCGGGAGAGCCTCAAGAAGATGACGGACGTGAAGAGGGAGTATTACGACGTCGCCCGCCTGCACACGCGGGAGGAAGCCCTCTTGGAGGTCCAGGAGACCTGGAGCACCCCCATCAAGCGCTCCGTTCTCAAGGAGGCAGGCGGCGAAACCGCCCTGCCCACCTACCTCAGCAATATCGCAAAACTCACCGAGAAACTCAACGGCATCACCATCGACAAGATCCAGCTCGAGGAGGCGACCGTCATCGAGGCCATTGATTTCCTGAGGGCCAAATCCAAAGCGCTCGATTCCGAGGGCAAGGGAATAAACTTTGTGCTGAAGGGGTCATCCATGGCGACTTCCGGCGAGGGGGCCGAGGCCAAGACGGCCATCACCGACGCGCTGGCCGACAAGAAGATCACCCTGACGCTCGAGGCGCTGCCACTGCTCAACGTGCTGGACCTCGTCGCCAAGCAGGCCGACCTCAAGTACAAGGTCGAGGAGCACGCGGTCGTGATCGCGCCCGCCGTCGAGAATCTCGAGACCCTCGTCACCCGCGAGTTCCGCGTCCCGCCCGACTTCGTGAGCACAAAGATCGAGGTCGGCACCGAGAAGGGGGGCGCGCTCGACGCCGACGTCAAGTTCTTCCGGGAAGAGGTGCGCAAGAAACTCGAGGGCTTCGGCGTCCAGTTCCCCCCGGGCTCCACCGCGGTGCTGCTGCCCAGCGGCAACAAGCTGGTCGTCCGCAACACCCCGGCCAACCTCGACCTCATCGAGGAGGCTCTCCGCGGTCAAGAAGAGGTCGTCCCGCAGGTCGAGGTCGAGGCCAAGTTTCTCGAAATCAACCAGGACGACATCGACGAACTCTCCTTCCGGTGGAACGTGAACAAGAACGACCGCGGCCAGTCCCGACCGACGGACACCCCCGGGCTGCGCAACTCCCTGCCGAACGACACGCTGCTTGAGCGCGCGGTTCCCCCGGAATTGGCCGTGGGCAACGGCGTGCTCAACATGAATTCCATCGACACGATACTTGCGCGCGCCGCGGCCGTTGCCGCGGGTCCCATCGGCAACACGCTCCAGACCGCCATGACCATCTCGCCCTGGGATCTTGAGGTGCTGGTGTACGCGCTATCCCAGAAGACCGGACACGACCTCCTCGCCGCCCCGCGGGTGACAGTGAAGAGCGGCCAGGAAGCGGAGATCAAGATCATCCGCGAGTTCCGCTATCCCGAGGAGTTCGAGGAGCCGGAGGTCGGGAACAACTACACGGACATCGGTATAGGCACCCCGGCCCTCCAGGTCATGCCCTCCACCCCGACGAGCTTCGAGAAGGAGGATGTCGGCGTGGCACTCACCTGCAACCCGGCCGTCGGCCCCGACAACCTCACCATCGACCTGACGCTCGTCCCGCGCATCGTCGAGTTCGATGGCTTCATCAACTACGGCTCGCCGATCCTGACCGTCAACCCCGTGACGGACGAGAGGATCATTCTCACGGACAACGTCATCAACAAGCCGGTCTTCTCGGTGCGGAGCGTCGAGACCAAAGTGCAGGTGACCGATGGGCAGACGGTGATACTCGGCGGCCTGATCAGCGAACAGTTTCAGAAGGTGGATGACAAGATCCCGTTCTTTGGCGACATCCCCCTCATCGGGCGTCTTTTCCGCTCGAAGATCGAGCAGAGCCTGAAGAAGAATCTGCTTGTGTTCGTCACCTGCAATCTGGTCAAACCCGACGGGGAGCCTTTCAACCGAAAGTTCTTCGAGGATCCGAACAGCTTCAAGAATTGGCCCACCTTCTGCGAGATCGAGCGCGCGAACCCGGCGCGGCGACAGCCGGTCGCTTTCGAGCCCGACAAGAAGGTGATGGAAGATGCGGCGGCGATGGGTGCCAAGTGACCCTAGGAGGAATGCGAACGTGAGGGCAAGTCTCAGCGTATTGGCGGTGATCGGGGCGATGGCCACCGGCGCATTGCGCGCGGGCGAAGTTGGCAGCGCCTCGGCGGCGGACATCTTGGCCGCGGAGCAGCGGCTGGTCCAGTCCCACAAGGCTTCGCAGGAGTCCATCAATCGCCTCCAGCAGAACGTCATACGCGCCAATGCGGTGCTGGACGAGGCGGAGTCGGCCTTCCAGGCCAAGAACTACGATCAGGCCCTCAAGAAGTACCGCGAGGTCGTGACGCTGCTGCCCAATCCTGCCCCCGCCGTTGCGTCGATTCAGAACCGGGCTTACGACGGGATCGCTGCCTGCCTGCTGATCCTGGCCAGGGCGGACGTCGAGGCCGGGCGGCTGGACGATGCCCGCGCCAAGTGCGACGAGGCGCTGGCCTACGCCCCGAAGGACGAGCGCGTCAAGAATGAGCGCAGGGAAATCTACGCCCTGATGGGGATTGAACTGGATGAGTATGGCCGCGCGATCATCGAGGAAAACCCCGCGATCACCCCGAAGTTCCTCAAGGATGTTGTCGATGTGCGCCGGCTGTTCCAAGAGGGCGACGACTATCTGGCCACGGGCCAGTACGACGCGGCAGAGGCGAAGTTCAAGCACGTCCTGAACATTGACCCCTACAACAAGGAAGCCCGGAACAAGATGCGCGAAGTGGTGAGCCACAAGATGCGCTACGCGACCAAGGCCCGCGAGGCCACCCGTGCGGAGGCCATGGTCGAGGTGGATTCGAAGTGGGAGATGCCGGTGCTGCGCGACGTGGAGGCGACGACCCAGGCGATCGAGGGCGGTCCCATCACCCGGTCCAACGTGGCCGACATCGAGAATCGGCTGCGCCGCCTGGTGGTTCCAAGGGTCAGTTTCGAGGGCGCTGGGATCGACGAGGTCGCCGCGTTCCTCAGGCAGCAGGTGGTGCAGCTGGAGCCCGGTCGGCCGCCGATCAATTTCATTCCCCGGATCGACGCCGACACGCCGAAGTCTGACGTGTCCCTGAACCTCGATAACGTGCCGATGTACGACGTGGTCAAGTACGCGGCACAGGTCGCGAACCTCAAGTTCCGCGTCGAAGAGTACGCGGTGCTTTTCCTGCCGCTCACAGAGACCGGCGACCAGCTCATCAGCCGCGAGTACAGGTTGCAGCCCAGCTTCCTTTCGGCCTCCGTGGCCGATCAGGAGGCCGCCGCCGGCGCCACCAGGGCGCGCCGAGGCACCCGACGGTCGCTCATAGACCGCGTCAGCGTCACGCGCGAGACCGACATTAAGGCGTACCTGGAATCCAAGGGCGTCGCGTTCCCGCCAAACTCACAGATCGTCTTCAACCCGATCTCCAACAAGCTCATCGTGCGGAATACACCCGAGAACCTCGAACTCATCGACCTTCTCGTCGGCGGCACAGAAGTGATCCCGCAGGTCGAGATCGCGACAAAGTTTGTCGAGTTCAACCAGGAGGATCTCGACGAGCTGTCTGTTGCGATGAACATCGTGAAGGAGAACGGGGGCTCGGGCGACAACAACTGGACCTCGGCCTATCCCGACCAGTCCATCTATAGCAATCCAGATTCGGGGGGCATCAATCCGAACAACATGGACGGGCTCAACAACCTAGACGGCCTGCGGAGCTCGGCGGACCTGAGGCGCAATGGGATTGATCGGTTGCTGACCGACAATTCGATATTTGGCTACGAGGGGCCCCAGCCGAACAACTTCAACTTCATGGCGACGGTGTTCAATTACAAGGCGGACGTGATGATCCGGACGCTGTCGCAAAAGAAGGGCACCGACCTGCTGTCCGCGCCGAAGGTTGTCGCGCGCAGCGGCGAGAACGCGAAGATCAAGGTCATCCGGCGATTTTGGTATCCGACGGCGTTTGAGCAGGGAGAACTGCCCAGTGGGCAGGGAAATACGGGTGGTGGCGGTGGCACCGTTATCGTCTCACCCACGCTTCCGACGGCCACGCCGTCAAACCCGACGGACTTCGAGGAGAAAGAGCTGGGCGTCATTCTGGATGTGCGCCCGCAGGTGGGTCCTGACAACTATACGATCGACATGGACCTGGTCCCGCGCGTGGTCGAGTTCGAAGGATTTGTGAACTACGGCACGCCGCTGGGATTCTCCTTCGCGGATAGCAGTCGGCCGCCGATCATCATGTCCGATAACTTTATTAATCAGCCCGTGTTCAATTCCCGGGAGATCAAGACGAGCGTCAAGGTTTACGACGGCCAGACGCTGGTCATGGGCGGATTGCTCCGTGAGGACACCCAGGTTCTCAACGACAAGGTGCCCTTCTTCGGGGATCTTCCGCTGGTGGGGCGTCTCTTTCGCTCAAAGGTGGAGCAGGCGGTCAAGAAGAACCTCTTGATTTTCGTGACGCCGACTCTGGTCACGCCTGGAGGAGAACTCGTCAATCCGCCGGAACCCATCGTGCTGCCCGACAAGGCGGCGGCGCAGAGATGAATGGGAGAAGAATCACGAATCAGGAGCATCTCATGATGTCATTGAAGTCCATGTCAAGGGCCGTAGCGATCACCGTCATGCTTTCGGGCGCCGTTGGCGTCGGCCACGCCCAGGCTACCAAGGACCCGAGGATCACGGGCACGTATTTGGGAATAATCGAACCGCATGATTTTAACCTGGGTACCGATACGTTTGACGTGGCGGGCGTCCTGTTCGCGTATGTCCTCAAATATGATCCGATCGGATACCACTATGGCCAAGGGCTCGGCGGCGTCTTGTTTGCGGAGGGCCGCCGATACATGGTGACCATCGAGTGCGCCGTGCCGCCGTTCCCGAACGCCAAGAATCGCGATATGGATCTCCGGGTGTCGACCAGCATCAGCGACTTCGACGAGCTGGTCACATTCAATGATATAGGCATCAATGCGGGCGGGTCGTGGTGGTTCCAGTCTCCGCTGTTTTATGGCAAGGCCCAGGCGTTGTATTTTCGAGATCACGAAGTGACGTATCAGAATGTTGCCGGTGTGTCGCACCTGCGAGTTGATCCGACTACGCTTGGACGCTACCTTTTCCCTGGATTTAACGGGACCGTGGTGACTGGGGGTGAGGCCGCGCGTGTGAGCGCCTCCGAATTTGGTGCCGTAAACGCCACGCGAGTTAAGGTGAGGCGATAACGGTTTTGCGGTGCTGGCTCAGGTGCCATTCAGACGACACGGCGGGGCGTGGGACGGTGTCTTGGCTTGACGCCGGGTTCGGGAGAGGCGTCTAATGAATCGTTGGCGCGCTCGCGGTGGATTCACGCTTATAGAATTGCTGATGGTCATGTCGATCATCGCGGTGTTGGCCACGTTTTCGTATCCCGTGGCGCTTGAGGGCTCTCGGCAATATCAGCTGATTCGCTGTCTCTCTAATGGTCGTCGACTGGGCCAGGCGACCCTGTTGTATTACCAGGATGGGGGCACGCGGCAGCGATCCGATTCGGCTTGGATCAACGCCCTGGAGCAGTATGGCGCCCAAGAGAAGACGTGGCTCTGTCCGACGCATCTGTCCAAGATCGATAAACCGACGAGGGGGACTTCGGACTTCATGTATGCCGGTGCGCGAGCCGAGGCGGTCAAGAATGCGGAAAGGGCGGGGGAATTGTATCTGTGGGTTGAGAAGTACCCGTATCACAACGGCATGCACGTCTGTGTCATGGGGGACGGACGTGCGACGGCCGAGAATCTGCTGAAGATCGATTATTAGCCCGGGGATTTCATGGTCCGAGGGCGGTGACATACCCGGTTGGTCGGAAGGCCGTGCCACTACGGTGGGATCTGGAAGGGATGCGTTTCCATGACTCGTTCGTCAAGACACCTGTTTGCCCTGCGGTGGTCAATGGGGGGGTAGATTGGCGATGAAGGCGCCGTTGCCGCCGGTGCCGACCAAGATGCGGTTGGGATCGTGGGGGTCGAGGGTGATGGTGTTGGCCTTGAGGCAGGTTAGGGTGCTGCCGTTGATGGGTTGCCAGTGGCTGCCACCGTCGCGGGTGATCCAAACGCCCTCGCCGGTGGAGTTGTCGTGATAGGGGTGGTCGGTTCGGCCCACGAAGACGACATCGGCATCACGTGGATCGATGGCGAGGCCCTGGGAAAAGTTGTCCTCGAGAATGCGGCGCCATGTGGTACCGGAATCGTCGCTTCGGAAGACGCCACCGGGATGGTTCTTCCCCGCGACGCGTTTTTCGCGGGCGGCGACATAGATGCGCCGGGGGGCGGCGAGGGCGACGGCCATGTTTTTGATATCGGCGGTCGGGAGCGGGCCGCCGGGGGCCCTCCAGGACATGCCGGCGTCCGTGCTCACGTAGAGCGCGCCCGGGCCAGACTTGTTATCGCCGAGCGCGCACCACAGGGTGCCGGGGGTCTTCGGGTCCGGCACCAGGTCGCGCACATCGGCGTGCGGCAGGCCGACGTTCCGAGACTTCCAGGATTGGCCGCCATCTTGGCTGGCGAATATGCCGTGACCCTCGGCTACGGTGAATAGGCGGCGCGAGGCCTTGGGGCTGGAAGCATCCACGATCAGCGGGCGATGGCGTGCCGAAGGGAGACCCGTTTCTGGTCTCCCAACCATGGTCCACGTTTGTCCGCCATCGCGGGATTCGCCGACGACTCCCTCGTTTTCGTGCCATTGCCCGAATGCGGCCCAATGGTGCTGCGGGTCGTCGGGATCGAAGGCGATGGCGAGGCATGAATTCACGCACGTCTTGGGCTCCACACCTTGCACGTGTCGGCTGAAAGTGGTGCCGCCATCGGCGGAGATGAGGAGTCCGATGTCGTAGTAGCCAAGATACAGGCGCCTTGGGTCTTGGGGGTGAACGGCGATGGTGTGGAGGCACGTGACCTCGAGACCGGTGCCGGAGAATCGACCATCGGGCAGGACGCGGGTATAGGCCTGTGTCCAGCGCCCGCCGCCATCGGTGGTCTTGAATACGTGGCCCGAGGTGCCGAAGTAGAGCAAGTCGGGGTCGAGGGGCGACATGGTGAGGCACATGACAGTCGGGCCCCACATGTTGATCCATCCCATGTCAATGTTGGGGTTCTGTCGCGGGCGCACGACCTCGCTCCAAGAGTTTCCACCATCTGTGGTCTTGAACACCGTCGCATTCACCCAGCCGCTGCCGCCCACGTAGGCGATGTCGGGATCGGTGGGGTGTGCGACGATGCGGTCGTAGTTGGCGGTGAGCGGATCGGCGCCGCCGGGTTTGCCGACGCTCTGGCGCAGGCCGTGTAGGCGCGGTTGCCATGTGCGGCCACCGTCGTCGGAACGATACACGCCGCCCTGCCAAGGCGTTTTGCCGGGGGTGGAGCGGACCGTGACATAGAGGGTGTCTGGCCGTGCCCTGCAGCGTCCCAGGCGACGGGCGTGGGGCTGGGGCAGGCCTTCATTGGTGGGCTGCCATGTCGCGCCCGCATCGGAGCTCTGGAAAACGCCGTGCTGGCAGGCGAGATGCAGGTGTTTTCGGTCGCGGGGATCGATGAGGATGTCGCTGATGAGCGCATCGGAGGGCAGGCTGTTGGGGGCATTGGCGCGCGACCAGCCTGCGCCGCCGTCAGTGGTCTTGTAGAGGGTGCCCGAGCCCTCCTTGAAAAGCCTGGGCCGTCCTATGCCGGCATAGATCGTGTCCGGGGCTTCGGGGTCGATCGCGAGCGCGCCCACCGGCGCACTCCAGCGATGCGCTTCAGGTTCGGGGAGGCCATTGCGCAGCCATCGCCAATTCTTGCCGCCGTCATCGGATCGGTAGATGCCGCTCTCGCAGCCGATGAAAAGGGTCTCAGATTTCGTCGGGTGTGGCGCGATGCACTCGACCCAGTAGTCGGCCAGTCCCGCATTGTGGATGGCATACGATGCCCCGGCGTCGTCAGAACGATAGAGCCCTCCGACGTCACAGCCGACGAATAACCCGTCGCGCGCACTGGGGCTGGCACAGATGGACTGGATCCAGCCACCGCCGCCGGGACCGATGTTGTGCCACGTGATGTCGGAGGGCGGGGTCGAGGCGAAAGCCAATGACGCGAGCAGTGTCGGGACCAAGGGGCCGGGCATGGGTGGCCATGCTGCCAGAGATATCCCCCTGGTGCAATCGGCCGTGGCGCAGTCCAGGACTCTCGCGGATGAGCCCTCCGACAGGCTTAGGGCGAACGGGGAGGAGGCGCGGCAGATTGCACTCTGGACCTTCTCCGTTGCGGGGGTTTGCTCGCGGCGGGATCCGGTGGCGACGTTACGCGCGACGCTCGTGGACTTTGCCCCAGTAGATATCGAACCGATTTTGGAGAAAAAGGCGCACTGCCTTGACCAGCGTACGACTCTCGAGCCGCTGTCCTTTTTCAACGACGCTCATGAGCGAATCGTTGGCGGAGACGCGGAAGGACTCCTGCCAGATGATGGGTCCCTCGTCGAGGTTTGGTGTGACGAAGTGCGCCGTGACACCGGCGACACGGACGCCTTTTTCGAATGCCTGGCGGTAGGCGTTGGCGCCAGGGAAGGAGGGCAGGAGGGATGGATGGATGTTGATGATCTTATTCTTCCATCGCCAGACGAAGTTGGGGGAGAGGATTTTCATGAAGCGGGCCAGGACGATGAAATCGATCTGGTGGCGCTCCAGAAGGGCGAGGAGCCGTTCTTCGGCGCGGGCGCGGTCGGCCCATGGGATGCAGTGGAATGGGATGCCGTGGCGTTTCGCGAGTGGTTCGAGCGCGCGGTAGTTGCCGGCGACAAGGGCTATCTCGCAGGGCAGCTTGGCGGCCAAAAGGGCCCCGATGCAGTGGGGCTCTTTGGTGGCCATCACCGCGCACCGCGGTTTGGCGCGCTCGAGAAGGACGCGGAGCGTCAGATCCATCGAGAGCTCTTTGGCCAACTCGGCGACTCTGGCGCGCAGGGTGCGTTCGTCGAAGCGCGCGGTCGGCCACGACGCCTGGAGCGTCATGCTGAAGCGGCCGTGGTGGACCTGCTCCTCGAGTGCCTCGATATTAGCGCCGAGATGAAACAGGAGGTTGGTGAACCTCGCGATAACGCCGGATCTATCGCGACCGATGACTGTGAGGCTCGTGAAGCGCTTCATGACTACGTCGAAAGTCAAAGGTCAAAGCCGAAAAGCACAAGTCATATGTCAAACGAGACGACCCGTGGTTTGGCCTAAACGAACGGCATCACCCGGGACAGCAGGAGACAGGCCAGGAGTCCGGCGACGGAGTTCACCGTGACCACGATGGTCCAGCTGCGGAGGGTCTGTGCCTCGTTGAGACCGCCGAGTCGGCTGACGACCCAGAAACCGCTGTCGTTCATCCACGAAAGGATGAGGCCGCCAAAGCTTATGGCGAGGAAGACGTAGACAGGGTGGTAGGCCGTATGGTCATGGAGGAGAGGGGCGATGATGGCGGAGGTGCTCAGGACGGCGACGGTGGTGGAACCCTGCGCGGCACGGATCACGGCCGCGACTGTCCAGCCCAGGAGAATCAGGTCGATCTCTCGACCGCGGGCGAACTCCTGCACGGCCTGGCCGATGCCGGCATGGCCAAGCATGAGGCCGAATGCTCCCCCGGCGCTGGTGATGAGGATGATGACGCCGGCCGCCTCGAGGGGTTTGCCCACGAGCTCGGAGGCGGCGGCAAGACCGATGCGGCGCTGGCGCATGAGGATGGCGAGGGAGCACGCGGCGCCGAGGAAGAGCGCGACATGCCGATTGCCGAGCAGGCGGATCGCGGCGCAAGGGCCCGGCGCAGCCTGCGACCACGAGGGGATTGCGTCGGTAATGGATGCGGCACCGAGAAGAAGCAGGGGGCCGAGAACCGGCAGGAGGGACAGGCCCAGAGGCGGGAGTTCGGACTCCGGCCGCTGGTCCCCGGGGTCGTGGCCGAGCAGCTCTGGTGGTGGGACGTGAAGACGGCGGCAGATCCATTTGGCGACAGACCACGATGCCGCGACGGGAACCAGCCCGATCAACAGCGCCGGCAGCAGGGTGGAACCGGGATTCATCTGGAGTTGTTCGGCCATCGCGAGGGGACCCGGATGGGGCACTGCGGAGCAGTGGGTCACGCTGCCCGCGCAGCAGACGGCCATCAGATACAGGACGTAGTCTCTGCCCGTCCGCCTCGCCAGACCCTGCACGAGCGGCAGCAGCAGCAGCAGGTACGTGTCGAAGAAGATGGGGATCGAGAGCACGTAGCTGCTCAGCAGGATGGCCAGGCCGGCGCGATGCTCGCCGAAGATGTGGAGGAAGCGCCGCACCACCTTCTCGGCCGCGCCGCTTTCGGAGAGGCACATGCCGATGATCGCCGCCATGGCGATGGGAACCGCGATCTTCCCGCAGACCACCCCGAATTCGCGGGCGGTCAGTTCCACGGCGAGCACCAGCGGGCCAGCATCGCCGGAGCCGGGGAGATGGCCGCCGATGGCGCCCGCCACGACGGCGGCGATCAGAAGGGCGATGAAGGCGTGTAGCCGCGCGGCGCCGATGAGCGCCACGAGCAACCCGACGCTGACCAAGAGCGCGATAAACGGCCGCGCCCCAAGGGCGGCGTCCGATGTGGCCAGAAGCATGATCATCTCAATTCAGATCTTGCCGCAAAGGTGCACCTTGAGCCCGAGCGCATCCATCATGGCGGCCTTGGCATAGAGGGCCTTGCGCGCCGCCGCGAGGTCGCCACCGTAGGCGACCTGGATGTGGTTGGATTTGTGGCGGCCCATCATCTGATCGCGAGAGATGTCCCGGAGGACGACGTGCATGATGGGCCACTGGGATGTGGTCAGGCGCCAGCGCTCCTCGGTTTCCTCGCGCGGGAGTTCGACGACCTCGCCAATGCCCGTGTCGAACTGGAGGCGCCCCCCGGCGATGTAGACGCGGCTCCACACGATGGGGCCCGGTTTGCTGATGCCCTTGAGGGTGCTGCCGCCCAGCCGGAAATACATCGGGGGCTGTCTTTCGCCGATCGCCCCGGCATAGCCGCCGATGAAATGGGCGGGTGGCGCGGCGCCGGAGATCTCGAAGACCCACACGAAATCGTCGATGCCATCGCCCTTGTAATGGCGTCCCCAGCGGATGTCGTGGAGCGTGTTTTCGGGCGGGAGGCCCAGGGCGGACCAGACCCGGTGGGTGACCATGCCGTCGAGTCCGGCGCACTCGTCCACCTCGTTGAAGTGCGGCAGCGGTTGGCCGGCGTAGAGTTCTTCGACGGATCTCTCGCGGCGGACGGGCGGCCGGTCGGAGTTATTCAGAAGGCCCTCGACCAGATCTGAAGCAGGGGCCAGATCCTTGAGTCCCTGCTGGTACTGTATGCCGATGGCAGCGCAGCCGAATTCGTCGGCGATCCGCAGCGCGGCGATGTACATCTTGCACTGCTCGAGGACCTGATTCTCGGTCAACGCCGTGGCCTCGTCGGTGCCGAATTGGAATCTCATGCCGCGATCGACGATCCAGCGGTAGGTCTCGCGGGCCTCCATATCGGAGACCGTCAGCATTTTGGCGTAAAGCGCCGATTGTGAGAGGCGCTCCTTATAGACGCCGGTGGGGTGGAGAAGCTCGTCGGGGATGATGGCATTATACATGCCCATGCAGCCCTCGTCGAAGACGCCCATGATGGCCTTGTCGCGGAGCAGCTCTTCGGCGAGCTTGCGCCCGAGTTTCGCGGACCCCCGGGGTGCGTCGGATCGCCGGAACGGCCGAACGTGCTTCTTGGGGTGCTTGACGCGGTCGTCACGGAGCCATGCTCGCAGTCCTTTGACGAAGAACTCGTCGGTGAAATCCTCGCTCCAGAGCGTGCTGTATTTTACGCCGGCTTTCGTGAGGCTGCCGTTGAGGTTGAGCATGCCGACGAGGCCGGGCCACGTGCCGGACCAGTTGGCCACCGTGAGGATTGGGCCGCCGTGGGTGATGAGCCCATGGAGGATATGGTGGCTGTATTGCCAGACGGCCTCCGCGACCACGAGGGGGGCGTCGGAGGGAATATCCCGGAAGACCGCCATCCCGCGCTTCTGGCTGTCGATGAAACCGTGGCCTTTCGCCTCATCGCACGCGTGGCCGCGGATGACTTTATATCCCTCGCGCTCGATGGCCGCGATGACCTGAACCTCCATCGCCCTTTGGGCGGCCCAGCAATTCTGGTTGGCCGATAGGCGAAGGTCGCCATTGGCAATCAGGTAGATCGGCTTGCTCTTTTTCATGGTCGGTTGCCTCTCTCGTGCCCCGATGGGGCGGGTCATTTGGGTGGAGTCAATGGTGTGGAATGCCGCGACATGCTGACCGTCGTCGATGGACCAAGTCAAGGCGGATCCATGCCCAAGGCACGGCGGCCGCTCACCGGCAAGACGAGCCAATGGCTGGTGCGTTCGACCGCCGACACCGCCGATTGGGGGCATGGGCGGACGGGATGGGCCAGATGTTGAGGCGTCTGGGCACTGCGGGGCGGCGACCCCGGGAGGAGCGGGGATAGGGG
>JAKQKQ010000182.1 GCA_029560585.1 Verrucomicrobiota bacterium | reverse complement strand
GCCGCGCCCCCCGGTGGCTGACTTGACGGCTTCCTTGAGGTCCTCAACCCGGTAGTTGATGCCGATGGAGGCGCCAGACTGACGACACAGATCCAGCTTCTCGGACGTGCTCGCCGCTGCGATCACGGTGCAACCGGCCGCATGGGCGATCTGCACTGCCGCGAGCCCGACACCGCCGGCCGCCCCCAGCACCAGCACGGTTTCTCCGGCTTGCAGGCGCCCCCGGTCATGGAGCGCAAACCAGGCCGTGGCGTAGGCCACAAGGGCCGCCGCGGCCTGATCGAAGCTGACGGCATCGGGCAGGGGGAACACCTGGCTTGCCCGGGCGCGCGCCCTCTCGGCAAAGCCGCCATACGAATTGAAGGCGAGCACCCGCTGCCCCGGATGAAAGCCGTCCACCGCCGCACCGACGGACGAAACTGTTCCGGCGAACTCGCCACCGGGCGAGAAGGGGAACGCCGGGCGGATCTGATACCGGCCCTGGACGATCAGTGTGTCGTAGTAATTGACCCCGGCGGCCGCCACGTCGACGATGACCTCATCGTCGGCCGGAAGGGGGGCAGGCAGCTCAAAGCAGCCGTGGGTATCGAGGGGACCAAAGGCCTTGCATAGATAGGCGCGCATGAATGTACTCGGAGCGTGTGGATGGAGTTACCGGGCGAGCAGATCGGCCACAAAGCCAGTCACGGCAGCGATCACGGCCTCCGGCTGGTCCTTGTGGGGTGAGTGGCGGCAGTCGGCGAGCTTGACCAGTTCCACATCCCTTGCTCCTCGCGCGATGCGTTCAAACTGCTCCATGGTGCCGTACTCGTCGTCTTCGCCCTGGATCGCCAGAACGGGGCAGGGGATGGTGGGGAGGTAACCTTCGATGTTCCAGTCGCGAAACTCGGGATGCAGCCAGATATCGTTCCAGCCACGGAATGCGGAATCCACGTCGCCATGATGGCGCGCCAGCCGGCTGCGCAGGTCGCCCATCCGATAGGCTTCGTCCGCCACGCGAATGTTGACCAAGGCGACCTCCTCCACGAACACATGGGGTGCCATCACGATGACACCGGTCAGATCACGCCCGGCGCCCCCCGCATGGATCAGGCTGATGGAGCCGCCGTCACTGTGCCCGAACAGAAAGGGCTTCTCGACATCAAGGGCGTCAAGCAGGGCCGGCAAGGTCTCGAGCGCTTCCTCATGCATATAGCGCACGTTGCGGGGAGCGGCCAGGGGTGTGGACCGGCCGTAGCCGTGGCGGGAATAGAGGATGGCGGCGCAGCCGGTGGCGTCGGCCAGGCGTTGGGGAAAATCCCGCCACATGGAGATGGAGCCGAGGCCCTCGTGCAAGAAAACCAGGGGAGGGGCGTCGGGGTGCGGATGGGCCGAGGCAAGG
>JAKQKQ010000179.1 GCA_029560585.1 Verrucomicrobiota bacterium | reverse complement strand
TTGCCACATCGTGGGTTGGCGGACAGGATTGTCCGCCCCACGGTCTCGGGCGCGGCGTGAAGATTCAGGTCAGCGCCCCATCTTGGGCGGTAAGGCGGCGGGCGGATTGGAGGGGAGGACGGGTCGGTGGGCCTTGATGTGGATCTCCACGCGACGATTGAGCTGCTGCTGGTCCCTGTCGCCCAGTGGGGTGACGATTGGACGGGATTCGCCAAAACCATACATGTCCAGCGCGCCGACCCTAAGTTGCCGGTCGCGGAACCACTGGCCGACGCGGAACGCGCGCCGCTCAGATAGATCCTGATTATAGCGCTCCTCGCCGATGGTGTCCGTGTGCCCTTCGACGGCGACGCTGCAGCCCGGGTAGCGCGCGATGAGCTCGGCCACTTTCTCCAGCACGGGCAAGGCCTCGGGGCGGAGCGCATCGGAGTTGAAGTCGAAGAGGACCTCGTTCGAAAGGCGAATGATGAGGCCCTGGGGACTGACGATGAGTTTCTCGATCTGCTCGGGCGGGAGTTTCTCGATCTCCGTGAATTTGGGAAGGGCGCCGGCGCCCTCGCCGCCCCCTATGCCGATGCCGCCCCCCGGGATCGTCGGAAGTTGTTCGGCGGCCGTGCCGCCGGGAAGCATGTCGGGGAGATCAAAGGACGTGGGTGGGACGCCCGGGTCAATGGCGGCATCGGGTGGGCCACCGGGACGGCCCACGGGGGCCACGGGACCGACCTTATAATTGCCCTGATCGGCGTACGGCAGCAGCGTGGGGACGCTGGCTTCTGGGAGGGCCGCGATGGGGCTCTCGCCGGCCGCCGTTGGGGGCTTATTCTCTGCTCGGGGGAGGATGTTGACGAAGGCGGTTTCGAAGGCTCGCCGGTCCGTGCGTGGGGGCGTGACCTGGGTTGGGGCCCCGGGCTTGCGCTGGATAATGGGCCCTGCCGGGCGGGTGCTGGCCATCTGGCTGGATTCGGCGTCGAGGTCGGCGATGCGGAAGATGCGGGGCCCGATGAGGGCGAGGCGATCCAGGGTCCAGTTGTCGAGTTTCCAGAAGTAGGCGGTGATGATCGCCGTGGCGTGGAGGACAATGGCCACGATGAGCGCGGTTACTATGAACTTGCGGTTGGAGGGGAGGGTGGTGGTTTCCGGTCGATACAGGCCCCCCGTTGGCGCGGGCGGTTCACTCAGCATCTGACGGGTGGCTCGTGCGGTGGCCATGATTCAATTCCTACTCTTAAACATAGCATCTGCGGCGTGCAGGGCGACAAAAAGTCATTGGTGCGCCGCCTGTGCGAGTCTCACTTCTTTCCACCCGGGGGGGCGGGCGAATGCTGGGCTTTGGCCCTCCGTTCGGCCCACTCCTTGCGGAACTTCTCCGCCTCCGCCTTGTTGCCGGCGCGCTCGTGCGCTTCGGCCGCCTTGGAGAGTGCCTCGAGGGTGAAGGCGGGAAGATCATAGAGCAGGGTTACGGACGAGAAATACTTCGCGGCCTCATCGGCCTGGCCAAGGGCCATGAGGGCGTCGCCGAGGAGAATCCGCGCCTCGGCGTTGATCTCTCCCTCTGGATGCTCCCGCATCACCTGCTGCGCCAGAGCCGATGTCTCGGAGGCGCGTCCCGCGCCGACGTAAGCGCGGGCCAGATCGAGCATGACCCTCGCATCGTTCGCCCGATCGGGATTCTCCGATCGGAAGGCCTCGTAGGTGCGCACGGCCGAGGCGAATTTGCCCAGCTTGAGCTGGGCGCGGCCGGCACCGAGGAGACCATCGGCGCGAAGGGCGGGGATGCCGCTCTCGGCGACTCGGGCTTGGAATATCTCGGCGTCTTCCCAGAGTCCCTTGGCGGCCAGCGCATTGGCGAGCCAGAGGATGGCGGCCGGGTTGGTGGCCTGGCCCTCGCCCGGATGTCTGGCCAGCCACACATCCCATTCCCGCACGTGCTGGGCGAGTTCCTCTGGGCGCTGGAGTTTATACGTGGCGAACACAAGGCGTTCGGTGGCGGGGCCGTACCATTCCGGTTTGGCGTCGCGGGCGGCGAGAAGGTCCGTGACGGCGGCGGCGTAATCCTGCGCCTCGAAAGCGGCCCAGCCCCGCCAGTAGAGGGCGTCGGCTCTTCCATCAGGCGACGGATTTCGGTCGAGGAATTCTCCGAGGTGCCGACGGGAATCGGGGAAGCGACCCTCGCGGGCTTCGAGCAGGGCCATTTGGAAGAGACCCGATCGGCCCTGCTCCGAATCCGGGAATCGCTCGGCGAGCTGCGACCATGCCGCGATGGCGGCCTCCGGTTCCTTCATTTGCTCGTGGGCCGACCCCAGTTGCCAGAGGGCGTCCGGGGCGAATCGAGTCTTCGGAAAACGGGCGAGAAGCTTGCCGTAGGCATCCGCGGACTCTTTCCAGCGCTGGCCGGCATGCAAGGCCCAGCCGAGGCGGAACAGGCTGACTTCCTGGGCCGATTCGGGCTTCCCGTCGCGCACGATCTGTTCCAGTAGGGGGATGGCCTCGGCGAAGCCCCGGCGGTCGAAGAGAAAATTCGCGCGGACATACCGGATCGCTGGGAGTTTATCGGAGGAGGGGAACTGTTTGAGGAAGGCTTCGGCCGCCTGCCCGATCTCCTCGGCGGCGGTGGACGAGAGGCAGAGTATGCGTTCGTAGGCGGCGGGTTCGGCGAACGCGGATTTGGCATCGGCATCGAGGATGCGCTGGTAGGCGGCGGCGGCATCGGCCTGCCGGCCGCGCAGGCGCAGCGAATTCGCGTAGGCGTAGAGGGCTTCGGCCTCGGTCCCCGATGGTAGCATGGTCTTGACCTCGGGGTAGAGCTGGAGGACCGCATCGTACTGACCGGCGGAAAAGCGCGCCCGGACGATTCCCAGATTGGCGAACCTGTGCCACTCGTCTGGTGCGGACAGTCGCCGGATGGTCTCGAAAAGGCTTGCGGCTTCGTTCCAATCCTTGAGTTGGCAGGCGATGTTTCCCGCCCGGACGCCGGCCTCGGCCCGCAACGCCGGTTCTTGGGCGATTTGAAGCGCCACCTGATACAGGCCCATTGCTTCGTTGGGTTTGCCTTCGCTTTCCAGGTATCGGGCCAGCGAGAGTGCGGCATAGGCCCGATAGGGATTGTTGTCCTCCACCGACGCGAGTTCCTCGAGCAGCGGGACGGCATCTCGGGCGCGGCCCAGCGCGCGCAGCGCCCTCACCTTCGAGAATTTCGCGTTGAGCTGGAGGCCGGGCGATTCCGCCCGCGCGAGGACTTCGTCGAAAAGGACCATGGCCTCCGCGGGGCGTCCCCCCTCCAGCAGCACTTCTCCCTTTCGGGCCAGCGCGAATGGCGAGTAAGGGCCCTTCGGGAATTGTTTCAGCAGCCGATCGAACGCGTCGACGGCATCGGCCGTTCTGCCCAACTGCCGGTAGCAGTCCCCCAGCTTGTAGTAGACCTCTTCTGCGGCGGGGCTGGCGGGGTAATCCCGCAGGAAATCTATGTATCCCGCCGCGGCCTGCGCGAATTCCTTGCCAATGAAGAGCGCGTTGAGGGTGCGCAGCTCTTTATCGGGGTCAAAGGTTGGCTGTGCCGCGGGGGCGCCGGGAAACACCATCTGCTGGGCCAGCAGGGGACGGGACCCGAGCGACAGGGTCACCACCAAAAGCGCGACGCCCGCAGGGATCAACCGATCGCCCATGGGCGCCGCCTCAGGGGCGCTCCCGGGCGGTGGCGAATGCGACGTTGTAGATGCTTGCCGCCCGGCAGACATCCAAGACCTTGATCACGTGTTCGTACGCCACCTGCCGGTCGGCCCGAATAATGATTGGTTGGTTGGGAAAATCTTTCGAGACTTGTTTGAGGACTTCTTTGAGCGATGCCTCGTCCATGGTGCGCTGGTTGAGCACGACGGATCCGTCATTCCGGACATTGAGGATGATCTCGCCCGGCCGGGGTTTGCTCTCCTCGGCCTGGGTTGCGGTGGGCACGCGGACGGCCATGTCTCGCTCGTCGCGCGAGAAGTTCCAGGTGAGGATGAAGAAGATGATGAGGACGAGCAGGATGTCGATCAGCGGGGTGATATTGAACCCTGCCGGTTGGAGCGTGATCTGCCTGCGGAAGTTCATCGCGTGGGTGCCTCAGGCCTTGTGGGCTCCTGGGGGTGGCGGTGGCTGGCGATCCACATGGCCGCGCGGATCGTGCTGCAGTTCAAGATAGGCCAAGAAATTGGTCGTCTGGGCTTCCAGTTCGGAGACGAGCGCGCTGGCCCGCCCCTTGAGGACGGAGTAGAAGATCATGGCGGGGATGCCTACGACGAGGCCGCCCGCGGTGGCGATCAGGGCCTCTGCGACGCCATTTGCGAGCATCGCGGGTCGCATGCCCTCGGGGTCGATGCCGATGACGTGGAAGCTGGTGATCATACCGGTGACGGTGCCGGCGAGGCCGAGCATGGGAGCTATGATGCCGACATCGAAGAGGTAGCTCACCCGTTGGAACATGTCGGCAGTCTGGCGGCTTCCCTCGGTTTCGGCGATTTCCCTGAGGACCGCGAATCGGACACCGGGATTGCGTGTGGCGAACTCCAGAGTCGCGTGGACGACCCGCGCCAACGCTTGCCCCTCATGGCTGCTGAGGGCGACCAGGCCGAGGTAGTCCTTGCTCTTGAGGTAGGCGTCCACCGAGGCCAGGTATTTCCGCGTCACGACGGTCCCGCGGCGTATAGTCAGGAACGAGTAGGCGATGAAGGTCACCGTGAAGACAGACAGGCCGACCAGCGGGATCACGGCCCAGCCGCCCTTTCGGACGACCGACAACAGGCTCTTTTCGCCCGACTCCGTGGATGTGGGCAGGGGTTTCGCTGGGGTCTCTTGGGCCGACACCGGGGCGAGTCCGGCGCCTGCGACCAGGAGCAGTACGGGTAGGAACTGTTTGGCTTTCATGGATATTGCCTCGTGGCCAATCTGCCCGACTTCGCGCTCGTTGGGAAACAAAAAATCCTCGTTTTGAGGTCGGTGGCTTTCGGGTGTTATAATGTTGGGTTACCGCCAGCGGTGGGATAGGACAGCGGCCTATTTGAGGATCGCAAGGCCAGGGCGGAAGAGTTTGCTATCAGAGGAATCGAGCATCTCCCACGCCACGGCCTCCACCGAGGTGATCAGGACCTTGTCGGACCGCAATTCTGCCAGGGCGATGTCGTGGTCGGCGGTGGCCCTGGACCCCACGGCGTCGGCAAGGACATACACGACGTGATCCCGCACTCTCAGGTCGTAGACTGTCTGGCGCACGCACACATGGGTCTCGATGCCGGCCACGAGGATGCATTTGGGCATATCCAGCGGCAGGATGGGGGCCGCAGAGAACGTCGTTTTCGCGAGCGGGCTGGGGGAGGGGATCGCGGCCAGCACGTCGGGGACAGTGGGGCCGAGTTTGTCCGGTGTCTGCTCGGTCACAAATACTGGGATGCCAAAGAGTTTTGCGATCCGGGCCATCTGGACGGCCTTTGCGACCACGCGATCTTTGCCCGCGATCACGGGTATGAGCTTTTCTTGGATGTCGATGACCGCGAAGGCCGTCTTTTTGGGATCTAAACGCCAACTCATAGGGGCCACCAGTGTGGCGTTGGCCGAGGCAATAGGGAAGGTCGCATTATGGGGGCTGGGGTGCCCTGGCGACTATTTTCGAGTCGGCTTCAGGATCACGCGGAACCCGAAGCTGGGATTGGTCTCGCTGTCGGGGGCCACGGTGCGATCGGTTATCTGCTTCAGGCCGTCGTAGATCGGAGTCCAGCCGCCGCCGCGAAGGACTCGCCCATTGCCCGAGGAATCGAGGCACCATTCCCAGACATTGCCCCAGACACCCCTGAGGCCGAGCCCGTTGGCGGGCGTGCGGGTTACGTCGGTCGTGCCAATGGCCGATCCGAGAACCGCCACCCCACTTGCATGTGGGGGACCGGCGAAACCGAGCCATTCGGTCTCGGTGGGCAGGGTGAATCGAAAGCCGGCTGGCAAGGATTCGGCGGCATCCTCGGCCTGCGTCAGCCTGTCGCAGAACGCCACGGCTTGATTCCACGTGACCGAGTCGACGGGCCGGAGCGGGCCCTTCATGCTGCTCGGGTCGGAACCCATGACCGAGATGTACTGGGCTTGGGTCACCTCATGCCTGCTGACCCAGAAACCGGGAGAGACCCAGACCATGTCGAGTCCGACGGAGGAGGTGAAGTCTTTGCCGCATGGCGGGCCGAGGTTCGGTTCGAGCCTGTCGGAAACGAGCGCCTCTTGGTCGGAGGCTACCTGTGCGGTCAGACGTTTTGGCAGGAACTTGTGGAGCCTGAGTTCCAGTTCGACGGGTCCCTCCGGGACTTCGGTCAGAAGCAGCGGTGTCTTTCCGATGCTGTGGCCCTTGATCATGACGCCGGCGCCGGGGGGATCGGATTCCACCCGCAGCCGACCGAGCCGGAATCGAAAGTGGATCTCCTTGGTCTGACTGTGTGCGATCTGGATATTTTCGATATGCTCCGCCTCGCCCTTCTTCAGGACCAGGGTGTATTCCCCGACGCGCAAGTCTTTGACCATGGTGGGCGCCTGACCTGTCTGGACGACTTGGCCCTTGTGTTTGATGGTAAAGAAGGCGCCGGTGGGTTCTGATTCGATCAGGAGCTGGCCGGTGCTGGGGATGAGTTGCACGGATCGGGCGACCGGGACATCGTTGGTCAAGGCGATGGTCTCGCTGAAATCCGTATACCCCTCCAGCTGCACCGTCAGGGTATAGGTGCCGAGGGTGATGGCCTCCAAGTTGGTGGGACTGAGGGCCGATCTGCCGGCGAATGTGACCATCGCTCCCGCGGGTTCCGTGGTGATCCGGAGCGTGCCGACCGCCGAGTGCGCTCGGATCAGTTCCTGTTCCTTGGCTTCCAGCGAGGCCTGCAGGTCCTTGGTCTTTTGGGCTTCAACCTCGAGCTGGCTCTGCTGTTGGGCGATGTGAGCCTGCATCTTCGGCCGGATGACCGCCAAGATCCAGACTAGGGCAAGAGAGAGAGTCGCCAGGGCGACGGAGGCCACCGTCAGGGCGATCACCCGCCAGTCGTTTGCCGGCAGGGAACGGCGGCCGCGGAGGATGGCCCTCGCGCCGATCTTGTGCTTGGGTCTGTCCTTCTTGAGTTTCGTCGTCGAGAAGACGATGGGCCCGGAAGGCGGCTTGGAGGCCGTTTCGCGTGCCGTGTCTCCAGGGGCCGGCGCCGCTGGCCGCGTGGGGGTGGGCGGTCCCGCTCCGGGCGGGCGGGAGACCAGCGCCTTTATCCGATCCGTGTAGCTCCTTTGCGAGGACATAAGGAGGTCTTCAGTCCCCGGAGCACGGGCCGACACTCGATCGGCAAAGCGACAGCCCCGATCTCATCCGCATGACTTTGTGGCGCATTAGCAACATGATAAGTCTGCCCACAGGTGGCGCAGTCGCAACCGAAATCCAAACCTCCGGGACTCGGCCTGTGGGGCGATGGAAGATTGACGGTTCGGGGGCTTTCCAAAGCGTGCCGTGCTGCTAGCTTTCGCCGGTGAGCGAAAAACTCCAATTGCTGGACCGGCTGCTTTCCGGCTACGGGCGGGTGATGGTCGCGTATTCGGGCGGTGTGGACAGCGCCTTTCTGCTGGCCCGCGCGAACGCGGCGCTGGGTGCGAGCTGTCTTGGGGTGATCGCCGATTCGCCCAGCCTGGCCCGGGGAGAGCTTTCGGCTGCCCTCGAATTGGCGGGCAACATTGGGGCCCGGGTCGACGTGGTGCACACCGACGAATTCTCCGACCCCCAATACTTGGCGAATACCCCGGACCGTTGCTATTTCTGCAAGTCGGCGCTGTTCACGGTCATGGAGGGCCTGGCGGTGGAGCGTGGTTTTCCTGTGCTGGCATACGGAGAGAATTCGGACGACATGCGACAGGTGCGCCCGGGGCGAAGGGCGGCGGAGGAATTCGAGGTGGCGGCGCCGCTGCGGGATGCGGGGTTGACCAAGGGGGAGATACGGGAGGCGTCGCGGGCGATGGGATTGCCCACGGCCGAGAAACCCGCATCGCCATGTCTGTCATCGCGGATTCCGCATGGCACGCCGGTCACGCTGGAGGCGCTCGTCCGGGTGGAGCGCGGCGAGACGGCGCTTCGGACTATGGGGTTCAAGATTTTCCGGGTCAGAGACCATGGGGATCTGGCCAGGATCGAGTTTGCGCGAGAGGAGTTCGGTTCCTACGACGATCCGGGGATGCGGGGGCGGATCGAGTCGGCCTTGAGGGCGGCGGGGTACGCCCGGGTCGAGCGTGATCCGAAACCATATGGAGCTGGGCCCGCACCATGAGTGATCGGCGCGTTGGACCGGAGGGGGAGGGGGAGACTTTTGGCAACGGGGCGCGGGGGCCGCTGGCCCCATCGCTGCGGATAGCCGGCAGAGAATTCTGTTCGCGGTTGTTCATGGGCACGGGGAAGTTTCGGTCTCTGCCTCTCATGCGCGATGCGCTGGCCGCATCGGGGACTGCGCTCGTGACGGTGGCGTTGCGGCGCGCGGATCTTTCGGGGCGCCAGGATCCCTACGCGAACATCTTGGAGTTTCTCGAGGGCGACCGCTATCTCGTCGTTCCCAACACGAGTGGGGCCATGGATGCGAGGGAGGCGGTCAGGTTGGCGCGGCTCGGCGTGGCTGCGGGTTTGGCGAAATGGGTGAAACTGGAGATCCATCCCGACCCGCAGTACTTGCTGCCGGATCCCATTGAGACCCTGAAAGCGGCCGAGACTCTGGTGGAGGAGGGGTTCACGGTATTACCGTATATCAACGCGGACCCGGTGCTCGCCAAACGCCTTGAGGAGGCGGGCTGTGCGGCCGTGATGCCGCTCGGTGCGCCGATCGGTTCCAGCCGGGGGCTGCGCACGCGCGACCAGATCGCGATCATAATTGAGCAATCGCGGGTTCCCGTTGTGGTGGATGCGGGGATTGGTGCCCCGTCGCACGCGGCCGAAGCTATGGAGATGGGCGCGGACGCCGTGCTCGTCAATACCGCCGTGGCCGTCGCCCCGGATCCCATCGGGATGGGGCGTGCGTTCAAGGCGGCCGTCGAAGCCGGCCGCCTTGCCCACGAGATCGGCCTGCAAGGTGCCACAGCCCAGGCTTCGGCTTCCAGTCCCCTGACGGCCTTTCTATCTGGGGGTGGATGATCGGGAGGGCCTACCGATTTCAGGTTTCACAAATGAGCGAAACGAGAGAGACGGCGATGATCCCAGAGAGAGCGTTCCGTTGGACCCGACGCGAGTTTGTGGGTGCGCTGGCCACGGCGGCAGGGTGCCTGCCCGGTTGCGGGGGTCATCAGCATGGCGGTGATGGGCGGCATGTCCGGATTGGCGGCCATCCGTGGGTCTATGCGGCGAAACTCCCCGGGAACGACGTAACGCCCGCCCTGGAGCAGATCTTTGCCGACATGGCGTACGCGGGTCTCGATGGCATCGAACTCATGGCCACGGCCCTGCGGCCCGATGATGCCGTCGCCAGGATCCGCGCGCTGTCCGAGAAGCACGGGCTCCCCGTGATCGGTGCGTCGTTCGGCGGCAACATGTGGGATCGCGCGAAACACGCGGAAATCATCGGGGATGCTCGCCTCGTGGTTCCCCGGCTCGCGCAACTGGGGGGCCGGACGCTGGGCACGTCCGTCGGGGCCGCGAAGGGACAGAAGACCGTCGAACAGCTCGACGCCCAGGCCGAGTGCGTGAAGGCCATCATGGACATTTGCGCGAAAAACGGGGTGGTCCTCAACCTCCACAACCACACCTACGAGGTCAAGGATGGCATGCGCGATCTCCTTGGGACGCTGGAGCGTGTGCAGGAGGCTAAACTCGGCCCCGACCTCAACTGGCTCCTGCGCGCCGGCGTCGATCCCGTCACTTTCATCGAAAGATTTGGCGCGAGGATCGTGTTCCTGCATCTCCGAGACCAAAAGGCCGACGGCCGGTGGTCCGAGGCGATCGGCGAGGGCGACATGGATTATCGGGCCATCGGTCGGGCGCTTGAGCGCATTCATTTCTCCGGCGAGGCGGTCATCGAGCTCGCCCACGAACGGGATTTCGCGCCCACGCGTCCGCTGCGCGAGAGCTTCCGCATCAGCCGCGAGTTCGTTCGAGAGACCCTGGGGTTCTGACCAGAAACTTCGGGCGCTGTTCGCGGGCGCGGCTCGTGCCCCGACCCAGGATCCGGGCCCGGAGGGTTTTGGACTGCGGTGGCACAAACCCTACGGGGATTCGGCCTCGTCCCGGTGGTCTCTGGCGATGAGCATGTAAAGGGAGGGGACGACGAAGAGGGTGAATGCGGTGCCGATGGCCATGCCGCCGACGAGGACGAGGCCGATGGAATTGCGGGCGTGGGCGCCGGCGCCGGTGACGAGGGTGAGGGGCAGATGGCCGAAGACGGTGGCGACGCTGGTCATAAGAACGGGGCGGAGGCGGGTGGCGGCGGCACCGCGCACAGCGTCGAGCTTGGCGAGCCCCTTGCGCTGGAGTTCGTTGGCGAACTCCACGATCAGGATGCCATTCTTTGAGATGAGTCCGACGAGGGTGACGAGCCCGACCTGCGAATAGATGTTGAGCGTGGTGGTCCAGCCGTTGGTCCAGTAGGGGAGATTGGGATCGGGGATCTTGAGGAAGGTGAAGAGGAGGGCGCCAAACATGGCGAGGGGGACGGAGCCAAGCAGGATGATGAAAGGATCGCGGAAACTGTTGAATTGGGCCGCGAGCACCAGGAAGATCATCACGAGGGCCAGGGCGAGCGCCGGAAGAAAGCGGTCGGCCTCGGTGCGGAGCTGGCGGGATTCCCCCGTATAGTCGAGGTTGTAGCCGTCGGGAAGGATCTTGGCGGCCTCCGCTTCGAGAAATCGGAGTGCCTCGTCGAGGGGGCGTATGGCGACGCCGCTGATCTTGACCGCATTGAGCTGCTGGAAACGGTTGAGAGTGCGGGGCTGGGTGGTGTTCGTGAGGCTTGCGACGGTGGCGAGCGGGACGAGGCGGCCCCCCGAGCCGGTGACGTAGATATCTTGGATCTGCTCGGGCTGGAGGCGACCGACGCGCTTGATCTGGGGGATGACTTTGTAGCTGCGGCCCGCGATGTTGAACCAATTGACATAGTTGCCGCCGGTCATGGCGGCGATATCGGCACCGACGAGGCCCAGGTCGAGGCCGAGCGAGGCAACCTTGTCACGATCCAGTACGATCTCGGCCTGCGGCTGGTCGATCTTGGTGTCTAGGATTGGCGGAAATGCGAACATCCCGCTGGCTGTGGCGGCCTGCTGGATCTGTTTGGCGAATTCGAGGATCCTTGGCGCTTCGGCGGTGGCGGCGATGACGAACTCGACAGGGAACTGGCCGCCGCCCGGCAGCGAGGGGGGCGTGACGGGCATGATCCGAATGCCCGGGACCGGATGGAGCTTGGCCTGGACTTCGGGGAGGATCTTAAAGACGCTGCGCTTCCGCTCGCCCCACGGTCGGGTGGCCATCCCGGCGAAACCGGCACTGGGCTGGGTGAGCTGGAAGGTGTGGCTCGTCTCCGGGATGCTCATGAAGATCTGATTGACGGCGTCGGCGTAGATGATCGTCTGGTCAATAGTCGCGTTGGCGGACGCCTCGATAATGCCGAAGATGACGCCCTCGTCCTCAAGGGGGGCGAGTTCCTTGGGCGACATCTTGAACATGGGGAAGCAGAGCAATCCGAGGCCCAGCCAGACGACATACACGGCTGGGCGTGCCTCCAGGGTCGCGCCGAGCACGCGACCATACAGGGCCTTGAGGCGGTCGAAATCCCGGTTGATGCGGCCCGTCAGGCCGCGGTCCTCGCGCTCCGGGTTTAACAGGGCCGAGGACATCACGGGCGAAAGGGTGACCGCAACGACCCCCGAGATGGTGACGGCGCCCGCCAGCGTGAAGGCGAACTCGCGGAAGAGCGAGCCCGTGAGACCACCCTGGAGGCCGATGGGAGCATAGACGGCGGCCAGCGTCGTGGTCATCGCGATGATTGGGCCGACGAGTTCGCGCGCGCCGAGCAACGCCGCCTGCATCGGCTTCTGTCCCTCGCGAAGGTGGCGCTCGACATTCTCCACTACGACGATCGCGTCGTCGACGACAAGCCCGACCGAGAGCACGATGGCGAGCAGGGTGAGCAGATTGATGGTGAAGCCGAAGATCTGGATGAGGAAGACGCCGCCGATAAGAGAGACCGGGATCGCGACGACCGGTATGAGGGCGGAGCGCAGCGAGCCGAGGAAAAGGAAGATGACGATGGCCACGATCAGCAGGGTTTCGCTCAGCGTCTTGATGACCTCGCGGATGGCGTCGTTGATGTATTTGGTGGCATCGTAGGCGACGCCGGCCGTCATCCCGGACGGGAGTTCCTTTTCGACAAGCGACAGCTCTTGGCGGATGCGGCGGATGACGTCGATCGTGTTGGCGTTGGGGAGCGCCCAGATGCCCATGAACACGGCGCGCTGGCCGGAGAAGCGGACCAGGGCGTCGTAATTCTCGGCGCCCAGCACGACGTCGGCGACATCCTCGAGCCGCACGATGACCCCGCCGCTTTCCCGGATGACGAGTTTCTTGAATTCCTCGACGGTGCTGAGATCGGTGTTGACGGTGAGGTTGACAGAGATGAGCGCGCCCTTGGTCTGGCCGACGGCCGCGAGATAGTTGTTGGCGGCAAGCGCGGCCCGGACACGCGCCGGGCTGATGTTGAGGGCGGCGAGGCGATCGGGTTTGAGCCAGATCCTCATGGCGAAAGTGCGCCCGCCCAGGATGTCGGCCCGCTGGACACCCTTGACGGCGGTGAGGCGCGGCTGGACCACGCGCACCAGATAGTCGGTGACCTCGTTTTCCTTGAGGATGTCGGAGGTGAAGCTCAGGTAGGCCGAGGCGAACTGGGAATCGGCGGACTCGATGTTGATGACCGGCACCTCGGATTCGGGGGGCAGGTCGCCGCGGACCTGATCGACCTTGGAGCTGATCTCGGCGAGCGCCTTGGTGGAGTCGTAGTTGAGCCTGAGGCGGACCCTGATGGTCGAGAGCCCGAGGGCGCTCTCGGACTCAATGTAATCGATGCCGTCTGCCGCCGCGATGGCGCGCTCCAGCGGGGTGGTGATGAAGCCGCGCACGAGGTCGGCGCTGGCGCCGACGTAGACGGTGGTGACGGTGATCGTGGCGTTCTCACTGCGCGGGTACTGGCGGACGTTGAGCCCGCTGATCGCCTGGAGGCCCGCAACAACGATGACCACGTTCACCACGATCGCGAGGACCGGGCGCCGGATGAATATGTCTGTGAACGAGGCCTGCATGTTTGGGCGGTCCTGCTTCCAGGCGGCCCGGTGGACTTCCGAAAGTCCGACGGGTCGCCGGGCGGTGGCGGTCAGGTGTCGTCGGGCTCCGGTTGCAGGCGGGACTCCGGGCCTATCGCATTGTTGACAGAGACGTGCATCCCGCCGCGGAGTTTGAAGGCGCCCGCCGACACGATCTCCTCGCCCTCCTTGAGGCCCTCGCTGATGGCGACGAAATCCCCGATCGTCGGGCCGAGGCGAACGAACCGCTGGCGCACGATCTTGCCGCCGGCCGGGGCATCTTCGATCGCGAAGACGGAGTTGCCGTATGGGGCGTAGAGAACCGAGGTGGCGGGGATCGTCAGGACGTTTTCTTTGTTGGGCAGTACGACGGCGACGCGCACGAACATGCCGGGGCGCAGGGCCCCATCCGGGTTCGGTATCGTGGCCTGGAGATGGACGTTGCGGGTGGCCTCATCGACCTCGGCATTGATCGCGCTGAGGGTGCCATCGAACGCGCGATCGGGGAACGCGTCGGTCCTTAGGTTCACGGCCAGGCCGGTGCGCAGATCGGCCAATCGCTGCTGTGGCAGGTGGAAATCCGCGTAGATCGGATCGGTGGATTGGAGGGACACGATTGGTTTACCCGCGTCGACAAATTGTCCCAGGTTCACCTTTCGGATGCCCGCCCGGCCCGAGAACGGGGCCGTGAGGGTTTTCTTGGCGATGGTGGCGCGAAGCGCCTCGACCTGGGCAACGGCCTGCTTGTGGCGCGAGTCCACCGTATCCAATTCGGATTGCGCGATGGTCCGATCGGCCCGCAATTGCTTCGCGCGGTCCAAGTCCAACTTCGACAGTTCGGCCTGTGCCTCGGCGGAGCGCAGTTGCGCCTCCTCCAGATCCGTATCCAATTGAACCAGTAGATCACCCTTGCGAACGACCGCGCCATTCTCGAAACCGATTTTTCGCACAACGCCAGATAACTCGGCGCTGATCATGACGCCCTGCACGGGATTCAAGGAACCGATGGCGTGCAACTCGGCCTGCCACGGGCGACGCGTGACCTTCGCCGTCGCGACCGATTCGGGCGGGGGAACCATGCGTTCGGCCTGCGCCACCATCGCCCCGATCTGTAGCGCCTTGATGCCACCCAGCAGGACGACGATGCCCACCAAGCCCAGCACCGAGATCAGTACTTTCCCCTTCATTTAATCGACCTCACGCACATTTCTTTACTGAACGTTTTCGTATATTAAATTCATATTGCAAGTGGTTGTGGCTGTCAATGTCAAAACTCTTTAGAAATGTCCCCCTGTTAACTCACGAGAGAATGTCCCCTTTCTTTGTTTGTTGTCCGTTGTCTTCTTGTGCCGGCTGGGGGTGCGGGACGCAGGGAGGCCGGAGCGTAGCGAAGGCCGACCGGAGTC
>JAKQKQ010000129.1 GCA_029560585.1 Verrucomicrobiota bacterium | reverse complement strand
CATCCCTATGGGCGCCTGCCGTCGGTGGACACCATGGCCTCCCTCACCCGTGAAGATCTGGTGGATTTCCATCGTCGGCACTACACGGCGGCCGGGGCGGTGGTCAGCATCGTCGGCGATGTCTCGCGCAGTGACGCCGAGGCTATCGCGGTCCGACTCACCGGCGCCCTGCCCGCGGGCGCGTTGCCAGCGCCACCCGTCGATGCTGCCGCCCCCGCGGGCGGCACGATCCGTGTGCCAAATCCGTCGGCGCAGGCCCACATTGCCGTGGGCCAACCCGGTATCCGTCGTGGCGATCCGGACTTCTTCCCTCTCGTGGTGGGCAATTACATTCTGGGTGGGGGGGGCTTCGTCTCCCGGCTGACCCGGGAAGTGCGGGAGAAGCGTGGCTACGCGTACAGCGTGTATAGCTATTTTTCGCCGCAGCGCAGCGTCGGTCCCTTCCAGATCGGGCTGCAGACCAAGGGCAGCCAGACCGATGATGCCCTCAAGGTGGTTTCCGAAACCGTGGCCGCCTTCGTCAAGGACGGGCCGACCGAGAGCGAGTTGAAGGCGGCCAAGGAGAATCTGATCAATGGCTTCGCCCTGCGTCTCGACTCCAACCGCAAGATGCTGGAGCAGGTGGCGGTAATCGGTAGTTACGGTTTGCCCCTCGACTATCTGGATACCTATCGGACCAAGGTGTCGGCTGTCACGGCGGCCCAGATCCGCGATGCCTTCCGGCGTCATGTGTCGCCCGAGCGCCTCGTGACCGTGGTGGTGGGTGGGGATGGGGACAAACCCGCTGCCCGTGGTGGAGCCGCCCGTTGAGCCGGATCCGCATCATCGGCGGGGAATGGCGCTCCCGCCTCATCGACGTCAGTCTCGTCAAGGGCTTGCGCCCCACGCCCGACCGGGTCCGCGAAACCCTGTTCAACTGGCTGGGGCAGGATCTGCACGGAAAGACCTGTCTTGACCTCTTTGCGGGCAGCGGTGCTCTGGGTTTCGAAGCAGCCTCCCGGGGGGCTGCTCAGGTGATGATGATCGAGCAGGATGCGGTCGCCTGGGGTGCCCTTCAGGCCAATGCAAAGACCCTGCAGGCGTCATGTGTACGGATTGTGCGGGGCGATGCGCTAAAATTCGCCCGTTCCGCCGATCACGGCTTCGACGTGGTCTTTCTCGACCCTCCCTACCGGGCTGGCTGGATCGAGCGGATGGGGCCGTTGCTGCCGGGCCTTCTCTGTGAGGGAGGAGTGGTCTATGTGGAAGCGGAATACAAGATCGAAAACATCGACCGATTGACGCGAATCAAGCAGGGGACGGCCGGGCAGGTGTATTAC